>NBMB01000071.1 GCA_002084765.1 Candidatus Cloacimonetes bacterium 4572_55 | reverse complement strand
CTTCCTCGCTTAGATAGAGCGTTTGCGTTTGACCAGCTTGATCCTCAAATGTAATCATGCCTGCCCACGACAAAATCTGATCCACAGGATTGGGAGCGTCCTGACCAAAAATAGCCTCGGTAGGCGACGAGCAATCCAGACCGATCTGACCGCTCTCTCTCGCCCGAATCCAATAGCCCTTGCCCTTTTCCACGCTTGTCGCGGCTTGATAACTGCCAGAAAACTCATACAGCGTGTTCGCTATAATAATATCGCCCGTATCTTGGATACTACCCAACGGCACATCACAGAAGGGGCCAGAAATCATGTTCCATCCAGAGTCCAAATCGATCGTGAGCGACGTAACTGGAACGCCGGTAAGTGTCACGGTCTCAGCGGAGTTAAAACGCAGCCAGTAACCGATTCCATCCTCAAATTCGGTGGCGGATTGGTAGCTGCCAGAAAATCCATAGAACGTGTTGGCCATCGCGTTCGGGAACAGGGTTCCATAAGAAGGATCGTCAACAGTGAGAGGCAATCCGAGCATATTCCACCCACTGCTGATGTCCGCATCGTAAGAGGAGGGTGTCGGTGGCGATCCGAAAGTCGCCTCTTCACTGATGGGGCTGGTCAGATCGTTATGTTGATTCCCATGCGCCGGCGTAAATGTCTGGACCACAAAATAATAGGTGGTTCCGTCGTTCAGTCCGGTCACTTCATAGCTACTCGCGCTTTTATCCGCGGTGGTGTCGCCATTTGCAGAGGTATAAGGACCTCCGGATGTTTCGCTGTGCAAAATCCGATAATGTCCCCCATCTCCCGTGTAAGGGATCACGGTCCAGCTCACGGTCACGTCCGTGGTTCTTGCGCTGGCAGCCGCACTCACATTGACAGGCGGAACAGTCTGGGTTTGATCCCAATCCGAATCCTTATCTGACAAAAATGTGAGCAAAGCTGTATCCGACGCAGTCAGCATGTTGTAACCCAGATACAAGTATGTCAGGCTTGTCAGGTTCCCGATTTCTGGCGGGATAGACCCGCTCAGGGAATTGTTGGGAAGAACCAACCATGTCAGGCTTGTCAGGTTCCCGATTTCTGGCGGGATAGACCCGCTCAGGGAATTACTGGAAAGATACAATGATGTCAGGCTTGTCAGGTTCCCGATTTCTGGCGGGATAGACCCGCTCAGGGAATTGCTATAAAGATTCAAGTATGTCAGGCTTGTCAGGTTCCCGATTTCTGGCGGGATAGACCCGCTCAGGGAATTGCCTAGAAGATTCAAGGATGTCAGGCTTGTCAGGTTCCCGATTTCTGTCGGGATAGACCCGCTCAACTCATTGCTGTAAAGATACAAGTATGTCAGGCTTGTCAGGTTCCCGATTTCTGGCGGGATAGACCCGCTCAGGGAATTGCTCCCAAGATCCAAGGTTGTCACATGCCCGCCGCTGACTGTCACGCCATGCCAATCATTGCAGACCGTGCCTGACTTCCAGTTGGTATTAGTGTCCCAGCTATCGCCACCAGCGCTATCATAGAGGGCGATTAGAGCTTCGCATTCATTTTCCGGAATATCGGTCACGTCGGCACAGATAAAGCCTTGATTTGGTCCTTGTTGCACCTCGAGGGTCAATCGATATTCGCCGAAGTTTGTGGAGCGAAGTTGATTCTCTTTCTCGGAATCATCCCGGTCAGCGGCGGCTGGGTTATTCGAGTAGTATGCCCATCGCGCTTTATAGGTTCCTGTTTCCTGCGCAATATAGGTCAACTTGGGGTGGAGGCTGCCATTGGAATCGTCATCGCTGGCAACCTGACTACCGCTCGGACCATACAGCCAGGCTTTATCGTCCAATTCCGATCCGTTGATTGCGACGCTGGATAAGATAATGGTATCAGCCGCGTTTGCTGTGAACGCATACCAGTCCTCGTCATTAACCGGATCGATACAGGCGTCATAATCGCCCGGAGTGATGGTATAGGCGGTTTCCGGCGTGTCATTGGATTCGTATGGGTCTGTGCAGGTAAAATTTTCTATCGTAAAGAAACCATCCGATTCATCGGTGACTGCGTTGTCCGTTGTGCTTGTGACCCGCACCTTGCAGTATTGGAGGGCCGCGGATACGTTGGGTAGTGTCCAGGCGTATGCGCCGTCGTCCGAAGTCGAACTCGTAATCGTGGTCCAGGATCCGCCGCTGTTGGTTGTGTATTCAATCTCTACAGTGGTTTGATTCGATGCGAACCAATTGATCGCATGATTGGAGTTCTCAGTCCAGCTTTCGCCTCCATTTGGAGACAGAACCCGGAAATCCGGCGCGCTTCCGGCAGGCGTCACACCGACAATTGCCGCCTGGCTGTTCGTATAAGCATGGGATCCTGGGGTGAGATCATCCAGGTAAAAGTATCCATCATAATATCCGCCCCATCCCCAGTTGAAATGGAAATAGTCAGTACCTTGATATCCATCGCATATAAACGCGTGACCTCCACTGCCAGATCCGCGGTATGGCATGGGTCGGCTGGCGTCCAATTCACTGATCAGCAGACTTCTCCAACTGGCGTCGGTATAACCGCTTTTTTGGGTATATTGGGCAGTGGAGGCATATCCAAAATACTCTTCCAGGGATGAGGCCATGAGAGACGTAGAAGCACTTGATCCCTGGGGACCATAATTCATATTGACTGAAACGCCGCAATGATAAAGAAGCGTTGCCACATCGGAGTCATAGCCGGTCAGGTTATCCGGCATACTTGCCCAATTATAGGTTGTCGCGCCAAAATTGACGGATTGGGTTCCATAATCGGAATTGGGGATCTCCTCGCCGTCGCCATCGGTATTAATCCCGTCTTCATAGCTATGGGATCCAGTCCCCTGTGCCGGGTAATTATGATATTTCATCACCTGAGCCATGGAAGCCGCGACGCATCCGGCATACGCATGATTGTCCGGTCCCCGTGTATCATTAGGGCAAAGTTGGTTATAATATGTGCTCTGATTCCATGTGGTCGAAAGGAGGGGCGAGACATCCCGGGTCCGGTTATAGTCCGAAAAACGGTTGTTCAGAATATCTTGCCACTGCCCAATGGTTTCAGAATTACTGAGCCGGTTCGTGATCGCATCATCGATCTCTTTGCTGTATCGTTCCAATTCGGCTTTTACGGCAGGATGCGTGATGTCCCGCGGAATTTCCGACGAGTATGAATAGCCGATAATCGGGATTGTCGCGTCATCGGCAGAAATAATGACAAATCCGCCTTGTGCAAAATTAATAGCATATAAAGTGACTTGCCCATTATATATTGTCGGAATCACGTTCGCAATCGAATAATCGCCTATATGTTCCGGTGCCAGGTGTGCATACCAATTCTGAGCAATGCGCGTTGCTCTCTGCTCGTGAACAGGCGACGCGTATAGCGTTGTTGCATAAAAGAAAACAACAAAAATAACAATAAACTTCATCGCTTTGTAAAACATTTTTATACCTCCTTAAGGCATATTACTATGTGTATTCAGGTTCTTGGAAACATACAAATTTTTCAAACTCGGAGAGATTTGCGCTGTCTGCGCTATTCGCGGTTCATTTTTTTTGATAATACCCCCTTTAGATTTAGACAGTGTTTCGAACATTTTTTTGTCACAGGCTATGAATACAGTACACGATATGCTTAAAAGTAGCGTCTTTTCAGACAATTGTCAAGAGAAAAGGCAAGCTCCGTTGAAAAAAAACATCTGAGGAGTTCCCGATTCGCCGCGCGACCCCTGAATATAAAAAAAAATCCCGGAGACAATTGCCTCCGGGATTTTGCTTAACCATTTACGTAATCAAAAGATAGCGCGTATGATTATTTCAACAGAATCATCTTCCTTGCCTCGACGCGGGTATCGGTCTTTAATTGATAGAAATAGATACCGCTGGCAGATTTTGATCCATTGTTTGCCGTACCATCCCAGACCGCCTGGTGTATTTTTGCCGGTTCCTGCACGCCTTGATCCAAGGTTCTGACCACCTGTCCTGCGGCGTTATAGATAGTCAACGCGACCGGAGAACGGACATCGATCCGATAGGAGATCGTGGTGCTTGGGTTGAACGGATTCGGGCTGTTCTGGAAAAGTTGGAAGTCGGAAGCCGCAACCTCTTGCTCCTCAATTGCAGTAATCCAATCGCACTCGGGCCAATCGACGATATCCTCACGTATGGATCCGAAGCAGTCTTCGATCGATTGAGTGCTGTGGGAATCATCTAAGATTGCCTGATGGTTGCCTCCTACAGTCGATTCATTGTCGTAGCTGTTCAGTCCGAATTTATACTCGAACCGTTTGGGATGTCCCGCTTGATATGTGGTGACCCAGGAATAGAGATCGCTATTGTTGGGATCCACGGTCATGTTATAATCGGTCGGGATCGTTCCCCAGCCCCACCAGGGGACAAAACTGCCGTTGATATAGACCGACGTGACGTCCTCAGGGCTACAAATCCAAAAAAGCGGATCTGGAGACTGCACGTCCGGGAGACAGCTATCCGGGTTGTCGGTCAGCCACGTGATTGCAGAGCTGATGTCCACCTGATAGGTCACAGTCACATCCTGAACGATAAAGTCGTTGGGCGTTAAGCAGTCAAAATAGACGCAGTTTTCATCTTCCGGCTCATAGAGATATTGATAATACTCGCCGTCGAAATTCTGCATATCTTCTCCGGTGAGAGTGATGGGACGATTGCTGACCGATTCCCACGCGACCGTGCCGTCGGACAATTCTTTGACAAACTTGAATTCGCACGAACTTCCCAACGCGTACGAGCCGATCTCGATTTCTGCACGGTAAAAGCCGTCTTGTCCGGGAATCGGAGAGCAAATTTGCGTATCGCTCCAGGAGCCGAATTCAGCCAGACTGCCTCGAATGCCGACGAAATCGCCCGCGCCCGGATTGAAATTTCCGGTCACTTCCTGAATGCTCATGTCCACGCCGAGAAAGAGGCGGAACGGAGCGGTTGGATTGATCTCTTCATCGTTATCAAAATAGACTGTTGGCAATGTTTGCGAGCTGCCGTCATGGTCAAAGGTTCGGTTATCGACACTTTCCCAGACTGCGTCTCCAGCCTCGGTGATAAATAGGAATTTATATTCCACTGTGCCATTTTCAACAGCTGACAGATCCGCCTCAACCATATAGATCAAATCATTTTCAGCGTCTTCCATGATAAAACCGTTATCCCAATCGAATGATCCGCGCACCCGGACCTGGTCAGTCTCAGGGTCAAACGCAAATTCCGCCTCTTGGACAGACATATCGACGCTAAAAGTGACAATTTGCGCCCAGCCGAGCGACGCAATGGATAGAAAAAGAGCGACCGAAAAAATAATGAGTTTTGATTTAGACATTCTCCATATCCTCCTTGATATAGTTTACAATAAGCTCGCCTTAGCCCGCGAGTTCATTCGTGGGGATTTGCGAGCCGAGTTGAAAGAAAAATCATTTAAACGATTTCCAGGAATGACCGATAGCTTATCATAGCATCATAACCGAGTCATAGCTGAATACTTACAAAAACAAACAATGCACCGATAGGGTAAGATTTAAAAAACGTGTCGGAAATCGCCTCCTCTCTTTTTAAACATTTTATATCGATTAAAAACAATTAAAAACGCATTCTCAGGGAGAGGGTGTGCGTATCCTCCAACCTTCCGAAATCTTGAAACGCGTAGTCGACGCCCATTTGCGCGCTACCAAATTGAGATACCAAAAAACCGGCTCCACATGTGATGCCTTCTTCACTTTTGCCCAAGAACAGGGATTTATATCCGGCTCTTAGGAAAAAGGTATTTTTATAAGCGTATTCTCCCCCCAGATTCATGGACTCTTCATTGTCATTGGGATGGGTCACATCGGTCATCATGGTCACTCGGTGCATATCGGTTTGCATCAGTTCTACTGCCATGCCGACCCGAAAATTGATCGGCAGAGTCCAGCTATCTGTCATCCAACTTCCGAGTGTGTTGTCGTTGTTTCCATCTTGATTTTCGTCGATATCGTGTTGAAATACAAGATCGTCTCCTTCCATCTCCATACTGGAGCCGAAATTTGTGATCACCGCTCCGATCCGCATTCCGTTGAAGAATTCCGTGACGTAGAGGGTGCCGAGATCACACGCGAAGCTATGCGCGCTCTCTTTCCAGATATATTCTCGGATATATTTCGCTGTTCCGCCGATGTAAAATCGATCGGTCAAAGCATAGGCATAAGTCAATCCCACGGCAACGCTTCCCGCATCGAACCGCTCACCATTTCCTTCCGGATCCAAGACAGTCGTGACCTCCATTTCATCCATGCTTAGGGAGGTGAAACTCATGCCAAACGCGCCGGATCCGATATTGAACACCGCGCCCACATAGTCGAAGGACATGCCCGCGATCCATTCGTCGTGCGAGACAATGATTTCGCTCATGGTCAATTGGGCGATTCCAGCATTATTCCAATAGAGAGCGGTTGCGTCGTCAGCCTGAGCCACAAAAGCTCCGCCGCTTCCAATTGCTCTCGGTCCCACCGCGATTCCTAAGAAAGGCGCGGCTGTTGTGCCGACTTTGGTCTGCGCGCCCGCCTGAGTCGAGAAGAGTGTCAGGAGTAGGGCCAGGATGAGAATAATCATTCGTACTTTCAATGTATGGACTCCTTTCCGATTATTTGATTATGGCAAATTTATCGATTTTTTCTCCAATACCTGGAGCGTCGATATGATAGACATAGATTCCATAAGCCGCGTTGAGACCGTCTCTTGTGCGCAGGTCCCAGCTCACAGTTCCATCTCTTGTGCGCAGGTCCCAGCTCACAGTTCCATCAAAGATGCCGCCCTCGTGTTTCAGAGTCCGCACCAACTCGCCCCGAACGCTATAGATACGGATCGTCGCATATTCTGGCACATGGATAAAATCAATATGCCGATCGCCTCGCCCCTGTCGATATGGATCGTTGACTTCCCACTCAGCGACAGCGGTGTATGGATTTGGCACAACTTTGATATCGTCTAATACCGACTCTCCTATTCCCTCCGTGACCTTCGCCGAAGCGCTGGTAAAACGATAGCGATCGTCTCGGTTAAAGGGGGTAAAAGTCGTGATAGTCAGGACGTCGCCTTGCTCCGGCTCGATCGTATTGCCGTCGCCTTTCAGTTTCAGATACCAGGTGATCTGCTCCTCACCAGTATCCTCATTGAGTTCGACAAAGAATACCTCGTCTGACTTGTTGAGCGTGCCGGAGGAGTCGCTATCGTTCACAATCACCTTGATCTCTTTATCCAACGATGCGTTGCGGACAATAAAATTGATCGGCACCGACGGAAAATCACCGACGTAGCCAAAGCATTCCACATAAAACGGCTCTGAATAATAGTCCGCGCTCCCCATCACGGTAATTTCATAGTCAAACGCGGACCCAACGCCGACAAAATCGCCGTCGCATAGTGAGAGAAGCTTGATCGAAAATTCGGGTAGGCTCTCATCCGAGTTCCATCCGGACAGATCGGGATTGATTAGCACATTCCAGTCGTTTCGGAAGGTCAAGCGCATGCCCATGTTCGGGAGCGCGTCCGACTCGCCAGATAAGTTGTCGCTCTTGAAAATAATCGTGTCCGGAGGAATATCGGTCACGTCAAAAACAGAATAGTTGACTGTCCCGCGTTGGAAAAATGAGCTGTCCTCAAACACGATCTCAAAAAGCCGGTTATCCGGCACAATAGTCGGGTCTAAAATAGAGAGAAAAACGTCTCCGGTCGCGCTTCCCTGAGTATGTTCCACCGACTCCTCGCCAGAAGGAGGTATATAGCCGCTGACCGGCGCGTTTGGCTTTACCATGATTGTATTGACATCCAGAGTGACGTCGCCGCCTGGGCTGAGCAGAATAGAGCGCGTGGTCTCTGCGGGAAAGACATCTTTTTCCACATTGCCCCGATCGTACGCGGTGACCGCGTAGTAATAGAGTTGCCCATTGACTACGGTCGAGTCGGTGTAGGAATGACGCAGTCCGTTGTTCTTGCCCAAATAGAACTGAACCCCTTGATAATCAATTGGGAAAAAGCCTTCATATTCATTGTAAATATCAAACGTGGCAAGAGGATCATAAAATATCTTTCGTCCAAATCCGTCGGTAATGGTGTTGATTTCATTAAAAGCGGGGTCTGTCGCCCTGTAGATTTTGTATCCTTCGAAATCATAACCCATCACAGGATCAAACGAGGCTTCAGAATCGGAGTCCCAGTAGAGCGTGACATACCCGTCGCCTGCGAACGCTCGCACTTTGGGTTTTTCCGGTGGACGGGCAAAGTTGTAGTTTTCGTCATAAATGGTCTGCACCGTGATTTTGTTGTTCAGAATATCGTCAAAATCTTCGCCGTATACCAGCGAGACGGAAAACCATTGGGTATTTCCAGAAAACACAGGAAAGTAGCCGGATCCATAGAGAAAATCGCCATCTTCCGCTACGCCGGGTGCCACGTCAAATAGTCCTGGGGTCATGTGTTCCCAGAGCTGAATGTCCGAGCTCATCCGTATTTGACCCGGAGGAGAGAAATAATCAAAACTGGTCAAACCGATCTGATCAGATTCATCCACATCGGTTTGATCAAAATGCGGCTCGCCAGCGTCGGGAATGCCGTTTCCCTCTCCAAAATCTCCGGAGTTGGGCTTTCCGTCTTCCCCTACATCGTCTTGGGCGGGGTCCCAATCTCCGTCATTATCAATCCCATCGAACCGTCCCTCGTCCAACATAGGGTCGTTTAGACCTGCGCCCGTCTCATAATCGACATGTCTCAGCGCGGGCTGGGGATCGAGTTCATAATCGGGAGGCGGGTTGACAAGCTGGTTATAGTGGGCTTCGAAGCTCTCATTAATTAGCCCGTCAAAGTCGTTATCATAGACGTCCTCTTCGATTTCTTGCACGGTTTGTCCCGGGAAAAGCTGGTATGCAACACCTTGACTTTCGAAGTCAAAAGTCTGGTTCGGAACCGTAAATGGAGAGCGCTCAAACGTCTGGGGATCGATAGAAAAGATGGTCATGCCCGGGTTCAAAGACCGGGGGCCAAAATCCGCCTCAGTAAAGCGGGGCGCGCTGGAAAGTGAATCTGCGTCGCCGTCGTTATCAATCCCGTCTATATTGACGCCCGGGCTTTCGAGATACGCGTATCCCACATACCCGACGTTCCGAGTATCGCTGACTGGGACCCAGCCCGGGGACCCGACGTCGTCCTCGTCCCATGAATAAGTAATATCGTTTGCCAGATCAAAATACGCCAGATCGTCATGAGAATCGCCGCGTCCACCGGAGAGGGTGCCGACCATCATGCCAAACGCCACCTTATCATAATCAATATCTCCTTCATTGATGATCTCGTAGAGCCAAAAAATGCAGTCTTCTGCCATAAAATGCGCCCATTGCAATCCGCGCCCTTTGATCTCAAAACCCAGCCCGCGTCGGGTGGAATCTATCGAGCTTGGATAGATCGGAAACTCCTCATCCCGAGAGTCGTCAAACCGGAAGTAACTCTCCAGATCAGCACTCATCACGTCGCGACCAAAAAATCCGTTCCATTCCGGGACCCCGTTTTGATCCACCCAGGTCGGCTGATCTGGCCAGACCCATGGCCAACTATCCGGCTTGCCGTCGTCGTCTGTAGATCCGGGAATTCCATCTTGACCGTCATTGTCCAGCGCGCTGCTGGTCGCTACGAAATCTTGGAGAGGGTCTGCATACCCAGGAATCGGCTCGAATCCCCAAAATATCCCGCCTCCTGGGGGTCCGTCACTCCCTCCGCGAGGACCGTCACTTGTCACAACCGAAATGATCGTATCGATCACAGTCATACCTGCCTCGACCCTCTCTCCTATATACTCCACGCCGATCATAGGGCTGACGTCGCCCACATATTCATTCGCGGTTCCGGTGGGCCATTCGCCGGAAATTTCCGGCGGTATGTCGCCTACCAACCCATAATTGTAAAATATGCTGTTGACTTTATTGCCGTTCATATATCCCTTTTTCCGAAAAGTGGGATCGCCTTGGTTGGGATCGCCTATTGTCTGCGCCCACAAAATGACGTGGGTCGCAGCAACAAAACTGAGGATGATCAAACTTAGTATCACTTTTTTTATCATATCCAAACCCCTTATATTAAGTGCTGTATTCATAACCAGACTCAAACAGGTAACCAAAAAATTTTCTCAGATTAGAACCGAACCGACATACCGATCTGAACCCTGCGAGGCGCGGAATACCGACCTGGGTCCCGATATATCTCGCTAATCGAGTTCACATAATCGACCCGTCCTTCCGAGTTTTCATTGTCTCGATACTCTGCCAGCGAATAGGACGCGCGTCCTGTGTCGCCATGTACATCATTCTCATTCAGTCGATCGAGCGCGTTATAAACATTCACAAAGAAGCTATAGTACACATCGCGAAATTGAAAATCTTTGTTGAACTTGACGTCCAGATTATAAGTGGGGGGTTTTCGCCCCCCGTTCTGCTGGACGTCGCCGATCGTGACATCGGTCGGAGTATATGGAAACCCGCTTCCCGCGGTGGCGAGAAGGCTGAGAGACCAATTATTCGACTCGCTAAATGTCATAAGAAAATTCAGCAGATGACGTTGATCCCAATCCAGCGGCTTTAGTTTTTTTTCTGGATCGTCTCCTTGACTTACATCGTAATAAGAGTCTCCGGGGTTGGACGCGTTTCCTTCTGCGATCTGATAGGTATAATCAATGGACCCGCTGACATAATTGGAATAGCGTTTTGTCAGCGACAGCGCGACTCCCCGGATATTTCCGTAATCTCGGTTGATATATTGGGCGTATTTTTCTCCTCCTCTATAGGTAGAGACGATTCTGTCAGAGCCGACCAGGTTTCGCACATCTCGATAATATATATCCACGGCAAGACCCAATTCCTCTGTCAATCCTTGCTGGATACCGATCTCGTAACTGACTGTCCTTTCCGGCTCTAATTCCGCGTTGCCAACAAGGGTATTGACGCCGCTGCCGATCTCCATTTCGAATTCTGGATTTGTGTATAGATGTTCAAATTTTGGGATTTGGAGAAAATGTCCGTAAGAAAAATGGACAGCTCCGCTCTCGCTTATAGGATAGGCGATCCCGACACGCGGGCTGATCTGATATGAAGCGTCAGCGTCTTGATACCAATAGGAGAGTCGTTCTTCCAGCGTATCCTCTTGGTGATCCGGATGGATTGGCTTGTAGATATTTGGATCGCGCGGGTCGGTCAAGACTCCAGCGTCCGGGTCAAAATAGTCAAAGCGCACGCCTATATTGGCGATGATATCGTCATACTCCATTTTGTCTTGAATATAGACCGAAAAATTCTTTGGGGTATGTTCATATTTATCATGACTATTGGACTCTACGCCCTCTATCACGGGAGTGATGGAAACTCGAGTCGGAACCCCGTTCTCGTCGATGATTACATTGCCGTCCTCGTCCACGCCGAGCGTTAGTATCTCGCCTATTTCATCTCTCGCCGCGACCACATTGATATCCTCATAGAAAAGATCGTGCCACTTGATTTCAAAACCAGTCTTGATCTGATGGCGCATAGATATTTGGCTGACCGCGTCCAATTTCAGGGTCATGGTCTTGGTGCTGCGCTCAAATCGATTCATATTTTCGCCGCTGACATTAAAGCTTCGGCTTGGTCTATTTTGGTTGCGATCCGGGTGAACCGTGTAATCTTCCAAATCCTCATGGACATAGTGCTGATACGCGCTTTTTGAAAAAGTAGCACTAAAATCGTAATAGGTACGTCTGCTCAAGGTGTGGGTGATCTTAAAAATATTGCTAAGCCCATCTCGAAACCGGTTCAGATTGCCATCCGGGTTATATTTCAACTGGTGCGCGTCATGGCCAAAGTCGTCGTAGTTTTGAAACTCCTCTTTGCTCCACATAAGATTGTAGGAGAGCTTTATCGACTCGATCAGATTGGAGGTGAGTTTGAATTGAGCCGTAGTCTTTTGATAGGGATTCATCGGGACAAACTCGTCGTCGCCGGATGCGCGGATATGCCAGACGCTGGGCGCGGTTTCATAAGAGAAATCCTGCGGGTCAAAACGACGCTTTCCATACATATAATTATCGGAATCAAAATAGCGCCCAGTCATATAAAAAGCCAGTTTATTGCCAGTACCGGGAACCGGTCCATCCAGGCTCGCTTGAGAATTTTGGATCGCCAGCGGATCCACATCCCCGATGTGCATAAAGACCTTATTCGGATCGTCCGCCGCGCCATCCTTTTCAAAATCGTCATACCCATGAGAGCTGATGTAATCTCCGAAATAGGAGCTGAACGACCCGTGATACTCACTGCCTCCATCTTTTGTGACAATATTGATGATGCCGGACATTGCCTGCCCATATTCCGCGTTAAAAGCACCGCTGATCACCTGCATCTCCCTGACCGCCATGTTTTCCACCTCGACAGCGATATTGCCGTCATAAGCGTCGGTGACAGAGACGCCATCCACCCAATAGGCAACTTCTCCGGTTCGACCGCCGCGGATATGAATCCCACCGCCCGTATCTTTGGTCACACCGGCTTGAGTACTCAAGACATCTTCGATTTCCTCGACCGGAGCCTTAGCGATCTCCTCAGAATTTATCACAGCGGTTCGAGCGGTCAAATCCTTTTTGACAATCTTCCGCTTGGCGATAACCGTGATCTCCTCCCCCTCGATAGTGGATTCATCCAGCTCAAAATCCACATCCGTAGTCAGGTCGATCGACACGCGAACATCGGTCTGGGTCATAATCTTGTAACCGATCATCGAGGCTCTGACCGAATAATTTCCTGGCGGGACATTCAGGATCATAAAATTGCCGTCAATGCCGGTAGCGGCTCCTATTGTGGTGCCGACGATCAGAATATTAACTCCCGGTAAAGGGTCGCCAGTCGATTTCTCGACTACCGTGCCGACAATTTTCCCAGTGGTTCCGGCAAAAAGATAAGGAACAAATAAAAATAAGAGTAAAGGACAGAGCAAAGTCAGTCGTTTTACAAAACTCATCAAAACACCTCTCATTCAAAAGCACAAAATACGTAACATGATGTTATTGATTCGGTTATAATTAAAATATTAAATTTCTAAAAATCACGAGAGAATTTAAAATCCATCAGAAAAATGATACCTTTTTTTGATAAAGTTGTCAAGGGGAAAAGATTGAAATCTCTTTAGCCTGAATAATTCACTACAGAGATATAGACGCACGGTAGGGATCAATATAAGGCGCATCTCGTGATTTTGTCAAATGGTTTTTCTAACGAGCCTCAGTCCACGACATCGTGGGCTATTTTTTTCTTAATAAAACTTGTCGGTTAGCCTTGACATTTCGGGCGGAAAACGTATTTTGGAGTGTCTTGTCCGTTATTTTCAAATTTCATTTGATCGGGTTGAATGCCGGGGATTGATTTTTTTCATAACCGCGTAAAATTCGATTTTTTTTTTTATAATTCTATTTAATTCTAATGAATGTAGTTTTTATAACGTACTACTTAGACTCTTTAGTGAGCAAGGAGGCTTGGTTTTTATGATTATTGAACGTGATAAGGTAAACCAAGAGATTCGCGATCTAAAAGCGAAATATGGCGATGATCGTTCAGCCTTGTTACCAATTTTGCAAGATATGCAAGGAAAATATGGGTATTTGGCTGATATTGTCATGCAGGAAACAGCGCACGCATTTGATATTCATCCGGTCGAGGTGGAGGGTGTGGCGAGCTTTTACAGTTTCTTGCATACAAAGAAAAAATTTGGCAAGTATGTGATTCGTCTCTGCCAGACTATTTCCTGCGGTATGGTCGGAAAGTCTCGAGTCGCTCGCCAATTTGAAAATGAGTTGGGGATCAAATTCGGCGAGACCACGAAAGACGGCATGTTTTCATTGGAATATACCAACTGTCTCGGACTGTGCGATTTGGGGCCTGCGGTCATGATAAACGACCAACTTTACGCCCAGATCACGCCGGATAGGGTGCCGATCTTGATCGAAGAGTGCCGGAACGACTTTGTCGAATTTGAGTTCTCAGAAGTCCCACGCGCCAAACTTTACAAGAAAGGTCCGATCTTAGAACATGGAGAAGATCATGAAAAAGTTATGAGAGACGCGCTTGCGATGACTCGGGAAGAAATTATCGAAACTGTCCAAGAATCACGGCTCAAAGGTCGCGGCGGTGCTGGATTTCCCACTGCATTTAAGTGGAAGCTCGCTGCAAATGAGCAGGCGGATGAGAAATTTGTGGTCTGTAATGCGGATGAAGGCGAGCCTGGGACATTCAAAGACCGCTACCTGCTGCAATTTCAGACCGACATGATCTTGACCGGTATGACCATAGCGGCTTATGCGATCCGCGCGCATCAGGGGTTCATCTATCTCCGGGGCGAATATGATTATCTTCGTCCTCATATTCAAGAAAAAATCGACGCGAAAAAAGAAAAAAACTTTTTGGGAAAAAATATTCTGGGCACAGAGGGATTTGACTTTGATATCACGATCCGCATAGGCTCTGGCGCGTATGTGTGCGGCGAGGAAACCGCTTTGATCGAATCCATGGAAGGATTTCGCGGGGAACCGCGCAACCGCCCTCCCTATCCAGTTGATACTGGCTTTTTGAATCGTCCCTCGATCGTCAACAATGTCGAGACCTTTGTGGTATCCGCGTTGATCTGCAAAAAAGGCGCAAGTTGGTTTAATCAACACGGCACCGAAAAGTCAAGCGGAACAAAGTTGCTCAGCGTGTCCGGCGACTGCGCCCGACCCGGAATCTATGAATTTCCGTTTGGCTCCACTATCGAAGAGATACTCAAAGAGGCTGGCGGAGAAGACGCAAAAGCTGTTCAGGTCGGCGGCGCGGCTGGTCACGGCGTAGATCGAAAAAATTTTGGTCGCAAGATCGGTTACGAAGATATGTCCACCGGCGGTTCCATCATGATCTTTGGTCCGGATCGAGATATGCTGAAGGTCGCAAAGAATTTCATGGAATTTTTCGTCGAGGAATCCTGCGGGCAATGCGTTTGTTGTCGCCTCGGTTCGCAAAAACTATTGGAAGGCATTGAGATGTTAGAACATGGACGCTGCTCCATGGCCTATCTCACCGAGTTGATGAAATTGGGCGAAACCATGCAGTTAGCTTCAAAATGCGGTCTCGGACAGTCCAGCCCGAACGTATTCCTATTCATCCTTGAAAACTTTAGAAATGAGATGCTTGGGCGTCTGCCGTCAGGAGGAAACAATGAGTAAGGATAAAAACACGACTTTGGTAAAAGGGATTCACCGATCGCCAAAGAGTCAAAGCTTTTATGGCGCTTCGCCGTGCAAAGGTCCCACAGTCAAAGTGACAATTGACGGTATTGACATGGAAGTAGCGTGCGGCACTTCGATATTGGACGCCGCGCGTCAGATCGGGATCAATCTCCCTACGCTTTGTCATCATAACGACCTGCATGTAGCCGGCGTGTGCCGAGTCTGCGTGGTCGAGGTGGAAGGTATGAGGACACTGCAAGCCGCGTGCGCTTTCCCCATCACAGAGCCGGTGACGGTCTTTACGCATACCCGAAAAGTGAGACAAGCTCGGCGCCATATTCTTGACCTGATTCTCTCGGATCACAAAGGCGAGTGCTACTCATGCGTTCGCAACCAAATTTGCCAACTGCAAGAGCTGGCAAATGAATACGGCGTAGATTTTTATCGATTCGGTCATGATAACGAGCCGGTTTATGAAAGAGACGAGTCTAGCAACGCAATCATCCGAGATATGGATAAATGCATCCTCTGTCGTCGCTGTGTCCGCACCTGTATCGATCTGCAAGAAGTCGGCGTTTTTGGAGCCATAAACAAAGGCGCAGACACCAAGATTGGCACATTTATGGATAGACCTATGGCGGATGTGATCTGTATCAATTGCGGGCAGTGTATCAACCGATGTCCCACCGGCGCGCTGCACGCAAACGATCCGGGCGACCATGTCTGGGACGCTATCGATAATCCGAAAAAGCATGTGGTTATCCAGACAGCACCCGCGCCTCGTTCTGCAATCGGTGAGTGCTTTGGCCTGGAGCCGGGCAACGCCTTGACCTTGGAGATGAACACTGCTCTGCGGTATTGCGGATTCGACCGAGTTTTCGATACCAATTTCTCAGCGGATTTGACCATTATAGAAGAAGGAACTGAATTGATCCTGCGGCTCTATAACGCTCTGGTGAACAAAAAAGACGTGGCTCTGCCGCAATTTACATCCTGCTCCCCGGGTTGGATCAAATATATTGAACATTTCCATCCTGAAATGCTGGATAATCTATCCAGCGCGAAAAGCCCGCAGCAGATGTTCGGATCAGTGATCAAGACCTATTACGCCAAAATGCACAATATCGATCCGGCAGATATCGTCACTGTGGCTCTGATGCCTTGCACAGCGAAAAAATTCGAATGCAATCGACCGGAAATGCGAGATTCGGGATTTAAAGATATCGATTACGGTCTGACGACGCGAGAGCTAGCAGCCATGATCAAAGAGGCGGGTATCCATCTACCGGATATGCCAAAATCTGGGTTTGATGACCCATTCGGAGACGCGACCGGTTCCGGCGTGATCTTCGGAGCAACCGGCGGCGTGATGGAATCCGCAATCCGCACCGTGTATGAATTAATAACCGGTCAGAGGATTGAGACCATTTTCGAGAAAGCGCGCGTGCTACCGGTTCGTGGCTTTGAGGGGATTCGATATGCTGAACTGCCTATCGAAGAGGTCGGTCCTGTGCCGGATCTGCTGAAGCCGTTAGTCCCGAACTGGGATTGGCTGAAAGGAGCGACACTGAAGGTTGCCGTTGCCCACGGAACTGCAAACGCAAAACGAATTATCGAAAATATTAAATCCGGCGGAAAATTTAGCGAGTGCCATTTTATTGAGTTTATGGCGTGTCCTGGCGGATGTTTGGGCGGCGGCGGTATGCCCCACCCCACTTCCGAAAAGATTCGAGCCGCTCGCGCCAAAGCGATTTATTCAGAAGACGAGATCGCCAAAGTGCGCAAGTCTTATTTGAATCCAGCTGTGGCAAAAATTTATACTGAATTTCTCACCGGCGGTCCGTGCAGCGAATTGAGCCATAAACTGCTCCATACGCACTATACCGCACGCGGTAATAGAATGGTATAACCTGACTGTATCTCACGCAACAAGCGAGAATTCAATACGTCACGTCAAGACCCTAAGGGCTAAATAGCCCTTAGGGTCTTTTTAATAAAAAGCGTGCTAAAAACCGTTTTTTGTTATATCTTCGTTGACCCTTATAGTTTTCAACCCCTAAAGGTCTAAATCAAAAATGGATCGGCTGGAATTGATAATGTCTAAAACAAAGGAGAAAAAGAATGAAAAACGCCTCAAATTCAGACGCAAGTATCATATTTGGTACGACCTTTAAGCATAAAGTTATTTTAGCGTTTATTCTGAACTCAATACTCATGGGCATATTCGGAGTTTATTTAGTATCCATTTGTTTACATTTTTCAAGAGAGGATGTTTTTCATCTGGCAGGCTCTGTATCTGTTCTAATGGCTCTTTACTTTGGTGCTGTTTATTCTTCATACAACGCTGTCGTGGGACCTATTTATCTTTTTTTTGAAGGAAAGGGGGATGTCTTAGAGGCGTATCGCACCGCTCTGCTATTCCCGATTCGTTATGTATTTTATTATATCATGCCGAGTGCTTGGGGTATTCTCATTTTTGGCGCAATGCTTTATATGAAATGGGCTATAGGTATTACGATGTGGGAAGTTCTGAACATATTCATTATTGGCTCTTTGAGCAGTATGTATGGGTTATTATTATCTTATTTCAGTTTTCAAAAAAAATTTCGACCTCTGGTCGCGCACCTCTTCAAGGCAAGCGGAGTCACCTCTCTTTCAGATTATGAGGATATCAAGAAAACGTCGCTCCAGAAGAAAATAGTGGGTGTTTTTACTATTATTTTCGCGAATGCGCTTTCGGCTATCGCCGCGTATTCGCTTTATCTCTCTATCAACCTGGGTATCGAAAAAAGTATCCTGCATGACATCATTACCAACATCTCCATTATCATCGTTTTTAACATAATAATCGCCATAGTCGTCGGGTATATGCTCAGTCGGGATATCACAGAGTCACAAGTGCTTATCTCAAATAACCTGCGGGATATTGCCAGCTCCAAAGGCGATCTGCGTAAAAAAATCGCTATTGTCACCTCGGATGAAACCGGGAGCATCGCCGGGGAGTTCAATATCTTCCAGGAAAATCTTCGTAAAATTATGCGTGATGTGCAAGATGCATCCGATAATGCGGCGAAGATCGCGGACGACTTTTCCTCGACAAGCGAGCAAATCAACGCGTCCACTGAGGAATCCGCCGCCACTATCGCCACTATTGCGGATGGAATGCATACGCAGCTATCACAGATACAACTCGTTGTGGGGCTGTCGGAAAATATCAAGCAGGACGCAGACCAGGTATCCGCCGCGGTTCGGCAAACAAACGAGGCGGTCTCTTCGGTTGTCCAATCCGCGCTATCCGGTAAGGAAGAGGTGGAACATGCGGTGCAAAGTATCGAAACAGTATCAAAAGAGACAAACTCGGCTATTTCGGCAATGGAATTCCTTGATAATAAAATCGATAAAATCGGAAAAATTACCAAAACAATCCGCGCTATCGCCTCGCAAACCAATCTGCTTGCCCTGAACGCAGCGATCGAGTCCGCGCGAGCCGGTGAACATGGATACGGATTTGGCGTGATTGCCCAGGAAATCCGTAAGCTCAATATCAGCACCCAATCATCAGCAAGGGAGATAGCGGAGCTGGTTGTGGATATTAGCGAGTCCTCGCTCTCATTGATCCAGAGAGTTCAAAATATTTCTAAAGAAGTGCGAGGGAGCCGAAAAATGATCGCCGACGCCAACGACACATTTCAACGGATCGCCTTGGAAGTCGGTGTGGCGGATGACGCTGTAAAAAATATCTCGGAATTATCCGATTCCCAGCGAGAAAATATGAACAAAACGCGCGCGATCATTGATGAAACCGAGAAAATTGCCGAGAAAAGTTCCGCCGCTACCCAAGAGATTGCCGCAGGATCGCAGCAGCAAGCGTTCAGGAAATGACCGCGTCCGCGCAATATTTGGCTGATCTGGCTCAAAACATGAGAAAGGTCATAGGGAAGTTTAAGATATGACGTCCCACAAACCCGAAAGGTCTAAATATGTATCTAATCTGCGAATCTATTCAGACGGCTCGCAATATTCCTCAATTGTGAAGATCGAACCAATCGTCACAACCGCTCCCACGCGGATGACAAATTCGCTTAATCCGACCTCGCTCTCTGGATTCCCCCAATCATAAGAGTATCCCAACCGAGTCCAGGGATAGCCGCCCTTTTCTTGATAAGACACCCCCTTCAGATTGTTAAACCATTCCTGATACCCTGTATCGATTGTGACAAATCTCCCAGAAATCGGAAAGTCAAGCTCCGCCTCATGATCCGTGATTTCTGGATCCGGCGCAGGTCGAAAAATATCGGACGGATCCACCCATATCTCGACAAATCGGGTTTTCTCACTATGTGGCGGCAGACCGAGGATCTGCTCCAGACGCAACGTCAGGTCCTGGGATGAAAAATCACATTGGTGACAAAAACGTTTCAACTCCGGAACAATCGTCACCCAAACGTCCTGAGTGATATCCATCCGCTGTCCCACTTTATCGTCAAACCCGTTCCATTCCGTCCAAGTCACTGTCGATACCAACGAATCTTGCCAAACCAAATCCGGATTATATCGGGTGATCGCGGTCAAATCCTTGTTGATCTCATCCGCGTCGGCTGTCTCCGCATCTTTGATCGCTTGTTGATATTTTTCCTGAAGTTCTGGACTCTTAAGTTCGGAAAGAGATCGCGGTTTCTTGCTTGTCGCACATGAAGATATCGAAAAAATCGCCAGAAATATAATAAACCGTTTGACAAGACCGATCGAAATTTGCATCAGATATCCCCCCAGTTGACGGTGATGAAGTTAATTTAGTAACAACGCAGATAGCTGCAGCACTCTGCGTTATGGCAGTAACAAAATAACGGTTTTCACATAAATTCAAAGAATTATGTTTCTCCATTTTCGGAAATCAGGGCAATTTAAAATTTGATCTTCCATAAAACATTTGCGCTCCTTCGTTAATCTGATTATTTTTGGAGAGGAACCACCCCTGCACGACTTTGAACCCAGATGGAGATTAATTTCATGATTCTCATTCCTATTGGCTATGGCTCCGAGGTCAAAATTCGTTTACCGATCGTCACAATCGTAATCATATTGATCAGTTTCTTTCTGCGTTTTGTCGATGCCCCTCTTGATTGGGCTGTTATCCCTGGTAAATTTCAATGGTATACTCTTTTTACGCATATATTTATTCATAACAGCTGGATTCACTTCGTTGTGAATATGATGTATCTGGCAATTACCTGCTCGCTGATCGAGCATCTTTGGGGACGCGCAGTTTTTCTTATTTGTTATCTCTCCTTTGGTATGATCTCCGCCGGGATGTACTGCTTTTTTTCTGGAAGCCAGAGCGCGGGATTGATGGGATCATCCGTTGCGCTTTCCGGTATATTGGGTGTTTTTTTTGTCATTTACCCGAAGATGCCGATCAAATTTTTGCTTTGGTTCATAAGACCAAAAATTATTATTGTGCAGTCTTATCTCATTATCCCAATATGGTTTGGCTTCCAATTTATCTCACGGGTTTATCTGAAATCCGCTACCTCTGATTTTGCAAATATTTGCGGATTTATCCTCGGCGCGCTGTGCGCTTATGTTTTGAGCCAAACCAATCTGGCGGACCGCGTCCGAGACTTTTACCAGTATGATTTCTCCGACCCCTTCAAAGAGACGCTTAAAGACGCCAAAAAACTTTTGGATAAACAAGAATATGCCCAAGCTTTAGATCTGGCGCGATCTGTGTTGAAAAAAAAACCGACCCACCCAGGCGCGCATCTGATTGTCGCGTCTGTAAAAGAGGCGCAAGACATGATTCCCGCGGCTATTATGCACTGGAAAAAAGCGATCGGGTCCGGTCTGAAAAAAAAGATAGGAGAGGAGGTCACAGTCAACAGTTGTTACCTTAAGTTGACGACACACGCGCCGGATACCAGGTTCAATTTTGCGCAGGAGATGATCATAGCTCAGAATCTGGCGGAATATCAGTGGATTGAGCCGGCTCATGAGCTTTATCGTAAATTGTGGGAGGAGAGCGAAAGGGCTTTTCAGATTTCTCATCGAATGGAATACGCGGCTTTTTTGATTGATGTATGCGAGGACTACACCACTGCTCACGCGGTTTTGGAGACAACGGCTGAGCATCCGGAATTGGTCGGCAAATTTCGTGAGAAATTCGATTATTTGATGGAAATAGTCGAGGGTAGAATTTCGGAATATAGCGGTGCCTCTCCTTTTTCTCCGAGCGGACCCGCCCCGGTTTCTGAAAAGGCTGCAAAACCGCGTTCTCTTGTTGATAACAATGTGGATAGCGATCCAGACCAAGTCGATCTCCCGTTAATCGACACTCCCGCTTTTGATCTGCGTATGGATCGACAAGAGACCGACCCCCCCATAGACGATTATGGCGTGGTCGATCTGGGAAATGTCGAGGCACCTTCAATCCCAGATATCCAGCCCGTTATAGATTCGACGGACACGTTCGGTATGATCGATATCGATCAACCAATAGATCAACCGAAAGACGCGCCCAGCTCTACACTTCTCGACGCCGATTCTTATGGCATGATCGAGTTGCCCCTGCCCCTGGATGATTATGACCTTATGGATTTCGGAGTGGTCGATCTTCAGGAATCCGTCCAAAATCATCCGGAGATACGGTATCAAACGAAAAACGCGACGCCTATAAAAATAACCGATTCTGGAATTAAACTGAAATTGGACAATTCTACCCTGCAACTGGATTGGTCGGATATGACCGCTGTCTCGGTCGCTAAGGTGAAAAATAGACTGCGAGTCGATTTGATTCAGAGACAAAAAGAGGACGCTCTCTTTATGGGCTATTCTTTGGATCAAAATCGGATCAAAACACCGCGTTCTTTGAATAAAACCGCCGCGCAACTGCTGACAAAGATCGCCAGAACAGCTCATAAAAAAGGATGTGTGTGGCTTTTTATGAAAGAAAAAAAGGCTCTTGTTCCTGCCTTCACAGATACGGAGAGCTATCGGGTACAGGCTCTGAAACGATTGAAAAAGCTATCATAAAAAATATTTTTGGAATGGAGAACGATGTCACCCCCCAAATCTCCTGCTATCGCTCGCTCAAAAGATATATTTCTCTCCTATTCTCGGCGAAACACTCCCCTTGTGCTGAAGCTGTATGACGCGCTTTCGGCAAACGATCGCTCAGTCTGGTATGACAAGTACAGCATTCCGCCCTCAGCGGACTGGCAGGCGGAGATTCAAGACGGTATAGAGAAAGCGCACTCTTTCATATTTGTGATCAGCCCAGACTCGATCATGTCAAAAGAGTGCGCCAAAGAGCTCAATCATGCTCTGAAATTCAAAAAACGGATCATACCGATTATATTCCAAGATGCAGAGGACGTTCCTCCTGATATTTCCTCATTGAACTGGATATTTATGAGGGAGGAGGAGGATTTTGATCCGGGGATTCAATCCGTTTTGGACTCTATCGACACGGATTTGAAATACAATCAAACGCATACCCGCCTGGCTTTGTTGGCTCTGGAGTGGGAAAGAAATCACTATGACAAAGGATCGTTTTTGAGCGGAGGCGCACTGTATGAGTGGGAGCAGTGGCTGGTGGATAGCGAGGAAAAAATTCCGCAGCCCACACAACTCCATCGAGAATTTATCAATGAAAGCCGAAAGTATGAGAGCGCAATTCAGCTGGCGGAGATCGATAGACAAAAAAGAAATCAGATAATTGTCACTGTTTTTCTGGTCATCGCATTGGCTTTGGCTCTCTTCTCAATAGGGCAGTGGAGAATCGCTGTGGAGGAGAGAAGCCATGCGTTAGAAGCTCGACAAGCTGAAGAGGCGCACCGAAAGCAGGCGGATCAAGCTCGTCTAATCGCTGAGGAACAGAGACAGATCGCTCAGCAGAAACAGATTGAGGCTGAGGAGGCTCGAAATGAATCGGAAAAATCTCGGCAATCAGAAGAGAAGCAACGCCTTCAAGCAGAAAGGCTTGCCCGTATCGCGACCTCTCGGCAATTTATGGCGCAAGTGACCGACGACTTGATTCGAGATCATCCTCAGCGGAGCATTCTGCTGGCTATCGAGGCGATAAAAATTACGGACTTGACTGGTAAGGCACGATCTCCCACGGCGGAAAATGCACTGCGGAAGACGTTGGGAAATATAAGCGAGGGTTCGCCGGAACTCCTGACGCAGATTCATCCCAAACAACCCGCGACTGCCGTAACGTTGACCAAAGATAACCGTTGGCTGGTTTACGGGACACGAGACAGCTTGATCTATCTGCAGCGGGTTGACCAGCATAAACAGAGACCAATCCGACTAAGATGCGAATCTCCGATCCGATCCGTCGCAGTGAGTTTGAATGAAAATTGGCTCGCGGCAGGAGGGGAGGACGGCGTTTTGTACCTGTGGAATTTGGAACGACAGAACTCGTCCAGTCGGCGCATTCCCATGTCCTGGACATTTACGAGCGCGATTAATCATCTGGTATTCAGCTCGGACAGCCGGAGGCTCGCAGTTGGCGGACAGTCCGCGCGGGTTCAACTCATCGAACTGAATGGCGACGGAAAGTCGCCGTCGATTCACTTTTTATCCGGTCATAAGAGACCGATCAGCACCCTGACCTTCAGCTCGGACAGCCGTTTCTTATTAGTGGGAAGCCGAGATAATAACGCTTATCTATGGGATATGGAATTGCGGTTGTTATCGAAAAAATCAATAAAATTGGAAGGGCATCGCGGACCAATCTCCACAGTCGCAATCAGCCCGGATAACCATTGGATCGCTACTGGCAGCTACGATAATACGATCCGCTTATGGGAATTGAACGATGGCCATGTGTCGTTCAAAAGCAAGTTGACAGCACATCAAAGTCCGGTGAACATCGCTGCAGCTGTGACCTCGCTAACTATTGACGACCAACGTCTGGTCAGCGGCAGCGAGGATAAGACTATACGAATTTGGAATATTGACGAAATCGATTCCAGCGTTTCTGGGTCTATGGTCGGACTTTTTGGTCATGAAAGTTGGGTGAGCCTTATTTCTATGAGCCCAAATGGTGACTTTTTCGCGTCTACTGGCGGGGACAAAAATGTCCTTTTATGGAAGTTGACAAAAGACCTCCCCAGAACCCCCGCGTCGATCTTATCGAACCACGACCAGCCCATTACGGATATGGAGATCACTCAGGACGGGAGGTTTTTGATCACAGCCGGGGGATCAGACTCCACGATTCAGCTATGGGATGTCCGTTCGATCCTCGGCGACAGCTCTCGATCCACACCACCAGTTCCCGAATCGGTATTTCAGGTTGCCGACGGATCGGATCAATGTATCGAAGCTGGTCAGGATAGTCGATCGATTGTTGTCGGGACAAGCGGCGGAACTGTCATTTTTCTGAATTTTGACGAGTCACACCTTTCATTTTCCACGCGCTCATTTGATTTCCATTCCGCGTCTATCACATCTCTTGATCTGACCCCAAAGGCTCTGGCAACTGGAGACAGCGAGGGAGAAATTTTGCTATGGAATCTATTGTCTCCGCAACGATATCCGATTCGTTTGACAGGACATAAAGACCAAATCACAGACCTGGCATTTATTCCTGACGGCTCCCGATTGGCAAGTTCCAGCGCGGATGGCTCTGTTCGGATGTGGGATGTTGATGAGGTTTTATGGGAAAAGGAAAAAGATGTTTTAGAACCGGTAGCGACCCTCCTGGACCGCCACGAAGGCGCGGCACTTGATCTTTGTTTTAACTCTCGGGGCGACCGCCTGTTTAGCGCAGGGCGCGACAACACGGTTCGAATATGGCAGCCGAACAATCCGAGCGGAACCGCCGAGCACCAGTATCTCAAGTGAGCGTCAGCCATGACGATCGATTTCTGATTAGCGCAAGTTGGGATTACACGGTTCGGATTTGGGACCTGACGTCAACACCCATCTCCACATCGCCAGTCGCGCTGACCGGTCATAAGGACGGCATCTCTGTCATTGCCCTGACGCCGGACGACTCCTGGCTGGCGACCGGAAGTTGGGACAGCCAAATCAAACTGTGGCCACTGGATATAAATTATCTGATCGAAGCGGGATGCGAGGCGGCAGGACGCAATCTTTACGAGGACGAGTGGGAAGAATATTTCGGCGCGCAGTCTTATCGAAAAATTTGCGACAATAAATAATTCACATCCTGATTTTTTTTTCTCATAAAGAGCTACGACTTTAACCTGCATTATTTTCCTGAAGAAAATTTGGCAAAAAAGATATAATTCTTTAATTATCAATTCTTAATCTGCGATAATCTGCGTAATCTGCGGATCGATTTCCGTGATGACGAAT
>NBMB01000070.1 GCA_002084765.1 Candidatus Cloacimonetes bacterium 4572_55 | reverse complement strand
TTGTCATTACCTACAAAATCCTGATACGTATCCAGCCCTTTTACCCGCAGATCGACATCGCCGGAAACCATGTATTGCGACTCGCCATATTGCTCGATTTGACTGATCTCAAAAGCGGGCAGCAGGGGGGCTATCTCGAGTCTGAACGACGCCGATGTTCGAATGATGCGAAAACTGTCTAAAAGCCCTCGTCTCCATCGCCGTTTTCATCTCCGCCATTTTCTCGTTTTTTACGATCCGGCTTATAGTTATTGATATTATAGCTTATTTTCAACGTGATAAACGGCGCGTCCATATCCCGATAGAGATACGAGTAGAAATCTGTCCCTTCCGAGACTATTTCCCGCCTGGCATTATCAAAAATATCGCGCGCCTGCAAAGTGACAGTCAATTTTTTCGGGATAAAACTATACTTCAGCGCGGCATTGATCATCGTGAATCCTTCACGTTCGCCCTGAGAAGTTTTGGACGAACTGTGATGCATGCCGCTGAGTTGGAATTGCGTTCGTTCATTAAATGTGAAGGTATTATTAAACCGCAGGCTCCAATTAAAATCGTCCTGGTTGGATTCAGAATCAGCCAGATCGCTTTCCAGCCGATAGTCGTATAGATTCGCCATGTAGTTTATTTTCCACCAGTTAAGCAAGCGGCTATTCACGCCAAATTCAGCTCCTGCGGCATATTCTTCGCCCACATTTTCAAAAGTATGACGGGTGACGCTATTTTCATCCACAATGCGAACGCGCTCCATCAGATTCTCCGTTGCCCGATAATAGAGTTCGGACGACAACCGGAATTTCCCCACTTTTGTTTGATAGCCCAACTCGCAGGAATCAATATATTCCGGCTTCAGACCGGGATTTCCTTTCCGGACATTGTACGCGTCGATCCAAGTTTCAAACGGCTCCAAATACCACCCACGCGGTCGCTCGATGCGCCGAGTGTAGCTTGCCATGATCTGTTGCTCATCCGAAAAATGCCAGGAAACATGCGCGGATGGGAAATAGTCCCAGCGATCAATCGTAAACTCATCCCCGCTCTTTTCAACGGTAACGACCCGGTCGGTATATTCAGTTCGGAAGCCGACCATGTAACCAAGTTTGTCGGATTCGCCGGAATATATGCTATACAGCGATTGAATATTGTGGGTATAATCACTTGAGTTAGAAAATTGGGTCATCTCTTCATATTCACCTGTATCTGGATTGTACTCAAGAAATTTGGTATTGTCTTCGGACGCGCTGGATCGGAGCTGATAACCCGCTTCAAACTTTTCATTTTCACGCAAGGGCAGCGTATAGTCCAATTTCCATCGAAATTGATCGGACGGTCCCTCCTCAGTGCTTTCCTGACTGCTGATCAAATTGCCGGTCATATCAAAACGCTCATTATGGGAAGATTCGTCTCCATCTCGATGGCTGTAATATACCTGGCTGGACAACTCATGACCTTTTTTCCGAAAACTGCGTTTATAATCCACAGTCCCAGAATAAAAATCATGGGAGCGACCAACCTCGCTGGCAGTGCGATATTCCGAATGCACATTATCCAGACTGCTCCACACGTCATAGTCCATATCGGCTTCCATAGCAAAAGATCGACTGCCATAACGCAGCCCCATATTGACCTGATCCTGCTCCGTGAGCCTCACATTGAGACCGCCTCGCAAACCCCAGGACGTCATATTTCTGTCCATTTCGCCGTCAGATACAACATAAGATGTATCGTTCTCAACCCAGGTCTGACTTTCGCCTCGGCGATCCCCGGGATGCGCTCGTTTATTATAATCCAGACCAAAAAAACCGCCGATTTTTTCATTGCGAATATTGATCAATGCGTCGCCGCCATACGTACCCCGCACTCCTCCATTCACATTGACAACGCCGTTTGTACCGCTATTTTTCCCTTTTTTCATCAGGATATTGATAATCCCGGAAGTACCGTCCGGGTCGTATTTTACCGACGGATTGGTGATAATTTCGATGCTGTTAATACTGCTCGACGGAATCTGCTGCAAGGCGTCGTTGGCGTCCAGCACAGTCGGCGCGCCGTCGATAAGCACGGTAAAATTGGAGCTGCCCCGCAGACTCACGTTGCCCTCGATGTCCACAGTAACCGACGGCACATTTTCCAGCACATCCACAGCATTACCGGTTGCCGCGGTGTGCATCTGGCTGACATTGACAATTTTTTTGTCGATTTTGAATTCGACAAAATGTGGATCGGATTGGCTAATTTTTATATCAGAAATAGAGATTTCTTCATAACCGATAAAACTCACTGTCAGATAATGTGGACCGCGGCGCACGGGCATCAGCTTAAATTTGCCCTCTCTGTCAGTTATTGTGCCGATAATTTGTGTGCTATCCTGCTGACTGAACAGCACAATATTGGCGTATTCGATAGGTTCATTCGACCATAGATCGAACACCTTGCCGGAAATACTGCCGCCGCGTTGCCCTGGCATCCCCCTGGATCCGGGTTGAGCAAACGCTGCGGTCGTTATCAGGAAAACCATAGTAAATAGCATCAAGATATGTTTATACATAAAAATCTCCTTTTAAGCTCAAATTATAAATTCTAAATCATTACCTAATAATATCATCCATAGAGGCAAGTTGAATTTTGATCCACAGGTCAATTGGTTGCGACGCCTGAGGGCGCATATTACTCCCACCGCCTGGACCGCCACCTCGTCTGTCACCTGGTATGCCACCGCCGCCACCCCCTCGTCCGCCTCGTCCGCCTCCGGGCATGGCATCTCGTTTATCGCGTATTTCTTTCACGTCAATTTCTGGTGTTTCCAGCTTCAGGCTCAGCAGTTTGCCAGACTTGGTGCCGATGCCATAAGGATGGGTCTCATCCCGGTGCAACGGAATTTTCAGCTCGTAGACAAAGGAACGGCTTTCCACGCTGGCTGACACGTCAACGCCATGAGCGTCAGCCACTAACAGCCGATTCGGAAGTTCGTTACCTTTGGTGAAAATTTCCAACTCAGTTAGCGAGGATTCGAACTGCTCCTTGATTTGTTCCGAATCAGGCTCACTCATTTCACCCGGTCGGGATGGGGGACCTTTTTTTTCATCGCCAACGCCCAACGGGAAGCGAATGCCCAATACTTTGTCCGTGCCGCCATCAGGATCAAACCACAGAGTGAAGCCCTGCATGACCATTTTCATGCCAGTTTGCCGATCAGAAGCAACGATGGAGAGATACAAAAACGCATCGTCATTGAGCGTTCCGATGTAGATATTTTCTTGATCCAACGCCCACATCTGCCCTCCCCACTCTGTATAATCCCCATCGACAACAATGTCCCGATCCAGTGGATTGCTGTTGAGTTGCGTCATACTACCGCATCCCCAAAGCCCGCTGGAAACAAACATGGCAAATAATATAAATAAATGGCTTCTTTTATTTTCAAAAAATTTCATTCGCCCTTCCTTTTTTATAGCCTAAATTTTATAACCTGGATTATTACTGATAACTCCAAGATTGGTCCGCAGATTACGCAGATTATCGCAGATTAAAAATTGATAATTAAAAAAAATTCTCCGTGCTTTGTAGTGAATTATTCAGGTAAAAATAAATTTCAAACACTGAATTCTCCTTTGACACAGCGGTTGGGGCAAGGTTTAACTGATAACTCCAAGAATCGTAGAAACTTTCATAATTTCAACAGTTATGGGATTGGGCGATCGTTCCGCTCTCATTCTGATCATACTTGCTTATGGCAACCCACGCCCTTAATATTTAATTTTTTTTGTTGCCTCGACAACCCTCCTATGTTATTTTATTCCGGTTGCTTTTTAAAAAAGTGCCATTATGTTTGATACGTAACCCAAATTTTCATAAATAGGGGGAGTCATGGTTCGAAAATATTTAAATTTTATCCGAGGTATTTCTGTAAATTGGTATGGAAAATTGGGTGTGATCATTGCGACGTCTTCTTTTCTCACATTCATCCTTTTTGAATTTGCCCGACTCACAGGGCTTTTAACAAACCAGTACATGGGCATGATTATGTATATGGCCCTCCCGGGTTTATTCATACTCGGACTGGGGCTCATACCAATAGGCTGGTTTTCTTACAAACGCGCAATGGGTAAAAGTTCTGGGGAACTGCTGTCCGCTCGATTTCCATCGAGGGACATCCAAGCCAAACAGACAGGCTCAAACGTTTTTTTGATAGCTATGGTATTATCGCTTGCAAACGTAATCTTTATAAGTGCCGTGGGTTTCAGGACGCTTCATTTTATGGACAGTTCCGAGTTCTGTGGAACAGCCTGTCATGAAGTGATGGGACCGGAATGGACTGTCTATCAAAACTCGCCGCACGCACGTGTAAAGTGTGTGGAATGCCATGTTGGGCAAGGGCTTGGAGCGTTGATGAGCTCAAAATTCGAGGGCGCAAGACAGCTTATTTCATCTACATTCGACCTATATCAGCGCCCTATACCTACCCCTGTGCATCAACTTCGACCCGCAAGGGAAACATGTGAAAAGTGCCATTGGCCATCCAAATTTTATGGAAAGCGCTTAAAAACGATTATCCATTATGCTGAAGATGAGGAATCCACGCCCTCATATACCACGCTTGCGCTCAAAGTCGATTCAGGTACCAGCAACAACCGAGGCGGCATCCATTGGCACATTGGTAAAGAAAATTATGTTCGCTTTGCCTCTGTGGACGACAACAGGAAAGATATGATTTGGGTTGAGGTCAAGCAGCCGGATGGAAGCTATAAGCGCTTTACAAATGAAAATTTTAAAGATGAAAACGTAAATCCAAAAGCTGTTCGATCTCTCGACTGCGCAGACTGTCATAACCGCGCGACTCACATTTATGAAAACCCGGACGATGCCCTTGATTTCCGCATGCAAGACGAATTAATTGATAGAACCTTGCCATATATCCGGCGAGAGGGCTTAAAAGCGATCACAAAGGAGTACGCGTCACAAGATGAAGCACTATCAGGAATTACGAACTCCATCCTTCAGTTTTACCAAGAGGAATATCCTGAGATAGCGCAATCAAAGAAAGAGGAAATCGAGACGGCTATCCACGTGTTGCAAGAGATATATAGCCGAAATATCCATCATGAAATGAACATCACCTGGGGCGTGTATAGGAATCTCCTGGGGCATGAGGACGATGAGGATGGATGCGCTCGGTGCCATAACGAGTATCTTGTCGATGAAGACGAGGAGACAATTTCTGAGGATTGTGATCTGTGTCACTTCCTTCTCACTTATGAAGATGAGGAGCCTTTCGAGTATTTTGAAGAGTAAAATTGATCGAAAATCGGGGAAATCAGACAAATGCACGCGTTATTGATTACAATCGGCGATGAGATTCTGCTGGGAAATATTGTCAATAGCAACGCGGCGTTCATCGGTAGGGAGCTTGCAAGGCACGGTATTTTTATCGCTGAAAATCTCACTGTGGGTGATAAAGCCGACGCGATTTCCCATGCTATTGAGCAGGGAATGGGTCGATATGAAGTCGTGATCTCCACCGGCGGACTGGGACCGACCGAAGATGATATTACCAAAAATGAGATAGCCCGCTATTTCGGAAAAAGTCTGACAGTGCATGAGCCGTGGCTCAACAGGCTTCGCAAGCGATATGAAAAAGCAAATCGAACGCTCGGCAGACGCAATCGAGATCAAGCACTTATCCCAGAAGGTGCAGAGGTCTTAGAGAATCCCAACGGCACTGCGCCAGGGCTGATTCTGGAGAAAGGAAGGCGTATTTTCTTTGCGCTTCCCGGGGTCCCGTGTGAGATGAAGTGGCTGATTTTGAACCGCGTGATCCCCAGACTACAGGATCGGGCTTCTGGATCGGTTATCCGTCATCGGATGTTGTTGACGACCGGTATCCCAGAATCGACTGTCGCAAAAATGTTGGAGCCGATCACAAGACGCAATCAAGAATTTTCATTAGCATTTCTCCCCTCGTCTATCGGAGTCCGACTGCGGCTTACAGTCTATCATCGCCCTGAGTCGGAAGCCGTTTCTATCCTGTCAGATGGGGAAAAATGTATCCGAGAATTGGTCGGTCACGCGATGTACGGCGTGGATGACGAGACGCTCTCGGGGATCGTGGGTAGCGCGCTTATCACACAACAAAAACGCATCGCTGTCGCAGAATCTTGCACTGGCGGCTTGATCGGACATTGGCTGACCGAAACCCCCGGAAGCTCAGTCTATTTCGACCGAGCCGCGACGACATACAGCAATCAGTCAAAGATCGATCTGCTGGACGTCGCCCCAGGGACAATCGAAAAATATGGCGCAGTCAGCAAAGAGACCGCTCAAGAGATGGCAGCAGGTATCAGAAAAAGATCGATGGCCGATATCGGATTGTCTGTCACCGGCATTGCCGGTCCCACCGGAGGAACTCCAGAAAAACCAATTGGTCTGGTCTATATCGGCTTATCTGCCGCGGATAGGGAGACAGTTGATCGATTTCTCTTCCGAGGCGGTCGGAGCGAGATAAAAATTCGTTCAGCGCAAGCCGCATTGGATATGGTCAGGAAATATCTATTGCTCACCTCGTATGACCCAAATCTCCCCTAAATTTATATCCGCCCCTGCGTAATCTGCGTAATCTGCGTAATCTGCGGACCTTTTCGATGAAACACGCCTCGATCATTCTGATATTGAAAAAATCTTTCTGGATATGGCACGACTATCTGGGCATGTTGATCTTGCTCAATATTCTGTGGTGGCTATCCGCACTCTCGATTATCGCCGCGCCTCCTTTCACAGCCGCGATCTGCTTTGTCGCTGATAAGATGGTCCACGACGAACCGGTAAGGTGGCGGCATGTCTTGAACGGATTTCTACGCTTCTTCGGTCGAGGGTGGCTCGCTGTCGGTCTCATGGGACTGCTCTATCTGATCCTGACTGCCAATTACTTTTTCTACCGTCAATTTCAGGGGGGTCTATCCCTATTCGGAGCCTTTTGGGTCGGGATATGTATCTGGATCAACCTGATTTATCTTCTGCAACAACTCTATCTCTTGCCCATCATTGCACATGGCGACCTCTCCTTTTGGCAAGGGCTGAAAAAATCCTTCCTATTGATGCTCGATAATCCAAAAACCACTCTGATTATGGGCGGAATTCTGACGATTTTTTTCCTCCTGTCAACTATAAGCGGGATCGCGCCAGCGTTGTTTTCCATCAGCGCGTCCATAGTGATTGCCGCGATGACAACAAAAGAGACCCTCCGACGCTATCGACCGGATTGTTATCCCACCGCGCCCGAGGAGGAAGAAACCCGCTCTATCAAGCATCTGATTCGGCCATGGGAAAACTGAAATTCTTTGCTATTGATTCAGTGCGGCTTTCAGTTTCTCAGCGGACTTGACGCTGAATCCTTTTACCTCGGCGATTTCCTCCAGTGTGGCTTTCCGGATATTATCCACAGATCTAAACGTTTTTAACAGAGCGAATTTTTTAGTTGGCCCAATGCCAGGAACCTTATCCAGAGCCGATTCAATCAATCGCTTGCCGCGTAGACTTTGGTGAAAAGTGAGCGAAAAACGATGCGCCTCGTCCCGAACCCGCTGTAACAACTTTAGTGCTGAGGATGACTTAGGGATCATTATCGACTCGGAGCGACCCGGCAGAAATACTTCCTCCAACCGTTTTGCCAGACCGATAATATCCTGATCATGGACGCCAATGGATTCCAGCGCATCGATCGCCGCAGAAAGTTGACCCTTGCCTCCGTCGATCAAAATTAGGTCGGGCATATCCTCCTCCTCCAACAACAATCGTCGGTACCGCCGAGACACTGCCTCCCGCATACTGGCGAAATCATCGGGTCCCACTACAGTTTTGATCTTGAATTTGCGATAGCCTGACTTATAGGGATTTCCGTTGCGAAACGCCACCATGCCCGAGACCGGATCAGTGCCCTGAATATTGGAGTTATCAAACCCTTCAATGGTCCGTGGAACCTTAGTCAGATAAAGCCGACGTTTCAGCTCCATCAAAATATCCGGCACCCGTTCCTTCATCTTCATTTTTTTCAGCTTCTCTTCCTCCAGCAGCAACGTTGCATTCCGCCGAGCCGTCTTCACCAATTTCAATTTTTCTCCTCGCTGCGGCATAGATATCCGGAGTTTTCCCCTCTTTTTCTCCGAAATCCAGATGCTCAAATCCTCGTGATCCTCCAGCTCGTTTTGAAGAAATATCTCGTCCGGAAGAACCGTTGCATGCGCATAATGGGTATGAAAACCGAACCCCAATATCAATTCAGGGGACTCATGTTTGACCCCTTTGAAAAGATAGTGGGATCGTCCAAGAATTCGGCCATTGCGCACCTCCATCACGACCATGCACGCGTCATCGTCGTCCGTGGCATAAGCCAGCGCGTCCCAATCGGCAAAAGGATCGGCTATAACGATCCGCTGTTGTTCAATGGTCTGCGTAATCGCTCTGATCCGATCCCGAATATACGCGGCTTCCTCAAAACAAAAATTCGCCGAGGCGGCACGCATTAACGCGTTGAGCTTCTTGATCACATAGTCATTTTTCCCCTCGATAAACTGACAGACCGATTTGATCATCGCGCGATACTCCTCGACCGTGACATATTTCTTGCATGGCGCTTCACATTTACGGATATGATAGTCGAGACAGGGGCGTTTTTCCTCTGGAAATGGCAGCTTTTCCTTACAACTTCGGATCGGGAACAGCTTTTTAATCGTAACCAACATATCCCTCAACCTCTTGGAACTGGTATAGGGACCATAATATTTGGCACCGTCCTTTTCCACTATTCTTGTCGAAAAAACACGAGGATAGACCTCGTCCAGCGTCACTTTGATATAAGGAAAGCTCTTGTCGTCTTTTAACTGGATATTATAATGCGGGCGATAATGCTTGATCAGGTTCATTTCCAGGATAAGCGATTCCTGTTCGCTTTTTGTGACGATATAATCAAAATTCGTTATCCGGTTTACCAACGCCTGCGTCTTCTCATCTCGGCTATAGCCCACCTGAAAATAGGAGCGCACCCGATGGCGTAAATTCTTTGCTTTTCCCACATAGACCACCTTGCCTTTTTTGTCCTTATGGAGATAAACCCCCGGCTCCATCGGCAGGATCGCAACTTTTTGCAGCAAATCGTCGGGAAAAATAGGGGCTTGATCGCTTTTTTCTCGAGCTTTATTCATCGTTTCCACACTCTTTTCTCACTTTTTATTTTGATTTTATCCGATTTCACATATCTTTTCTCACGCGGATTTAACGCAAATCCGGATCAAAATGTTTCGATTTTTTTGTATAAAAAAGAGAAATAAAAGTAAGGAAAATATGTGAAATATCTCTCAATTTTGATCTGTTTTTTATTTTTATATGGCTCTGAGATCGTTTTCGCTGTCCCAGTGCAATTGATCTACCGCAATTCAGAAGCGGAAACGGTTTTTGTAACCGGCAATTTTAACGGATGGAACAGCTCCTCGCGTCCCATGTTTTCTGGCGAATCGGACAGCCTATCGATCTTGTTGAATCTAAGCCCGGGTCGCTATTTATACAAATTCATAGTCGACACCGTCTGGATTCCCGATCCGCTTAACCCAAATCGTGAGCCGGACGGATACGGTGGATTTAATTCGGTTCTTTATGTGGAAAAACCCCTTCCGGAAATCAAGACCATCTCTTTAATTGGCGACCTAACGAATCCGAGCGTGCAAGACCCAGAGAATCTCATGCAAAAAGTCGGGGACTCTAAATGGATAAAAACGACGCATCTCGCGCCGGGTTCTTATCGATTCACCCTGGCGTTAAATAAAAATCGGAACCTTATTTTTGGTGGACGGATTGACCGATCGCTCCGCGTTTTTTCTTATGAACGGAGAGAGAGGCTGATCCTGCGTGTTTCCAAAGCCTCTGCCTACACCTTTTGTTTCGACTCGGACAGCCGGAAGTTAGGGATAAAAAAAACGATGCCAATCGAATCAATTGCCGCAGTTTCCGGTCCCGATAGTTGGGATATAAACTTACCATTTACCCTAAGTGCAGAAAAAAGTCTGCCCCTTCCCAGATCTTCATTTATCGAGTATCGCTGGCAACCGGAGAATCAAGAAGCCAGGAATCTGCTGTCGGATCTGGAAAATCAGTCCGTCACGCCAATACAGAGTTCTCGGATCACCCTGAAAGCTACGAGACCCGGGATGTATCGATTCCGACTGCACGCGTTGGACAGCGTTCGACCGGTGGAGCGGACGCATACAGTTCACATCTTTCCGAGCGTGCAACTGTTGAGCGACTTCACCTCATCGGATCCTGCCAGTCGAGCCGGAAATATGAAGCCGATCCGCGATGGAGGAAATCGACCGAGTCAATACGAGTGGATTCATAAGGCGGATCGCGATGGAAACGTCTCGGTGCAATTTGTTCTAGATCACGATACGGACAGAATTTATGGCGATTCTCATTCAGGCGACACGTCATTTTCTGATGGATTGCAAGGCTCGGCAAAGCTGGCTCCGGAAAACGATCCGATCACTTTCCCTGTGAGAAATGGCCATTTCTATCGCATTCTTTTTGATCGGGAAAAGCTGAGATATGAGGCGAACGAGGCGCAAATGGTAGAATTTCGCTATGATCCGAAAAGCAATTCTCGAAAAAGTCCAGAGATATGGACGGTCGATATTGTCGGGGATTGGAACGATTGGCAGGGCGAGAAAACTCCTATGGAACGGACAAATTCCGGCGTTTATCGGGCTTATGTGCAACTGGACGAGGGATTATATCGGTACAAGATTCGGGTCAACGGGGATATTTGGCTTGAGGATATGAACGCAGACCCAGGGCTACGCACAGACGATCTCACTGGACAGGGGACATATAATTCCGGGATTATTGTCGGAGAAACAGGCGACCTTTATGGCACTCCCGAACCGGCTCATATCCAGACCGGAGCCATACGTGTGACCGCGAATGTGATGGGTCAGGGCGACGTAGAGGCGACGATCCGAGTCCTGAGCAACGACGTCGCCTCGGTCAATTTGCATTATTTTTCCTCGAATCGATCCGGAGCCAATAAGCAAAGCATCCCTTTAGAAAAAATCTCTGCCCGACTCGGGTTTGACTACTACCGGGGCTTATTTCATTATGCGCCCGACGACTCCCTGATCCGCTATTGCTTCGAGTTGATTGACGGAAAAGCGGTCTTATTTTGGGGAAGGAACGCGGCTGGGGAGCATCTTTTGGACTCGACCCATTATTTTAGCGTGGCACCGAAAGTCCGCGTTGTCGTGCCGGAATGGGCGCGTCACGCGGTCTGGTATGCGATCCTTCCCGACCGATTTCGTAATGGGCAGAAAAAAAATGATCCGACTATGAACGAGATGGGATCGGAGTGGTTTAATTCCTATCTGCAAACCCCTTTTACGCTAAGTGAGTGGGTCGAGGACTGGGAGACGCTTCAGCCCTGGGAGTTGGCATATAAGGAAAATGCTTCAGATAATAGCCGGGATCATGCCAGATATTTTCGGCATTATGGTGGTGATTTTAAAGGAGTTAGCAAAAAATTATCCTATCTGACGGATTTAGGAATCACGGCGATATGGTTTAATCCAGTCACATATTCAGAGTCTAATCATAAATATGACGCAGCTTCCTATCACCATATAGATCCCCACTTCGGCGATATAAAGGATTTTGAATATCTGAAAAATAATGCGTCTTTTGACGACCAGGACCCCTCGACGTGGATCTGGACAAAGTCGGATAAATTGTTTCTGAAATTTGTCAATAAAGCTCATAAAAAGGGCATAAGGGTCATCATTGACGGCGTTTTTAATCACACGGGAAACGAATTTTGGGCGTTTGAGCGCGCAGTGCAGGAGGGTCCCGAGTCGCCTTATGCGGATTGGTATCATTTTACCGATTGGAGCGGCTATGATCCTGACTCTTCGCTCGCGTACAACAAGGAACATGTCCAGTATGAGTGCTGGTGGAACTATTCCTCTCTGCCCAATTTGAACACCCATAATCCAAAAGTGCGAGAGCATATATTTCACGTCACAAGGAGATGGCTCGATCCGGACGGGAATCCGAAAACTGACGATGGCATAGATGGATTTCGACTGGACGCGCCGAACGAGGTGGAGCCGGAGTTTTGGGAAGAGTGGCGGCGGGTGGTGAACGCGACAAAATCAGATGTGTACATGACCGGCGAGTTGTGGGATGAGTCGCCAGACTGGGTCCAAGGCAACCGGTTTACGGCTCTGATGAATTATCCCTGGCTGCAGACCTCGTTGCGTTTTTTTCGGGACAAAAAGAATCGTATATCCGTGTCTGAATTTGAGGCGGAGTTGCAACGTCTTCGCGTTCTTTATCCCATCCAGGTGACGCAATGTGTGCAGAATCTGACCGGCAGCCATGATATGGACAGGTTACTTTCCAGCTTTATCAATCCAGATAGGGAATTGGATAAGGATAACCGCGCGGGGGACGGATATGACGCGCGCCCTCCATGTCAGATCGATCCGGGAGTCAGAGATAAGGTCAAGCTCTTCTATCTTTTCCAGATGACGTATGTCGGCGCGCCTATGATATATTACGGCGATGAGGTGGGCATGTACGGCGCAGACGATCCAGATTGCCGCAAGCCTATGCTGTGGGATGACTTGAAGTATGAGAATGGAGATCGACCCGATGTAAATCTGCGGGAATTTGTCAAAAATTTGATCGCGATTCGGAAAAGCTCAAAAGCGTTTTCTATCGGCACGTTTGAGCCGATTTTGATCGACGACGCTCGGGATATTTTCGGATATCAACGCTCACACGGAACAGATTCCTTTTGGGTGATCTTGAATAATGGGGATCGCGCACAGACCATTGAGTTGCCCGTTGATCCTGATATGACCTTGATAAAAGACCTTCTGCATGACCGAGAGTATCCAGTCGCTGACGGGAAAATCCAGCTCGCTTTGGAACCAAAGACCGGAACAATTTTATCAATCAATTAATCGACTGCCGGATCCGTAAATTGCGCGGATTACGAAACGATATGTTTATCTCACTTTAAGGATTTTCTGGAGGATTTCCAAATGACGCGAAAAAGAGTAATCAGCGGTTTTATCATTCTTTTCTGGCTGACTATGATGAGCCTTTTGGTATATCGTCATCTGCCCCGACCCGGAGAGGCGAGCCAATTGATCCAACTGGAGCGTTTTTCAAAATCGACGCATGATCGCCAGTGGATGTCTATTCACTTGGGGAAAAAAATCGGATATTCCATGACCTCGATCGCTAAGATGACGAATGAGCAGACCAATGTCGTTACGTACAGCTTTCTCCAGCGGGTTTTCATCCACATGCGCGTGGGTCATGTCAAACAAAAGATCACTCTTATGAGCACAGCAAAGGCGGACGCGGATTTCCAGCTACTTTCTTTTGAAGCCAACGTCGTTTCTGGGGTGCATCAAATAAAAATATCCGGAGAAGTGAAAGATAAGGCACTGCATTTGATTGTTGTCTCCTCGGGTCGGGAAAACGAGATGGTTTATCCGATCAAGGACAACGTTCAGTTGCCGATCACTTTGGAACCCTATCTGGCGAGCCACGGCTTGGAGACCGGTAAAACCTACTCGATGGAAGTATTCGACCCGATGAGCGTTTCGTCCGATCCGGTAACGGTAGAGGTGGGAGAGGAGGATCGACTCTATCTTGATGGAAAACCCTATATCGCCCGGAAAATCAATCTCACGTATCGCAATATGGAAAGCACGGTCTGGATGGATTATGACGGTCGCACCCTGAAAGAGGTCACGCCTATGGGTATGTACATGCAGATGGTCAGCGAGGAGGACGCGCGCCGAGGCATAGATACAGATGGCGAGTCGGTTGACTTGCTCGCGATCTATTCGATTGTGCCGAAACACCCTATCGAATCCCCCAGGGAACTTCGGCAGTGTAAGCTGAAATTGGAAGGCATTGATCCCGGAAACCTCTCGTTGCCATCCGCGAATCAGACGATCCTGAGCGAAGACCCGATCACTATTGAGATCACACAGCCGGAATTGGGTCAGATCTTGAGCCTACCGATATCCCAACTTGATGATAAAACGGACACGCTCTGGCTGGCGGCTACCCCATTTATTCAGACCCAAGACGAAAAAATTTGCAAGCAAGCTGAGGATATTTTGGATGGAGAGACCGACGCTCTGCAAGCCGCGATCAAGCTGCAATCCTGGGTATTTGCCAGTATCAAAAAACAGTTCACCTTCTCTATTCCCTCCGCGGTGGAAGTCCTCACTACAATGGAAGGGGATTGCAACGAACACACCACGCTTTTCACTGCATTGGCACGCTCGGTCGGAATTCCTGCTCGTATGTGTGTGGGGCTGGCGTATGTTAATGGCGGATTTTATTATCACGCTTGGCCCGAAGTTTACGTCGGCGAATGGCTGACAATGGATCCCACATTTGGTCAAAACGCAGTGGACGCGACCCATATCAAACTTCTGGAAGGCGATCTGAGCAAGCAATTCGAGCTGGGAAGCGTCCTGGGCAAGGTGGATCTGACAATCCTTGAATTAAATGGCGAGCCGGTTTCTGAGTAATATACTATATCATATATTTCATGGAGTTATCGTAATGGCGTCTCTGTTTAAGAATAAAACTATCGAGAAAAAATTACAAAGCTATCATATACCATCTTTTGACGATAAAATCGAGCGCGTCAAAGAATGGTATGCGTCCTATAAATCCGGCGCGCTCAAAAAAAAGACAGAAAGTCAATGTGAGCAAGCCTTTAACCAACATTTTTTTGTTGAGATATTAGGCTATGAGAGCTTTCCAAACAGACCCTATACCATAGATCCAAAAGCATGCGCTGAGGCGACAGCGCAAAAACCCGACGCTATTTTAGGCTATTTTGATCAGGGAAGTCGCCGCGTCATTGCTGTGGTGGAAATTAAGAACGCAAAAACGCCCCTGGACAAATCACAGCGGAGAGAGGGAAATCTAAGCCCGATACAGCAAGCGTTTAAATATAAACCCCAATACAAAGAATGCTCTTTTGTCATTGCGACCAATTTCTTTGAAATCCGGCTCCTGAAAGACAACCAGCTTGATTATGAAAGTTTCACCCTAAAAACACTTTCTGACCCGACCAACAATTATTTTGAGTTTCGGAAATTTCATTTTCTCCTGAATGCAAAGAATTTCATCCGGGCGAGCGGGAAATCAGATACCGAGCGGCTGCTTTCTGATATTCGTATTGAGCAGGAAGCAATCACAAAAGATTTTTATCGGGAATACAAAAGACTCCGTTCCGAGCTTATCGAAAATATTCTGAAAAATAATGAAGTTGAGCGTCATGCCGCAATATCGAATGCCCAGAAAATCATTGATCGTATCGTCTTTGTCTGTTTTTGCGAAGATTTAGACCTTTTACCGGAAAATAAATTACAAGAAGTGGTCGATTATGGCGAGCGAGCGTTTTTTCCGGTCTGGGATACCATGAGAAATTTTTTCAGGGCGATTGACCAGGGAAGCGAGCGTCTCGGAATTCCCGACGGGTACAATGGTGAATTATTCAAGGCAGACCCAGACCTTGACCGACTGAAAATTGATGATCGTATCTGCAAAAAGTTTGTCGATTTGGGCAAATATGATTTCTCCGAAGATTTGAGCGTCAATATTCTCGGGCATATTTTTGAGCAGTCAATTAGCGACATCGAACGACTAAAAAAGAACGGAGAAGGAGATAAAAAAACGTCCAAACGCAAGAAAGACGGCATTTTCTACACCCCGGATTACATCGTCGATTACATCGTGAAAAATGCTCTGGGTTCCTATCTCGAAGAAAAAGAAAAAGCGATTCTCGAAACGCACGGACTCAAGGAAGATATTCAGGATGTCACATACAAAAAACGCGCTCTCAAGGCGTATGAAACCTACCGGAGCGCACTCCAAAAGGTCAAAGTCCTTGACCCCGCTTGTGGTAGCGGCGCGTTTCTGGTCAAGGTGTATGATTATCTTCTGGCTGAAAATATGCGGGTCAATGAGATTA
>NBMB01000035.1 GCA_002084765.1 Candidatus Cloacimonetes bacterium 4572_55 | reverse complement strand
ACCAGTTTCTTAAGAGAGTACTTTAAGTATATGAAAATCTGAATAAATTGCAATAGATAAATCATAAATCATAACCTGATTAAAGAGATTATTGAGTGGATACAAGCTGTCGATAAAATTATAGGATAGCAGACTCCATTGATCGATATCTATGTCGATAGCGGGAATGCGGTTGATTTGAAACAAAAACCAGGAAAGAGAATCTCTTAATAAGCCCCCGTTGAACGTCTTTTTTAAAACCGCCAGAGCAGTCACCATGACTCCGAGGATCAGAATCAATCGTTGCATCAGATGAAATTTATCCTTCTGAATATTGGCGTTCAGGTCATAGATAGAAAATTGTTCCCACGCCATAAGTAAGATTCCGTCTTCCCTTAGCAGGCGGACCACAAGTCGCTCCATCCCTTCCACGGGACCGTCAATGGGATAGGGATAAATATGTCCTTCCTCAACAATCTCTGCCATTATCGGGTCTTCGATCAATTCCGGCTTCTCTCGCCACAACCGAACAATCTCGTCCGCAAGCCTGCCGCTCCCTTCCAAAATGATGATGGGCCACCCCTGACGCACGCTGTATAGAGCTTCCCGCTTGGATATCTCGCCGCCGTTGACCAACACGGTCACCACGGGAATTTCTCCTACCATCCTGTGATTGTTATGGCTTGACTTTTTTTTAGCACCCCCTAATATGTTGCTTAATCTCTTTTTTGATTCCTTCTTAGGCTCTTCCTTTAAGGGAGTCGGCGGAGCGGTCACAATCGCTCGATTCGCCATGGTTTTCAATAATGCGCACATCGTGTCTGTCTCTTCTCCCCATTCCTCGCAATCGACAAGGACAAAATGCGAATGGTTGCTATCCAGTCGAGTCAATTCTGGATGGTCCCGATCCGGTTCATCGGGTAACAAGACTTTTGCGCGAGGCGTCACGCCAAGCAGAATCGACTTCCTGCCTCGGTCAGCCACCCCCTGACCCATCATCTGCATCACGCCGGATTTTGTGCCGCCGTCCACGATCAGCGCGTCGATGTTCCCGGAGGCTCGTGCAATTGCACGGCCATATAACTGGATCAGACGGTTTCCGAGGCGATCCTCCAGCCCTGCTGCGCCGCCAATGCTCATTATCAAAGCCGCAGGTTGACCAATGCCCAGTCGCCGCAATATTTCCGAGGGATCGTCCCCCAATATTGCCGTTGTCATCAGAGCCTGGTTGCCGTTCGGAAATCGAATGATCTCACAACTGTTTCTTTTTTCTCACTTTTTTCTACCATCACGCCCTTCTCCAGGTTAGCGTCTTATCTTCAAAAAACCACCGTGCCAGACGCACGCAATCAATATCTCTCAATCTCTCAATTATAACTGAATCGAAAAATCCTTGCAAGAAAAAATAGAGAAATATCTATCTTTGGCGAGACTCAAGACGCAATTCCAGATGGGAACGAAGTGGAGATCGGACTGTATGTCCACTATCTCAAGGCGTTAAATTTGAGGCTGAATTTGAGACGAATTCATATTTGAGTATATGTAAATATTAAGTATAGGCATCTTAAATTATATGATTAATTTCTCTCGATTACATGATAGCGGATTTATGAAATCAAAACCTTTCCGCTATGCGTTTTATCTATCCATTTTATTACATATATTATTTTTGATTAGCTATGTAAATACACGATTATTTTCCCCGACTTTTTTCGCTCCTCAGCAGTCGCCAATAGATGCAAAACCTCCCCTACGATTCGAGATTGTAGACCCTTCTCCGGTCGAACCGGATCGCCCTGATCCAAATACCCACCGTCTCTCCGATAAAAACGCGGCGGCAAAAGACAACGCCCCTCCCGATATTAGTGAGATTGACGAACCTTACAATGACGGAATCTCGGAACTTTTTGACGCTCAGGCTCCAGCGTCTGAACAGAGTCAGGATGAGGAGCGACAGCAAGTGGATCAGGCGGAAAAAAAATCGGCACTGCAGCCTCCTCGCGTCTTAATCGATCAAGATTTTAGCAAAGCTTTGACTGGAAAAGAGGCAGACCCACAGCCTCAGACGCCTCCGAGCTCCATCCAACATCTCCTTAAAGACGGCTTCAAAAATGCCATCAGCAAATCCAATGCGCAGGGCGGATTTTCTTTCAGCACATACGATTTTAACTGGCACAACTACGCTATGCGCCTGAAGAAACGGGTTAGAGAAAATTGGTTTGTGCCGGACGCTTTTCGCAAATTCGGCTTGATCAGCGGCAAGACGCTCGTCTCCTTCACTATCTGGCCTGACGGATCGGTAACCGATCTGCAAGTCGTATCGCATAACGGAGATAAGTCTCTGGAGACTTCCAGCTTTCAAGCGATCCGGCTCGCCGCGCCTTTTGAACCGTTGCCCTCGGATTTCCCAGAAGAAAAACTTGACATCACCTTTGGTTTTTATTATCTCTTACCCGGTCAAGAAATGACTCCGTTTGAATTTGATAACCCTTCCCCATGATTTTTGTGGGGAATTACTCAGGTAAAAAAACATGATTAATCGATATTCTCGCCCTGAAATTTCCGCTGTTTGGACAGATGAAAATAAATTCCGCGTCTGGCTCGCAATCGAGAAAAAAGCCTGTGAAGCACAAGCTGAATTGGGATTGATTCCCCAGGAAGTTCTGACGACAATCTTGAAAAAAGCAGACTTCGACCTTGCGCGCATAGCGGAAATCGAGGCGGAAACGCATCATGATGTGATCGCTTTTTTGACATCCGTAGCAGAATTTGTCGGTCCCGAATCCCGCTATATCCATCTGGGAATGACTTCGTCCGATGTGGTAGACACCGCGCTGGCACTGATGATGAAACAAGCTGGCGAAAAGCTACTGGACGGATTAGACGGGTTGAGTCGGGCACTTGCTCGCCGCGCGCATGAGCATAAATGGACGCGAATGATGGGTCGGACTCACGGGGTTCATGCCGAGCCCACGACATTTGGTCTGAAGCTCGCGTTATGGTACGACGAAATTGGTCGCCAAAAAGAGCGACTTGTCCATGGGGTCACGAATATTTCTGTGGGTAAGATTTCCGGCGCGGTCGGGTCGTACGCCCATATCGACCCTTTTGTCGAGTGCTATATCTGCCGAGAACTGGGGCTTGAACCCGCCAGGATTGCCACGCAGATACTCCAGCGAGATCGCCACGCGGAATATATGACAGTCCTGGCGTTGATCTCCGGCACATTGGAAAAAATCGCGATCGAGATTCGTCATCTCCAGCGGACTGAGGTGCGGGAAGCTGAAGAATTTTTTGCCAGCGGACAGAAAGGTTCCTCGGCAATGCCCCATAAACGCAACCCGATCATTACAGAACGGGTTTCTGGAATGGCTCGACTCATGCGGGGCTATGCCTTGACTGCGATGGAAAATATGGCACTTTGGCATGAGCGAGATATCAGCCACTCTTCCACCGAGCGGGTGATAATCCCAGACTCCACAATCCTGCTGGATTATATGCTCTATAAGATGACCGATATTATTGAACGGCTCCTGGTCTATCCGGAGACCATGAAAAAAAATATGGAGCTTACGCATGGATTGATTTTTTCCCAACAAGCACTGCTCGCTCTGGCGAAAAAAGGCGTTTCCAGAGAGGAAAGCTATCGGATGATCCAGCGGAACGCAATGCGCGCATGGCAAACAGGCAAAGAGTTTAAGACCCTGCTTCTTGGTGATGAAGATATAGCGGCTTTTCTTTCGTCTGCGGAGATCGAAAATTGCTTTGATCCCCACGCGCACTCTCGCCATATTGATCAGATATTTGAACGGGTAAGGCTGAAAGGGATAGATCCGGATCAATAAAACGCGGGATAGGTCTCCAACTGAGACGCTCGATATCCGTCTGCGACAAAAAATCGTATGGCTCTCGCAAAATTTTCCGTATCGACTTTATGATACATATCTGCCCGGCACTCGGATCGGATCGACTCCAGGCTCAGGGGGACTCATCCAAAGGCAAAATTTTCTTGACAAAAATTGGAAATAATATACGTTGATGACCGATCGTCTCCAATGAGTCATCCCTTCTCATAAGAGAATCTGGCAAAAAAGATATAACTCTTTAATTATCAATTCTTAATCTGCGATAATCTGCGTAATCTGCGGATCGAGTTCCGTGATGATGAATAATTCAGGTTAGATAAAAAAGAAATCGAGTCTGATTCGGCGAATAAAGAAATGTAAGATGAAAAATAAATATTTCACATCAGAAACAATTGATAATAAATCGCAGAAAATGCTTCAGAAATTGGAGAAATATAGAAAAAGGAACCAAATCGATTTTTTAGCAGAGCGATCCGCGCTTCTTATCTTAGATATGCAAAAATATTTTCTAGATGAACGCTCACATGCTTGTGTTCCCAGCGCGCTGTCGATTGTACCCAAAATCAAAAAGTTGGCAGATACTTTTCATGATATGAATCTGCCCGTTTTTTTTACGCGCCATATCAACATAAAAGAAAACGCTAAAATGATGGCAAGCTGGTGGGAAGAGCTACTTACTGAAAAAAATGATTTAAGCGAAATTATCTCAGAATTGGAAATGAAAAATAGTATGATTATCAAAAAAACGCAATATGACGGATTTTATCAGACGCGTCTTGAAAGCATCTTAAAAGAAAAAAAAATCAATCAACTTGTTATAACTGGCGTAATGACGCATCTGTGCTGTGAAACGACGGCGCGGTCTGCTTTTGTTCGAGGGTTTACTGTTTTTTTTCCAATAGATGGAACCGCGACGTACAACGAAAATTTTCACTGGGGAACTCTCCTTAATCTTTCGCACGGATTTGCTGTGCCTGTGCTTGCAAACGATCTACAAAATAAACTAAAGGCGTTCAAAAATGGACAGTAAGAAGGTCGTCATTGTCGGCGCGGGACCCGCGGGGATTGCCACAGCACTCCAACTCAAACGTAGCAGCATTGACGCAGTACTTGTGGAACAGAACGAAATTGGCGGTCTTTTGAGAAATGCGAATTTTGTAGAAAACTATCCGGGATTTCCCGAAGGAATTAAAGGACTGGAGCTCGTCGAACTTTTCAAAAAACATCTGAAAATTCGTGATGTAGATATCCATTTTGAACGAGTTTTGGAATTGGAACTTAAAAACGAGCGCTTTTTTACAAAGACAAATCTCCGAAAAATCACATCCAAAATTGCCGTGATTGCTTCTGGCACAAAACCAAAAAAACCATCTGTTCCGTTTATTTCCAAGGATGTTGAGGATCGAATTTTCTATGAAGTTTACCCGATTTTGAAAGTCAAAAATCAGGAGATTGCCATTATTGGGGCTGGCGACGCCGCTTTTGATTATGCTCTGAGTTTATCTCAAAATAACAGCGTTTTTATTTTAAACCGAAGCTCGCGGATAAAATCTATTCCGGCTCTGTTTGAAAAATGCAAAAAATCTAATAATATTTTATATCGGGAACATATCAATATTAAAGAGATTCGTAGGGAAGGCAGCAAATTATTGTTGACTTGCAGCCCACATCAAATAAAAGTTGATTATGCAATATTTGCCGTTGGAAGAGAACCGTATCTCGATTTTTTAGGCGATGGGGTAATAAAACAGTTTGAACACCTGATAAAAACAGACGCGCTTTTTATAATCGGGGACGCTAAAAACGAAATTTATCGCCAAGCTGCTATTTGTATCGGCGATGGAATTAAAACCGCAATGAAAATTCATAAAAAACTTAGGAAGTGAAACAAGTGCAAATCGTCGCTAAAACTGTAAATAAAAAAGTCGCAACCGTTTATATTGCTGAAATGGATAACGGAAAATTTATAGAATTTGTGGAGTCGATACAGCCGCCGATTCCGAGAGAAGAAAAATGGGTTCTAATCATTTCCACTTTGTATGGATGTCCTGTTGGCTGCAGATTTTGCGACGCGGGCGGACACTATCAAGGAAAACTTTCCAAAGAAGAACTCATTTCACAGATAGATTTTCTGATTAAAAGCCGTTTTCCAGATCGAAAAGTTCCCGTAAAAAAGTTCAAGATTCAGTTTGCCCGGATGGGAGATCCAGCTCTAAACCCAAATGTATTAGACGTCCTCGAAGAACTTCCGCAATTGTATGAAATAGATGGCTTTATGCCCTCGATTTCCACAGTCGCCCCTCAAAATAGAGATAATTTTTTTGATCGATTGTTGAAAATCAAAAAAAATCGATACTACCAGGGAAAATTTCAATTTCAGTTCTCGATTCACACAACAGATGAAAGTTTGAAGAAATGGCTCGTTCCTACAAAAACATGGGATTTTGGGAAAATGGCGCAATATGGCGAAACATTTTACAGCAAAGGAGATCGAAAAATAGCTCTGAATTTTGCTCTGGCTGATGGGATGCCGGTTAATCCGAACATTATTCTAAAGTATTTTGATCCTGATATATTCCTGATTAAAATTACACCGGTGAACCCCACTTATCGAGCTAAAGAAAATAAAATATCTTCTCATATTTTGTCGGAAAAAACAAAATATAAGGTGATAGAGGCTCTCAGGGAAGCAGGTTACGACGTTATCCTGAGCATCGGCGAACTTATCGAGAATGATATTGGTAGCAATTGCGGTCAATATCTGACAACCTTTCTGAAAAATAAGGACGTTTCAATAGGCGGATACAATGAAAGTGGAATTATTTGGCTGCGCAGTCTAAACGGATAAACGAAGACGCGCAGATGGAAAAATCGTCAATTTTGCTAATTTAAACACGGCTTAAACATAATTAAGAGTGAAAGTTAAGAGGAAGAGTAGAAAAAAATGATTTTTAATTTGATTGAAATTATGTTGGGCTTAGTTGCCCTTTATTTTGGCTCCAAGTACTTGGTTCAGGGGTCGTCCAATGTCGCCAAAGCGTTCGGTGTTCGTCAGATTATCATCGGTTTAACCTTTGTCGCGTTCGGCACCTCCTCTCCGGAGTTGGCGGTGAGCCTGCTGGCAGCGATTCAGAATCACCCGGATATCTGCATGGGCAACATTGTGGGCAGCAATATTGCCAATATCGCCTTGATACTCGGCGTAGCGGTTATGATCAAGCCAAACAATATCGATTTACGAGTGATCAAATTTGATATGCCGTTGGTGGTATTCGTTAGCCTAATTCTGTGGCTGATTTCGTTAGATGGAGAGATCACTCGCACCGACGGGATCGTCTTTGTTCTCTCCTTAGGAGTCTACCTGGTTCATGCCTTTCGGTCTGGCCAAGAGCCGGTTGACGAAGCTGCCCAATCAACGAGTCCATCAAAAATAAAAAACATAACCATGGCTTTGATCGGATTGCTTATTTTGATCGGCGGAGGACAATTTCTGGTTCACGGCGCAACCCAGGTGGCAAAGGTTTTCGGTGTGCCGGAGCTCATCGTCGGTCTCACCATTGTCGCGTTCGGAACCTCATTGCCGGAATTGGCTACCGCGATATACGCTTCAACCAAGAATAAGGAGTCGATCAGCATCGGAAATATCGTTGGTAGCAATCTGTTCAACATTCTTTTTGTCGTCGGCATTGTGTCAATCATCACGCCGGTGCCGGTAGATGAGCGAACCATCTATTGGGATATGCCGATCATGCTCATTTTGACGATATTCACCTATTCATTAATGTGCTGGAAGCCAGTTGTGGGACGGATTAGCGGGACCATTCTTTTTCTGTTTTATTTGGGGTATATTTTACAAATGTTCCTTTCTCCTTTTTAAATTGGCGGATTGAAAAACATATATTATAATTATGCAATAAATGTAGTTTTCTTGAAAATAATTTTTGATAATACGAAAATTCGTATCGGAGGAGAGGATGATAGACCCGAAAGAACAACTTGAGCTGTTAAAACGAGGCGTGCAAGAGCTGATTTCCGAAGAAGAACTTTTAAAAAAATTGGAAAAATCGGTCAAAACACGTATTCCTTTGCGAATCAAACAGGGCTTTGATCCGACTGCCCCGGATATTCATATCGGTCATGCCGTATCGATTCGCAAGCTAAAGCAATTTCAGGAGTTAGGTCATACGGTTATTTTTTTAATCGGCGATTTTACCGGTATGATCGGAGACCCCAGCGGTAAAAGCGAGACGCGTGTCCGTTTGACAAAAGAGGTCGTGCTGGAAAATGCAGAAACCTATAAAAAGCAAGTATTTAAGATTCTTGATCCGGAAAAGACAATAATTGATTTCAATAGCCGTTGGTGTGCGCCTCTTTCGTTTGAGGATGTGCTGGGCTTGACGTCAAAGTACACCGTGGCCAGAATGCTGGAACGGGATGACTTCGAGAATCGTTATAAAAGCGGCATTCCGATCAGTATCATGGAATTTCTCTATCCGCTGGTTCAAGGCTATGATTCGGTCGCGCTCAAATCGGACGTAGAGCTGGGCGGGACAGATCAAAAATTTAACTTGCTGGTCGGTCGAGACCTCCAGCGCGCGTTTGGTCAGCCCTCTCAGGTGGTGATGACCATGCCGCTGTTGGTCGGATTGGACGGGGTTGAAAAAATGAGCAAAAGCCTGAACAACTATATCGGTATCAATGAATCGCCGCGGGAAATTTTTGGGAAAACCATGTCCATTTCCGATAAGCATATTGTCCCGTATTTCAAGCTAACCACTGAAATTCCAATGGAGGAGATCAAAGAATTTGAGCGCGGGCTTGCCGATGATAATGACCAAAAAATCAACCCGAGAGACCTGAAGGTGCGCCTCGGTAAGGAACTGGTCGCGCTGTATCACTCCCGAGCCGACGCGGAACATGCCGAGGAAGAATTTATCCGCATGTTTCGAAAAAAAGGTCTTCCCGATCATATCACTGAGCATCTCGTGAGCAGAAACCCGATTCCGATCGTGAAGCTGATGAGAGAGGTGAACTTTGCGAGTAGCAATGGAGAGGCTCGGAGGCTGATCAGGCAGGGCGGCGTCACTATTAATAACGAGCGGGTGTCCAATATCGAGGCAGAAATCAAGGTCTCTGGGAAGACGCTGTTGAAGGTAGGCAAACGTCGTTTTATCTATCTTTTGTCTGAATAATCCGATTAATTTTAATAAAAAAATAGTTAAGATGGTAGATTGAATATCTATCTTATTTAAGATAACACTATTTTGGGCATACGATAAGATGCCCAGATTCAATAGAAAGTTGATTTAGAAAGACTGAAAAAGGAGCAAATGATGTCAGAAATCGTCCGTGGATACTACCGATATCCCACAATTTATAAAAATATTATTATATTTGTCGCCGAGGGCGACTTATGGCGGGTGGATAGAAAGGGAGGAAAAGCAAGACGCCTATCGGCTCACTTGAGCGACGTTTCCATGCCTCATTTTTCGCCGAACGGCGAGCAGATCGCTTTTGTCGGTCGAGACGAAGGACATCCGGAAATCTATATGATGCCTGCCGATGGCGGATCAGCAGATCGATTAACGTATCACGGAGGGATCAATCAAACAGTTGGCTGGCTTGAGGATCGGATCATATTTGCCTCTAATTTCGGTAAACCTTTTGGAAGATGGTTCGAGTTGTATCAGATCGACCCCGCTACGCGTGAGATAACGCCTCTTAATGTGGGGCTTGCCCAGAATATCGCTTTCTGCCCTGATTGCCCGCCGCATGGAAGGAGGCCCGCGGTGATCGGGCGTCATACCGGCGATCCGGCTCGATGGAAACGCTATCGCGGAGGGCGAGCCGGGGTTCTGTGGATCGACGAAAAGGGCGATGGTCAATTTCGGAAATTGTCGAATCTTGAAGGCAACCTGGCATCGCCGATGTGGATCAAGGAGCGTCTCTACTTTATTAGCGACCATGGGGGCGTCGGTGCTATCTGCTCCTGCCTGCCGGACGGCTCCGACATTTTTCGGCATACCAACCACAACAATTTTTTTGTCCGCAATGCGACTACGGATGGCGAGCATATTGTCTATCATTGCGGGGCTGATATCTATACCCTGAATCTCGAATCAAGGAAAATTGAGTTGATCCAGATCGAATATGCCAGTTCGCAAACACAGAGAAATCGTAAGTTTGTCCAACCAGCCCACTATCTGGAAAATTACGATATCTCTCCTGACAGCTCCCATCTGGCGGTTACTGTTCGCGGAAAGCCTATTGTTATGGGAAATTGGGAAGGAGCCGCGCTCCAGATCGGGATTCGGCAAGGCGCACGCTACAAAGCGGCTCAATGGCTGAATGAAGGGGGTTCATCGGGAGATACGCAGAGGCTGATTGCCGCTTGCGATCAGGGAGGTGAATATCGGCTGGAAATCCATTTCCCGGAATCGCCGGAGGAAGTGACTCGCTTTGATAATCTCGATGTCGGAATCCCTTATCAAATAAAAGTGTCGCCCACAAACGATCGGGTAGCGATCCATAATCACCGTCATGAACTGGTGTGGGTGGATACGGAAAAAGGAGAGATGACAAAGATCGACCGCAGTGAATACACCCAGATAGGCGGATTCGATTGGTCGCCGGACGGACGTTGGATCGCCTATGCCGTGAGCGTATCCGCGCAGACGCGGGTGATCAAGATATACGATCTGGAAAGCGGCGAGAGCCGAGTGGTCACCGATCCGGTCTCCGCTGATTTTTCTCCCATCTTTGATCCGGGTGGAAAATATCTCTATTTTCTCTCCAGTCGCATTTTCAATCCAGTCTATGACCAACTCCATTTCGATTTGAGTTTCCCTCAGGGATGCCGTCCCTATCTGATTGTACTGCAGGAAGATGGAGAATCGCCATTTGTTCAAAAGCCTCGCGGATTAGAGCCTAATTCTGATCGTGGAAAGGGAGACAAGGGAGGAGAAGAGCAAAAAATCAAACCGGTTCTGATAGATTTTGACAAAATCGGCGAACGAATTTTGCCCTTCCCCGTATCAGAGGGGATCTATCGCAGTTTGGCTGCGGGAAAAGATAAGGTATTCTACACAACTTACCCGGTCCAAGGCGCATTAGATCGAAATAGCTTTTCTAATAAACCGAGTATTAAATATACGCTTAAGATATTTAATATGAATGACTTAGAGGAAAGTATTTTTGTCGATAGGATCAGCAGCTTTATACTTTCCAGGGACAATTCTTCGATCGTCTGCCGCATTGGGAATAGGTTGCGGGTTATCTCGGCAAATCGCAATCCGAGTACGCCGCTTCCAAAGGGCGTTCAACCGAGCCGCAAGAGCGGATGGATCGACCTTTCTCGCGTCAGTCTCGAAATTGACCCTCATGCGGAATGGCGGCAGATGTTTCGTGAAATTTGGTGCTTGCAGCGGGAATTCTTCTGGACAGAGGATATGTCCGATATTGACTGGCAGCGAGTCTACGACCTTTACCTTCCCTTAGTCGATCGAGTCAATAGCCGCGGCGAATTTTCTGATCTGGCATGGGAATTACAAGGCGAGTTAGGCACGTCGCACGCCTATGAAATAGGCGGAGATTATCGCCCTTATCCTCATTATCGGATCGGATTTCTCGGCGCAGAGTTCAACTGGGATCAAGAACAGGAGGCGTATCGCATTAGCCACATTCTTCAAGGTGATTGCTGGAGCGCGAAATCTCCGTCGCCGTTGAAACGTCCCGGTCTGAATATCAAAGAAGGAATGTTATTGACCCGCGTAAATAGGCAAAAAGTGAGCCGTCGAGAATCCCCGAACTATCTGCTGGTAAATCAGGCGAATCGGGAGACGTTGCTCACAGTTGCCGACTCCGACGGATCCAACCCCAGAGACGCAGTCGTTCGCACGATCCGAGACGAGGAGCCTTTACGCTATCGGGATTGGGTAGAGCGCAATCGTCGTTATGTTCATGAGAAAACAGAAGGGCGAGTAGGTTATGTCCATATTCCAGACATGGGACCAAGCGGCTATGCGGAATTTCATCGTTACTTTTTGGCGGAGCTGCATCATAACAATCTTATCGTGGATGTGAGATTCAATCGCGGGGGACATGTCTCCGGCCTGTTGTTGGAAAAGCTGGCGCGGAAACGGATGGGACATCGGCGGACGCGTTGGATGGGGAAAATGACGATTCCGAGAGAGTGTATTGGCGGATCGATCGTCGCGCTGACCAACGAATACGCAGGATCGGACGGCGACATCTTCAGCCACCTGTTCAAAATGATGAAATTGGGCAAGTTGGTCGGATCCCGGACATGGGGCGGCGTTATCGGCATCTGGCCCCGACACTGGCTAACGGACGGCTCTCTCGCCACGCAGCCAGAATTCTCCAACTGGTTCGACGACGTCGGGCTGGGGGTGGAAAATTACGGTACCGACCCAGATATTGAGGTGGAGATCGCCCCGCAGGACTACGCAAAAGAGAGCGATCCTCTGCTGGACAAGGCGATAGAGACAGTTCTAACTGATATGGAAATGGTATAAACTGTGCTGTGATTAGAATTCTAAAATTTAATTCTGTAGGAGGAATTGCTATGATATCGACCGAAGCGAGAGATTTAATTATTAGAGAATTACCGAGAATTGTGGAAGAAGATCTGGTTGTTCAACAAATGGTCATCAATCTTTTCCGGAAGCACTTTGCAGACAAAAATGAAACAGATAATCGTTTTGATCGCGTATTGAATGAGATTCGCTGTAATCGAGAAGAGAGTCAGAGAAAATGGGATGAGAATCAGAAAAAATGGGATGAGAGTCAGAGGAAGTCGGACGAGATGTGGGCGAAGAATCAAGAGGCGATAGAGAATATCTATGGTGAACTGGATGGATTGCGTAAAGATATGAGGCGATTAGAAAACGCAATTGGAGGTCTTGGTGCCAGGTGGGGGATACAGTCAGAAGCTTCTTTTCGCAATGGATTGCGGGCTATTCTGGCGGAATCTTTCGATGTTGTGGTTATCAACGTTAATGAGTTTGATCATACCGGCGTTGTTTTTGGTCGCCCCGACCAGATTGAGCTGGATATTATCATCAAAAATAGCATCATGATTATCTGTGAGATCAAATCTTCTGTTTCTAAAGGTGAAGTGTACCAATTTGAGCGCAAGGCTCGTTTTTATGAGGAATTTTCTAATCGCAAAGCCCAGCGATTGATTATTATTTCTCCAATGTTCGATAAAAAAGCAAAACCGATCGCTCAAAAATTGGGTATCGAAGTTTTTACCCATAGTGAAGATGTTCTCCCATACGATATATAATATTAGTTTTATTTATATTCGAAATTAATGAGCATTATACTTTTATAACTGATAATTCTGATAATTAAGGACAAATTTAATGCCTTCGATTAAACGAATCAATTTTGTAGAAAATAACTTGTTGCGCGTGTTGACGCGGGAAATTCAGGAAGAGCTGGCCGAATCTAAGTTGGAGAGGATTTATCCATTAAAGGTGCAGGGATACGCGTTTGCTATGAGTACTCGGCGGGGACCTCGGTATCTGGTCTGTTCTCTGCACCCATCGCTTCCTGCGTTGTATGTCTCAGAGGATCCGCCGAATATGGACAAAGAGCGAACCACTCCATACGATCACCATCTGAAAAAAGCACGGTTTTCGGCGATCAACCAATTGAATCGAGACCGGTTGATTCGGATAGAGTGGGAGATCATAAATCCGGTTCTGGGGCGAACTCAGTTGACCATGTTCGTCGAATTTCTTGGCTCGTTTTGCAACCTGATATTGATCGGGCAGGATCAAAAAATTCTCGGTTTTGCCCGCGGACAAACACCGGACGACAAGCAGTGCCGTTTGATCGCCAAAGGCGCGGTATATGAGTCACCTGGACCGCCTTTAGCTTATCATGTCTCGGACATGCAGGAACCGGCTTTTATGAAGCTTTTCTCCCAAGCCTCGAGCAATAAACCGCTTTGGAAATTTTTTGTAATGAACCTGACCGGACTTAGCCCACAATACGCTCAAGAGGCAATCGTCAGAGCCGAGCTGCCCGTCGATCTGATCGCGAGCGAGCTCGACTCGTCACAAAGAAAGCAGGTATGGCAATCTCTCCAGAAAGTTCTGGAATTATGTGGCAGTGACAGTTATGAAAAATTTTATCTGTATCAAAATCCAGAAACAGATACGCCTCTCGCTATCTCTCTTTTCCCCTCCCGACTTTTCCCGGACATGGAAGAGCAGAGCTTTCCGAATTTGAATCAAGCGACGGGGAATGTGCACCCATCGATTTTGTCTCGATTTGAACTTGATCGAAAAAAATCAAAAATATTGAAACAAGTGAATAAAAAAATCAAAAAAGCCTCGGCGCTACGGAAGTCTCTTCAACAGGACCTGGAGAAGGCGAAAAACGCGGATCAATATCGATTGTGGGGGGAGTTAATCAAAGCGAATATGCGCAATTTGCCAAGGGGACAGTTGGAGATTAAAGTGACCAATTTCTACGACCCGAAAAACGCCCCTGTCACGATCAAATTGGACCCCAAGATGGATCTTCACAAAAATGCGGATAGCTATTTTCGTATCGCTCGTAAAGCGGAGGCGAGCAAAGTGTTTATACTGAAGCGGATCAAGATGAATAACTCGGAATTGGTGAAGCTAACCCAATTGCGCGACGACGTTGAGGCGCGCGGCTCGGTCGAGGAGCTGGAAGCGATGGAGTTATCAAAGGATGGGAAGATCCTTGTAAAAAAGGAGGAAAAAAGATCAAAATCCCGGACGCCTCGCTTGAGAGAGTACCGAATCAGCGATGGCTGGCGTGTGTTTGTAGGACGTAACGGAAAAGAAAACGACCTATTAACGCATCGACTGGCAGAGTTTAGCGACCTTTGGTTCCATGCCCATGGTGCTCACGGATCGCATGTAATTCTGCGCCGAGAAGGACGCAAAACCGATATTTCCTGGAAAGCTGTTGAAGAAGCCGCGGCAATTGCCGCCTGGTTTAGCAAAGCTCGATATTCCGGTAAGGCTCCGGTGGATTATACAGAAGTGCGCTATCTCCGCAAACCCAGGGGTGCCGCGCCGGGTCTGGTCACCTATCTCCAACATAGGTCCATTATGGTTCAGCCGGGGCTGCCCCCCAAATATCCTTTGGCAGAACAAGATCAGGAGGAGAAAATATAATCATATTAGTGACGTCTAACGAACTTTTATGGCTCTGTTTTATGCTGCTGGATTTTTTGATCGCGCTGAGCATGTTCTATTTCTTTCGCAAAACTGGACTCTATTTTGTCATTATCGTGAATATCATCCTCTGCAATCTTCAGGTGATCAAGCTGATCTCTCTGTTCGGTATCACTGCGACTTTAGGCAATATTCTATATGGTAGCATTTTTTTTGCCACAGACCTACTCGGAGAAGTTTATGGGAAAGAGGAGGCAAAGAAAGGGGTGATTCTGGGATTTATCGCCCTGTTCTATATGACGATCGTGCTTCAATTGACCCTTTGGTTTCAGCCTGCGGGAGATGATTTTGCGCATACCCACATGACCCAAATTTTTGGCTTTATGCCGCGCATTGTTCTGGGCAGTTTTTTGGCTTATGTGGTCAGCCAATCCCACGATGTGTGGGCGTTTCATTTTCTGAAAGACCGGTTTCAGAGCCGCCATCTGTGGCTGCGCAACAACGTATCCACCGCAATATCCCAACTCATTGATTCGACCATATTTACATTAGTCGCATTTATGGGAATGTTTGAAACCAGGGTCCTTATCGAAATATTCATTACCACGTATTTGTTGAAACTTGTTGTGGGGATGATCGACACGCCGTTTGTATATCTCGGTCGCGCTATCGCTCACAAACATTCGGAAGCATATACGCATACGGCATAATCTGGCTTATCTGAATTAAATAAAAAGGAATAAAGATGGAAAAAGAAGAAATCAAGCAAGCCCTGCGAGAAGTGTTGAAAGAGGAAAAATGGATATCGAATTTAACGCCGGCTGAAGTTCAGCTCGGAGACAAATGGAGAGACGGCTCTCTGTTTATCATATCCGGGGGAGCCAATCCCCAAGAGAAAGAGATTCCGATCGAGGTTTTTTTTCATAAAATCGTGATGATTCGGGATAATTTGCGTGTATTGGAGGCGAAAGTTAACTCAAATAAAAAGCTGGCGGATGAGGAAAAGGTCGGTCTGCAGCAATATATCACCCGCTGTTACGGATCATTGACCACCTTCAACGTCCTGTTCCGAAGCCGTGAGGATAGCTTCAAAAGCTCGCGTCGCTGATCTGTGCAATCTCTGTAATCTGCGGATTCGACTCAAAAGAGATCGACAAAACCAGGGAGAGGGTAATTTGAAAATCGGCTTTGAGATTGACGTGTTGGAAGCCGCAATTGAACCAGAGCGAGAAGAGTTCGAGATGATTCGTCAACTAATGGGAGCGATGTCGGAGCACCGGGTCCAGGGCGTTGTCACGGAGATTATTTTGGTGCAGATCGATAAATTTGCCAAGTATCGAAAAAAATTAATCGGTCAACTTATGGACAAGTGCCAATTTGAGCGGATTCACACCAATGAAAAAAGCGACCGGCTCGCGGAAGATTACCTGATGCACGGCGTGATAGACCGAAAAAATCGTCGCCGCGCACGCAATATCGCCGCGTTCGCGTTTCATCAAACGCCGATCTATATCGCCTTGAATTACCACGCATTGGGAAAATATGTCAGTCGAAAAAAAATCCTGCGTCTAAATCAGAAGCGTAAAATTGATCCGATCGATTTGGGATCTCCCGCGCACGCCGAGCAAATCCTCCGGCATCCCCATTACGTTGGGGTGATTCATCGAGCGCAGGAGGAGGTCTATATGGAGCAAGCGGAGATATCGTCGGAAGAGGAAATTGTCAAGACGCGACGGCGGGCGCGGCGTATCTTGACCGAGAAGTCATAATTCAAAATTGGCTTTTTTGTTTCGATCCGCAGATTACGCTGATTATCGCTGATTAAGAATTGATACTTAAAGAGTTGTATTTCAACATCTTAATATTTTTTTTTGCGTATTCTCGGTAAATTATTCTGGATAAGGAGGAGTAGAATATGGAGAGACCGATTCGGTTGCAAGGAACGGATGGAATACGAGCGGTGGTCCATACGATCTCGGAAAATAGAGGAAATAGCTCGCCGGTACGCCGGTTTCTGCAGGAAGGAAAATTGACGCCGGAGTTTGTCGAACTTTATGGCTTCGCCTTCGCTAAATACATCCAACGAATTCGCTCGCCGCGGGAACTATCAGTCGTTGTGGGCTGGGATCCTCGAGACCCGCAGAAAATTTTGTCCGACGCGATGATTCGCGGATTACAAAAAGCCGGTGCCACTGTATTATCGATCGGCATTGTCCCGACGCCGTTGGTTCCAATGTATCAGGTCGCTTCCAACGCTGAGGCTGGAGTGATGCTCACCGCTTCTCATAATCCACCGGATCAGAACGGGATCAAACTATTTGCCGGACATTTTGGGATCAAATTTTTCCCCCAAGACGATATCGCTCTGACAGACCTGATCTATCAACTCGACTATCGCCAATTGTCCACATTGTCTCTCAGCGGTCGAATCCAGGATTGCGCATCCGCCGCGACCGAACTTTTCCACGAATTTCATCTCGACGTCCGCAATCATTTGATCTCAGACGCCCTGGCGTTGCGAGATCATATCCTTCTGGTTGACCACGCCAATGGCAGTTTACGAGGCTTTGCCGCCGATGTTTTTCAGAAGATCGGATTTGGACAGGTGATCGATGTCTATGAAGGAATTGATCGAGAAATCAATCGGGATTGCGGCGCGGCAGAGTTGGAAGGCGTATCGTATATCGATCCACAACAGGTGCAACCCGGCGGAATATACGCGGAAAATTTGGTGATAAAGAGACTGTTTGAGATCGGGCTCGATTATCAATCAGAAAGCCGATCCGGGGGGAAAATCGTCTCAGCCGCGCTATTCGATGGAGACGGCGATCGGTTTTTTCGCTTGGATTACGATCCATATCAGGATCGCGTATCAGTTGTTTCCGGCGATGAGATCGCATATCACATCGCGGCTTTTTTGTCTAAACAGAAAAAAATCGCTTCTGCCGCTGACCTATTTGTGATCACAGTTGAGAGCGATCTACAGACAGGGGTCGCGGCCGCGGCTCTGGGGAGAAAACCAGTCGTGGTTGGCGTAGGCGACAAGTGGCTCTTGCTGCAAGCGATTCTTTCCCGAGCTACCAATGCTCAGCCAGATAGCGGACATAAAGACCTCATCCACAAATTTGAGAACAGACCCTGTCAAGAAAATCTGATCCCAATCGAACGCTGGCTTGAGGAACTTCCGATATGCGAGGAATTTTCTTCTTATGTCGGCGGCGAGGAGACCGGGCATACGGTCACAGCTGGATATCTTGAAGATAAAAGTGCCAACCGGAAATTAATTTTTGCAGGGAACGGTCTAAAAAGCGCGCTGAATCTTTACGCGGCTACGGAATTTGCCGAGCATCGTAGCTCGCCTGAATTTTGGCGCCTATTACATCGTCCGTTTTTTCCTGGATTCAAAAAAACGCTATATGTCTATTATACAGATAAATCTAAACTTAAATTTGAATCTCCGATATGGGAAGATCTACATCAGACGCTCATTCGAGAGACTGAGGAACGGTTTGGCTCTCGGATTGCCGTCTCTCTTGTTCATAAGATCGAAGAACCGGGCATGCTCTATTTGGAAGTGATCGACAAAACAGAAGAAAAAAATGTCCAGGCCGCCATATTTATCCGCAACTCCGGGACAGAGGACAAAACCGGTGTCTATCTGCGCGGCGCAGAACATGACCGAGATAACCTGATCTTTATCGGTGAACAGCTTCGTCGTCGCCTGCTGGAAAATATGATCAACGAAAATCACCCATATTTAAAGGCGGCGGTTCTCTTTCTGGATGGAAAAAAGATTGATGAGTCGGCAATCTCTCGTCATCGTTTGTTGCAAGAAATGACGAAGAGCGGTTTGATCGACGAGGCGTATCAGCCCACGGAGTTGGGACTTCGGCTTATCGATTGAGCACCTGAAATCTGTATTCCCAATCCCTGAAGGGGTCTGTTATGCGTTTAATCATTTATATTTTCATTTTAATAACATTTATTTTTTCTCAAATGACTTTTGTCCTCGCCGAATTACCGGATGAGAGCCATCCCTGTCTTTTATATACCGCGGATATGGTTCCCGTTATCCAACAACGAATAGCCGACGAGCCTTATGCGACATGGTGGGCGCAATCCTTATCCGTTTCCGGACAGGGGTTGTCAGTCGATTTTGGCGAGAACTCCAGCGAATCTGAAAAAAGCTATTATGCAAAACATCTGGCGTTTGCATATATGATGACCCAAGAGGAGGACTACGGTCATAAAGCCGCGGAAGCACTGCGTTATGCAGGACTCGAAAGTTGGGGAGAAGGTCATCAAGAAGCGAAGTCTGCTCAGTGCTATATTCAGACGTACGACATGCTGGCGGGGACTGATTACTTTGATTTTTTTCCGCAATATCACGAGCAGATTCGGGAAAGGATGGAGAGCGCGGCGAACCGCGTATCATTCAGTATCCGGTTTCTCTACAACATCACCAATAACAATTACGAAATTCGATTGGCTGGGGCGTTGGGTCAATACGCGTTGGCTCTTTCGGATATGGAGGATGCTGAGGATTGGTTGGAGACCTCGGAATCCCATCTGTTTCAGGCAATGAATAATCAGGCTGTAGGAGATGGGGGTTATGCCGAAGGACCGGATTATCTGGAATACAGCGCGGAATGTTATCTTCCATTTTTGTATGCGTATCATCAACTGACCGGAGAGAATTTCTTCAACGATCCACTTTTTTCCGCGGTGCATGAATGGAATCTTTCCCTCCGACTGCCGGATGGACATCGACCCAACTACGATGACGGAAATTTGGATTATTTCTACGGGTATTACCTTTACCAGAGCGACGACCAGGGAGACGTCAATCTATGGGATTGGCTCGCGGCGGACGAGCGTTTCGCCCGGAGCGATATGCGGATTGACGCTATCTGCGTTTACGACGTTGGGTGGCAAGCGCAAGAGCCAGATGGAGCCGCGTCGCTTGTTTTTTATGACGCAGGAACCGCGATAATGCGTTCCGATTGGAGCGAGGACGCAGTCTATTGTCTGCTGTTGGGCGAGCATGGAGATGTGCGACATGGCGGACATGAACAACCGGATGCAAGCAGTTTTATCCTCTACGGGTGTCATCAAATATTGGCGTTAGACAGCGGCTACATCTCATGGAATCGTCACCATGCAGTCGATTCTGCCTGGAATCATAATCTGATTCTGGTCAATGGCGAGGGACCGGACGACTACCCGGATTATCTTCCTATATTTGGCGGAACCGACGCGTATCTCAGCGATTTTATAGACACGGACTTCGCCGATTATGTCCAGGTCCAAACCGAGTATCGGAACGCCGAGTTTCAACGTCGAATTTTTTTCCCAGACCATGAGTTTATCTTTGTGACAGATCGGGTTGACGGAGAAACATCCGCGTCATACGAATGGCTGCTGCATGGCAACGGCGAGTTTACCCCAGACGAGAACGGGGGACAATGGCAGATCGAAGATACTCGGACGATCATGCGCCAAACCGCTTCTGTTCCGCTTTCCTTTTTCACCGAGCTGGATACTGCCGCGTTTCATTGGAATCAACCTTTTTTGCATACCGTGCTGCACGGAACAACTCAAGCTGAAGATGTATCGTATCTCACTCTGTTATATCCACTTTGCCCGGATCTTCCCGCTCCAGAAATGGAGGGATTGACCGTAGAAAATGGAATCGGTCTGAGCTGTCGGAACGGAGATACGCTTTGGGTTTTTGCTATGGGAACGCCGGATTTGGAAATGCATTTTGGAATTGATGGGACGGATTACTCGGCAAGGGGCGAAAACGCTTTGATCAAATCAATAGGGGATGAGATCAAGTATCTGATGCTGAACCAGGGAGATGATATTCGGTATGACGACCAAACGATTGTCCAGTCGAGCGAGCCGATGCAGTTGGCGTTGCGCACGGACTTAGAAAATTGGCGAGGATTTGTTCGTGGGGATGACGATTACACGGTCAATTTCTTCCCGGGAGCCGCAACCATAGACTCTGTTTTGTTCCAGTCCGAGCCGGTTCCCTTTATCGACGTAAACGGTCGAGTCACAGTGAATTTTTCGGGACAGGGAGATTTTGCGCTTTATTTCCATGATGAAACCGGAGTCTGGGAAGGCGATACAGCCCCCCAGATTCACGTTAATATTTCCGCCTATCCAAACCCTTTTGTCGATCAATTAAATATTCGGTTCGTCAATCCCCAACGTCAGCGAGTCCAAGGAATTCTGTATGACGTGACCGGACGACGAGTCGCGCGGATTATCGACGACGAATACGCACAGGGCGCGCACGAAATCCGATGGAGCGGCGAGGATAGTCCGCTCCGCTCCGGCGTCTATATTTTTCGACTCACCGCGGGGCACGTTGACTATCATATAAAACTGGCGCGCTTGACAAATTGAAATAGCGAAGAGTTTCTCCTTGCTTATTCCATTTCGCTCGTCATAATAAATAGGGGTTTCATCTCGAAACTCTTGTAATAGGGGCGCAGCCGGTCGACGTTATAATGCTTTTCTATGTCCACGAATTTTTTCGATCCCGTGATCACATCGATCGGCATGTTGTCATAGCGCCCGTTTCTCAACACAACCAGACGACCATGAATCCGATGTAAAATCAGATCAAGTGCCAGATTTCCGTAAGCCATCGGTGCCACCGAGTCGATTGCGTCTGGGTCTCCGCCGCGGACCAGATAGCCCAGTTTTTGATTGATCACATTTATCGGCTTATTGTTGTTAAATTTTGGCGAGCATTCCTTCAACTTTGCCGAGACCAGATCGCCGATTCCACCCAATTTTGCGTGACCGTACGCGTCCTTTACCTGACTTTCAAAGACCATCTGTCCGCCTTTGAACATTGCCCCTTCCGAGATAAGAACTACCGAATATTTGCTGGGATTTTTATATCGATCATCCACCATCAACTGGGTCAATTTCTCTATATCAAACTCATACTCTGGAATGACGCAGCGATTCGCCGCGCCCGCCATTGTGGGCAGCATAGCGGTATATCCGGCATAGCGACCAAACACTTCCATAGCCAAAAATCGCTCATGGGAACCCGCTGTCGTGCGCAGACTATTGGTTATTTGGATGGTGCGAGTGACGCAGGTGCTAAAGCCGATACAATAATCGGTCCCCGGCACATCATTGTCCATAGTTTTCGGTATCGCAACCACTTTTAGCCCTTCTTGATAGAGCCGAACCGCATAGCTGAGCGTGTCGTCCCCGCCGATCGGAATCATAAAATCAATGCCCAAAAAGTCAATATTTTTGATCACTTCCGGCGTCAGATCATTCACTTCATCTTTATACGTATCTGTCAAGTGCGGCGGCACCTTATTCTTCGGAATCCTTGTTGGATTGGTTCGGGAGGTATGCAGAAACGTGCCGCCAGTGCGTCCTGCTTTATTGACAATTTTTTCGGTCAGAACCTGGTAATATTGGCTATTATCCGCCTTTTTATCGCGAACCATTTCCGAAATACCAGCCCAGCCCCGCCGAATGCCGATCACTTCGTAGCCTTCCCGAATAGCTCGGATCGTGACCGCTCGAATAGCAGGATTTAATCCAGGAACGTCGCCGCCGCCGGTTAAAATTCCGATGACACCTTTTTTCTTCCGTACATTTGCCATAATTATATCTCCGTTTCTCATTTTATTTAAAAATTTTCTGGGCAACTCACGCGTGGCCAACAGGAGTTGCCCAGACCGTTTTGGTTAGTGACGATGCAGATCTTTGTGCATGATTTTACGCGTCTCATGCAGACGATCGTCCGTGGTCAACCCGATCAAATGTGGATTGATAAACTCGTCGTTTTCCTTTTGAAGCAGTTTTGCCATGTAATCGATAATACTTGTCGGAAAAAGATTGTCCCGCTCATATAGCTCCCGTTTTTCCAGCAAGATACGAGACGAAGCCTGACAGCTTTGCGGCAACGAGGTAAGTTTATTGAGCAACTCTTTGTTATTAAAGATGTTACCGGTCACATACAGGTCTTTCGCCAGATTGAGCGATTCCTCGGAATGTGTCAACCCCCATTCTGCGGCCGCGGTGAGTCCAGCCAACAGAAGGTGCGTAATCGCGCTCCCGTCCGGAGTCCGAATCTCCACAGTCTGTTGTCCGACTGTGTTGTCGAGGTCGTTAAGTTGCTGAGGATTCAATATTTTCGCCAGATTGTTCACCGTAGACCAGCCCAACGGGGTGCGGATCATCGCGCTGCGATTGGAATTGCTCCAACAGACGCGAGTCGGCGCTTCTTGATTTGGCACCAGCCGCAGATACGCGGAAGAAACTGTGTTGCCAAAAGCCATCAGAGAATCTGCATAATGACATAACCCGCCGATCATCATTCGAGCCTTTTCAGAGAGATCTCCATCCGTATCGGTCATGACATTTTTCCCATTTTGGCGCAGTTGCATGTGCACATGCATGCCGTTTCCAGCCGCGTCCTCCTCGAGTTTGGGCGTAAATGTGGCGATACAACCGTGTCTCGACGCGATGTTTCGGATCATCCAGCGGGCAATAACCAAATTGTCCGCGGACTCCTCGACCGGCGCGGGCAGAAATTCGACCTCCATCTGCTGTGCGTGCATACCCTTCAGCTCACGCAGATCGCTATGGACATCTTTTATGCAACCGACCTCGCTATGAGCGTACTTGATATTGCCCGTAATTTTAGTGATCTCGGTTAGCATCTCGTTCAGAACCCTGCCTTTTTTAGAAAAAGGCGCGGCGGAATGATAACCCCTTTGCTTCGGCGAGGGATAATCGCCGCTACGTTGGTGGCTGATCAAATAAAATTCCAGCTCGCCCAGTGTATAAAATTCAAGGTTGGTTCGCTCCCGAAAAAGCGTATTGGCTCGATGCAAAATCGTATCCAGAGCAAAAGGTGCCAACTCGCCCTCTTTTGTCAAATAGCGACAAACAAAATCCAGACTGCCCCTTTCCAGTGGATTCAAAAAAGCGGTTTTGTATAACGGAACAACGTATAGGTCAGAAACCGAGACGTCCACCATGCCTTTGAACAGGGAGGAACCGTCAACCCGTTCGCCCTCAGCCAAAATTCGTTCAGCCTGATGACGATTGGAAAAGGGAAGTTTTAATTCCTTTAATTTTCCATCTAACGCCGTGTAATGAAACGTGATCCGCTCGATATTTTCCTTCTCGATAACGTGAATCAAATCCTCTCGGGTAAAATTTTCACGCGGCTTATCGATAATTTTCGATAAGGGATTCTCCAATTCGTAAGATTGATACATAATTGCCTCCTAACAGGTTGAATTTCAGCGATATTCATTCTATGAAATCAGAGTAAAAATCCAAATGAAGCGATTCCTCCAATTTAATGCCTGTCGGGTTATTTAAAAAGCAGAATTTTCGATTGGATGAAATTAATTTGATCAATGGAGGACATCCCGCGAATTTCCCATTGTCAGAGGCAGACTTAGGCGAATAGTCGCGCCCTGTCCCGGCTCAGAGTGGACGATTTTGATTTCCCCGAGATGATATGTCTCCACGATTCGGCGCGTCAGAGCGAGCCCCAACCCCCATCCTCGCTTCTTTTTGCTGAAGCCCGGTCGAAACGCCCGCGCTCGAGTTCTCTTATTCATACCTTTTCCATTGTCCGTCACAGTCGCTTGCGCGGTTGCCGCGGAAATATTTGTGCTTATTCGGATAACCCCGCCCTTCCCGTCGAAAGCGTCTACACTATTTTTGATCAGATTTTCAAAAACCCAGCTTATCAAATCCGCATCGATCGAGACTATGGGATCATGCTCGCAAAAGTCTGTCTGCAGCCGGATTTCCTGCCCGTATCGAGGTAGCCTGCGACGGAAGTATGAGACGACCTCCTCAATAATCGGATGAAGACGGCAGGGTTTGAGACCCGGTCTCGCTCCGATGCGGCTGAAACGAGAGCTGACTTTGTTCAGTCGTTCCAGATCGGATTGGATATTTTTCATAATCTCAAGCTGCTCCGGATGCCCGGCAGCCTCCAATCGTATCAGCTCCAGCCATCCCCATAATGAGGATAGAGGCGTTCCTAATTGATGCGCTGTCTCTTTTGCCATGCCGACCCAAACCGCTTGCTGTTCGCTGTGCCACAATTGCTGGAAGAGAAATAGACCAGACAGAGCGAAAAAAGCACTCAGTCCAGTCACGATAAATGGCAGACGTCGTAAGCGAGCAATAAAGTAGGTATCTCCATAATATAGATAGCCTTGCAGCCGCTCGTTTCCGTCAGAATCCCGGAAACTGATTGGGATTGGCTCATTCAATTTTCTCATCTGCGCGGCTTTTTCCCTTGCTATTTCCGTATCATTTGCAGAATAGGGATACGCATCTCCCTCAGAAGAAAACCATTGATCTCCCTCTCGATTCAGAACCGACACATTTCCTTTCCCGTCCACTTTGACCCAAAATCGAGGTTCCTCCATCAGGTCCATACCGATCGCTGGAAAGCTGAGATTTTTAGTCAGGTCTCGGATCAGCCGGGATGTGCTTGGAGAGGCGTTTGCTGGGACATCTGCAAAAAAATGTGCGAGAGTCCTGGCTACCCGACTGTTTTGCTTCTCAATTTTGCGAACAAATTCATGGGTGTACAGAGCGGAAAAAAATCCGATAAGGAGCATGCCGCCGAGAAAATATATCCATAGGAGGCGGCTGCTCTCGACTCGTAGGGGTCGGTCGGTCTGCTTGAATAAGAGGGGAATTTGTGGGAAATGAATCATGTCGGTTGCAATTGAGTAACGTCGCAAAAACTCGGTTTTCATCTTCATGTAGGCAAAAACCTGAGGCCTTATCTCACGACTCCGGGCGGAAGTTCGATCGTTATTTGGTCTGAGACGCCGGGTCCTATCTCGACGTCCTTTTTCGCACGATATTGGCGATAATCGATCTCCAATTTATGCCTGCCTGATCCCAGCCGTTCGAATCGAAATCTGCCGGACGCATCAGACTGGAGGGTGAATAGTTCATCTAATGTCACCAAAGCTCGTGCGACCGGCTGCCGATTATGGTCAAGAACCTCGCCGCTTATGCTTCCGGTCTCATTCCACCCGTAATGGTCGAGCAGCGCAAGGAACAAACGATACGCCGCGGCTCTCTGATACGCAGGGCTGATCAACTCTATCTCTTTATCGGGACTGGCTAAATTCTCCATATTCACATAGACAGCCGCGCACGCAGTCTGCCGCAACAAATACCGGGTATCTTCCCGGACGAGAGCTTTATTATGCCTGCCGTGAGACATCGCTTTTGCAACCGATTGAGCCAAAGGCGCGCCTTTGGAACTATTGGGCCAATGTCCCACATAGATACTGCCCGACTCGCCGTGACCGATGATAATATGCCGATCCGCGCCCGATTCAGCGGACAACTTTACCCGTTGAGCGAGCGATACTTCTCTATCTTCCATCCGGGTGAAAAAAACTACGGCTCCTGCAGATTCCAGTGCTTTTCCCAAGAACTCGGCGGTCTTCAGATTCACATCAGCGGCTCTCGCGCCAGTTGGACCGACAGCCCCGGATTCTTTCCCGCCGTATTCTGGATCCAACATAATTCGGATGCCGTGCAGACATCCCCCGGCGACTGGCTCAAGCTCCGCGTTCAGCTCGAAACCCAAGTTTCCCCCAGCCGGTTCAATATGGAATGGGAAATAGCCGGGGTTGCATACCCGAATATCAGAATTTGCCGCGGAACAAAACCATACATGACCATTGGGATCGCATTGATAAAAATTTGCGCCCACTGTCACCCACGCCGGCTCGGATTGGACAGGCGTTACCCACAAATGGCGATATCGCTTATCGGAATCAAGAGCGTCAAATGGGATTGAGGTCAGGTCTATCGAATGAACGACTGTTCCGCAACGCGCAACGATATGCAACGGATCGTCAGCGGCTTCTCCATTATGAAAATAGAAAAGAGCCTCTCCGTTGGACACTGCCGCGCTCAAGGTATCGCCGTTTGGGTGATGGAGATAGACAAGAGATCCGTCTGCGATCGGATTTCCATTCCTGTCAGCAACATCCACGCATAAGCTTTGCAGACCGGATTGAAGACGGGGAGGAACTGGAGTCAGTTTGATCCTTGCGGCTGGCAAATCAATGTGGAAAAAAATAGAGCGTTCAACAGCCGCGTTTCCGTTCAAATTCCGCGCGCTGATGCAGAGTTTATGCTCGCAATTGAGCAAGGGGGTCAGGGGTTCGGCGATCAAATTTCCGTTTGTCGGATCGAATCGATAGGGCAGGGGCAGCCCGTCCACAGCCAGAGAGATAAAATCCGGGTCGATCCCGATCCGGTCGTCTCGAAGTTGCGCGACAATTAGGGGGCGCGCAACTTCGAGACGACCGTTTTCCGCAGGCGACGCTATCTCGATATGAGGCAGACCCGCCATAAAGTAATCGACTATTCCCAAAAAATAGGCGTAAGCCTCCAACCGCTGATTTTCCGGCAGTTTCAGCTTTTCTTCGATCAGAGGATTAGAAAGGTAGGTCGCTTCTCCCAGAATCGCGGGAAAAGGATTGTTGCGGAGGACATAATAATTCCCCGGCTCCACGCGATGCTCCGGTATGCCCAAATTCCTGACCAAATGGCGATGCACAAAGCGAGCAAAATCCAGCGATGGACCGTGATCCCCCATTTTATAATAGGTCTCGATCCGTCGTGTAGTTCGATCATACTCAGCACTCGCATTGTGATGAAGAGAGACGAATATGTCCGCTTGCGCCTGCTCGGCAATGTCGATACGAGCCTGCAGGTCGTGGGATAATTTAGTCCGATTTTGTCCCAAAAAATCTCGATCTTCGGAGCGAGTTAATACTGCTTCCGCGCCAGCTTCTTGCAACATATTCTGTAAGAACAAGGCGACTTTTAGATTTATATCCGCCTCCCTTGATCCCTGGGGCGCAACCATGCCGGGGAATTTGCCTCCATGTCCCGGATCGATCACGATCCGCTTGCCTCGGACTGCTGAAAGATCAAAATTTGAGACAGATTCCTGGGGCGATACAAATATACCGCTCATATCCTGGTCTACCCGTCGAGGCGAGCGAGCGCAACCGGCTATCAGACTGAGAAGAATGAGAAGAATTATGGCGCGCGATTTCGATAGAAAAAACAGTCGGTTCATCCGCTTAAACTCTCTGTTAGACCCATTGATAGATTGCGGTCTTATAACCGGCTGGGAAAAATTTCATCTCCGACGGAAGTTCGATAAAGCCGTCGCTCTCCGCCAGGGAGATCAAGTCGTACGGACTGTTTATGGCTAAAGGAGACGCGAGCCAGGCTCCGTTCGCTGCGACACGCGCCTTTACTGGCAAAAAGTACGTCTTTTTATCTCGATTTATGAATTGATTGAGCAGGGTGACGATGATGGGGTTGGGCAGAGGAACTCCCATCGCTTGCTTAAGATAGGGAAGGACATAGCGATGAAAACAGATCAGCATATCGACTGGGTTCCCTGGCAGAGCGAATACAGGTCGCTGTAAATCGCCATCTTTCCCCGCGGGCACCTTCCCGAACCAAAAAGATTTACCCGGATCCTGTTTGACCTGGTGAGCCAAACGATCGACTCCGATTTGCTCGGGGACATAATCGGATTTGCCTTTCGAGGAGCCTCGGATCAGGATCAGGAGATCAAAAGTTTTGACGATCTCTTTCAGCTGGCTTTTTAGATCGCTTTTGTCATCCCGAAAATAAAAAATAGAGCCGGCGATCCCTTCCCGATCCAAAACAGACTGGATCGTGTAGCTGTTGGATCGTCGGATCTGATAGGGAAGGATTGCATCGCGTATGTCGCTCAACTCATCCCCAGTGGTGATGATCGCGACATTCGGCTTTCGGATCACCTTTACGGTATGTTGCCCGAAAGTCGCGGCAATCCCGATTTGAGGCGAGTTCAAAACAGTCCCTTTCACCAGCGCGATCGATCCTTTGGAACAGTGCGCGGCTTGCTGATGAATATACTGCATAGCCCTCACCTTCAGATCTTCTGATATGAGAGCCTCCTCCCCATTCTCGGATGAAATACGTTTGATTTGTTCATACGGGATCACAGCGTCGCATCCGGTCGGCAAGACGCATCCGGTCATTACCTCGACGCTGCCGGACGGGTTCGAAAGACCAAGCGGAGTCTCCCCAGCCATCTGTTTTGCGAAGATCGGAAATTGGCGTTGGCCGGATTCATACGCAGAAAAAGCAATAGCGATGCCGTCTGTAGCCACTTGATCAAAAGGAGGATGGTCACGGTCGGCGATAATTTCCTCCTTCAGGACATAACCTCCCGATTGCTCCAACGGTATGTGAGTTGTAGAAAATTCGATTAAATTCTTGGAGATAATTTGATCGGTATGCTTAACAGAAATCATAGGCGCACCTTCCTGCCAGTTTTCGGTTAAAGATAAATAAATAAGAGATAGATAATATAACCAGAACCCTTATTTGGGCTGACTCTGCGCTCTCTGTGACTCTGTTGCGAATATAGTGAAATGCGCGCAAAAGCTCCGTTTTCCTGAAGAAAATTTGGCAAAAAAAATATAACTCTTTAATTATCAATTCTTAATCTGCGTAATCTGCGGACCGATAATCTGCGTAATCTGCGGACCGATAATCTGCGTAATCTGCGGACCGATTTCCGTGATGACGAATAATCCAGGCCAAAGAGAGAATATCAAAAGAATGAATATTCTTGACAAATTTTACAATTCTGGCTATACTATCTCAGAGGAAATTTATCTATTAGAACGATCTATCTTTTGCCTCGGGACCGACTATGTTGAGCCGCTTGATACGCTATATTTTGATGATTTTATGGGGGGGGAGAATCGCATTTTTCGGTTCTGCGACGTGCGACGCATCCTCTCATTTTTCCGCGCGCGCAACGAGTGAGCAGTCTGTCCATTCGAAACAGGATTATCGTTCTCTGTCCCGCTTGCAGCCGCTTTCTATAGAAGGAGATTCACTTTATCAGGCTTTCGGTGCTGCGTTCCGTCCCATATCGGAATCGCCCGGTCTTTTCGAGCATCTTTATCTGACGAATCATATCTATTCATTTGTTTCTCCGAGCGGTCGCTTTCGGCTATGGTATGTATTAGAATCCACTGACGCGGTTCCTTTGATAGATGAGGACTTCAGCGGGGTTCCGGATTGGGTCGAGAGCGGCGCGGCGGCTTTTGATTACGCATGGAGGAAACAGGTTGATGTAGCCCAGTTCTCCGCGCCGCCACATGATCAAGACTATGCGCCGGCAAGCGCGGAACCTATTGATTACGGCAATGATGAAAAATACGATGTCTATTTTCTTGACCTCTCCCCACTCTTAATTTCCGGGATGACCCAAAGCGAGTGGCAAACCAGCGATCATCCAGAATATTTTGCTGGATTTACCAGCTATATTGTCATTGAGAACGACTTTTTAAACAAAGAAGAGGACGACCGGGAAGATTATCTATGGGTCACCGCGGCTCACGAATTCCACCACGCAATCCAGTATGGCTATAGCATCGATCTATACCGCTGGTGGATGGAAGCGTGCGCGACGTTTATCGAGAGTCAGATATTTCCATCCGAAATCAGCTATGTCCCGTATGTGAACGTATTCCTGTCTCACCATGAATATCCGCTCTGGAAACGGGGCAGTTCTCGGGAATACGGCGCGATGTTATTCCCGCAATTTTTGACGCTTTACTACGGAAATGGAGATACGGAAATCATCCGTCAGATCTATCAAAAAGTGGCAATCTCTCCGAGCCAGGTTAGCTTTTTCGATATTCTTGACGACGCTATCCAGGAATATGCAGGAGAGAGTTTTGAGGAGGCGATCGGAAGATTTGTCGCTTGGAACTACTTTACTGGCAACCGTGACGACGACGAGCATTACTCGGACGGATTTCTTTTTCGTCAGGTCAATACAGTGGGAGTTTTTAGCTATCCATCAGGGTATACCAGAACGGGCGATCCGGATCGAAAACCCCAAGGACTTGGTTGTAACTATATCGAGCTACATAACTTGCGTTATATTTCTCCGTTAGATGAACTTCGGATACATTTTGACGGCGGCGAATATCTAAATCGATGGAGTGTGAGTTTGCTATCCTTTACGCATACCGGGCATTGCGATTTTCGCCGGATCGCATTCGAGGAAGGGCAAGCAACTGGCTCGATCATCTTTGACCTCCCGAACTTGTTGGACAAGATTGTGATGATCCCCGCGTTGGTCTCCCCGCCGACACAAATGACAGGCTTAACGTATTCCTATTCCATCGAGGTCGCTCCATCGACAAAAGGGACGGATGAAGAGCAAATAGTTGGACAAGACTTCCAAGTTCGGGGAGTGTTAAATTATCCCAACCCCTTTCGATTGCGAACCGAATTTTATATTGACTTTATCGACAACCACGCCGAGACGACCCAACCGATTTCGTTGGATGTCTATAATATTGCCGGTCAAAAGGTGCGGACGCTTGTGGATCGGGCAATTAAGCCGATTCCGCTATTTTGGGACGGTCGAAACGATGAGGGAAATCGGCTCGGCGACGGCGTCTATCTTTATCGCTTAGAGATTGAGGGTCGATTGTTTGAGGGGAAAATGGTTCTGTTGCCTTGATCCCATGTGAGGATCGACGCCTCTACACATCCACATATACAAAAGGAAATAATCCTATGACGGTTCCACAATCCGAAATTCGTAAAATGACGATTCCGACGCGGCTCGAATACTCGAAGGATGCGCGAGATTTTGTCCAGAAATTTCTTGAGGATCACGGACTATCGATGAGGACGACCATGAAGTTGATGCTGGTCGCAGACGAGGCGGTGGTGAATGCGATCACTCACGGCGTGACTGGCGACGAAAAGAGTTTAATTAATATCAGATGCTCGATTGATCCAGAGCGGGTCGAGTTCAAGATTACCGATCAGGCTGGTAAGAAATTTGACCCCGATTACTTCGAGCGTATCGCAAAAGTCAAGCAGTGGAATCGAGGAGGACGAGGAATCCTTCTGATCAACCGGATCATGGACGAGGTGATGTACATCACGGAGAGGGGAAAGCAAACCCTGCTTTATATGGTGAAATATTTGGAGGAAGCAGACCGCGCCTGACGGTTTTGTCTATTCATCCAATTAAGAAAATGAGAAAATGAAAATTCTTGTTCCAACCCGTCCATTTTTCGAGAATACGATACCAGAAGACAATCCGAATGCGTTACGAATTATTTATCGCCCTTCGATATTTCAAAGCCAAGCGTCGCTCTATATATACAACGATCATTTCCCTGATCTCTATAGGCGGCGTTTGTCTCGGCGTGGCAACGCTGATCATCATCCTCGCTGTGATGAACGGCTTTCGGGCAGACATCGAGCAAAAAGTGATGGGGATACATCCTCATCTCATGATCGACCATCCCGACGGGATCGGTCTTGATTTTGATCCCCGTCTCATTGAGCGCATTCGCAGTTATTCAGAATCCAATCAATTTTCCGGCATTGTTGCGGCTCAGCCTATGGTGCAATCCAAAGCAACGATCTCTTTTGGAAATAATATCGAAGGCGCGCTCATCAATGGGATCGAATCCGATAAGAACTTATGGATTAATGAGTTGGATTCCTATATCACAGTCGGATACCCAGAGCTGACGCACGCAACGGACGGTACTCGCACAAACTACATTCTTATCGGCGAACAGCTCGCTATCAAACTCAATGTAGACCTCTGGGATACACTCTTTGTCTCCATCCCGACCGAAATCCGGATCACGATTGCCGGCGCGTTGCCTCGTATGAAAAAATTTGTCGTCGGCGGAATGTTTGATATTGGCATTTACGAGTATAACAACAGCGTGGCGTTTATCCATATCGCAGCGGCTCAACAATTATTCAAAATGCAGGGGAAAATCAGCGGCATCGAGGTCAAGATCAACGATCCTTATCAAGGAGAACAGGTCGCTGACCAATTACGCCAGAGCCTCGGATACGGATTTCGGGTGCAAACGTGGAAAGACCTAAACGCAACGCTTTTTTCCGCGTTGAGCTTAGAAAAATTCGCCATGTTCGTTATCCTACTTCTGATTATCCTTGTCGCGGCTTTCAACATCGTTAGCACAATGATCATGATCGTGATGGAGAAGACAAACGCGATCGGCATCCTGAAATCCATGGGCGCGACATCCTCCGGTATTCTACTTATTTTCATCCTGGAAGGACTGATCATCGGTTTGATCGGCAGTCTAACCGGCGTGATCCTTGGACTTGGTGGAGCAAAACTGCTCTCTCTCATACGGCTCCAACTCCCCACAGACCTGATGCTGATCGACTCGCTGCCAGTGCAAATCTTGTACAGCGACGTGGCACTTATTGCCCTGATCGCAATACTGATTACCTTTGCGGCGACAATTTATCCCGCGTATCAAGCGGCAAAATTAGACGCTGTACAGGCGATCCGGCTGGATTTGTAACTCTTGTATAATCTCGGTCATTCCGCCCTAATGAGCAAAAAAATCGGAAAATATCCTGCGATTAAAGCTCCTGTTCTCAAAAGGCTTGATCAAAATATACGCCTTCTCGCATAAATTTCTTTGACAAAATCATACAAATCTTTTAATATGAGGTCGTCTTTCTATTGCTTGTTGTCATTGGGAGCGTCTTGATGGGGTGAAACGGGGTGTTTTTGTCGGAAATAAAAAACCCTTACGGGTTTGATTAGAAAAAACTGGAATTCTTATTCATAAAGGGAAATTATGCCAATCTACCTGGAACAAATGCTATCAAATGCTTACGTGGACTTATCATTTGGTCCGACGTGGCCTTATGTCCGTGTGGTGAGAGAATTTATCGAGTCTTTCTGCCGGGTCAGCTTTGAGGAACATTATCACGATATGTCCGAACGTATTTCATCGAGTGCCAGCGAACTGGTAGAAAACGCTGTGAAATATTCCGCAAGAGACGGTGATAGGCAAGGGACCCGGGTAAAAGTGGAGCTTGTGCACAAGACCAATACGGTAGTTTTAGAGGTGCAAAATCATACAGAAGCCCGTTATTTAGAGAGCCTGCAACAGAAGATTGAATATTTAAATAATTTGACGCCAGATCAGTTGCAGGTTCTTTATCATCGGCGGATGCTTGAGGCGAGCGAAGACGGGAGCAAAAGTGCGTTGGGACTTATCCGAATTTTAAGAGAATGGCGCGCGGATTCTTTGGAAATGATAAAAGAACCGGATCGATTAGCCGAAGATTTTCCCCATTTTACTGAGGAAGACAAAAAAATTAAAATATCAATTAAAGCTTCATTCAAACTGGGAAGGAGAAGTGGAATAAATGAATAAATTGGGATTGCCGGATTTCAAATCTACAAAAGAAGCGGATGTCGAGATCGCTATCACCGACCAGGAGAACGGAGTTCATATCGAGGTCAGAGGTCGTTTGGACATGGAGTCGCCCGCGCTTATTCTGGGGGAATACTTTAGAAATATGCATAGGACTATTTTGGAAAGCAACATTGGCCATGTCGAAGTCGAGTTCAGCGACCTAAAATACATGAATTCGGCCGCGGTCAGCTTCCTTTCTTCCAATTGGATTCGGAAAGTTCGAGGCTTGAACTCTTACCAGCTTATCTTTATCTATCCAAAACGGTATTATTTAGCTCTCTCGACAATGGCTCTGTTATGCCAGCCAAACGCTATTCAAAAACAGATAGCGTAAGTCGCTTATAAATCAATAACTAACGGACGTTTGCAATGGAGATTACAGCGCGGTCAAACTGTGAATATCCCGGTTTTGGGAAAAACGAAGCACTTGACAACGAGGCGGATATTAAGTCCCTGAAAGCTCGCGTGGTCGAGTTGGAAAAAGCACTTCAATCCGAACGGGATGAAAATGATCGTTTAAGGAAGCAGACGGAGGGACTCGGTTCTCGAGAGAATGATAGTCTTGATAACGAGATATTACTCAACAAGTTGGAGGAGGTCATTGTTGAGTATCAGGATAAAGAGAACCAGCTGGAGAGGGAGCGTAATCTTTTAGAAGGGGCTTATCGAAATTTAGAAGAAAAGAATCGGGAGTTAAATCAAAAAAATCGCCAACTTGCGCAGTTGGATGAGATGAAATCTGAGTTCCTATCAATGATTTCTCACGAACTGCGCACCCCGATTACCGTAGTGCAAGGCAATACCGAGATCTTACTCGACCATCTGGAACGGTTGACTCCCCAGCAAGCTCATATTCTTTTACAGAGTATGGTTGCTCGCTTAAAGGAGCTGATATTCTTGGTGGAAACACTTTTGAGTCTTGCCAGTATTGAGGCGAGCAGCTTTGAGATTAACCCGGAGCCGGTCAATCTTACGCACATTATCCAGCATGTTCTTAATCAAATGGAGCCGCTTATCCAGCGACGAAAAATTCATCTGAGCCTGGAAATATCGCAGGATGCGGCCACCGCCTATTTGGATATCTCCGCATTTAAGTTGGTCATAATCAATATCCTCTCCAACGCGATCAAATTTAATCAAATACAGGGGAAAATCTGGATCAAAGCCCGCGTACATATACCGTTAGAGCGAAATCGGATCAATCTTCTCATAACCGTAAAGGATACTGGAATTGGGATTCCACCCGATGAGCATGAGCGGATTTTTAAAAAATTTTATCAGATCGACAGCTCAAGCACTCGGCGATACGGCGGAAGCGGATTAGGTCTGGCATTGGCAAAAGAGATCGTCAAGAAGCACTGCGGCGATATTTGGGTGGAAAGCTGTCCGGAGAAAGGAAGCGTCTTTTTCATCCAAATTCCTCGACCAATTTGCTAAAAATTCATAGAATTTAATTGACAATTCTTTGAATATCGGTATTTTATAGACAGTTTCTAAGAAGTAACGATAATTTATAATTGGGAGAGCTTTATGAAAAAAAAAATACACCCAAAATACCGACTGGCAAAGGTGAAATGCGTTTCATGTCATACGGTGTATGAGGTGCATACCACTGTCGGCAATTACAATGTCGAAATATGCTCCAACTGTCATCCATTTTTCACTGGAAAACAACGGTTGCTCGATACTGCTGGACGAGTGGAGCGGTTCCGCCGGAAATACGGTTTAGATAAGAAATAGTTGGTTGTTATGCCTTCGGCGATTTGTTATTTTTGGAGAGACATAAGTCTCTCCTTTTTTTTCGACTACATTTTTCCGACTGAATTCGATATAATCGAACGATCTCACCTCGTCGGGAAGCGAGATGGGAAAATTTGGCAAAAAAGATATAATTCTTTAATTATCAATTCTTAATCTGCGATAATCTGCGTAATCTGCGGATCGATTTCCGTGATGACGAATAATCCAGGCTTGATAATTAACGTAATTTGTGGGTCAAAAAAGAATTTTTCTTGCCAAATCGAACAGCAATATCCACCCTCCTTTGACAAATTTCCACATGCCGCGGTAGCCGTCGGAGATCAAACCCAGGATTAAACCGGTGAAAAAAATATTGCCAAAGACGACGTAAATCGTCGATGTAAAAAAACCTGCATATTGCAAATCAGGTTGGGAAGATCGAAATTGGGTAATAAAGGTAGTCAAATGATACATGGTAGTAAAACCAATTGTAATATATAGATAGAAAAAATAATTCCCTTTGATAAAAGGGATTAACGCGACCGGGATGAAAGAAAAAATTGGCAAAAAATAGGGTGATAGGCTGATAAAAACATTGCCTCGCTCGCATGTGACCCAGCTGACCCGTCCTCGATTCACGACAAACTGAAGCACGCGAGAAGAACTCATCATACAGCTGATTGCATGGGTTAATTCATGGGTGAAAAATCCCATCCAGTTTCTCCAGAAATCATAAAAATAGAGCCAAATTATCACAAATATGGCAACGCCTGTCATAAACCCAATCAGGTTTCCGGGGATTTCCTCATAGCGTAAAAAAGAGGAAATAATGCGGACAATTTCGAAGCTATAACCAACGCTGAGAATAGAGCAAAGAAAAAGCAAAAAAAAACGCATGTGTCAGCCTTCCCGGCTTGTTGTTTTATGCGGTTCATTCATCCGATTGTTTGGCTTAAAACCTCACGGATGATATCGTAATCAAAGCCGCGGCGCGCAAGAAATCCATACAGCCGTTGTCGCTGTGTTTGGAGGCTCGATCTCCGGTCGATCCGCAATTTTTTTCTCGCCAACTTTAAGGCAATCGCAATCTCGTCTGTTTCTTCCCCTATCTCCGAGATCACGAGTTGGATATCCGCATTCTCCACGCCTTTTGATTTCAGCTCTTGCGCGATCATCTTCAGACTGCGAGGCATGAATCGGAGTCGATCTCGGGTGTATCGTCGGGCATAGTCTAGATCGTCAAGAAGGCGATAATCGTGCAAAAATAGGGTCACTCGGTTGATAATTTTTTCCGGATAATCTCGAAGCGCGCGCTCTATTTCCTTCCGACAACGCACGCGACGATCAAGCATGTTCAAGGCAAGTTCTTTGGCTTCTTCAAATTCTGCTGCCTCCTGAAAATTTTTTATGGTCTCCTCATCCAAAATCTGACCAGCCTGAAATCGATTTCTATCCAACAGCTTTGCCGTGACGTAAAGTGGCTCCCCTTGATCCAGACGAATCGTATATCGTTTGAGTATTTTTTGTTTTTTTGTCTGGTAAATAGAGACAATCTTCGGCATTTCACGACCCTTTCTAACGAAAATGAATCTAAAAATGGGAATATATTTCAAAAGTCCGTGTAGGAGAGTATCCTTCATCTCATACGACAATTTATTTTGGCGCCCTGATTAAGGCGATTATGCCCAATACCGCAAATATCGCGTTGGGTAGCCAGGCCGCGACCAGAGGGTCGAGATTGCCGTTGTGTCCTAATGCCTTCCCTAACTGGATCATAACCCAATACACAAAGGCTACGGAAAAGCTGGCGATTACGCTGAGCGCCGCGCTGGATCTTCTTGTAGACAAAGAGAGCGGCGCGCCGAACAGGAGTATGATGAAATTGGCGAATGGATATGCGATCTTCAGATAAAGATCTACCTCGTCTTTTCCATTTTTTCCGCCGCTGCGCTTCACCTTTTGGATATATTTTTTTAGCTCGAAATAATTCATCTGATTGGGTCGTTTTTGCTTGCGTCCAAAGTCTTCCGGTGCCTCTTCCAATTCCGGCATTTGTTTTTTTTCAAAGTGAATCGCAGTCTCGGAGTGATCCGGTCCAAAGACTCTTTCAACGCCGTTTTCAAATGTCCAACAATCGTCGTTGAAGAGAGCGGAACGGGCGTCGATACGTCGGGTCAATCGGCTGAACTCGTCGAACTCGAAGAGAACCACTCGACGCAGTTGCTGACGATTTCCGTCGAAATAGTCGATATAATACATGTGTCCTTTGCTACCTATATAAAATATTCGACTTTTACTGCGGTAATTAATAGCGGGCTTTTTCTCTATATCGACCCGCTTGAGGTCTTTTAAGCGTCGGTTGGTCTCCGGCACCAATTCTCCCAGTCCCAAAGAGAGGAGGCTGATCAGGATGCCCATGCAAAAAAGAGGAATCAGCACACGGAGAAGGCTGATGCCGCAGGATTTCATTGCGATCAATTCGCCGCTGCGAGAGAGATTGCTGATCACGATCAAAGTGGCGATCAGGGTGCCGATTGGCATAATGACCACGATTTGGAACGGGAGCCAGTAGAGATAGTATGCGATAATTAGCGGAATTGTGGCTTTGTGATCCACAAAATAGTCTATGCGCTCGAAAATGTTGACAATAACAATGACAACACATACGGCAAGGAAGACGAAAAGGAAAATTTTACTAAAACGTCTCAGAATATAGCGGTCTAATAAACGGATCATGTTTGGGGTCTCTCAGGATCTAAAAAATATTTTTGGAAGATGTTTTGGAGCGGTTTCGGGACAAGTCGCAGGAACCATTCCCATTTTATGACAAGACGTTGATAATTGGAGTAGAAAAGGAGTAAAAGCCCTATACCGCCGAGTGTGACGTTAGCTGTCCACATCGCGGTATACGAGCTGATAATATCGCGGTCAGCGAGTTCTTCTCCGCCTATGAGACAGACGTAATAGAATGTGAACGCCAGAAAACTGAAGAGGATGCCCACGCCTTTTCTGCCGACAACGCCCAATGGCGCGCCGATCAACACAAATACCAGACAGGCAAAGGGGAGCGCGTATTTTTTTTGGATTTCGACTTGATATTTGTTTATCGAGCGGTTCAGGCTTTTCAATCGACTACGCTGTTGTTGGAGCTGTTGAGACAGAGGGTTGTGGATATTTTGCGAGACTTGCAGAAGAGTGTCCGGGGGAGACGAATTTTTGGCTCTGGATGTGGAATCCTTTTGAGCATGTTCGATTAAACTTTCTATTTTGTGAATGCGGAAATCGACCTTTTTTATCTCTTCTCGGTAATAAGAAATTTTTTCTGACATGGCTCGGATATTCAGCTCCCGATCTCCTCTGGAGGATGCGACATTCTCCTTGAGATCGCTATCGATCGGGAGATTCATCCGATAGCTCTGAAAGTGCATGACCCTATATTTGTCACGATCCCGCTGATCTGCTTCGTGGGTTTCGCCGTCAAACAGATCGATCGTAAACGCGTTTTTTTGGGGATCGAATTGGATCTTGCCCGACTCTGCCGAAATCGTGCGTGCGATGCGATGATCGCTTCCCATTTCATGGATGATAACGCCGTAAATCGCTGAGGTCACATCGTCTTTTTCTGTGATATAGACCCGATAATTATCGAAATCATCAATGAACACTTTTTTCTCGATAGTGAGCGTGGGATGTTTGCGATGGATCGCTATCATCAAATTTTTGAACTTATGATTGGTCTCCGGAAGAATCACGTCGTTGAAATATATCAAGCCGGTCGTGATAAAAGCCGCGGCGAAAAGAACAGGGCGTATCAGCCGGAACAGGTTGACGCCGCTGGCTTTGAAAGCCATGATTTCATTGTCTGCGGAGAGTCGTCCGAACGCCAGTACGACCGCGATTAGCGTCGCCATAGGGATGGTCATTGCCAACAGAAAGGGCAGAGTCAAGCTGAACAACTTCAGTACGGTCATGATCGCAAGCCCTTTGGTAATGATCAGGTCGATCATGCGGAAGATACGGTTCATCAATAGGATAAAGGTCAGTACGACCAGAGAAAGAATCAAGGGACCGAAATGTTCTTTTAGGATATATCGAGAAATTTGCGACATGAGTCCAAGCTACTATAGTAAAAATTTATAAAATTGGATACGATGGTCTCCGTTGTAACATACTTTTTTAAACTCACTGGATCCAGTAGAGCTACTGGACAGAGGGCCATGGGAACGAGTTAATGACAATGACGTCAATTGCTAATATATGAGAATCGAATTAAGAATCAAGAAATTAAGCGAGTCTGCCGGATTCTGCTAAAGGAATCCGTTTGGTTTTTCCTCCATTTTTTAAGGAAATGGCAAGAATATTACAATTTCCTTGTCATTTCGATTGAAACAAAATATTTTGAATTAAGAGTAGAGATTATCAATGAGTTTTTTCCGATTGATCGAATTGAGAGGTGTGTGATTAAATCAAAAGCTAAATTATCATGGTGTTTTATTATTCTGTCGATATTGACTGCTATTTATGCGTCTACGGGTCAGGCTGATCCGGGATTCCGTTATCGACCAGGGAACTGGGGGGAGCCCCACGGTTTTTTTTATGCCCAATTCAACAAAACGACCGGTCTTTCCCTAACGCCGACGCCGATCTTTGAATCCCGGCGAAGCGGAATCGAATGGGCTTATGAGATCGATCCTCTCTCGAATATGGCGCGGTATGAAGCGACAGTGTTCGGCGCATCGGTTCTTGTCCGAGACAGTCTCAGTCTGGACACTTTCCTAATGTACCACTCTCGAAAGTCTATACGAGAAGCCTGGTTGACCGAGTTGGTGAAATTCCGACAACAGGAGCAGGGCGGGAGTCGAGACGGTTTTATCCCAGAGATTACTGTGCCTATCGAGATGCCGCCGATTGTACGAAATATTTTCGGTAAAGGCGAACCTAAGCTGAATATTTCCGGTCAGCAGCGTATCTCGTTTGAAGGGCGCAGTTCGTGGAATCCCGATAGGGTCAGCTCCGGTGTCGAGAGGGCGCAAAGCAAATTTCCACAGCTGAAAATGGAACAACAGTTGACTGTCCGTCTGGATGGAACGATCGGCGACAAGATGCATGTGCTGGTAGATCATAATAGCCAAAGCCAGCTCGATAATAAGAACAAAGTCCGGTTGCGCTATGAGGGATATGAAGACGACATTATTCAAGAGATCGAATCCGGGGATACACAATTGGGCATCAGCGGCGGCGGATTGGTTTCTGGATCCATCCCGCATCAAGGTCTCTTTGGCATCAAAGTGAAAGCGCAGTTGGGAGGCGTCAAATTAACGACTATCGCCAGTAAGGAAGAGGGAAAACTCAGCACCGCGCGGTTCACTGGATATGGGAGCCAAGACTCTGTGGGCGTATGGGACTATGAGTATGCCAAGCGTCAGTTTTTTTGGATTGACGATCCAGATTTTTTGTGGATACCCGATCCCCAAGATCCCAGTCGGCTGATATTAAACGAGAATTTGCTGCCAAAGCAAGATTTCTATGTGTTTTATGACGATAACAACGTAAATGAAGAGGACGTAGGCACCTCCTCTGGAATAGCCGTGGCTCGGACTGTCAGATCGTCTCAAGACAGCGTGTCAAATTTGTCGTCGGATAATGGATTTATCCAGATGATCGAGGGCGAGGACTACACAATTAATTTTGATCAAGGGTTTTTTCGTCTCACCAGACCCATAAGCGATAGCGGAACTCTTGCTATATCTTTTCTCAACCGGGTAGACGAGCGGGTTGGAGATGCCACTGGAGACACGCTTCAACTGAGGTTGATTCGACCCACGCAGATGGACACTTCCTCAGGATGTTGGGATCAGGAACTGCGCAATATCTATAATCTCGGATACAGTTTTGATCGGAACGGAATCTTCACAATTAAGATTTTTCAAGAGATGCTGCAGGAAGGCGAAATCGATCTTGATTATAACCAATCCACCCAAGAGAAGTATATCAAAATTATTGGCTTGGATTCCAGCCCAGAAAACAACAAAGTGGACGATTGGACCTTGGACGTGATCGGCGGTTATCTATGGATACCTCACCATCCCCCGGGGATTTATCCTTTTGAAGTTGATGCCCTGGACGTGAGAAATTCTGCGATCTATCATAAACAAGAGCGCGATTTTGACACCAATCAAGGAGGCGATAAAAAATTTTATATCTCTATTATTTCTGAGAAACCACAACGTCAAATTCGACTGCAACAGCTCAATATTATTGAAGGAAGCGTCCGGATTCGGGTGAACGGAGAGACGTGGAACGAGGGCGAAGATTATACTGTGAATTATGATTTTGGTCAGGTCAATCTGAGTCGCCAACTCGGTTCGTCCGATCAAATCGACATTGATTATGAATACGCTGGGCTGTCCGGGTTGGGAACTCAGCAGAAAACGCTTTTCGGAATCCGAGCAGAGACTGATATTGGCGATAATTTTTCTATTGGCACCACATGGATGTACGAAGGGGAAAAGGCGGTTGATGAGCGTCCCAAGGTCGGTGAAGAGGCGTCTCGTATTTTGGTCGGGGGCGTGGATACTGGATTCAACTTTAACCCGCCGTTATTGACAAAAATTGTGGACGCGCTGCCGCTTATCAGTACCGAAGCCCAATCCAGTGTCACACTGAGCGCGGAAGCAGCTATCAGCCTACCGAATCCGAATATCAAGGGAGACGGCTATATCGACGATATGGAAGGCGTGGTTCAATCGACGTCCTTTGGCGTGCGTCGGGGCGATTGGCATCACTGCTCCATCCCAGATACGACGAGCGGGAAAATGCTCAGTATAAATCAGTTTGGATGGTACAAGTGGTTTAATCCCGCAAACGGGGAAGGACCCAAATTAAGCGACATTTATGGCGATGTTTTGGAAGGTCAAACCGACGACGAGCAGTTTGTTTTGGAGATGCACTTTCAACCCAGTAAATCGGATACGGTCGCGGCTGACAGCGCGAGGCATGCCTGGGCCGGAGTGCAGAAATCGGTCAGTCAAACCGGTCTTGATTTTAGCGAGCAGAGTTTTCTGGAGGTATGGCTTTATTCAGAATTTGACGAAACCGGGGTCGCTCTGAAACCGGGACATCTCAATATCGATCTGGGGGATATTTGCGAGGACGCGGTCTGGCGTACAGGTCTTTCATCCGAAGATACCCATCCGCCGAACGACACTCTGGATACCGAGGATGGATTGACTACGCTTGACAATGATGTGATCGGTCCCAACGGAAAGCTGGAATCTGGGGAAGATCGCGGCTTGGACGCGGCTTGGGGAACGGATACAGAACCGGGACCCGCTTATGATGAGGAAACCGGTAACTATGACGATCAAAATGACGATTATCCCGGCGACAAAATTGGCTCCGAAAACGACTATAATAGCATCAACATCAACGGAACGGAGAATAACGGTCAGTTGGATACCGAGGATTTAGATGGAAACGGCAGTCTCCGAAGCCATAGCCAGACCAAATATATCCAATTTACTATCGATTTGTCCGATACAAGCACAGGCTCCTTTTATGTTTCCGGCACTTATAATGGAGACAGCAACGGCGCGTGGCGAAAGTATCAAATCCCGCTGACGGACGCAGCCGTGGATACGATCCAAAACGGCGATAGCGCGTTCAAACTGTCTGAAGTGCGTTATGTTCGTATGTGGCTCTCTGACTTCGAGAAGCTGGCGTCGGATGAAGTCGAAAAAGGTCATGTGGTCAAGGTCTATTCGATCGACGTAACAGGCAACCGATGGAGACCTTCCGGGTTTGTCGCGTTCGAGGATTCTTGCCGAGCCTTTTCCAGCAACGCTGAGACGTTTTTTGACGTCACGGCTAAAAATAACAAGGAGCATAGTTATTATGAGAAGCCGCCCGGAGTCCCCACCAGACGGGACGTATCCGGCGTGGCGGAACGAGAGCAAACATTGGCGTTGGTTTATAAAAATATGAAGCCGAGTACCGAAGCAAAGTCGAACCAATATTTTACGTCAAATGTCAGCTTCCTTTCTTATGGCGATATCCGTTTTTGGGCATCTTATCCCGAGCATTATGTGAGCCGTGAAGACGAGGACGATATCGGAGAATTGAAGCCAGCGGATCTGTTTATCCGATTTGGATCGGATACGCTCAATTATTACGAATACACCATAGATATGGAAGAGAAAATCTCCAACTCAGCGGATTTATGGCACGAAATCGTGATATCTTTAGAGGAATTGACTCAAGTGAAGTTGAGGAGAGATCAGGCAAAGGAGGATAGCCTCTGGTTCGACGATAACCGCATCTTTCCAGATGCGTATACCGGATCGATGCGTATCAAAGGCAGGCCCACCCTCTCCAGAGTTCAAAATATATCGATCGGAGTGCGTAACGTCTCCTGCGGCACGTTGATCTCCGGCGAATTGTGGGTCAATGAGTTGCGTTTGTCCGGCGTCAAAAATGACATTGGCTGGACCTCTCGATTCAGTGCCAATATTCGGATGGCTGATCTGGCTTCTATAAATATGAGCCTGACCAAAGAAAACGCGGACTATACCCCGTTTAGCGGGCGGGCTTCCAACCAGAACGTAACCAGTTACCGAGTCAATGCAGACCTGTCGTTGCATAAATTTTTGCCAAAAAGTTGGGGATTTTCGATTCCGATTCGGGGCGGTATCAGTCGATCTAAGACGCTCCCGCGTTATAAATTCAACTCTGATGTTTTATTAAGCGAGGAGGATCAAGAAAATTATAAATCCGAAACAAAGGAAAATCGAATCTCGGCTAGTCTAAGCAAAAGCGGAGGGTCTAAAAATCCTTTGATCAAGTTGTTATTGGAAAATTTGAGCCTGAGCGGCAACTATTCCAAACGCACATCTTACTCCGTAGCAAAGGAAGATACCAGCATCAGTTATGGGGGAAAACTGGATTATAATCTACAATTCGGTCAAAAACGACTGAAGTTATATAAAGGCTTTTTCATCGCTCCGTTGCCCAATAATGTCACATTTGGCGTGACATACAGCGGCAGCGAGACTCGAAGTCTCAGCAAAACATCTTCTACCGCGGTCTCCGATACTCTGAAATCAGAGCAGGCTAAAGGAAATTTTTCTACGAATTTTAATCCGATTCCCAACTTGACTGCGCGCTTTAATATGAGCGAAGATAGAGATATGACCTATGATGGAGACAAAAAACTCCCAGGTTTGGGGATCAATATTGGCGTCCGTCAGTCTCATATCAAAAAGCTGGATGGCAATTATACTTTGAATTTGTTCAACTTTATATCGCCAAAGGTCAATGCCAGCGCGGATTACTCGGAGCGGCATCGCACTCAAGGCTCTTCGACATCTCAGCAATTAAACAGCGGATCTGGGTCCATTAGTCGCAATGTGATGTACGGCACAGACGCATCGCTTCAACCGGAAAAAATATTTGGTCTGGTAGGAAAGGTGTTGTCCGTGGGGAAAATTTTTACCAAAATTGGAGGCGGAGGCGATGGTGAAAAAGAAGAAGATAAGGAGGGTAAAGAAGAGAGCGATCCTCGCGCTCCAGATGATCTGACTCCGGAAGAAATGGAGTCCATTCGGCAGGAAATGAAACGTGGAGGTCCCCGTGGATTCAAAGAAGGAGGCGATGAGCCTGACCCCAAAATTGGAGGAGATGGACAAGATGAGATGCCGGGTGAGATACCGGATGATACCCCGAATGATACCCCGGATGTCGTAAAGGATAAGGAAGATAAGCCCTCTGATCCGAGACAAGGGGGACGACGACGGGATCGCGGGGATCGCCGAGATGGAAAATCTGGCGGCGGTATTTTTTCTAAAATAAAGCAGACCGTTGGGAATTTTACTCGGACCTTCGGCTCGGTATCCGGACGGTATTCCCATAAGCAGTCTGTCACCTATAATGAGGTGGATCAAATCCCTGACCTTTTGTTTCAGTTGGGCTTTAAGGGAAAAGATACCTATACGGCTCTGACCGATTCAGGCAACACAATTATCGTGCCCCAATCCCATAGCATATCCGACGACTACTCGCTCAGCACTCGGGTCAGATTGTCAAAAAACTTGGATTTTGACGTCCGTTATTCCCGTAACGAGTCGAAACAAAAGACTGGGGGTCAGTCTAGCGATGTTTTTCGAACAAAACGGGATATTACCTTCCCCAGCATCGGCGGAAATCTCAACTCGCTCGAAAAGTTGCCGTTGCTGAAAAAAATTGTGAAGCGCGCGTCGATCAGTTCCACTTATAAAAAAGTGAAACGGCTGGACGGCAATGTCTTCGGCGAAAGTGGATCGTTGGACGATGTGGATGAAGAGGGCGTAGAAATGATAAACAACGAGACCATTACCAACGATTTTTCGCCGCTTATCTCTCTGACCACAGAATGGAAAGCCGGTTTCCGATTAACGGTCTCCAGCAACTATTCCTTGTCTAAAAATCGGACTAACATCCGAACCAATGAGAATGGAACCGAGTCCAAAAAACTCTCTTTTGACGGCCGTATCGAGTATACCATTAAGGCGGGTAGCGGAGGAACCACGCTCCCCATATTCGGCAGGATCAACAGCGATGTGCGTCTTTCGCTTCAGAGTTCGTGGAGTCACGAGCAGGGCTGGGGGGGCTTGACCGAGGATACTCCAGACGACGACCGGGAAGATCACAAAAATAACGACCGCAAAACACTTTCCTTTCGCCCGTCTATTTCATACTCTTTCAGCCGTTCGGTGACCGGAGGTTTGCAGGGCGAATATAGCAGCTCTGTCAACGGCTTGCAACCAGAGTTGGGGCGCAAGACCATTAGTCTGAATATCTGGACACAGCTGAAGTTCTGATTGTCTTTGCGAGATCGTTCGGAGGATTGGGTGTTACAGAAATTTTTAGACTTATTGGAAAATACGTTGACGGCTTTTGAGCTGAAAAAGTCAGACAGGACCGCGATCCTTATTCTCAGCGCGATTTTGATCATCGGACAAGTTGTGCTCTTCGTTCGTTATCAATATAATCCTTTTACGCGCTATGATGTGTATGTGGAGTCGTTCGACAGATCGGATCGTCCTACGATAGAATCTATTCTGGAAACGATTGAAATCCAGACCGCTTCGAAAGAAAAAATTCAAGCGAGCGAGACGGAACAGGTCAAGAGGGATAGCCTCCCGCGTGTCGAGATCAATCCCGGCTCTTCTTTGATCAACATTAACACCGCGTCTTTGATCGAACTTCAGAAACTCACGCGGGTCGGGCCAAAGACGGCGCAACGTATCGTCGATTATCGCTCTGAAAATGGAAATTTTCAGCGGATAGAGGATATTCAAAAGGTGAAGGGAATCGGTCCCAAGACTTTCGAGAAAATGAAGGACCAAATTACTGTGAAATAGGAAAATCGGGATAAATGCTCGATTCTGCCAACAAAAATGGCTATAAAAAACTGTTGACCTCGGCGAGGAGCAATCGTATCTTAAGGGTGTTGGCAAAAATTTTTAATCTGTTTTTAATCTATTTCTAATCTGTTACTGAAAAAAAAGGAACCAATCGATGAAAAAAACGACGAAATATTTTCTGATCCTTATCTCCCTGGTTATGGTCTGGACAGGATGGAACTGCCCTCAATCTTCGGCGCAAGAGACTGACGCGCCGCAGAACAGCGTCCTGACTCAGGCTCCAATTGACACATTGGCAATGATTCTAAAGGAAGTCGACCGTCTGGAATTAGACGAATGGAAACATCAAGAGGCTTTGGACATGCTTCTGCAAGTCGAATCTGATAATGCCGAAAATGGCGAGATCCTTTGGCGTATTTCTCGACAATATAGCGAAGTGGGCAAGATTGCCGAGAAAGATCAAAAAGCCGCGCTCTATCAACAAGCCATTGATTATGCTCTCCGAGCCGTGGAGTTGGACTCCACCAATGCCAACGGTCACTTGCATTGGGCAATAGCGGCTGGTCGTTTGGCGTTGTTCAAAGGGGGAAAGGAACTGATCAAACTTTCCAAAGAGGTCAAATACCATTCGGAGAAATCGATTCACCTGAATCCCAACGAAGACGTGGGCTATTACCTGTTGGGACGCTGGCATCGCAAAATCGCCAACATCGGCTTTCTTAAAAAAACATTGGTCAAAATGATTTACGGCGGGCTGCCGGATGCGACGAACGAGGCGTCTGTGGAAAATATGAAAAAAGCGATCGAGCTGGACCCGGATTTTATCGAATATCATCTGGAGTTGGGCAGGACGTATGCCAAGCGGATGAAAATGTATGACGAAGCGAGAGTTTGTTTTGAAAAAGTTCTGGAACTTCCATTGAGAAAAGACGACGACGAATCGCACAAAGCAGAGGCTCAGGAGATGTTGGAAAAAATAGAAAATAAATAGATATCTATCGCCTTTACGAGAGGTGTAAATAGCAAAACAGGAGGAACGCGTCTATGAAAAAAACGCTGTTGATTCTATTTTTCGTCGGTATTTTGAGCCTTACAACGGGCTGTGGAAACGATAGCGACAGCACGGATCCCGTGAGCCCACTTTCCGGCTCCATAGCGACCAATCTATCGACAATCGTCATGGGTCAGAATGTCACCTTGACATGGAATGGCAATGTAGGCGACGAGTGGGTAGGGTTCAATGTTTACGATCTGACGATCTCGTATGGAGATAATCCGATGCCCATGACCTCGATAGCGGAAACCTCTCTTACGGTCACCGATCTGGAATATGGCAAAACCTACATCTATCAAGTCTCAACGATCCACGAGGACGGACACGAATCCGAGCCAACAAACAGAGTAGAGGTTCTGATCGAAGAGGATATCGATCCAGTGGACAACTGATCTTAATCTTGTCGCCGCGCTTTGGAATAAGCCCATTTGAACAGCTCCAACGGAGCCCCTCTTTTTTCAATAGCGAGCGCGGCGACGTATCCCTGACCCGGGGACAAATCACACATCCTCCATCGTTTTGGTTCAGCCGGGTCCATATCACTGAACAAAAGTGCCGTAGGTTGATCCGGTAGTAACGATACGCCAAACTTTCCAAGTGGATGGGTTAATCCATGTCCTAACGCCTTGATATATGCCTCTTTACGAGTCCAACATCGAAAAAATCCGAGAAGCCTTTCATTTCCAGTTAATTTCAGCAGGTCATCTGCCTCCGACGCGGAAAAAAATCGTCTCGCAATCCCCATCTCATCCATATTCGACCGCACATATTCCACATCAATGCCGATTCTCCCTTTTTTGATAAAGCCGTAAAGCGCGCGTTGATGGGAGTGCGACAGGTTGAAAGAGACGCTGTCGGATGGAAATGATACGCGGGGCTTTCCATGCTCGCTGTACTGAAATCGAATCCGATCCGGCGCGGTCGATAAGTACTCGCCGATAATGTAACGCAGGGTCCCGCGCGCCGAGATGTATCGATTCCGATCCCGATCAAAATAGAAACGGTCGGCTCTCGCCCGCTCATCTTCGGAAAGTATGGCTCGAAAATATCCGATAATCGACAGCGGATGATTAAGTTCTGCGTTCCAAACATGGACATGATTTTCCGGAAGATCGATCCGATCCGGTGGAGTTTGCCAATCCATTTGCCTAATTCCTCCAAAATTTTTTTTCAAAAAAAAGACCTGTCACCTTGATAGGTCACAGGTCATAAAACAAATTTTCGCTACAGATTCCCTATTTTTTCGTCCGAGATTTTCCAGAGGAACCGCTTCGGGACGTTCCAGACTGTTTGTGGGAAGAGCTTTTGCTTGTCCGGGACCCGGAAGACCCCATGCTGGAAGATTTTCGGGAGGACTCGGAACTCCGGATCTTAGGAGATTTTGGATTCTTACCGGACTTCGACGAGCTGAATTTATTTTTTGAATGGGAAGGAGCAATCTTATCGCCTTTTTTATTGCGAGCAGAAGACGCAGAACGGTACGGATTGACCGGTTTTTTCACAGCTTGCTTAGATGATCGCAGGTTGTTATTCGCTGTCTTTTTCTCGGATCGGACATCCTTTTCCGATCGAACTGTCCGTCCTTGATACGACTTAGCGGTTCGCGTATTCTTTGCATGTCTCGTTTTATAGTGCCCTTCTCGATCGCTATTTCCATCTTTATAGCGCGTGCGATCTCCATGGGGATCCTTATAACGGACATTATTGTTATGGTGGCGAGGCGGTTTATGTCGATAATGGTTGTAATAGTCCGCGTGACGGTGGCAATGGCTGTGATAATACCAATAATGCAGACCGAAATAATAATAATAACGTCCGTTATGACAATAAAAACCAATAGGATAGACCCCGTGCCAGTTCGTGTCCCAATACCAGTAAGAATGAAAGTCGTCCCAATACCCCACATCAATGTAAATATGGCGATAGACCTGTTCGACCTCTTCCGTTGGCTGGACAGTTTCGACATAATCCTCAACGGTTTCAACGTCGCTGTCGGACATGTCGTCTTCAAATTGTTCCCACTCTTCTAATGTGGGCGTGTTGATCAAAAAATCGATCAGATCATCGCTCACGCCGTTTTTGTTCAAGTAGATAATATCATCGGTCGTCAGAGTAAACTCGGATTCGGTCGCAATGATCTGACTGATGATAATCTCGTCGTCAATATCAGCGTTTGATAAACGAATCAGGTCGTCGAGGACCATTTGCTCGTTCTCTACCGCGGAAACCCCATTCCCAAGGGCAAATAACAGCAAAAAAATGACAAAGTATCCAAAAATCTTGCGCATAGTCAGCCTCCTTTTAGGCAGATTCTTCGTGGAAAAATGTGTTCGACAGCCGCTTCAAATAAGATAAAGTGCTTTCTTAAATTAATCAAGGAAAAATAATGTGGGAGTTTGGATAACCCGATTTGGAAGGATTTTTAGAAAAAACGTCGCATATAGGCGAGCCTACAGATACGCTTCTTATTTATTCCAAAAGTTATTCCGAAAAATTTGAAGATGGAAAAAAGTTGACAGGATGCAATACGCCGCGTATAATAGGATGTCGATATAATCGTGTTGATTTAATCAAAAGGACAAAATTTATTTATAAAAAGGAGTCTTTATGAACGCGCCCCATCCACAAAGGAAGAAACTAAATATTGAATTGGGAGAAAAGGAAGCTGAAGGGATTTATTCCAATCTCGCATTGATTTCCCATTCTCCATCTGAATTTATCATCGATTTCGCGCGGGTCTTGCCCGGTTCCCCGAAAAGCAAAATATATGCCCGAATTGTGATGACGCCCCATCATGCAAAATTATTGTCAAAAGTGCTCAAGCAGAATATTGAGAAATTCGAGTCTCAGTTCGGAAATATCCGAGAAATACCTTCCCCTCACTCTGGAGAAAAGCGCGCTCCGGGATTCGTTTCATAGTCCCAAACTTTTTTGTTTTTGTGAGAGAACGCACGCGCCCCGGTTCGCCCGGCGTGAGGAGGAAAGGATGAGTTCCAGAAAAATTTCTCTTTTGGCAGATCGATATCGGATTGAGTCGGAGATCGGTCGGGGTGGGATGGGGATCGTGTACAAGGCGTGGGACACCCTCAAACATACACGGGTAGCGGTCAAGATTCTTCCTTATGGAGAGGAATTTTCCCACAGAGCGATCCGATTTCAGCGGGAATATCAAGCTCTAGCTCGACTGCCTCATCCTCATGTGGTCCAGGTGTATGAAAGCGGTCGAGCAAAGGGGGATTTTTCGTTTATCCTGCCCGGAAGAAATTTTCCAATCAACCCGAAACAGGGGTGTTTTTATTTTGTGATGGAGCTGATTCAAGGAATTAATTTCCGTCGCTATTTTTGCGCTCCCCTGGATTTCTCCGATAAAGAGCGCGTCAAAAATCTGTTTATTATCCTCTCTCAACTGTGCGAAGCTCTGCAGTATATCCACGCAAATCGGATTGTTCATCGAGATCTGAAGCCGGAAAATTTGCTTATTTCCACGGTTTCCGCTCACAAGCCGCAGATCAAAATTCTCGACTTTGGATTGGTGCGGGATTCTGATTCTCTCGATCCTTTTCATGTAGAAGACAAGGCAATAGGAAAAAAACCCACGCGCGGGACAGCCGCGTATATGTCTCCAGAGCAGGCGAAAAGCGAGTCGGTCGATCACCGCTCTGATCTCTATTCGCTCGGAATCATCCTCTATGAGATCATCTCGGGTCAGCTTCCTTTCTTTGATAGAAATTCTTTTCGATTGATGATGATGCATGTCTCCGAATCGACCCCATGTATCGCGGATATGTGCCCGAATCTGCCTCCTGGATTGGACAAGTTAATAAGCAAACTGCTGGCTAAAACGCGTGAGGAACGATATCAGTCCGCCGCGGATTTGTGGCGAGATCTGAAGGATATCCTGGCTCCTTTACTCTCTCCGGGTGGAGCCGACTTTTCTTTTTCTCCTGCAGATTTCACCATTGCCCCTTCGAAAAATCGATTGATCTACGGTCGTGGCTATCCGGTATTTGCTCCTGCGCTGGCGGGACGGGACAATGAGTGGGAAGTGCTCTCCGATATTTTGGATGATAAGAGTCCGACCCTCATTTTTATCCAAGGCGGTTTGGGAACAGGTAAGACCCGACTCATTCGTAAGTTACAGACACACGCCAGACTGAATCGATCCGCTCTGTTTGTTGGAAATTGCCGGCGGGAGGAGCCGTATAGCCCGTTTGTCGCCATATTAAATCAGATCGAACGACAACTTGCTCCGATTGCCGATGAATCTTCTTATATCGCGGCAAACAAGGCGATAAAAGGCTCAGAGAAAATCGCTCGGAATGTCCTGAAACAGATCAAACAAGTCATGCCTATTCTACAGAATAAGCCGGGTCGTTTTTTCGATATAAGCCGGTTATGGATCACCGGGTCAGGCAAAGTGCATAGCCAATATGTCGCGATTTTGCAACGCGCGGCTCGGCTCACGCCCGTGATTCTTGCTATTGAGGATATCCATCAGATCGACGCGGCGTCAAGCGAGCTGTTGGAGTATCTCATCAAACAAACGGGACCGCTATTTTCTATTGTAGGCACGTATCGGGATCATGATTCTGAAGCCTTTACAAAGCAAGATCATGGTCTGCGGATCAAGAATTTGTTCGACGAGAAGACGCGGCGGATTATCTCTCTTCAGCCCCTGAACATAACAGAAGTCGGGCAGATGATCCGATCCATGTTGGGGCAGGATATGGATGGCGAGGACAAACCTGGCGAGATAAATAGCGCGCCCGCGATGATCAAGCGAATCTGGCGACAGACTGACGGCAATCCCTTTTTTATAGAGGAGATCGTCAAGTCTCTGGTGGATGCTGGAGCCTTGTATCGCACAGAAAAAGGATGGGAGTTGCAAACCGCGTATCTCGCAACGGATCATCCCTCTTCTCAGATGACGGTTCCAAAATCCGTGCATGAGGCAATTTCCAAAAGGCTGGATCGGCTCTCTCCGCAGGCTCGATCCATAGCAAATTACGCGGCTATTTTCGGAGATTCTTTTACTTTTCCACAGCTTGAGCGTTTGGTAAATTTCCCGGATAAAAACGAGCTGGAACGCGGGTTGGATGATCTGCTGAAGTCCGGATTGATTTTAGAGGAAGAAGAAAAATTCAAGTTCTCCCATAGCCTGGTTCAAGTCGCTGTGTATGGCGAATTAGACCCAGATTGGAAGCGAGATCGCCATCTTATCGCCGCGGAAATGATCGCGCAAGAGCATAATGTTTCCGAGAAGTACTCTGTGATAAGATTAGATACGCCCCTGTCGGTTTGCCGTCTGTTGAGCTACCATTATGCGGAAGCGGGCAGAAAGGAAAGCGCGATTTATTACTTGCTCTCCGCTGCACATGCGTGTTCAGTCAACTTTTCTCAAACCAACGCGGCTCTCTATTATAAACTTGCCAAGAAGCTTTCAGATCAAAACGAATCCGAGTCTGACGCGGTCAAGGATGAAGAATTTGCCGATTTCCTTTTGTTGATGTTTACGGCTTTACAAGGAGAGCTCGCCCGTTCCGCGGGCAGTTATCCTGAAGCTCGGAAATTTTATGAGATCGCTTTGGGAAAGGTCCAAGAAAAAAACGGGCGTTACCATCTTGAAGATATTATGGCTTTTCACGGAAAAATCGCTCTGACTTATCAGAGCGAGCATCTCAACAGGGAAGCAGTGGCTCATTATCGGAAGTGCATGGAGATCAATCAGAAATTGTCCGAGAGCTCCTCGTCTTATCAGGAGAAAATCACTGCTCCTTATCTGATCAATTTGGGAGTGTTACACAAACAAATGGGACGTTACGCAAGCGCGATTCAGTATTATGAACAGGCTCTCAAGATCATTGAAAAATACCCTATGTGGGAATTTCTGATCTCGGTAAACACAAACCTGGGAAACTGTTATCAGAATATTGGGAAATTCGACGAAGCGGAATCCTGCATGCGTCGAGCATACGACCATGCAGAACGCATCGGGGAAAAAAGACGCAAGGGGGATGCGCTCTATAATCTCGGACGAATGGCGGCTATGAAGGGAAAATTGTCCCCAGCTCTGGAGCAGTTCCGAAAATGCCGCGCGCTTTTTGAGGCTTCCGGCGATCTTTATAGAGTGATTATGGGCGATAGAATTATCGGAGAAGTTTATTTGGAAAAAGGAGCGATTGCCGACGCGTATACGTGCCATCTCAGTTGTTTCGAGAAAAGTGAAGAAGCGGGGATTCTTCGGACAACGGTTATAACCCGTCTGGATCTGATATATGATCTGCTGGTGCTACACAAGTATGACCGGATCGAGACCGAGCTTCTGAAATCCGAGCAGGAGATGGAACGATTTCAAAACAGTCCCTATCATTTTCGGCGCGTTCTGTATCAAGGGGAATACGATCTTGCAGTCGGAAAAACAGGCTCTGTCCCGGATCGCTTGCAAGAATTAAGGAAATTCCCGCAGGAAATAGTGGACGGCAACGCTGGGAAAATCGATTCTTTGGACGCGCGTTTGGCTTTATCTCAGGGTGATTATGATCAAGCAGTTCAGCTATTTAGCTCATCAGAAAAATTTTTCCAAGTGAATTATCATATCTACGATCTGTTGGAGTCCAAAATTTTTATGTTATTGACGACTGTTCTTTCAGGCGGACAGCTCGACGCGCAGCAGTTTGACCGAGACGCAGGTCAGTTGATCGAACGGGAGGGGTTTTTGCGGCTGGCTCGTTTGGCTGGTTTCATTTTATCCCATGATCAACTGATCGAAGCCCTGACGCCGGAGCGAACTGAGGCACTGGTGTGGGGGTTGCAAGAGGAGGTCGACTGCTCTGAGATTCCTGATATTGCCGATCATCTCTAATCGCTATAGGCGTCATCTGTTCTCGACGGTCGCAACGATCGCGGAAGTCAAGCTTTTGATTACGTAGGTAGTTACGCAAAATCCCGGAGGCAATTGTCTTCGGGATTTTTTTTATATTCAGGGGTCGCGCGGCGAGTCGGGAACTCCTCAGATGTTTTCCCCTTGACAAAGAATTAAAATTACTTATCCTGTAGAACGGAAGGAAAATTTTGTTTTTCGAAATAGTCAATTTTTTTTCCCAAAAGTCGTTGAGTTTAGGCGTTTTTTGAGCTGAAGCATTGCCCGTAACCACTTTTTATTTGAGAAGGTATATGAAAAAACGATTTATAAACGGAAATATTTACACAATCGACGCAAGCCTTCCGAAAGCCCGCTCTCTTTTTGTCGATCAAGATCGGCTTTCTTATGTGGGCGACAATACGGAAGTAAATGACCGACAGACCTTTGACTTAGAGGACCTGACTGTCATTCCGGGAATGATTGACGCGCACACGCATTTTACGGATTACGCTCTTCAGGAATCGTGGGTTCAGTTACGGGATTTGACCGATTTCGATCACGTTCTGCATGCGATTCGAAAATTTGTCGAGCAGGCGGCACCGGAGGAATGGATCGTCGGAGGACGGTGGGATAAAAATCTCTGGCAGGATTCGGTCGTTCCGCATCGGGAACATTTGGACGCTATATCTCTTGTCCACCCGATCGCTTTATCCAGCAAAGACGGCCACTCGATGTGGGTCAACTCCAAAACATTGGAGATTATCGGCTATACGACCGAGACGCCAACTCCTTCTGGCGGCGAAATTTGCCGCGATCCTGATACCGGAGAGCCGACTGGTCTGTTGAAAGAAGAGGCTATACTACCGGTGTTTGACAATACCCCGACTCCGAATCTGTCGCAGAGAAGCCGAGCTGTTTTACAAGGGGCAAAAAACGTGCATGCGTTGGGACTGACCGGCTTGCATTGCTGCGAAAGCCCGGAAACGTTTCGGCTATATCAATCCCTTATCGCCGAGGAGAAGCTGAAACTGCGCCTTTACCATACGATTCCTGATCATCACATGGAAGACGCGGTTCGCATGGGTCTGAAAACCGGGTTTGGAAATAGATGGCTGCGGATCGGACATGTGAAAATATTCTCAGATGGGGCACTCGGCTCGCAAAGCGCGCGTATGCTCTCGCCTTATGAAAAAAGCCCCGGCAACCACGGTATTGGAATGCACACGGATACGGAGCTTTTCGATCTGATCAACCGCTCTGCCCACGCGGATTTGGCGGTAGCGGTTCACGCTATCGGCGACAGGGCAAATCGACAGGTATTGGACGCGATAGAACATACCCAGCAAAAGGAAAACAAAAGGCTGCGTCACCGGATCGAACATGCCCAATTGCTCCATCCAGACGATCAGGATCGGCTTGCCAAGCTCGGTGTCGTGGCGTCGATGCAGCCGGTTCACCTTGCCGCGGACGTCAAAAATATCATCACACATTGGGGCGACGACCGATCTCGATATGCTTTTCCATTCAAAACTCTGTTGAACTATGGGACAAAGTTGGCGTTCGGATCCGACGCTCCAATCGAGACCATTGATCCCTTTGCCGGAATTTACGCTGCTGTGGCGCGGAAATATAAAAATAATCCGATGGAGCAGACCTTTTGTCCCGAAGAGAAAATTTCGGTTCACCATGCTGTGCATGCGTATACCGCGGGTTCTGCGTACGCTTCCGGCGAAGAGCGCGTCAAAGGCAGCCTCACGGTCGGGAAACTGGCGGATTTCATCGTGCTGGATCGGGATATTTTTGCGATCAAACCGGAAGAGATTCTGGAAACAAAAGTTGTTGCTACCGTGATTGGCGGCGAAATCGTTTATGGTGAATTAAAGGAAAAATAGATGAAACGAGGAAATGAGATTGAATTGCAGATCGAATCTTTGGCTTTTGGGGGGCGAGGAGTCGCGAGATTTCGGGACTTTGTTATTTTTGTCAACCAAGCTTTGCCAGGGGATCTGGTAAGGGCAAAAATATTCAAAAAGAAGAAAAAACATGCTGAAGCTCGTGTGATTGAACTTATAAAGGCTTCTCCGGATCGAATTGATCCTCCTTGTCCCTATTTCGGAGCCTGCGGAGGATGCAAAATTCAGTCTCTTTCTTATGACAAGCAGTTGTATTACAAGCGTCAACAGGTGATGGACAGCCTGGTCCGAATCGGCAATTTTCAGGATGTCGAGGTGCTGGAGGCACTGCCCTCGCCGGATCGAATTTATTATCGCAACAAGATGGAATTCTCTTTCTGCAACCGTCGTTGGTTGCTCGATAGTGAGATCGCTCAAAAGGAACAGGTCGAGGATCGCGACTTTGCGCTGGGGCTTCACGCCGCGGGATTTTTCGATAAGGTGGTGGATCTGAAAAGCTGTCTGCTACAGTCCGAGGAGAGCGGACGCATTGTCAATCATACGCGAAAATACTGCCTGGATCATGGGCTTACGCCATATAATGTACGCGCGCATACAGGAGATTTTCGATTCCTGATGATTCGGGAGGGAAAAAATACAGGAGGGCGCATGATCAATATTGTGACCCGAAATTATCAGCCCCAAATCGTGGAACCGTTGGCAATGAGCCTGATGCAAGCGTTCCCAGATACGACCTCGATTGTGAATAATGTGACCGACAATATGGGAAATGTCGCTTTTGGCGATAAAGAATATCTGTTATACGGAGAGTCGACGATTGACGAGCAACTCGGGGAGAATCGGTTTCGGATTTCGGCAAATTCTTTTTTCCAGACAAACAGCGTGCAGACCGAGCGGCTATATGATCTGGTAAAGGAGCTGTGCGAATTTGACGGGACAGAGCTGGTATACGATCTGTACGCTGGCACGGGTTCGATCGGCATATTTATCTCGGACGCTGTGCGCCAGGTGATCGGCTTTGAACTGATCGAAAGTTGTGTGCGCGACGCGCGAGCCAACGCGGATTTGAACCATGTCCAAAATTGCGAATTTGTCACTGCGGATTTGATGAATCTGGCGTCTTATATCCCCACAAAAGAAAAACAACCCGATGTGATGATTATCGACCCTCCGAGAGCGGGCATGCACCCAAAGACGGTTCAGGCTGTGCTGGATATTGCGCCGCGCCGCATTATTCACGTCTCCTGCAATCCCGCCACACTATCAAGAGATCTCGAGATTCTCTGCGCGGATCGGTATCGTCTCAATTATGTGCAACCGGTTGATATGTTTCCGCATACCGGTCATGTCGAGGTGGTTGTCCGACTGGATCGTCTGTAACGATTCTCTCATGTAAAAATACCCTGGCGACTTTGACGCTCCTTGAGACAGGCGCGGACGTCCTGGGCGACCTGAGCCATTGACTTCCCATATTTTGGGGCGATAAGGTAGGGGTCCGGAGCGGATGCGCATAACCGTTCAACCACGATACGCGGCGACAGTCTTTCTAAAAAATCACATACCAAATCGATATATTCCTCATATTCGAATAATGGGAAGGGCTGTCGCTCAAAAATACGAGCCAGCCGAGTATTCTGGACGATCAGCAGATTGTGCAGCTTGACCCCATGCACTCGAATCCGATTCATTTCATAAGCCATACCCAACATTTCCTCCCGAGTCTCGTCTGGAAATCCGAACATGACATGCGCGCAGATATGAATTTTTGGATACCGCTGGGTCAGTGAGACCGCGTCCAAAAAGGACTCGTACCCATGACCCCGCTCGATCCATTGCAATGTCTGCTCGTTCATGGTTTGGACGCCGTATTCTATGGAGACGAACATCTTTTCCGCCAATTCTCCAAGCAGGTCGATTTTTTCCGAATCCACCGCGTCGGGACGGGTGCCGATAGCGATTCCCACGACGTCCGAGCTGGCGACAGCCCGGTGATAAAGCTGCCTTAGGTCCTGAACCGGAGCGTGCGTATTTGTATAGGACTGGAAATACGCGATGAATTTATGGGCTTTGTATCGATTTCGACCGATCCGCATACCCTGGTCTAACTGTTGGGAAATATCAAGAGTTTTGTCTCTGGTAGGGGGACTAAAGCTCTTGTTGTTGCAATAGATACATCCTCCCTTTCCCCTGGTCCCGTCGATATTGGGGCAGGAGAATCCAGAATCCAGGCAGATTTTATAGACCTTTTGTCCGAATTTGCCGCGCAGGAAACTGTTATAATCGTATAATCGTTCCATGTCGTTTGTCGTCACTTGAAATCACTCCAGTTTACTCGCTCTCAGGATAACTCAGGATAACAGGGGATAATATAAAACAAGACGCGCGTCTATGCACGACGAAACGCGCGGGATCAAATAAATTTTGACTTGTGCAAAATTGGGATTCACACTATTTTAGAATTGTGTGCATGGCTGATCAAGAAAAAATAACGCTTGAGTCGTTTTTTAATATCGAAATTTTGGTAGTCACCCTATTGCATATTGTTGCTTCACGTATTATCTTAAGTGATTGCATCCCATTATTTTACTTATAACATGTTGAGGTCGCGGCTATGTGTAACAACT
>NBMB01000069.1 GCA_002084765.1 Candidatus Cloacimonetes bacterium 4572_55 | reverse complement strand
CTGGAGCCGCGACCGCTATTACCGATACTACGGCAACGGGGAATGGCAATGTCACTGATCTCGGTAATCCTAACGCTACGGAGCGCGGTATATGCTGGGGAACGACTGCGGATCCTGACACTTCCGTCTCTCACTCTCATCTCGCAGCCACCGGAACGGTTGCGACAGGAGCTTTTACAGTCGCTATTACGGGTCTGACAGATAGCACAACCTATCATGTGCGGGCTTACGCTGTCAACGCTGATACCACAGTTTACGGTGCTGATGTGACATTCACAACGCTGGCGTTGCCTACAGTCACCACTGGAGCCGCGACCGATATTACCGGGACAACGGCAACAGGTCATGGCGATATTACCTCTCTCGGCGTTCCCAATCCTACGCAACATGGCGTGTGCTGGAATACGACTGGCACTCCAGAAATTACCGACGATTGCACAACCGAAGGGACGGTGGATGCCACTGGAGCTTTCACATCCAATATTACGGGTCTGGCAGTCGGCGGGACCTACCATGTGCGGGCTTATGCCACAAACGACGCTGGAACGGCTTACGGTGCTGATTCGACATTCACGACGTTGAATGGAATTTCTCTCCCGATTAATGCGTGGAATTGGATATGTCCATCTAATAATTTTGCAAATACTTCGATGGCGACTATCTGGACAGGACACGATTATGACGTGGTCCAATGGGTAGGAGGATTTTTCATGCCTCCTTATATAATGCCATCCGGTAATTGGGATTATACCACAATGTATATGGTGCATTCCTCATTTGGACAGAGTCAGCTTCTGCCCACGACTGGATCGGCAATTGATCCGACTACCCCAATACCATTAACTACGGGCTGGAATTGGATTCCTTATTATGGTGCCTCGTCCATGTCGGCTAATGTCGCGCTTGCAGACATTAGCGGGAACTTGATATATGCTGAGGGATTTGGCTCCGGACTTTACATACCTGGCGTTATTAATACCTTGACGATGTCCCCCGGGAATGGTTACCGAGTCTATGTAAGCGCAATCGACACATTGACCTATTCGTCATCGAGGGGGACAATCGCGGATCAGGAAGAGGATGAGATTCGGGCGACGGAGCATTTCACCTTCCACGAGTCCAATTATTATTATCCTGTCCTATTTCTGGATCATAGCATTGAGGAATTGGAGTTGACAGAAGGCGACGAGGTCGGGATTTTTGCCCAGCGAGACGGGGAACTCTTCTGCATTGGCGCATCTGTCTGGCAGGATCGTCTACCCTTTAGCGTTGTGGGCTGGACTGACGATTCCATCACGGATATCAAAGATGGTTATGACTCGGGCGAGTCGATTATCTTGAAAGTCTGGCGGCATGAGAGCGGCTTAGAAGAGGATATGGAGCTGTTTTTCGAGAATAACGCGGCGGTATATGAGTCCGACCTCTATTCCATTGCCACTTTGGATGCGGATCTGTTATCAATCGACGATGAGGTTGCAAGTTATAGCTTGCAGTTGGATCAAAACCATCCCAATCCATTTAACCCATCCACGACGATTCATTATGAGATTCCAGTGGCTGGTCATGTCACGTTGCAAATTTATAACATAAACGGGCAACTTATTCGCACCCTGACTGATGAGAGTCACGTCGCGGGCGAACATAACGTGACCTGGGACGCAAAGAATAATCAAGGAGAAGCCGTCTCGTCTGGTATCTATTTTTATCAATTGGAAGCCATGGGAACCACCCAGTCCAAGCGGATGGCGCTTCTGCGATAACTTATTTAAACTTGTTTGGACTGATATGAAATAGACAGGGTTTGGAATGCCCAAGCCCTGTCCAAAGGTGTGAAATTCGATTGTTTTATAGTTAATTTAGATAAGGAGTTTTAATGAAAAAGGTCTCTTTTATATTCGGAATTTTTTTGCTGGCGATATTCGTCAGCGGCATGGGTCATGCCCAAACGATTCATTTTATTTATACGACAACAAATTATAACCTGTGCCCAATCGTAATCCAAACTGCGGACATATTGGGTCAACCGTTGGAATCTGGCGATGAAATTGGTGTTTTTGACGGAAATTTGTGCGTCGGTGCTATTACTTACACAGACACACTTCCGCTGACTTTCCAAGCTCATGGAGCGTCTACTTCACCCCCGTTACCTGGGTATACAACAGGAAATCCAATTAGCTTTCGAGTTTGGGATGCGAGCTTAGGCATTGAGGCCCCGGCGCAACCCACTTTTGTTAATGGTAATGGAACGTTCAATGGGTCTGGCGCAGCCATATCCGCGCTTGGCGTGGCTTCCATACCTACTGTGGGCGAGTGGGGAATGATCATCTTGGCACTATTAACTTTGGGAGTCGGCGCGATTATGATCCGGCGAGGAGCAATGGTTCCCGCCCGGATTGCTTAGGCGCAGAAAATTATTCGACGTATTAATTAAAGATGGGCTGAGATTTCTCGGCTCATCTTTTTTTTATGTTCAGTGCTCCCAAGTCATACGAACTGCCGATTCGATTTTTAACGACATTTCCAAGAGAACTCAGTTTTTATGAGAATTTCAGAACCCTTATTTGGGCTGACTCTGCGACTCTCTGTGACTCTCTGTGACTCTCTGTGACTCTGTTGCGAATATAGTGAAATGCGCGCAAAAGCTCCGTTTTCCTGAAAAAAAATTTGTCAAAAAAGATATAATTCTTTAATTATCAATTCTTAATCTGCGATAATCTGCGATAATCTGCGTAATCTGCGGATCGATAATCTGCGTAATCTGCGGATCGATTTCCGTGATGACGAATAATCCAGGTAAGGAACTCTATTTTTTCGATTGATTTTTTTCGATAACTATGTTACTATAATTTTGATTTGCTTTTATATCTAATTTTTATCTATTTTTAATAAGATCACGAAAGGAGAGTATGATATGGCTGATTTGTCCAGACTGAAAAATATGTCTGAAAAAGATCGTAAGATGATGAAAGAAGCTGAAGTGATGATGGGTCCCGAGCCGGAAGAGATGGGTTTCATAAAAAATCTGTTCTGGGGAAATGTTCGGGAGGATTTGTTGTTTCCATATCCTGAAAGAGATGAGGAGGAGAAAAAAAGGTTCGATAAACTCATGGTCGAACTGGACGACTATATGAAATATGAACATCCTTCGATTCAAATCGATCAAGAGCAGTTTATCCCGCAATGGGTTCTTAAGCGGCTGTTTGATATGGGTGTGATGGGTATGACGATTCCGGAGGAGAACGGGGGGTTGTCCTTAAGTATCACGAGTTATAACCAGGTATTGGAGCGGATCGGTCGGGATTGCGCCTCCACTTCGGTTGTGGTATCCGCGCATCAATCCATTGGTTGCAAAGCGCTACTGTTATATGGAACCGAAGCGCAAAAGAAAAAGTGGCTGCCAGTCGTGGCGAAAGAAAAATTATCCGCTTTTTGCTTATCCGAGGCGAATGTAGGTTGCGATGCCGGCGGTCAAGAGACGCGTTGCGAACTCAGCAAAGACGGTTCTCATTATATTCTAAACGGGGAGAAAAAATGGTCTACCTCCGCGGCGGACAGCGCGCTGTTTACTGTGATGACAAAACAGCGGATTGTCAGCAAAAAAACCGGAAAGGCAAGAGATCGAGTCACAGCTTTGATCGTGACGCCGGATATGGAAGGCGTGGATATTTTTGAGAAAAATCGGGCAAAATGCGGTATTCGAGGCACGTGGCAAGGACGGATTCGCTTCACTAATGTCAAGGTGCCGCGGAAAAATCTCCTGCATAAAGAGGGGCGAGGACTGAATGTAGCTCTCACATGCCTGAATTACGGACGATGCACTCTGTCTGCTGGCGTGCTGGGAGCAGCTCGCGGCGCGACTGAGCAGGCGGTCAAATGGTCACAACTCCGTTACCAATTCCAAAGACCGCTCTCTGACTTTGAGCTGGTTCGACAGCGTATCGCTCGTATGGAGGCGTTTGTCTATGGCATGGACGCCATGCTCTATATGACCACTGGTATGCTGGATCGAGGCGATAAGGACATCATGGTCGAGACAGCGGTCGTGAAGATATTTTGCTCGGAGATGGGCTGGTTGACGATCGACGACGCGATGCAGATCATGGGCGGAGAGGGTTATATGACTGAGAACGAATTGGAGCGCGCTCTGCGAGATAGCCGTCTGTATCGAATTGCCGAAGGAGCCAACGAAGTGATGCAGACCTTTATCTTCGGCTATGGCGGCAAGCAACTGGCAGAATCGATGGTCGGAATTCAAGAAGCACTCTTGTGGAACAGAGACGAGGCTATCGGCATGAATCTAAGCCGCATTATCAAAAATGGATTGAATCCTCGGATATTGAGCCGCGCGTTGCTGCTGGGAGCCGAGCTTTATCTCTCCAGGAAGGAGCCTCCGACTCGTATCCGAAATGTCCATAGATCGTTGATCCGCTATGCCCGGAAACTGGCGAAATTGGCGCAAGAACATTCTCATCAATATAAGATGACCGGGAAACGGCATCGGGAAAAAATTGTCAAACGACAGGCAGTGCAAGCCCGTTTGGCGGATAACACCATGTGGATTCATGCGTTTGCCTGCTCTCTCTCTAAGTTAGATTTGCAAATTCGGAAAGGCGATCAGGGCGAATCGTTTGAGCGGGATAAGCGCGCGGCGATTCATCTGATGGAGCTTGCTGATCTCAAGATTCAGGAAAATATTCGCGCTCTGACCGACAACGCGGACGAGTCTATGGAGAAGTGCGCCTCCTCCTCCTTAAAGCATATCGACACCTTGCCCGACTCCGATTTTTACATTCCGGAAAAATCGCCAGTCGCTAAACCCGAATCCGGAAAACCCGTTGATAATCGCCATATCAAGCAATTTTTGGGCGATAGTTGTAAAGACCAAGAGGCGAAACCGAACGATCCATCGCCAAGATCCAAACCGGAAGTCCAAAGCTGAATCGAATAAGCGATCGCTATATAGAGGCGTGTTCAAACGGGACACGCCTCTATTAGTATGAGTATCATGTCAAATTTGTAAGGCTGTATGCGTTTTCGCTTTCATTAAGGAGGAATCTATGCTTGATAAAAAGAAAGAACTCACCAAACAGGACATATTAGAACTATTCGCCGAGTCTGACAGACGCTTTAACGAACGGCTGGCGAGAGAGGCTGCTGAGCGTGAGAAAAGTCAAAAAGAATTCGATGATCGGCTGGCGAGAGAGGCCGCTGAGCGTGAGAAAAGTCAAAAAGAATTCGATGATCGGCTGGCAAAAGATTCTGCGGAACATAAAAAAGCTCTGAATCGAGCGATTGGCAAGATCACGGGTTTATGGGGCAGTTTTGTCGAGGGAATCGTGGAGCCTGGAGCTATAGAGCTTTTCCAAAAGCACGGGATTCATATTTTAACCACATTAAAAAACGTGAAAGGTATAAAAGATAACCATGAATTCTACGAGATAGACCTTTTACTTCTCAATAAAACGCACATCGTGGCTATTGAGGTGAAAACCACCTTAAAGACTGTCGATGTGGACGACCATTTGAAACGGTTAGATAAAATACGCCGCTACCCACCAAGTCACATGGACCTGAAGAACACGATCTTGCTTGGAGCTGTTGCCGCCATGGATGTAAAAAGGGGCGCGGATAAGTATGCTTATCGAAGTGGGCTTTTTGTTTTGCGACAAAAAGGCGGCCTTGTCGATATTGTGAATGATGAAAATTTTATACCTAAAGAATGGTAACGCTTATATTTTTGCATTAAGGAGGAATCTATGTTTAATAAATCGAATTTTTATAAAATTTTATCGGTTTTTTTTATAACAGTAGCTTTAACTCTTATTCATTTGACTGCGAATAGCCAAAGCCTGTTGCGCTATCTCTATGAACAGCAAGACTGGATACCCGGAAGTTGGGCGGAATATGAGGTTAAAAATCTGCATGATGGAAAGGAGACAGTCAGCCGTATAAAGATCAGTATCCTCTCCTCGGAAAAGGTGGATGGAACGACCTTATACGACGTCGAAATCGTCACGAGGAGCGATACAGGCGATGTGGATAAAATGAAGGTCAAAATGCCAAAGAAGAGTCGGGAAGAGATGAAAGCGTCATCGTCGCTGAGAGAGTTGGTGGTTCAGCATAATGATAATCAGCCGGTGCGCTTGAGCCTGAAGATGAATTTCCATATGCCTCAGTTAGACGCGCTGGAGGAGAGCCGTCCACCTATTGAGGAAACGGTATCGGAGCTGGGAACCGAGAATGTTGAGACAAAAGCGGGTAAATTCGAGTGCAGGCATATCCAAAAGAAAGGCAAGCGTCGAACCGAAAAGCCCAAAAAGAGGGACATGGTTGTGCAGGAAACAGGTTATACAGACGATGTGTGGTTGTCTGACCTGGTTTGCCTCGGCGTGATAAAAGGCAATAATTATACGGAAACGACCATGACTTTGGTGAAAAACGACCCTGCTGAACCTCTTGTCGAACAAGGAAAGAAAACGTCTGAATCTCACTATTTACTTGTTGATTATGGGGATAGCGGCGCAAAATCGGAAATTTTCGGCGAACCTGTCGATATGGGCGATCCGCCGTCGCCGCCAGGTATAAACCAAGGTATGAATAAGGATCAATGATTTGGTAACGAGTGATCCGTCGCGCCTAGCGGGTGGCGACGCTCGAAGACGGTCGGATTATTTCGGATAACAGACAATCACTTTTAAATATTAATCCGATTTAAATATAAAAATAAGGAAAATGAATGTCATTTTATACTCGCGTATGTATATATTTGGTTTTATTTTTATCGATTATCGCCGAGGGAGCGGACGCTTATCCATCTAATATTCGATTCGAGCGGATATCTATCCAAGATGGACTCTCCCAAAGCAGTACTAACCATATTATCCAGGACAAAAAGGGCTTCCTTTGGTTCGGGACTCAAGATGGGTTAAACCGATATGACGGCTATCAATTCACGGTTTTCAGGCATGATCCCATGGATTCTACGTCAATATCGGATAATTTTATATTAAATGTACGTGGAGGACTCTTTTTATTTAATTCACTTATCGAGGATCAATCTGGAAATTTATGGATCGCCACCAGCAATGGATTGAATCGATTTGACATGGAGACTTCTGTTTTTCATTCATACTATCACGATCCCGACGATCCGCACAGCATCAGCTCCAATAATCCCCTCCATATCTATGAGGATCGCCAGGGAATGATATGGATAAAGACAATCTCTACGGATGGAGTTCAACTGGGAATTGATCGATTTGATCCAAAGACCGAAAAATTTTTTAGATATCGGCATGATCCTGACGATTCGACAAGTCTTGTGAGTGATAGGACCCGATTGCTGTGCGAAGATCGAGACGGCAATCTATGGATCGGCTCTAACAATGGACTTTGTCGCTATAATCGAGAAACGGATAATTTTGTCTGTTTTGTCGCGGACAGCTCTGACGCGGGGAGCGTCAGCTCCAACGACGTCCTGAAAATACTATCGGACTCAGGGGGGCGGCTTTGGGTCGGGACCATGGGCGGTGGACTGAATCTGTTCCATAAGGATACACAATCATTTAGTGCGTATCGAGCCGACCCGGATGACCCGAACAGTTTGGGCGGCGATTCCATAACGAATTTATATGAAGATCGGTCGGGCAACCTATGGATCGGCACTGCAGATAACGGGCTAAGCAAATTCGATCCGACCACAGGAAAGTTTACAAACTATCGGCATGATCCAAACGATCCCAACAGTATTGGGGATACCGCCGTATTAACCATGTATGAGGATCAGTCCGGCTTTCTTTGGATCGTTGTGTCCCATCCGGGAACTTTGACCGGCGTAGATATGCTCGATCCAAAAACCGAAAAATTTACACGGTTCCGCTATGATCCAGATAACCAATTTAGCCTCAGCAGCAATTTTATTATATCATTATATGAAGATCGATCCGGGGTCATGTGGATCGGAACCGGTGGCGCAGGGGTGAATAAATTCAGCCCTTCCAAGGAAAAATTTAAACGATATGAAGAGGACGCAGGAAATCCCAAAGGACTCGGGACCTATATGATATGGTCATTTTTTGAAAATGACGCGGACGTTGCATGGGTGGGAACCGCGTTTGGACTGTATCGCTTTAACAGAGAGACAGAGGAGTTTACCGGCTATTTCCATGATCCTCAGGACTCGACCACACTGGGATCGAATTTTATTCGTGATATTTTGCAGGATCAGATGGGCGTCCTTTGGGTCGCCTCTAACAATAATGGTTTGGATCGATTTAATTATTTGACCGGCGAGATCGCTCACTTTCGGCGTATCCCAGGAGATTCGACCTCCTTATCCTTCAATTCAATTTCGAATTTGGCTAAAGACTCTTACGATACGCTCTGGGTAGCCACGAATCGAGGACTGAGTAAATACCACTCAAGTACGCGAACATTTACAAATTACCGACATATTCCGAGTGACTCGACCTCCTTAAGTTCCAGCAGTATCTCAGTCACTTATGCGGATCGGAAAGGCGATCTTTGGGTTGGCTCCGTATCAGGGCTAAACAAATTCAATCGTGAGACTGGACATTTTAAGCGCTATATGAGCAATCCGGACGATCCCACCAGTCTAAGCCACAACAACATCCTATGTATTTACGAGGATAAAGCCGGTAATTTTTGGGTCGGAACATGGGGCGGCTTAAATCTTCTTGATCGAGAAACCGGTAAATTTATTCCCTATACCACCCGAGATGGATTGCCGAATGATTCTATCTATAATCTATCGGAGGATGGTCATGGCAATATTTGGCTGATGACTAATAAGGGGATTTCCTGCTTTGACCCCGCGGCTCTGACCTTTCGGAATTACGACGTGAACGACGGTCTCCAAAGCGACGAGTTCAATCACGGCGCATGTTATCGAAATCGGCGAGGCGAAATTTATATGGGAGGCGTGAATGGGTTCAATATTTTCCATCCGGACAGTATCAAAGACGACCTGAATATTCCACAGATTTCGTTGACTGACTTCAAGGTATTGAACAAGTCGGTAAGAGCCGATCCGAGTTCCCCCCATTCTATTTTAAAAAAAGATATTACTTTTTCCGACCAGATTGTCTTGGATTATAAAGACCGGATTTTTACCTTTGAATTTGCCGCGCTACATTTCGCCTCTCCGGGGAAAAACCAGTACGCGTATATGATGGAGGGATTCGATTTAGACTGGATATATACCGACGCGAAACGGCGTTATGCGACATACACAAATTTGAACGGAGGGGATTATGTCTTTCGGGTCAAAGCCTCGAATAACGACGGTGTTTGGGACGAGGAGGGAATCGCTGTCAAGGTGACTGTCATTCCACCGTTTTGGAAAAGAGGGTGGTTTTATTTTTTAGAAATCATCAGCGTGCTGTTATTGATTGCTGGGCTGTTTCTTTATCAAAAAAAAAGGTATCAGGAGCAGATGGAGTTGAGACGGAAATCCGACGAGATCGAGCTTGCCCGCGAGGTTCAGCTATCCATGTTGCCCCGTAAAAGCATTTCGACCGATCGGATTGAAGTAGTCGGGAAGATGATTACCGCGACCGAAGTGGGGGGGGATTATTATGATTTCATCGAGTTGCCGTCTCATCAAATCAATCCGAATGATTCTCCTGGCATGAACCGCTTGAGATATTGTATTGTCGCGGGCGACGCGACGGGTCACGGTATGGCGGCTGGACTGTTTGTCGGCATGGTCAAGATGACCTCCATGTATGCCATTCAGGCGATCCGGTACCAGTCCAAATTGAACCGGTTGATCTCCGATTTGAACGCGGCAATGATGATGTCCTTGACGCAACGCGGCATGGGCATGTGCCTCGCTATCTCGATTATTGATCTGAACAAAATGGTCGTGGAGCTTTGTTCTGCGGGTATGCCCTATCCCTACCACTATCGTCAAGTGACAAAAGAACTTATCCCTTTGATTATGAAAGGTCCCCCACTCGGTTTTTTTAGGAAAATCGACCCTCAAATGACCAGGGCGGAACTGGATCATGACGATGTGTTGATCTTTCTGAGCGACGGATTTGAGGAGCGATTTAACATGGAGGATGATATGTGGGGCGAGGACCGTTTAGAGCGGGAACTGCTGTCTATTTGTCAAAAAGAACGCAGTCCCGACGCCATAGCTGAGCGGCTCATTTCCTCCTGCAACAACTTTGCCGGGGGCAGGCCCAATAATGACGACATGACGATCGTTGTGGCGCGGATCCGATAGGAATAAAATATGAGTTTGGAAACACAGGTCATAGAAAATCGATCTTTCTTCGTTCCAAGGCGGATAAAATACCGCATCCGCACCCAGTTTTTGGTTGCGATCTTGGCTGCGGCTCTGATCCCCTTATTGGTCTCAGATATCACCTTGATGTCCGAAAGTCAAGATCTGATCGAGACGAATATTTTGGAGCTGAACACGCGCGTCGCTGGAGCCATCGCGGATGATGTGGCTCAATATTTTTTGAAAATAGAAGAATTATTGACCGTACTAAACCGGACAGTGAATCATCCAGAGATTGATATCAATCTCCGGAGCCAGGTTCTCACTTCCTTTTTGGAAGAACACCCGGAAGTGACCAACTTTATTTTAGAAAACGATCAATTCATGACGTTGACCACATTCTCACAGCTTGAAGACGACCCGATTTTTCAGGAGCAGATTCTCGAGGCGATCACGCGTCTCTCGCAAGGGGACACGTATCGGAGCGATCCGTATCTCCGAGACGACGGACGGCTATACCTTCTTTATGCGATGTCGATTAAGCGGGCTGGGGAACGGGTCTCCCGTATATTTGCGGAGATCGATCTGCAACCGGTCCGGCAATTGATCAGCGGCGTGATCTATCGCAAAAGCGGGCGCGCGTTTCTCGTGGATCAGCACGGGAGATTGATTCCACCAATGAAACAGGAAAAATCTATCCCCCCATTGACGGACATGAGCCGAGTCGAGGTGGTTCGCCAATATTTTAGCGCAAAGTTGCCAGTATCAGGTGCCTTAACATATCAGGATTATTTCGGTGAAAAGGTGGTCGGCTCCTTTGCGCTTATCCTGCCGTTGGAGTGGGGCGTGATTGTGCAAGAGCCGAGAGAGGAAGTCTATAGACCGATCCAAAATATTAAAAAAATTATCCTGCTGCATGGTTTGATATTCTCAATCTCCGCGTTGATTCTGGGCATAATAGTGGCTCGTAAGCTGACCCATCCGATCGCTAAATTGACTCAATTTACGATGGGAATCGCGCAGGGCGGTTTCGGGAAGCAGATGGATTTGATCGCGCATAACGAGATCGGGCGACTATCGGAGACCTTTAATTATATGAGTGCTCAACTTCAGAAGCACCAATTAGATATGTGGGATTTGTTTCGTAGCTCGATCAAGGCTATTATGGAGGCGATGGAGGCAAAAGATCCGTATACACGCGGTCATTCGGAACGAGTTGGGAAATATAGCGTGGCGATAGCCAAAGAATTGGGAATAGATAGTCAGGAGATCGAGCAGCTTGAGATCGCCGCGGAACTGCACGATATTGGCAAGATCGGCATCGAAGATCGCATTTTATCTTCTACTAAGACGCTGTCCGAAGAGGAATTTAATGTAATCAAAACGCATCCAGAGCGAGGTGCTCGGATCATTGAGCCGATAAAAATGTTGGCTTTTTCTCTGCCGGGCATCCGATGGCACCACGAAAGGGTAGACGGAACCGGCTATCCAGACGAATTGGTCGGGGATCAGATACCTTTACAAGCCCGAATCCTCGCGGTCGCTGATACATTTGACGCAATGACTTCCACCCGGTCATATCAGATAAAAATGAATCCGGATCGGGTTTTTAACAAAATAAAAGAATGGTCGGGAACGCGGTATGATCCAAAAGTGGTAGACGCCTTTGTTCGCGCATACGAGAAGGGATTTATCCAGTTGATTGAGGCGGACGAATCCTTTTTCGTGACTGTTGGCGCGGATGAAATCCCATTGGTGGGCTCAGCTCCCCGGACTGGCGCGCGGGACCCTATAACAGATAACAGACTTCCCTCTCAATAGGAATCTCATGGACTATAAAGTTCGGATAAAAGACCTACCTACTCACGACCGGCCGCGTGAACGGTTGGTAGAACATGGTGCCGCGTATCTCTCGACCGGCGAACTGCTCGCCATCATCCTGAGAACGGGATCTGCAAAAAAGAGCTCTGTCGATTTGGGGAAGGAACTGTTAACCCACTTCGGAACTCTGAGGGGCCTAGGAAAAGCCTCTATCGACGAATTATGTGAGCTAAAAGGGATCGGCGTGGCAAAAGCCGTCCAGATTCGAGCCGCTTTTGAGCTTTCCTGCCGGCTGTCTGCATATACCGAATTTGATAGACCGAAAGTCAGCTGTCCCGCGGACGTCTACAATTTCCTGAAAGACGATATGACCCTGCTTGGGCATGAGGAGCTGAGGGTTGTTATTTTGGACACAAAAAACCATATACTCGGTATTCCGATAATAACTGTCGGAATTTTAAACAGCAATTTGTCGCATCCCAGAAAAACGTTCCGTCAAGCCATACAAAAAAACGCCGCGGCGATTATTTTGGTGCATAACCATCCCTCCGGCGACCCAACTCCCAGCCAGGAAGATATTGCGCTCACCAAGCGGTATGCCTCGGCTGGAGAAATTATTGGTATTCAGGTACTTGACCATGTGGTCATTGGAGCGGGTCGTTTTATTAGCCTTCGGGAAGAAGGACATATCGCTTAAAATCGATTTAAATATACGATAATGACGTTTATAAATTTTTTAACGCTCAAAAATAAGGGGAAATTATGAAAAAATGTGCTGTGGTAGAGATGTGGATAGACAGCGATGCTGTCCTGAACCTTGATACTTTTGTGGAGGCTCTGGCGAAAAGCGAGCCGTTCGATCTCGATTTGGAATTGAAAACATGGGTCTGCGTATCGACCGGCGACCAGTTACAGTGGTTTGACGATCTTGATGACGACGATGAGGGGACGCCTATCGGCGCGCTGATCACGGGAGATCATATCACGCGGACAGCGGCTCTATTGGTGCAGTGGATACTGGAACATATAGAGGAGATCGGTCTGGAGTTGGATCAATTCACGCTCACCACCTATCTCGGAACGATTGAAGATGACAACAGTTGACTTATGAAAGACAGGCATATTCGGCAGAATAAATGGGATATTGCCTATAATCTAGGAGAAATTATATGATCACGGATCACGCTTTAGTTCAAGAAATTATTGACATGGGTTTGCGAGAGGATATTGGCGACTGCGATGTGACTTCTCAGCCCATTCTCCCCCCTACCCAATTGGCGGAGGCGAAATTGACTGCAAAAGCCGAAGGTATTATTGCGGGTCTGCCGATTGTCAAAAGAGTTTTTCATGCGGTTGATGAGAAAATTTCCATTAATATGATCAAATCCGACGGCGACGCTGTCCTACCAGGCGACTTAATCGCCCGGCTGAGCGGACGCGGGCAATCGTTGTTGACAGCGGAGAGGCTCGCGCTCAATTTTCTGCAAAGAATGTCCGGTATCGCCACAAATACAGCGGAATTTGTGCGGCGGGTTCGAGGTACGCGCGCAAAAATTATCGATACGCGTAAGACAATACCGGGTCACAGAATCTTGGATAAATACGCGGTTAAGGTAGGCGGCGGCGATAATCATCGAATGGGTCTATACGATATGGTGCTGATCAAAGACAATCATATCGACGTAGCCGGCGGCATTACCAAAGCCGTGGGACGGGTTCGCAGTCGTTTTGGAGACCAATACAAGATCGAGGTGGAAACGCGAAATATCGAGGAAGTCCAAGAGGCTTTCTCACTTAATATTGACCGCATCATGTTGGATAATATGTCGTTAGACGCCATGCATGATGCGGTGGAATGGGTCGCTCGGAGAGTTCCGCTGGAAGCGTCCGGCGGGGTGACTTTGGAAACCGTAAGAGAGGTTGCCAAAACTGGAGTCGACTATATTTCGGTAGGCGAGTTGACCCATTCGGTCATGGCGTTGGATATCAGCATGACTGTCATTATGTAAGCCGGAGAAAGTCATATTCACTGTTTCCTTTTTGCGTCAATGGCCGATTTGTTCAAAGCAATATTGTACGGGTTTAAAATGAATGAGGTGGTCATTAATGAAAATTCAGAGTAGCGATTATGAAAAAATATCCCGACAAAAGTGCTTATTAGCAACAACCGACAGGCAACCGGTTTGGTCAAAAAAGACCGTATGTGACAGGGGATAGCTATGTTCTAAAATAAATTTCCGGCATAATTATTCTCCTTTTTGCCAGTTTCAAACTTTCGGTTGATAGAAGTAGACCCGCTCCTGAGGAAGTTTTAACAGGTTCCTTACTCTTTGTCAACATCCTTCTGAGGGAGAACTCATGACCAAAGAAAAGAAATTGCTGGATCAGGTGCTGGATCTTGAACTCGACTTGAAGCTGGATGCGGTGCGAGATCCTAAGAAACTCTTTTTTTCGGACGACCGCTAAATATCCCGTAATTGCTTTAGCGGGAACAGGGCGGTAAAGGCGCCGCCGGCAAAGGCGGTAATCAGCCCGCCGTGGTCGTAGATGGATTTTACCAATGGGTTAAAGATGACTTGGGTCAACACTTCGGCACCGTTTTTTTCGTAGTGCATCAGGGTTTCGGTCAGTTTGGTGAATCCGGAAATATCCACGAACATGGACGCAGCCTTGAATTGTCCCTTGAGTTTTTCCTTTTGATATTGCTGTTGAATAAAATAGGGAATAGGATTTCGCATAGCACCTCCACAATTTAGAATATTCTATTACCAAATAACGAACTGAATAGCAAAAAAATCTAACGCCCAGCTAACCGGCGAAAAAGGGTGGGGCGACCGATAGGGAGCGGAAACCTTTTTCGTCCGGTGCAGTGCCGGGTTAGCTCGTTATCTCTGTCTGTGCTGTCAATAACTGATTTTAGCTTATCGGCTTCTTCCTTTTGTTCAATAAAATAATCCTGCCATTCCTTGCGCTCTTTCAGACCCAAATCTTTGATTTTGACTTTGCATTTGGCCAGTTCCTTTTTAAACTGATCCCAGTCCGAATCAGGCCAGTTTGCTAATTTTTTGGTTATTTTCTGCGGTTTTAATTCGCTTTTGAGGAAGTTTAGAAAATCGGTTTTCAGTTCATAAAGCTCTTTGCTTTGGGAAAGCATTGTGTCAGCTTTTTCGATGAAAGGTTGTTGGGCTTCTTTTGAAATTTCTTTTATTGGTAGTTTCTTAAATTCTCTTGTTTTGATTTTAGGAAATAAATTATCAAATTCATTGTTTTGATGTCTAAAAAACCAATAAATAAGTTTTGATGTAAGCAAAGTTAAAGCATATTGATACTGTATTTTAGAATTTAATTTTAATTTTGCGATATATAAAGTTTGGTCTACAACAAAATCAATATTGACAAATGATAGAATTAGATTATGTTTTCCTGGTATTTGTCTAATTAACAGCTTTTCTCCATAAAAAAACTTTGGATTTCTTGGTTCTGCTAACCATTTACCATAACTAATATACTCGTTTTTCCAATCTAATAAATATCTATGTAGATTTTTACCCCTTATTTCAGGCAAAAATGTTTCATCTTTTTTATAATCAGCATTGAAAATAGATAAATCTCTGTCTTTTTGCTTTTGAGGAGGCTTTCCTTTGCCTATTTGATATTCTTTAATACCTGTTGTAATATCAAAAAAGTCAGATAATACTTTTGAAGTATGAAGTATCTTTTTAAATATTTTTAGGGTATGTTGATTTAGTGTTAAAATAAAATTATAATTTATGTTTTCGTAAAATTCATTAGCATTGAAAGAATGTTGATAAATAAAGTCATTATTTTCATAAATGAAATACCTTGAAAGTTCAATATTGTTTTTTTTTGAAAATACAAATATTAAAACATCAACAGAAGCGTCAGCAAATACAGTTTGCTTGAAATCCACGATTTGAAGAATGTTAAAATTATTTAAAATGAATTTTCTTAAAATAAAACTAGTCTCATTGCCCAAAAATGTATTTGGTATGATTAATGAAAAATAACCTTTTTCATTAATCATATTTTTTGTTTTTTCGATAAATAGTTGATATAAATCAAACTGATTATTTGCCACAGAATATATCGTCGAATAATATTTTTTCTCTTGGTTTGTAATATTACGCGGCCTAACATACGGCGGATTCCCAATCACCACATCAAATCCCCCGTTTTCCATAATCTCAGGAAATTCTTTTTCCCACTTAAAAGCCTTGTCTCCAGCAATTTCAGGATCGTCTATCAGTGAATTCCCGCACCTGATATTACTGCTTAAATTTGAAAGTTTTCGCTCTCTGTCTGCTGTACGCAGCCAGAGGGAGAGCTTTGTGATTTCAACACTTTCTTCGTTAATATCAACACCGTAAAGGTTATTTTCCAAAACAGCCTTCTCAATATTAAACATTGAGACTTGTCCTTTTTTTAAATCAGTCTGAACTTCAATAATGAAATTATGCTCTCTGATAAGAAAAGTCAGAGCCTGATTTAAAAAAGCACCGCTGCCGCAGGCAGGATCAAGAATTTTCAGAGACAGGAGCCACTTTTTATAATCCTCAAGTTTTTCATAAAGCGTTCTGCCTTTTTTAGACAGATTCCCTTTTTTGGTATAATAACTGTCATCAAATTCAATTTCTTTAACATCCAGTTCGTTACGTTTTTCTTCGCAAAGTCTTCCGACAGTATTATCCACAATATACTGTGTAATATACTGGGGAGTGTAAAAAATACCGTCTTTTTTACGTTTGCTTTTGGATTTGTTAACATCTGTCCCTTTTAATTTTGCCGTTGTTTCTTCTATTTCCGACAGGGAATGTTCAAAAATATGGCCAAGAATATTGACATCAATTTCAGTGTCAAAGTCATAAGCTGAAAGTTTTTGCAGATCATCAATCAGAATATCATCATCAATTTTAAGGCTGTACAAAACTTTATCAGGATAAAACAGCCCGCCGTTGTATGCGGGAATATTATCTGTTGCTCTTTTCCCTTTGCGTCCGATATTCATATAACCGAAATACTGTCTGTAAATTTCATACAGGGGTTTGTAAGCATCCTCTTCTCTGAGCGTGTTAAATCTTTCAATAATTCGGTTGACAGAATTGGGGGGCAGCAGTCCTTTGTCTTCTGCAAAAAGAATAAACAAAAACCGGTCAATCAGTGTCTGGGTCTTACTGAACAGGGTCAGCTTATCAATTGTCGGATTGTTTTTTGTCAGGTTTTCAAAGAGTCTTTTTCTGAAAACAGAATAATCCGCGTAAAGCTCTTTTGAAACGCTTTCCTCATGGGACACAGACTCTTTTTTCAGCTTTTCAGGCATATCATTCAG
>NBMB01000034.1:4774-68569 GCA_002084765.1 Candidatus Cloacimonetes bacterium 4572_55 | reverse complement strand
TCAGCCCAAATAAGGGTTCTGAAATTCTCATAAAAACTGAGTTCTCTTGGAAATGTCGTTAAAAATCGAATCTAACCCATTAAATATCAAACATCTGAGACCTCCGGTTCCCCGAGGATTATGAATAATGCAGGCTGGAGAGAAAAACAAAATTTGTGAAAATCTGCGTAATTTGCACATTCTTTTAGCTGGTAGCGGGGGTGGGATTTGAACCCACGACTACCTGCGTATGAGACAAGTGAGATAACCGCTTCTCCACCCCGCTAACTTTTTATAGAATCATACTTTTGTTACATTGATGACGTTATAACCTTTTACGTTAATAAAAAATCCAACCCGTTTTGCGAAAATTCTCGACTAATATTGCAATACCAGCAATCGGTTGGTATTGCGAAGTTTTGTGCTAAACACTTTGCAGATCTCTACGGCAATACTGGGATATTCCAGCAACACATTCCGAAATTCCTTCTGCCTGATGGTCATAAGGCGAGTATTGTCCATTGCCATAACCGTGACTGAACTGATGCCTTGATCGTCAAAGACCTCGATATCGCCGAAATAATCTCGCACAGTCATAAATTTGAGAATTTTTTCCTCGCCGCTGGGAGTTTTGTTCGTCAGTTGAACAAGTCCTTCGATCACAATATAGACAAAAATTTCCTCTTGAGCCTCTTTCTCGTTCATAATCATTTCAAGCGCGTTTACCCGCTTTTCACTGCAGATATTGGCGATGAGGCGTAATTCTTCACTGTTCATGTTACTGAACATAGGCACTTTTTTTAAGAAAAAAATCTTCTCTAATATCGTCAGCATTTTACTTTTTCCTACTTTTGTATTGGCGTCTAAGAAGTGTTTCGGCAATATAAGACGATCAAGAGTCGATACCAGATTTTCCTTAACCAAAGGATCGACTTCTTTATAAGAGCGATGATTTACCAGGGATTTAAATTTATCAAAGTGAATCTCCTTTAAGAGATACGCGACGCTAGCTCGGATAACCGGACTATATGGATGAAGAAGCAACTGAGAAAGCGTCTGGTAAGAGTCGCTGATAGTCGCGTCTTTTGCCATCTTGACAGTCTGTTCTATCCCGTTGAGAATCTTCTCGTCAAGAGGCGACTCAAACAAGGGGAGTAACATCTTAAACACTTTACGAGCGGAAAGGCTCTCCAACGTCTCTAACGCATTGGCTCTGAGAAATTTATCGTCGCTTCTCAGCTTTTTTTGGATAAAGTAGAACGTGTCAATATCTCCCTCGATCAGCCCCAGCGCGTGCAAAAGTAAATCTTTTTTATGACGAATTTCGTCTCTTAAAAAAGCGATCAACACCTCGCCGGCGTCTGTATTTTCATAGCGTGTCAGAATATGAATATGATAGAGATGCCGGTAAATTTGATACAGTTGGTTGAAAACGAATTTTTCCAACACGCGCTTATTCTCGATATTTTCTCTCTTGTTTAAGGAGCGTAAGACCTGATCCTGCATCAACGTCCCGCTGCTTAACAAAATATCCATGAGGTGTTTTTCCGCGATATCGGAGGGAATTCTCCCCAATACTTGCACCACACGGCGCTTTAGAGTCGGTTTTTGTCGATCTTTTTTGAATTTTTTAATCAGTGGTTTGATAGTTTTCACTCCGAACCTTGGAAGATTGACCAAAGCTGTGGTTCTTACATCTTCGTCAGAGTCGCTTAACGTATCGGTCACTTGATCGAGAATTCCTTCTTTAAAGGCATGTTCCAAAATCAGTGCTTCATAGGTGGCGGTATGTTCCTCTCCGATTGCTTCTTTAATCTTCGCTATAAAATCTTTTTTATCCACAAACAATTGATTTTTCAAAATACCTAAATTTTTCAAAATATCAAGTGGAAATTTTTTCTCTTTCACAGCATGTTTCAAAATGAGCGACTTGTAGTTCTCGGTGTGCTCCTCTCCAATCGCCTTTTCGATTCCCTCTGTAAAATATTTTCTAATCGTAAACACCTGGTCTTTCAAAGTATCCAGATTTTCTAAAATATCAGACGGAATTTGTCCTTTTCTCAAGGCATGTTTCAAAATGAGCGACTTGTAGCTCTCAGTATGCTCCTCTCCAATTGCCTCTTTGATTTTATCTATAAAATTCTCTTCATTTATTACCATAATATCTTTCAAAGCATCCAGATTTTTCAAGACATCCGGTGGAAGTTCTTCCCTTTCCAGTTTCCCAAAAGAGTGCTCGGTCAGCTTGAAATTTGGATCGCTCAGCTTCTTAAAAGAGTGTTCGGTCAGCTTGAAACTTGTCTCACTCAGCTCCTTAAAAGACTGCTTGGTGAGTTTGAAACTTGTCATTTCAAACTGAATATTTGCAAGTCCTTGAAGCACATATTTCCGAATTTCCGGATCATCGTCTTTTAAGAAGTTTGCCAGGACCTTTCCCATTTTTTCATTACTGACTTCCGACAGGGCTTTGACAGCGGCCCGCCGCACTTCGGGAAAAGGGTTGCGCACCATATCTTCAATTGTAGATTGACCCCGTTTTTCTCCCAATAGCCACAGAACAGCCGCAGTTGTCGCGCGAATATCGTAATCACGCACGCGTAAGAGAGATAGAATCCGGTTGGATGTTGCGTCGTCAGCGAGATTTGCCAGTGCCTTTAACGAGGCGATTTGGACGCTTTTATCCCGCGCTTTTCTCAGATAGGGATAGATCATCTTCCCTGTTTCCGGGGTTCCCAATTTGCCGATAGTCTCGATGATCTTTAGGCGGATTTCTCTATCCTCGGTCCGACGCAAGGCAAAGAAAAGCGTATTAACAGCTTTTTCCGTTCCACTTTTTTGAAGCATTTCAGTGGCAAAGATCGCAGTGTCTTTATCTCCGTCTACCAAGGCTTTATAGATAATTTTTTGTAGATCTACGCCCTCCATTTTGCGGATAGTTGTTTTTGCCGTTTGACGACTTTTGTAATCATCACGCTTAAGATACGCTATCAACGCCTCTTCATAATCCTTTTTTAAACGATTGGAGATATAAAGAAATCCGATAGCGATTAGTGCTGCGACAAACCCCAAAAGCCTATCGTCCATAATCAGAGTCAGCCCTCTCAGAATCAAAAAAGCGGCAAGTAGAGCCAATGGGTTGCTGATCCCTTCCAGAAAGGATTTTGCGCGCCCGCGATTTTGTTCTGCAATAGCGTTATACATCATCTGATAGCTGGGATTATAGACTGCCAAAAAGATGACGTCTCGGAAGAAGACAAAAATGCTGGACACGATGTAATTGAAAAATGTCCCCATTAAGAAAAAACCGATAAAGTACGAAACGGGCAGCGAGCGCATGGAGTTGTGTTGTCCAAAATAGGCGATAATGCGATTTGTCAGCAAAAGCTGTACGAACAGACTGAATAAGGAAGCCACGCCTTTTACATTTGCCAAATACGCTGTCAGATTATTTTCGTCGGAAAACTTCTCGCTCAAAGTGACTAAAAATTGATAGTCCAGCGTGTAGGAAAGCGCAAAGCAAAGTATGATCAAAATACCCAATGTCTGCAAAAGCTGAGACCCTTTCACCTCCTTATAACCGACCTCGATATCTTGAAATTGCTCCTCCAGCGAGGTAAAAATCTTTTGTTTTTTCTGAGAGCTTTTTCCTCTGCCTATGCCAAATTTTTTAATTAAGATTGTGATCAATCCAGCGATGAAAAAGGATACTGTCCATATAATATAAAGCATTTGCGTATCGACGTTCAGATACGTAACAAAGATGCGTATCGAAAACGAGGAGATGGTGGCACCGATAATCCCCCCGCTGCTGATCAGACCGAAAATCCGTTTGGATTGTCTTGTGTCGCAGATTTCATTGGCAAGCAACCAAAATTGCCCAAAAAGGATAATTTTGAAGATGTATTCCGCGATAAAAAAGAGGGGATAAATAAAAGGAAGTTTAATTCCGGATTTCACCTCAAAAACCATGAATCCCCAGAAAATAAAAATAATAATTCCCAATATAAAAAGGGTCAGACGGAACAGCTTTTCCTTATTCAATCGATCGACAAAGGATGTCAATACAATAGAGATAATAAATAATCCGAGCGAGTCAAAAAAGAACATCCATGGGATATACTCTTTGCCAAAGCGGCTGACGAACAGAGATTGCGTCGATATATTCCCTGTCATGACGCCAAAACTGACCAGCAAAAACAAAGGAAACATGACGAGGATATAAGGCCAGTCCTCATCCTCGATCCTAAATATTCGTTCTATAATGATCCTGGTCTGTTCTCTGTGCGATTTTTCCTGTAATCCTCGCAGGAGGCTCTTTTCGACATAGCGAGCCATTTTTCTCCCGCGCTCGGATTTCCCCATCCATTTTTGCAGAAGAGTCCACGTTGCCGCGATCAGAAAAATAACAAACGTACCCATCGGCGATAAGAGACGCTGAAATAGGTGCATTGTCGATTCTATAAATGTGGCAACAGCCTGGGACTCTTTAATGGATTCCTTAAGACCGTGCCACTTTTTTATGAGAAATTTATTTTTTAACATACTGTGATCTGAAATTGAAACTTCAAATTTGAAACTTCAAAAACTCCCGATATGTGAAAATCCAATTGGATTTTTTTGCGACAGAATTTCTTCGTAAACTCCCAACATTTGCTTTGCGAGACGAGCCGCGTTATATCGATTCCGCACATGACGAAATCCCCTTTCAACCTGATTCACAATCTGATTATCATATTCCAGGGTTTTGAGAATGGCGCGAGCCGCTCCCTCAGCGTGATTTGGCTCGAAGAAAAGGGCGTAATCCCCGGAGGATTCTCGGAAAGGCGGTATATCAGTGGCGACAATAGGTCGTTTCATTGCCAGTGCCTCCAATATGGAGATGCCGAACCCTTCTTGCAATGAAGGCATAAATACCACATCCGCCAATTTATAAAAGGAGATCATCTCCTCGTCGTTGATTCTATTCAATAGCAAACTGCATTGATCCACAATATCTAACTCGTCGGTTATCCGATGATACGCAGAAAGCGGCTTCTCAATACCGGCAGGATTCGCGCTGGATCCGCCGGAAATGATCAGGTGGCAGTCCGGGTATCTCTTTTTTATTTTGGAAAAGGTGTGGAGCGCGCACTTGAAACCCTTCCGCTCCTGCAGCCGGATTGGACAAAAGAGGACTTTTGTCTTTTTTGTGATCGGAAGGTTGAATTTTTTGATAACCTCATCCGTGAGTCTCTCCGGGTCAAACCGTTCAAAGTCCACGCTGGGATTCACTACGCGCAACAATCGCTTTGGAATTTTCCCAGATTCGCATTGCCGTCTGACATGATCTCCAACCACAATCACAGCTCCCATCCCGCCGTTCTCATAAAAATTGCGGCTCGCCGCGCGCATCTCCAGGCTGGGGTGGTAGTCGGTAAAAAAGCCATACATGGAATCCACATAAGGAATTTTGTGGAACTGCCACACCTTCTTTATGATAGGCAGTGCTTCCATTGCCATTTGAACCACTTGAGCACCCCATCGTCGGTGATCCTTGTGCGTCTCCCATCCGCCGATATGGTTATCCTCCACAGGATAGGACCAGTCGATGTTGTCGATCCTGGTTCGGTGCACATGCACGCCGTCCATAACGGTGTGACGCGCTTTGTTTAGAGAATTGTTCGGCACGATCACATGCACGCGATGGCCAAAACGGACAAACTCCTTCGCGTTGGCATGAATATAGGTTTGTATCCCGCCCGATACCGGCAGATAACTATGCGCAATAATTCCGATACTTAAAGATATATTGCCAATCACTTTTTTAGCTCCAATTTATCGATTGTTTTCAACTATTAATTACCTTCTCTAAACGGGCGATTTCCTGTTCGCTTAATTCCTTCAGGTCCTGATGCATCATCTAAAATTTTAACTCTTGTTGAAAAAGATACGGTTGTTGCGCCTTTTGCGCAGAAAATAAACACAATCGTTGATTTCACTCAGAATATCCGGCGGGAGACCCTGAATCCCCTTAATGATCAGATGCTGATATTGTAACATTTTAATCCCCATTGTTGGTAGTTGTAAGCTCCTCTATCCGCTTTTTATACTCAAACTTCGGCGTTTTTTCGTACAGTTTTTGATACCGTTCCAGCGCGGCCTGGCGGTGTTTGTCCGCTTGCTCGGTATTTCCCAATTCGCCATTCATAATTCGTAATTCGTAATTGAGATCGGCAATCTCGCTTTTCTCCTCCGAGCCAGCCAGCATCTCAGACAACATTGCCACTGCTTTTTTCTGATGACCTGAGGCAAAATCTATTTTGGCTGAAAGCTTGTTGCCGTAAAAAAACGTATCACGTTTTGATATTTCAGCCGATAGTTCAACACATTCATCGGCAAACTTTTTAGCTTCCGAAAACAAACCGTTCTCAAATAAACATCTGGCTTTGCCTCCCAACCAGTATGTCAAACCAAATTTAAAAGCAATTTCCCGATGCCCGACAATCGCTTTTTCATAGCAGTCCATCGCCGCTGCGTAGTCTCCTTTTTTAACGCAAACATCTCCCATATTGCCAACGGCTATGAAAATGCGCTCTTTATCGCCTAATTCCTCAGCTATCTTTAACATCTTATCATAGCAGTCCATCGCCGCCGCATAGTCACCTTTACTATCGTAAACAACTCCCATATTTCCAATAGCTATGGAAATGCCCTCTTTATCGCCCAATTCCTCAGCTATCTTCAACTTCTTTTCATAACAGCGCATCGCCGCCGCATCGTCGCCTTTTTCCTGGTAAACAATTCCGATATTGCCAACGACGGTGGAAATGCTCTTTTTATTGCCCAATTCCTCAGCTATCTTCAACTTCTTTTCAAAACAGTCCATCGCCGCTGCGTAGTCACCTTTACTAGCGTAAACAAGCCCCATATTGCCAACGGCTCTGGCAATGCCCTTTTTATCGCCCAATTCTCGACTGATTTTTAATGACTTTTCATAACACTCCATCGCCTCCGTGTACTCGCCTTTATTTTTGTATATCATTCCGATATTGCCAACGACGGTGGAAATGTTCTGTTTATTGCCCAACTCCCGACTGATTTTTAACTCTTTTTCAAAACAGTCCATCGCCTCCGCATAATCGCCTTTTCTATAGCAAACAAGTCCTATCATACCAATGGATTGGGCAATGACTAGTTTATCGTCCAACTCCTGACTTATTTCTAAGGATATATCGAAACATGTCATTGCTTGCTCATGATTGCCTTTATCATAGAGAAGCGCACCTAACACTAAATTTGCCGCGGCAATCCGATTTTTATCCACGATTTCCTCGGCTAAAGAAAGAGCTTCTTCCCCTAAATTTTGGCATTCATCCCATTTCCCGATGAATTTTAAGATCATGCCTTTTTTGAGCAGGATGGTAATTCGCAGATTTTTCAAATTTTCAAGATTTGGAAAATCTAGCAAGCGATCATAAAAATCGAGTGCCTGCTGATTCTGATAATGCTCTCTAGCATAATCCCCCGCTTTTTCCAGATATTCCATCGCTTTATCATTGACCTCCGCCTTTTCATAATGAAAGGCTAAATCCCCATAATGAACCGACAGATCATCCTCATACAATTTCTCGATAACCTCAGCCGTCAGACAGTGCAATTCCCGCAGCCGAGCCCGAATTTGCATATCGTACACCGCGTCCTTGAGCAGGGCGTGTTTGAAGATATACTGCAATTCACTCAGTTCCGACCAAATTTGGCCATCTTTGGCAATCTCAATCTGCGTCTGCACATCGGTGTGCAGCACAGCGGATAAGATTCTGATTTCAAACTCGCGTCCGATGACCGCCGCCGCTTTGATCACATCCTTGACCTGCTGCGATAAGCGGTCAACCCGGGCGATGATGATGGAAGTAATGCCATCCGGAATTTTGAAAGCATTGCTGACCAGGTTGAAGTCGGCGTCAAAAAGCTCGTTTTCCTGCAAATAGAGGGTAATTTGTTCGATGTAAAAGGGATTGCCCTGGCTCTTGTCGAAGATGAAATTCAGGGTTTGGTCAGGAAGCGATGAAATCTCTTGCAGATTTTCAAGGATCAACGCTCCAGCCGCTTCCTTGCCCAGATTTTCCAATTTGACCTGATTTTCGATCACATCTGTCAGCCCAAAACGAAATTCTGAGCCGTCATCGAGATAGCGGCAGGGTGAAATAATGACAAACGGAAAACCAGTCACATTCCTGGTCAGGACTTCCAGCACTTTTTTGGAATCAGCATCGATCCAATGCCCATCCTCCAACTCGACAATCACCGGCTGGATCAGACTTTTGGCCTTGATCAGATTTTTGATAGCGTACAGCGTATTTTCGTACCGACCTTTGGCGTCCAATTGTTCATACAGCGATCCTTTCCAATACAAATTGATCATCGCGCCCAAAATAGATTTGGTGCGGATCAATTCCTTGCGGATTTCCACATTGCTGGTTTTGTCGATCAAATTGTTGAGTTTACGCTCAAAGGCGGATTTATTTTCAGCCGGGCTGTTCTCGTCGGATTGATTAAAATATTCATTGAAAAAATAGACAACCGGATTGAAACTTTTGCGCAGAATTTCCTCGCAGGGCAGGTAGAGCCATGTGATCTTGTGACGTTTCGTAATATTTTCGCGCAGTTCATTCACCAACCGGCTTTTGCCCATGCCAGCGATGCCGTCCACATAAACCACGCCGCCGAATTTGCTATCGAAAATCGGCTCAATGTGTTGCTGAAGCTGAGCCAATTCCTTATCCCGCCCCACCATCTCGCCTTTATAAAACGCCTCGATAGCCGACTTCTTGCCCAATAGCTTATAAGTCGGGATGGTAGTGCCGCGCCCCTTGAAAACAAAATCTCCCAGGTGCGTAAAATTAAATTGCTTATTCTGCGTAATTTCCGCATCCACAAGAATTTGTCCCCAGTCCGCCTTCATCATAAATCGCGCAGACTGATTCACTGCGTTGCCGAGGCAGGTGAACTCGGACCGCAAGTCCGAACCGTTAAAACCGCAATAGGAAACACCGGTGGTGACGCCGGCTCGCAATTTCACGTTGGACATGTTTTCAAGCTCTGTCAGGCGTTGTCGGATCGCCAGGATAAACTGCAACACCCGCTCTTCTATATTTTCATAAGCCACGGGAGCACCGAAAAAAGCCAGCACATTGCCGCCCTTATCGCCAAAATCCAGCCGGGATATTGTGCCGCCGTAGGTCCGCAGTTCATCCAGTATCATGGTGGCAAATTCGTCTAAATCCGTCACATTCTCAAAAGCGAGGAAGAGTGGCGAAATCTTGCGAAACTCTGCCCGCTGAAATTGAACGACCTCGTCGCCATAGAAAATACCGATTGCTTCCGGATCAATTTCCCAACTTTCAAACCCGACGGGTTTTGGAAACGTGCCTGATTTGACCCCGTCGATCCGGAAAAAATTGCCTTTTTCCCAGACCTTAAGGGTTTTGGAAACCCTTAGGGTCTTTATGAGATCAGCGGCAGCCCATACCTCGCCCTTGATCGCTTGATGCTCGGCCTGAGCGCAGCCGTCAATTGCGGTTCCTCTGAAGTAGAAAGTCTTGCGCGTCTCCCGGCCGACAATGCCCCATTCCACATGGCCCATAGCCAGCCCGACCTTGACGTCGAACTCGAAATCGCCGTATTTGGAATGATAGACTGGGTTGTCGGCAAAAAAGCGATTGATCTCATGCGCCGCGGCGAGAGCGTGAGACCCTAAGGGTTTTCGAAAACCCTTAGGGTCTGGACCGTAGGGAAACAGGGCAGTAAACGCATCCCCGGCAAATCCGACGATAAATCCCTTGTGCCCGTAAACCGACAGCACTGTCGGCGTAAAATAAAAGCGCATAATGTCCGACAGAATTTCCGCGCCCTCTTCTTTGCCGGAGCGGATCAACGCCTCGGTGGTCTGGGTAAAGCCGGATATGTCCACAAACATGCTGACAGCCTGGAATGCGCCACTCATGATGTTGGCTTGGTAGTTTTGTTGGATGAAACGGGGGATCAGATTTTTCATTCGCTTAGTTTCCTAACCTAATAGTGATGACTAATTTAGTGACGGAGGTATAACGTAGAACCGCGTTCCTCGCACTTACAGGATTCTGTGTTATGGGCTTATTTTTTCGACTAAAGATTTCAGAAATCGTATTGAATTTTTTGCCATATCCGGAGCTTGATGGCTATCGCGGCTCAACTCGACATTGATTAATCCCTGAAAATTGATCCGAGCAATGGCTTTCATCACCGGCAGAAAATCAATATCGCCTTCCCCAAACGGCAAATGATGGTGGGTATGATCCTTTATATCTTCAATATGCATGCTGATAATTTTCGACCCAAATCGCTCGATAGCGGCAACTTCGGCTCCTTTTGCCTCGGTACAAAACAGATGCCCAACGTCCAATGTCAGATTCAGCGCGGGATGATCCAGAAGTTTGTCGTAATACGCGAACTTTTCCATCGTATCGACGAGCATACCCGGTTCTGGCTCCAAGCCCATTGCCATATTTTTTTCAGCCGCGTAATTCAGCACCTTTTCGCATCCGGATAAAAAAAATCGATGCGCGTCTCTTAATGAGACATTTGGTTTTCGGACGCCGGAGAAAAATGTCACAGATTCGGCATGAAGCGCGGCGGCAATATCGATTGCGCGTTTAAGAAAACCCACGCGTTTTTCTCGTCCGCTGGAACTGATCAGGGTGGGTTCATGTTTCTGCCGTTTGTCCAGCAGATATCTGGCTCCGGTCTCGATCACTACCCCCAGTCCTCGATCGGAGAGAGAGACGCGCAAATCCCTCAACATTTCTGGATTTGTCTGATACGGATTGCAATGTGCATGATCCAGAGACAGTGCCAGTCCTTCATATCCCAATCCTGATACCACATCTATAATGTCGCTCAAAGAGTGGTTGGAAAAACCATTTGTGTTATATCCGAAACGATAATTCATGAAATCCTCTTGAATTTGACGTCAATATTTTTTTAAAGATTCAAAGAATTTCCATTCTTCGATCTTAATTATGACTTCACTATGACTTTATATAAGCCAAAAATAACGTGACAAAAAAAATCATTTAGCCGTATCATTTTTGGTATATCATACAATACTTTTCTTATTTTAGCAACTACTTTTATGAAGAAGACTTAAGAAATTACATTAAATGATAACCAATGATTTTTTCAAAAAAACAGTATCGAAATTAATTTGGAATTAGTTCGGATCATTTCCGAACGGCTTTCGGTATTACGCTCGATATTTTTGGCATGAGTTGCGGTGAAATTTTATAAAAATCGACTTGGACGGAGAACTGGAAACGCAAATGGACCCATTTTTTGAAATTTTAGGCAAGGGCGGAATGATGATTATTCCGTTGGTTGTCTGTTCTTTATTGATGTTGGCTGTGGTCATTGATCGAATAATTGCCTTGCGAAGATCGATGATCATCAAGCCGGAAATCACAAGCGTAATCGAATCCATTGGGAAGCCAGAGGATATTGGCTTGGCAGAAGAGATTTGCAAGCGTAATCCTGGGGCGTACTCGAATCTTGTTCTATCTGGATTGCGTTATCGGGAATTGCCCAAGGAAGAGATTAAAGAGGCAATCCAAGATCAAGGCAGGCAGGAGATCCGTTCATTGGAGCGCGGTCTGAACATCCTGGAGACCATAGCGGGAATCGCGCCATTGCTCGGTTTGCTCGGCACGGTATTGGGTATGATCAAGGTGTTCACCGTTATATCCGAGCAGGGATTGGGTCAGACAAACGCGCTTGCCGGCGGTATTTCCGAAGCACTTATCACCACCGTAGTGGGTTTGAGTATCGGCATACCCGCGCTGGTGGCGTACAACTATTTTTCGCATAAGGCGGAAGACCTGATCTTAGATTTGGAGAAATACACTGGCGAGTTGATCCGAAAATTGGTCGGTTTTCATCATGCGGGACCCCGAGAAGAAGGTCTAAATGGAATTCGATAAACGCGCTCGAAAAAAAGCCACTATCAACGTAACCTCTTTAATAGACGTGCTGTTTCTGCTGCTGATTTTTTTTATGGTCTCCTCAACATTTAAGGAACAACCGGGAATGAAACTGGAGCTACCCAGCGCAAAAAGTTCGGATATGCTCGCTGCAGAGGAGTTGAGTCTTTTTGTCAGCAAAGAACAAAAGTTGTTTCTGAACGACCAGCCAATCGATGAGGAAAGGCTGAAAGCGCAATTGCAACAGCATGCTCTCCAGGACGATCCGCCTCCGCTTATCCTTCAAGCCGATACCGGCGTGGCTCACGGCTATATCGTCCATCTCATGGATTTGGCTCGCAATGAAAATATCCGTAAGATCACCATCGCCACCCAAATCCCGGAAGGTAAATAATAAGGTAAATAAATGGAACGGGGCAGCTATCAAACTATAGGAAAATATTTTCGTTACGAGACGGTGAAGATCAAAGGTTCTCGATTTATTGCGACAGCGCAATCGGTCGAATCCGCGCCAACCGCTGAGATGTTTATCAAGAATATCCGCAAGGAATTTTTCAATGCGACCCATAACTGCTGGGCGTATCGTTTGTCGGACAACGATCAATTTCGCTATCATGACGACGGCGAACCGTCTGGGACTGCGGGCAAGCCGATTCTGCAGGCAATTCAAGGATTGGGACTCTATTTTTCCGCGGTGGTTGTGACTCGATATTTTGGCGGGAAAAAACTTGGAACAGGAGGATTAACTCGGGCATACCGTCAAGCCGGGATCGCTGTTTTGGAGCGGGCAAAAATCGTGACAAAAAAACTCTACGTCTGGTATCGAATTCGCCATGATTTTGATCAAACCGATCCAGTGATGCACACGGTGAGCCGATCCGGCGCGAAGATTGTGAGTATGAGTTATGATAGTCAAGCGCATCTAAAGGTGGTTGTCGAGCGGACACTTTCCGACGCGTTGATCTCTCGATTGACGGAAGCGACTGGTGGGAAAATAAGTTATGAAAAAACAGGCGTCGAATATGCGTAATACATTTTTTATTTACTATAAATTATAGGGGCAGACGTCGCACATCGCTGATTGAACGTCTGCCTCTATTTCCGAATACGCTCCGTTTCACAGAAATATGGGCGGGTCCGTTGCTCTGTTAATCGACCAAAAGCTGATCCAGCTTTTGAGCCAACTTTGCTTTTGGAACAACGCCTACAATTCGGTCAACCGGCTCCCCTTTTTTCAGAAAAATAACCGTGGGCACGCTCATCACGCCAAATTTTTGAGCCACAGCCGGCTGCGCCCCAATGTCGATCTTGCCCACTGCGACTCGACCCGTGTACTCATCCGATAATTCGACAAAAATCGGATCATATTTTTTGCAGGGACCGCACCAGGTCGCGCCAAAGTCCAAAATCGCCACATCAGCGGAAGTCACGTCGCTTTCTAAATTATCCGCCGTCACTTTAATCAAATTCGCCATGTTTGATAAACTCCTTTATACGTGGTTGTGGATGTGAAAAATTTCCAAGAACAAACTCAGACGATCTTTAGCCTGGATTATTCGTCATTACGGAAATCGATCCGCAGATTACGCAGATTAAGAATTGATAATTAAAGAATTATATTTTTTTTGCCAAATTTTCTTCAGGAAAACGGAGCTTTTGCGCGCATTTTACTATATTCGCAACAGAGTCACAGAGAGCGCGGAGTCAGCCCAAATAAGGGTTCTGAAATTCTCATAGAAGCTGAGTTCTCTTGAAAATGTCGTTAAAAATCGAATCTAACCCATTAAATATCAATCATCTGAAACCTTTGGTTCCCCAATGATTATGAATAATGCAGGTTAGAAAGTAACAGCTTTTTTCCTATTATGTCAACACTTTTCCAAAACAAAAAGTCCGCCTTCTTTTTGAAAGCGGGCTTTTCCATAGCGACAAGCGGCTGTATTATTGAGTTTGGTCACAATGCTCCAGTAGCCGCAGTCCCTCCAACCGAACCGCATCCGGCAACAGTTCCTGGTAGATATGGCAGTTCGGTGATTTTTTCTGATACGAACCTGTGGTCCGATAGGCGGTGAGCGGACATCCGCCTGCGCACCAATATTTCCATTCGCAAGACGCGCATTCGCTTTTTTCATCCACAGAGAAATTTTGGATTCCCTGGGTATCTGCTCTTATTTTCCCCAGAGGGTCGTCGTCTTTTATTGAAGCCGAAATTGAATCCGAGACTGGGTCTTGCATTTGGCATTTTCTCACATTTCCTTGGGGATCAAATACCAGATAGCTTTCTCCGGCAGCGCACGCGGTCTCATGCGGAGCACTTATAGAAACGCGGTCGATCAGGCAGTTCAATAGCGCGCGATCCGGCAAATTTTCCTCGATAATTTTGTATGCGGCTCGCATACTCTCGATAATTTTTTCTTCCTCTAATTGCAGATCGTCCTGTTTCGCGGAATAATCATTCTCCCGATAGAAATTCAGGCTAAAAGAAATATCTCTCTCCATCAGCCATGTCACTATTTCGGGCAATTCGTTTGCGTTGCGGCCGCTGACCGTAACCGAAATATCCGGGACAAGTCCGTGATCCAGAGCCGTTTCGATGGACTCAACAACGTCGGCGGAAGAGTCGCGTCCGTCCGCGTACGTGCGCGGATTCCCTTGCTTGGATTTGATACTGTCAAGCGAAATCATTAGATTCAGACCAGACGAACGCATGGCGTGTACCATATCCGGGGTCAAGCGCGTCCCGTTACTTAAGATTATTCCTCTTAACGAGATACCTTCTTTTGAAAATAACCCAGGGCGCGCTAAATCCAGAGCGTAATCGTGGAGAACGCGCACTTTTTCGAAATTCAGGAGAGGTTCGCCGCCGGCATATTTCAGTTTAATTTCTCGATAATTGTGCTTGACCGCTGAACGAAAAATCGCGTCTATGGCTTTTTTTCCGGTCTCTAAGGACATATCCTCTTTTTTGTGAGGAAGATAGCAATATGCGCAGCGCAGATTGCAGCGGTCGGTTATATGCAGCCAAGCACTTAAGACCTCGGACTTCCGCGTCAGTTCCGATTCGGCGTGGCCTTCGGGTACGATAATTTTCGACTCAATAAGTTCATTGAGAATTTTTTGTGCCTGGTCTTTTCCCCATTTTTTTTCCCAATGAGACGAAGCTTCCTGAAAGGAATTGTATTGCTGGAAATAATCGATTACTTCCAGTGCTGAGGAATTTGCCGTGGAGACGCCGTCTGGACCGAGAATGGCGAAAAAACGAGAAAAACCGATCGTAATCGGATTAACGGAATAGATCGGGCTTCGGATATACCGCGTATCCGACACGATCGCGTCTGCGAGACCCAGCTGATCCTGATCGAGCCGCCCTGATTTAACAGAAGAAAGAGGGGTCTCGCAGGCGCAGTCGCATTGACATTGAGAAACTGACGCGCTCTGGTCTTTCCCGCGGATTAAAAATGGAACAGATGTTCTCAAGTCGTTTTTTTCTAACATGTTAAAATTCCCCCATGAGATGTCTTCGGAGAGTCATTGGATATCAAAATATCCATCTAATTTACGACTAATTTACGAGAGAATCGACAGGAGGCTTGAGCAAACCGTTCATTTTTCATTTTAATGAAGCACAGTTTGATAAACTCTCGCGAACCTCAGTTCTTTAAGGATCCATCTGATTGAAAGATTCGGGAAAAAACGAAATTCCAATGCGCCCTTTTAACGATTTTACGAATTTTATTGATTGACGCTTGCAAATAAGTATCGTATATATTAAATTGTTCGACATTGTTCGGAGAGGGGTCTAGCTTCAAGGTCGAGACCGCAATTTTTTAAGATTCGGGTCGTTGCCGTCGATCTTTCCTGTCGACCGATCCCGCCGCCTTTCTGCTCCGTCGTCGTCCGCCTTTTTGTTGAAGATGTAAGACCACCGTAACCTTGCGTCACCTTAGTCAATAATCGAGCGGGAGTCCGTAAAATAAATTGTGTGGTATTTTATCGGACTATATTCACTTAAATATATTGAGAAGGAGTTAAGCTATGCGCCGCAAAAAATTGCTATTTTTGATATTTTTTCTCTCACTTGCCGCCATCGGCGTCGCTACGGTCGACGCAGACTCCAATCTCTCCGGGCGAAGCGGGCTGACCTATTGTTACGCGACTACCGACAACGACACTGCGTCCTTAATTATTCCCGATTCTGAGCCGGAATTTCAGTTGATGTTGCTCGGCAGGTATGGTTCGGTTGACGTGACTCTGAATTCGATGCTACACCACAATAAATGGAACCATACCGTAGTGGACCTTTTTGCGCTCTCTCTGGAAGGGAAAAAATGGGAGGTCAATCTCGGCGATTTTTTTATAATCGATAACCCGTTGACAGTCAACAACAGATTGATTCGTGGGGCGCGCTTTCAGTTCGGTTTGGACGGGCAGCGGCGGACCAATTCCAAATATCGGCTCGATATGTTTGTCGGCGAATCAAATAGTCCAGAGGAGAAGGGCGACCGTCTGGATGGGTTGTATAATCAACGAGCCACCTCATCTACGTACCGTCGAGTCCAGTGGATGGGCAAAGCAACGGCTGAGTTAAATCCAAATCTGGAAGTGCGAGCCACTTATGCCGGAGGAAAAGACATAGAGGAGTCAATTGATGAAGAGAGACAAACCTCTCTGCCACTGGAAAATCATGTGGTAGAAGCAAGCGTCCTATCTCGATTGCTTTCGAGAAAGATCGTGATTCATGCAGAGGCGGCTCATAGCCAAACCGATTCGTCACTGGCGAACAGCGACGGGGTCTCGGATGAAGTCTACCGGCTGCGCGTGGAGGGGCGGACTGGAAATATTCGCGGTTGGGCGCGTTGGCAACGCGTGGGAGCTGATTTTTATTCGACCGGCTATCCATATTTGGCGCGGGATCGAGAAGGTCCGATGGTTGGAGCTGGGTACTCCAAACCCAATTTTTTCCTCGTGACCTCGGAATATGAACAGTACAAAGATAATTTGAACGACGACCAACTCCTCACCGTGACGACAGACGTGATCCATGGACGGTTGCGCTTGATACGTTCCGGTCTGCCGAATATTTCGTTTTCCATGCGTTATCAATCCGAACTCAGCCCCTCCCTAAACGACTCGGTCAAAATAGATCGCTCCACCTCGCGGGCAATAATCGACGTGACCCACCGACTGACAAAAAATTTGCGGGGAAATATGAGTTTTACGCTGCAAAATGTAGACGACCAAAGCTTACCGGACACCAGCGTGGTGCAAGTCAGCTCGGACGAACAGACTGTTTCCGTGAACTTTAGCGGACGTTTTTTTCAACGGCTGACTTTCTCTCCGGGGATGGTCTATAACAAATTCAAATTCCCGGACCTGGATCAAACTCAAAAGATTTTTGTGGGCTATTCGATCGTCGAATTAGAAATTATCCCCACCAAGTTGCGTTGGGAATCCGACACGCGTTATACCGATTCGGAGACCGCGTCAGCGGGACAATCCTATACTCGGTTGACATGGATAAATCGGTTCCGTTGGTATTTTTCCCGTTCTTTAACCGCCACTCTGATGTGGAAATTGGAAAATCATGACGTGGAGTCTGGAGAGAAACAGGACTATCAAGCGCATCAAATCGGTATGGAATTGATCAAAGTTTTTTAAATCGGTAAATTCTGTAACTTCTTAAATTAATGGAGAAAACCCTTCGTGATTCTTGGAAAAGTTTTAATTATAATTGGTTTTTTATTCGCCCTGATCTCCGCTGTATTATACGGCGGCATGAACTATAAAAAATTCACCTCGGACCAAAAAAGGCTGATCGCCTTTCTTGCCCGAATCGCCTATTATCTCATTGTCATCTCTGTGACCGTGGCTTCCGTCTATTTGATGTATTTAATTTTTACTCATAACTTTGAAGTAAAATATATTTATAGCTATTCATCTTCGGATTTGCATATAGGCTACCTCATTTCTTCTTTTTGGGCAGGGCAGGAAGGGTCATTTTTACTATGGCTCCTGTTCTTAGTTTGGATGGGCGTCGTTTTTATCAAAACTTCACGCCGTCTCGTCCCGATCGCCATGATATTTCTTAATCTAATCGTCATATTTTTTCTGATTTTATTAATGAAAATCAGCCCCTTTACCCTTTTGCCTGGGGTCCCGCAAGAAGGCGCGGGCTTGAACCCGTTGCTACAAAATCCATGGATGGTGATCCATCCGCCGATTCTATTTATTGGATTTGCCGCGGCGACATTTCCTTTTATCATCGCTCTTGCTGCATTGATCAAAAGGGACTATGGGGAATGGATCATCCCCGCTTTTCCATGGACGATTTTCGCGTCCATCACATTAGGAGCGGGCATCATTCTTGGAGCGTTTTGGTCCTATGAAGTTTTGGGATGGGGTGGATACTGGGGTTGGGATCCAGTTGAAAACTCCTCGCTTATTCCGTGGATGGTGAGCATCGCCTTAATCCACAGTTTCGCGGCTCAAAGACAAAAAGGCGTGCTGCAACGAACCAATTTTATCCTCTCTATTTCCTTTTTTGTCCTGGTCATTTACTCCACATTCCTGACCAGAAGCGGAGTCCTACAGGATTTTTCCGTGCATTCTTTTACTGATCTGGGAAACAGTTCGATCCTATCGATGTTCCTCACATCGTTTTTGACAGTCGGTTTGGCTCTCTTTTTGTGGCGATTTCCATCAATCCCATCAAACCCCGTGGATTTCTCCCGCCCCAATCGCCAAAATATGCTGGTGGCGGGCATTATCACGCTGATGGCGTCTACCACTTTGATTTTTATCGGCACATCCTCTCCCATATTGACCTCTATTTTTGGAGACCCAGCGCAAGTGGACATCTCCTATTATAATCGAGTCAATTTTCCTTTTGGCGTGATAATGGTGTTCCTGATGGGACTAACGTCCTTCCTTTTTTGGACAGAATCGGATCAATCGGTTATCAAAAGACTGATCCCTTCCCTGATTTTGACCCTCATCTCTGCGGCAATGGCGTTTCTGTTCAAGATCACCGGTCCCAGCCAGCTTGTATTTATCACCGCGTCAGCGTTTGCATTCTGGAGCGGCGGGATCGTATTCATTCGGCAGTTGCGTTCCAACTGGGCATTTAGCGGCGCGGCACTCTCGCATCTCGGACTGGGTTTGATGTTTGCGGGCATCCTCATTTCCGGGACAATGGAACAGAGCGAAATCTTGACTTTGGATCGGTCCGATGAAAATACTGAGCCGACAGAAGCACTCGGCTACCAATTCATCTATACCGGTCTCAACCCTATGCCGGACGGTAAGGATATGCTTGGCCTGCAAGTCCTGGGTGGAGAAACCGTCTTTCATGCACAGCCCCGATTCTATCTGAATGATCGGGAACGAGGCATGATGCGCGAGCCGGATATTATGCCCACGACATGGTTCGATCTCTATATATCGCCGTTGGAGATCGTCCCCGGATCCGACGCGCACAGCCCCGATCAACTCTTGATGACAAAAGGGGATCGACTCGCCCTTGGGGGATACGATATCTATTTTGAAAAATTCGTGATGGGAGGCGATCACGAACAATCTGGCAATTTTTCGGTCAAAGCCCTTCTCCGATTCAGCAAGGATTCGTTGAGCTTCGACGTATCTCCTTTCCTACGCATGACCCAAGAAGGGATGGAGTCCGAGCCGGTCCCCTTTCCAGAGGAAGCCGGGTTCGACGGGGAGCCGCCAACAATAAAATTGCTTGATTTAAATGCGGACCAAAGAAGTATTCGCCTTGAATTTAACAATTTTACGCAGGATTCCGAGATGATCCCCGGCAAACCAGAACAAGTGATTGTCCAGGTCAGCAAGAAGCCCTTTATGAGCGCGCTCTGGCTCGGATCGATCCTCTGTATCGTTGGTTTCACCATTGGTCTCTATCGCCGGATTCGCTACCAGTGACATTAATATATTGTAACTATTCATTCGCTCATCCGCTCATGCACGCGAATAGACATAGACGCGGATAAATTAAGATTAAGGAAAAATATGGAGACTTTTTTAGACTATATAAAATACAAGCCGTTCGGATTCGATTTGGAGATATACAAAATTATTCTCCCTATTCTGATCGTTCTGCTTTCATTGATCACCCGCAAGCTGTTTGACAGATATATCAGCCGCTTGTTGACCCGTTGGGCAAAGAAGACCCGGTTTAAATATGATGATCTTTTTGTTCAGGCTATCCAAGCACCGATCAGCGCCCTGTTCCTGAGCGTTGGACTTTACTTTGCTATCGCCATATTAAACTTCGATTCCATAAACAAAATGCTCAGCAAAGGCTACACAGTCGCGCTTTCTCTGATCGCTATCTGGACTCTATATCGGATGATGGACCTGGTGACAGAGCTGATTCATCCCCTATTTGCCGACGATGAAGAAGAAGAAATTATGCAACAATTTTCACCGTTGATCCGGCAGTCGCTTCGGGTCACGGTGGTGATCATCGGCGGAATTATGATCATCCAGAATCAGGGCGTGGAAGTCGGCAGTCTGTTGACCGGTCTTGGAATCGGCGGTATTGCCATCGCGCTTGCGGCTCAAGACTCCATCTCCAATTTATTTGGCACATTTGTCATGTTCACGGACCGACCCTTTCGCGTCGGGGATTGGATAGAGTTTCAAGGTGTGGACGGCGATGTGGAGCAGATCGGGCTGCGATCCACCCGAGTCCGCACATGGGCAAAATCGCAGGTGACAATCCCAAACAAACTTTTTTCTTCAGGGATTATCGAAAATTGGTCGGCAATGCCCAAGCGACGAGTAAAAATGATCATTGGTCTGACGTATCAGACCCGGCCAGAAGAAATGAAAGCGTTTGTGAATCGGGTCAGGGAACTGCTGCGATCAGATGAGAGAGTGAATCAAGATTTTCTTCTGGTTAATTTTACAGAATTTGGTCACTCATCGCTCGATATCCTGATCTATTACTTTACAAAAACAACTCGTTGGGCGGAATATCTGGACATTCGGCAGCAAATTAATCTGAGAATCATGGAAATTGTCGAGGAGATGGGACTGAGTTTCGCCTTTCCCACGCAGACCCTCCACTTTGCCAAATCGCTGGAAAAAGAGACAAATCTGTTGGGCGAATCGGGCTCTATTGGGAGTGATGCAAGGGCTGATATAAGGAGCGATTTGTCCAACGGGTAAAAATTTTTCTTGACAATCCCCCATGAAGTAATAAATTATCGAGGCATAACGTCTTTTTATGTGTGGAACGACGTGAGCGAGAAACATATCCAATGCGAGGATGAAACGTTGATTATTGCTATTGACGGACCCGCGGCTTCGGGGAAAAGTACCACTGCCCGTTTGGTGGCGGATAAGTTGGGATATATGTATATTGACACCGGAGCCATGTACCGAGCCGTCACCCTAAAGACAATTCGCCGCTTTGGAGCGCAATATACTGAGGAAGATGTCGCCGCGCTGCTGCCTGAGACACATATTGAACTTCGTCGAGAAGACAATCATTCCGCCCACACTTCGATAAAAGTATTTTTGGATGACGAAGAGGTCACAAGCGACATTCGTTCGCAAGAAGTCTCAGCAGAAGTTTCTCGCGTGTCCGCCATTCCCAGAGTCCGCGAGCGACTTGTCGCTCTGCAGCGAGAAATGAGTAAAAACGAGAGAGTTGTTTTAGATGGTCGGGACATCGGCACGGTTGTTTTTCCTCACGCCGACGTAAAGGTGTACTTAGTCGCCTCTATCGAGGAGCGGGCGAGACGGAGACAAAAAGAACTCCAGGATCAGTCAGCCGCCACTTTGAATGCTTCGATAGACGATCTGGCAGCCCGTTTGGCAACGCGGGACCGCTTCGATTCCACTCGTGACCACAGCCCATTAAGTTGCGCTCCCGACGCTCTCCGGCTGGATACCACCAACATGACTATTGAGTGCCAAGTAGAGGCGGTCTTGGAACTGGCGAGCCAAGGCATTAAGAAAATTTGATTTCCATAACTCTCTTATAAATAGAGAGAAATATATTTTAAGGAGGATTTTTTTTTATGACAAATGAGTTAACGGGACACACGGCTCCTATTGAAAATGAGGAGCAGACGACAACCACTGAATCGGAAACTGAATCGAAAACATCCAACGCGGACACTGAAGTTTCCGGTCAACCTGAAGCTTCGCCAGACGCGGCGGTTGAGGCTCCTGCTGAGACGCCTGCGAAGAATGAAATCGAGGATGACTCGGATGATTCAATTCAGACGGACGAAGGTGCGCTTGAGAAAAGCGATCCCGCTACTGAATCTGATGAATTCGACGATGACGATGACGGAGGCGACGGTGATGGCGACGGTGGTGATGCTGAGGACGAGGAGGAGGACGAGGAAGAGAGAAGACGCCGGTACCTGGATGGCGACATCCCCGAAGACGATCCGGAAGCAATGATTTCGCTCTATGAGGAATCCATGGCTGATATTGCGGAAGACAAAATCGTCAAGGGTCGAATCATTCAGATCACAGACAAGGAAGTGATCGTCGATGTCGGCTTTAAATCCGAAGGAGGCATCTCTTTAGACGAGTTTAAGGAGTCCGAGGAGTGTAAAGTAGGCGACGAAATCGACGTCTATCTGGAAAAATTCGAGAATCAAGAAGGTCTTGTCGTTATATCAAAACGGAAAGCCGACTTTCTCAGAGTTTGGGATCACATCAAAACCGCTTATGACACGGGCGACAAGGTAACAGGTTGCCTTACACGGAAGATCAAAGGCGGAGTCGTCGTGGATCTGATGGGCGTAGACGCCTTTCTGCCCGGTTCTCAAATCGACATTCGACAAGTGCCAGACCTTGATAGCATAATCGGTCAGATTCTGGAATTCAAGATCATCAAACTGAACAAACGCCGTCGAAACATTGTCGTGTCACGACGGTCGGTTCTTGAGGAAGAGCGTGAGCAACGCAAGAAGGAACTTGTCACTCAGATCGCTAAGGATCAGGTTCGTCAGGGCGTTGTCAAAAATATTACCGACTTTGGCGCATTTGTCGATCTCGGCGGTATTGACGGCTTACTGCATATCACCGACATGTCATGGGGTCGGGTGAGCCATCCGTCCGAGCTGGTCGCATTAAGCGAGAACATCGATGTCAAAATCCTCGACTTTGATCGCGAGCGGGAACGTATATCTCTCGGATTAAGACAATTGACTCCCAATCCATGGGAATCGGTCGAGGAGAAATATCCGGTCGCTGACCGGATCAAAGGCAAGGTGGTCAGCATCACAGACTACGGTCTTTTTGTCGAGCTGGAAAAGGGCGTGGAAGGTTTGATCCACATTTCCGAAATGTCGTGGACTCGCCAGATTAAACATCCCTCAAAAGTTGCTAATCTGGGCGATGAGGTCGAAGCTGTGGTGCTCAAAGTCGATCGAGAGGAAGAAAAGATCTCCTTAGGCATGAAGCAAACTGAACCAAATCCCTGGGAAACGCTGGATGAGAAATATCCGATCGGAGCCCAGATTTGCGGTAAAGTTCGAAATATCACAAACTTCGGTGTTTTTGTCGAATTGGAAGAGGGAATCGACGGGCTGGTTCATATCTCCGATCTTTCATGGACAAAACGGGTGCGCCACCCCAGCGAGATTGTCAATAGAGGCGAGGACGTTGAGATTATCGTATTGAATATCGATAAAGAAAATCAGCGGATCTCGTTGGGTCTCAAGCAGATTATCGACGATCCGTGGGAACAGATCGCCGTGGAAAATCCAGTCGGTTCCGTGACTTCCGGTCGAATCGTCCGCTTGTTGGAACGGGGATTGATTGTCGAATTGCCCGGTGAGATTGAGGGCTTTGTCCCATTCTCACACTTGGCAAGAGACGATATCAGTAGACCCGCCGACGTTTTTTCCATTAATGACGCACTTCCTCTCAAGGTGATCGAAATCGATCCTCAAAACCGTCGTATCGTCTTAAGTGTGAAGGAGTATTTCGTCGGTAAGGATCGGGAGGAGTTGGAAGCGTTTCGTCAAAAATTCCAATTCAAAGTCACAGAGGAACCTGTAGAAACGGCTCCGGTCAAAGGCAATGTGAAAAATGCGGAGACGCCAAAGAAAAAACCGACGTCAACGCCGCCTGAAGAAAAGGATAAAGAGCCTAAATCGGAAGAAACCGATCAAAAATCTGATCTGGAATCCTCTTCGTCAGAACCCGTGAAAGAAGAGGACTCTGTGAAAGAAGAGGACTCTGTGAAAAAGGAAGAGGATTCTGTGAAAAAGGAAGAGGATTCTGTGAAAAAGGAAGAGGATTCTGTGAAAAAGGAAGAGGATTCTGTGAAAAAGGAAGAGGACTCTGTGAAAAAGGAAGAGGACTCTGTGAAAGAAGAGGACTCTGTGAAAAAAGAAGAGGATTGATAGGCTAATCCCACAGTATTTTATTCAACAAGAAATTGTCGAATAGTCGGAAAGGGAGAACGATTGTTCTCCCTTTTTTTTATGCGCAAGGGAATAAATTATTTAAATTTGTCGATAAAGTTCGGATAGTTCAAAAATTATTAAAAGGTGAGGCACTATGAAAGGGCTGCGGTTTTTTCTAATAGGTTTGATCATCTGCTGGATATTCCCGGTCACGCTTATCTCCCAAAGTTTGGGGCGACACCCGGTTGCTGGCGCGCTGCGGGCTGAAGAGGTGTTGATGAGCCAGAATTACGAAAGTCGGATTCGGGCGTTTATCATCAAGATCGCCCATTCACAGGATTTCCATATCACGGTTGACGTGCGGTTGACCGTATTTCCCCGCTCCAACGAGGAAAAAATGGATATGGAAGATATCGAGGATATTTCCGATCTTGATCAAGCTCTGCCCGGTTTTCAATTTTCCTATATCAAATCGATTTCCAAGCTTACGCTTTCGGAAGAACATCTGCCAGGGCGAAGCTCAAGCGACCAGGTATTTATGCAAGCCGCCAATTCACCGGTCGGCATCCACAAGATTCAAATACGAATTCTTTTGGATCACGCTATCGTGACGGACGCCGTGGTAAAGACAATTGAACGCTACATTTCCGTCCTGGTTCCTTTCCGTTTATCTCGCGGGGATGAGCTGGATATACACGGGATCGATTTTTCCAAGATCTCCAAAATCAAGGAGAGGACGGATGAACCCCTACCAGTTGATCAGGATACCGCCTTATCTTCTCGTCAAAAATATCCCTCCGCATGGATATATTCTTTGTGGGTGCTGGTCGCCATATTAACGATTGCGGTTCTCTTCCTTCTTTTTTCTATCAAGAGATTATGGATCCAAACCATTGACGGCTTCCAAAAAACAGAAGTTCCCCGATCTTTCGCTGAGAAAGAAGTGCCAATAGATCAAAAAATTCAAAAAGAAACAACCCCTCGAAAAAAACAAATCTATTTTTCCGATTTAAAAAAGATCGAGATCGATAAGCAGGCGATGTTGCTGCAAGAAGAGTCTCCTCGTGTCGTAGCAGTCGTCTTGACATTTATGCCCTCTTTCGACGCTGGGGAAATTTTTGAGAAACTTTCTCCGAATTTGAGAGAAAAAACAATGTGGCAACTAATTGATTTACAAGGAATTAGTCAAGGAACTTTGAAGAAGATAGAATCAGTGATAGCAGAAAAAGTGGATCGTTTCCTCAACGCCGATTTTGTGCCGGGAGAGGGAGAAGGGTCGCTGGCGAAAATTCTATCATGGTCCAATAAAGCGGTAGTTAAGGAGATGATCGACAAAATCAAAGAACGCGACAAAAATATGGCTCTCGATTTCAGCCTAAGATTATTTACCTTTGAAAAACTAACGGGTCTGGAAGATGAGATAATCAAAAATTTGAATCGCAGTATTTCTTTAGAACATCTCGTGATCGCGCTGGAAGGCGCATCCGATTTACTCACTGATAAATTTTATTTCAATATGACTCCCGCGGAATTAAAAGAATCAAAGCAAATTAAAAAAGGATTAAAGAATCTCTCTACCAAAAATATATTGGCAACTCGGCAGGAAATAATGACAAAAGCAATTGCAATTTTACGAGAAAAAAATATGGAATTAACTTTATGATCTATTTGAAACGTTTTTTCATAGGAGGACAGTCTTATGCGAATCAGTGTGCTTGATGTGTTAAATGGAGAATTTAAAAATGGACGCCAAGTTCTCGTCGGCGGGAGAGAAAATCGTCTGCAAAGTATTATCGATAATTTGCGGCGCTTGTTCAGCGTCACACAGGGGACCGCGACGTATCTGCCGGAGTTTGGCGCGCCGGATATTTCTTCTGCCCGTCTGGATTTGGATGCATTGAGTAAATCTATCAGAGAGAGCATAAACAAGTTCGAGCCGCGTTTGGAACGCGTGAAAATAAGAGAAATCAAGGCTCGAGGCACACATGTGGAATTCATCTTGAGCGCAAAGATAAAAAACGGAAACAGGGTCAAATTTCAAACCATATTGGATGCGGATGAACGCGTCGATATTACACCCGTGAAAACGAGCTATCGATAATTCTCGAATCATAAGTAAAATTTGACGCTTGGGGAAAGTTTAAGAGGGGAAATCGGGGACGCCGCCGAGACTATGTGACTCTGTTATTTTGAGAATTTTCCTCGCCAATGAGACATGGCGCGGCGGCATTCCCCGTTTTGAACTTTTATGAGCGATCAGGCACTTTTTTGTTTTTTGCCGCCGCTCTCATCTTCGTCAGAACTTTTCATCAATTCGAAAGAAATTGCTAACAGTTGGACAAAACTACGAAAAATTCTAATATTCGATTGGACATCTTTTCGATCAGACATTTTATTCTCCCTTTCAGCAAAGACAGTAACAAAGTTTTATTTTTGCAGACGCCTTTGATATAAGCAGAGGACATGCCAATCAAATTATTTTAAGTTATCTTGTTTAATTTCAACATCTTAAGTTTGCGTCAATAGGACGTAAACTATGCTATGTTTCCAAAAATTGGAAAAAAAAATTGGTTTTTTCAGGAAAAAATTTGAAGAGGATCAAGTGAATATTTTCTTGATTTTTATAATAAAATCTGTATTATAGGAGGGTCTACTCATTTTGATAAAATTTGGTAACAATTGTGGACTCATAATCTTATTTTATTGATTTTATTATGTCCTTTTTACTAAAAAATATCGAATCGATCAAACAGAATCTTCGGTTGGCGGCAAAGCGCGCTGATCGGGATCTGAGCGAGATCGCGCTTATTGCGATAACAAAAACGCGCCCGGTTCATCTCATCCGTCAGGCAGTCGAGATTGGCATTAAGCACATCGGTGAAAATCGCGTCCAGGAATTTCAGAAAAAAAGCCCCCTGTTGAACGACCTGCCTGTCACCCGCCACCTTGTTGGTCATCTCCAAACAAATAAAGTGAAATATGCCTTAGAACTTTTTGACTGTATCCACTCAGTTGACAGTTTGCGGCTGGCAGAGGCGATCTCTCGTCATGCCGAGAAAATAGGCAGAGAAGAAGTCAGAATTCTCATCCAAGTGAATACATCTGGGGAAGCCTCGAAATTCGGCGTCGAACCTGACCGCGCTGAGGAGTTGGTTCGATGCGTCTCTCGATTGCCCGGTCTCCATATTTTTGGGCTGATGACGATCGGTGCCTTTGTGATTGACCCAGAGATTGTTCGTCCCATGTTCAGCAGATTGCGTCAACTGCGGAATCATATTTCGGGATTGGGTTTGCCGCGGGTAGATATGACGCATTTATCTATGGGAATGACCAACGACTATATGGTCGCTGTGGAAGAAGGCGCGACGTTGGTGAGAATTGGAACGGCGATCTTTGGACAGAGGAGATGAACGGTGAATATTTCCCCTTTGGATATTCGTAAGCAAGAATTTAGACGCGCTTTTCGAGGTTATAATCGAGATGAGGTAGACGCTTTCTTGGAAATGATCGCGGAAGAACTCGAGAGCCTTGTCCGCAAAAGCGATAGTTTGCAAAAACAGATGAATTTGAGCCAGAATCGGCTGAATGGCTATATTAAGATCGACCGCGATCTGCGGGACGCGCTGATAATGATGAACAAGATGAAAAAATCGTCGAAGGCTGACGCGGAAAGAAAGGCTGAGGAGATCATCCTGTCCGCGAAGCAAGAGAGCGACAAATTGATGGGGTCGAATCGAAAAGAGCAGCAAGATTTGTTGATGCAGGTCGAGCAGTTGCGATCTGATCGGCGGGGACTGGAGCTGAAGATTCGAGCAATGACAAGCTCGATGACTCGGCTTATCGGACTCGAAGAGGAAGCTGACGACGGCTTATCTCTCGATTTGGAAAAGTTGTCAAAAACAGGTAATGAAGAGCTGTTGCGAGATCGAATGCGTTTGATGCAGGATGTGAGGCAGTTGCAAAAAGAAAAATTGAATTATATCGCCCGTTTGAGAAATTTGTTAGAAATCCAACAAAAAATGGTTGAATTGGATTGATTACCCTAAATTCTAAGTAGCGAAGGTCTTTGGAAGCACGAATAAACCAGACAAGCTAGCGGGAAGGGACTCATGTATAAAATTTAAAAAAAATTCACCTATTTGACAGAATAATCATTGACTTTTTAATTGGTTTTATTAGAATAGACGCTACTCTAAAACTTGAAGTTTGAAACTTGAAAATAGATTCACGCTATTGAATTATTTTTCATACGTTCTAAGGAGTCACCCGTGTTTGGTCTAAATACACAATGTGTCCTTGATGATTTAGAAAAAACGCATCACGATTTGGATGATTATACCGGCGAAAAACCAAGATGGTGTCCTGGGTGCGGGGATTACGCCATATTGACAGCGGTGCAGAAGCTCTGTCATGAGGAGCAAATTCCGCCGGAAAAAACGGTTTTTGTATCTGGAGTGGGCTGCGCGAGCCAATTTCCCGCTAATATGAATACATACGGCTTTCAGGGGTTACACGGTCGCGCGTTGCCAGTTGCCGAAGGCGTCAAGATGCGTCGCCCGGACCTGAATGTTTTCGTCAATATGGGAGATGGCGATTGCTTCAGTGCTGGTGCTGGGCATTGGATTCACGCGATTCGTTATAATATGGATATGGTGGCGATTGTCCATGATAACCGGATTTACGGTTTCACAAAATCGCAGGTATCGCCTACGTCGCCGAAAGGTTTGGTGACAAAAACGTCGCCAAAGTCGTCGAACGGCGTGACTTTGTCCTCATTAAACCCCATCTGCGCGACGCTCGGCGTCGCCAACGCGTCTTTTGTCGCGCTTGCCGCGGATTGGATTCCCGATGTGTTGTATCAAATTATCAAACTGGCGTTTCAACATCGAGGATTTTCTTTTATTCGGGTTCTTCAACGCTGTCCGACCTATAACCCGACCGCGTACGACAAGTTTATCAAAGATCCGAGCAATCTCCAGTTGTTGACGCATCCGACTACGGTGCAACTCAGCGATATGCTCAAACGGATATTTAAAAATCACATAGATCACGACCCGGTCGATCTCAACGCGGCTCGCAATTTTTGCACAGCCGAAATGTATCCGATAGGCGTCCTTTATCAAGATAAAAATGCTCCGGTCTATGAAGATCTGAGACGTCCGAAGCGCGCTCAGACCCCTGAGTTGATCGAACAGGCACTGAACAGAGAGTTTGATAAATTTGGGATCGCAGCCCACTAAATAGAATATACTTAACGAGGTCATAAACTTTCATGAGGAGAGCGACGTGGAAACAAAAATAGGGGTCAACGTTCGACCCATTCGTGAAGTAGAAGATGAAAATTTAGGTTCTGTCAGCCTAAAAGAGATACAAACCTTTTTCCGGAAAGGCGGCGACAAAAAGAAAAGTGCCATGTCTCATTTTACTCCGGTGCTCCTTTATCCCTATCTTGATGAGAAGAAAGCGCGGCTGAATTATCCCGTTATTATAGGAGGAAATTCCGAACGACCCGTTCCGCTCAGCCGCATGATCGACGAGCTGATAGAAAAAATCGGCGCAGAGGGCGATGAGGGAGAAAAATTGCGGCGTGCGCTCTTACGCTTGGAAGTCGAGATGAAATCGTGGACAGATCCGAATAAGATTTATACGTTGGCAGACCTGTGGCAAATAGGGTCTGAAAAGTTGGCGTCAAAAATCGATGAGAAGAAAAAAGAAGCGACCCTGGGCTATCTAAAAACCGCAAAGCAAACTCTCGGACTTGAGGGTCGCGTCTTGACATGCAGCGACAAATCGATTGGAGCTCTTTTCGGGTACTTATGGAGCTCTTCATGGGATTCGTCGAATAAGGAAATCGATAAAGAGGTGACAGAGCTTATCGCCAAATTAGACGACATTCTGCGAGTTGACGACGCCAAATCTGGAAAAGCGAAGAGGCCCGAATATCTGAAAGCCTCTATGGGCGCGGCAGAGATTGATTACAACGCCCTTTCCAACGTTCTTTCCAGTGTGAAGAGTACAAATTTTTTGCCTGTAGAGCGGCGGAGACGTATGGAAAAAAATCTCCGGACACTGCGGAACTATTGGGGAAAATTTAAAAACGCAACTGTGGATAAAATCAAAGCCCATGATTGCGTTTCCGCGCTGAAAATATGGCGAGACCAACTGCCCGACCTGCTCCAATTCATTACAGCGGCTCGCACCGCTTATTTGGAGATCAATAGCAAATATGTTAAATTTGACAAAATAATTGAGGCGAATCTGGACGAGAATGATCTGGCTTTGTCCTTGCCGATTTTGGTCGATATGACGGTCGATAAATTGGACGCGGAAAACCGATACGCTCTGCTTGAAATAGCGAACAAGGGCTTGCCGATTAAGGTGTTGATACGCACAAACAAAACCGGCTCTAAGTTGGCGCAGCGAGCTATGATGCAAGGCAATCTTTATGTCATGCAGACAACAGCTTCTCATACAGAGCATTTGATATCGGGTTTTGAGAAAGGTTTGGCTTATCAAGGTCCTGCGCTTTTTCATGTTTACATTGACGACAGCCCGCGGATTTCGACCTATCTGCATACCGCGTCCGCGCTGGAATCCCGAGCCGTGCCAGCGTTTGATTTCAACCCGACTGGGGCAAGTTGGGCAGAGCGTTTTGATCTCTCGTCCACGCCGCAGCCGGAATCCGAATGGTCCACTGAATCCGTGGTCGTCCAGGTTACAGGCGGTGGGGGTAATGAAGAGACAGAGCGAGAGTTCTGTTTTACTTTAGCCGATTTTTTGGCATTGAACAGCGATTTTGTCGATTATTTCATGCCTGTGCCAAAGTCAAGCTGGAATAATGCAATGGCTCCTATCGACGATTATCTAAAGATGGATGACGTCAAAGGCAAAATTCCCTATATTTCTCTCGTGGACCATAACGGGATTTTATGGAGAGCGGTTGTCTCGGAAAAATTGATCTCGACTATATACTCGTCGATGAACGGCTGGAGGTCTCTGCAAGAGTTGGCTGGAATCAACAACTCTCATGTCCAAAAGGTGATTCATGCAGAGAAAGAGAGGCTCGAAGAAGAAAAGCAGCTGGAAATCGCCGCAATTCAACAGGCGCATCAGGATGAGTTGGACAAGACTGTAGCGGAAATGACGGAAACAATCGTTTCTCGGATAGCGGCTGGGTTATTGACTGAAGGAACGTCCGCGCCGCTGATTTCCCTTGCCCCGTCTTCGTCTCCAAAGCATGTCGCTCCGTCAGAAGATTCGGTTAAGGAAGTCGAAGTCTCCGGCACTGATCATGATGTTGCTGATGAAGAAGATGAAGAGGAGGAGTCCTTTGACGATCCCTATATCGACACGCCAATGTGCGCAACGTGCAACGAATGCATCACTCGCAATAGCGCGATGTTTGCCTACGACGACAACAAACAAGCGTATATCAAAGACTTGAGCGCGGGGACGTATGCCGATTTGGTAGTCGCGGCAGAGAAATGCCCGGTCAGAGTCATTCATCCTGGAAAACCGAAAGATTCAAATGAGCCGGGATTGGATGAGTTGATTAAACGAGCGGAACCATTTAATTAAAAAGAGTTGACCCCGTTGACCCAAAAGGACCTGGCCCACTTATGGAAACAATTACGGCAATCGGTTTTATTTTCGGATTGAGTGTGGTATTGGCATTGGTGCTGGCAGTTGCCAACGCCAAGCTAAAGGTGTTTGAAGACCCGCGTATTGACGCTGTGGAAGAAGCACTGCCGGGCGCAAATTGCGGCGCATGTGGCGCGGCGGGTTGCCGAAGTTTTGCCGATTCGGTGGTAAAAGGAGAGATTGAGCCGAGCCGCTGCACCGTCGGGGGAACAGCCACCGCTGAATTTATTGCAAATTATCTCGGCATTGACGCTGGGTCTGCAGAAAAAAAAGTCGCTCGGCTTTTATGCGCAGGCGGATCAGATGTCGCCTCACAAGCCGCGGCTTACGAAGGTTTTTCCTCCTGTCGATCCGCCGCGGCTGTGACCGGCGGTCCCAAGGGATGCGCATTCGGATGTATCGGATTGAGCGATTGTGAAGAAGTCTGCGGATTTGGAGCGATCCAGATGGCACCAAATGGTCTGCCAGTCGTAGACGTCTCAAAATGCACAGCTTGTGGCGATTGCGTCACAGTCTGTCCCAAAAAATTATTTGAGATTATGCCCTTGAGTCGCCACTTGATCGTTCAATGCAAATCACTGCTTGCCGGAGAGGAGGCGGAAGCCCTATGTTCCGTCGCTTGCACGGCTTGCGGTCGATGCGTTGCTGACGCGCCAACCGGTTTATTGGAGATGAAGAACAATCTGCCCGCGCTGGATATAAAAAAATTAGACCTTCAGACCTCAATTGCCACTTTTCGCTGTCCGACCAGCGCGATTGTCTGGATTGAAGCGCAGCAGTTTCCTGAATTATACGACGACCTATAATTCGTTATTTAACCAATCACGGCGGATAAATTTATGTTTTTCAAAAGATCGAAAGAAAAGAAAAAAAAGGCGGTTTTCGCAGGTGAGAGAAGAGCTGTCCAAGGCCATTCCGCGGTTATTGCCGTAGAAACGCTCGCTGGATCCGCTGCCACGATTTTCCCGACGCCGAACATCGCTCAGATAGCGAATAAACTCCGAGCAGGTTTGACGCTGTTTCGAGAGACCGGAAGCCCAGAATCGGTTGCGGGTCTGACAGCCGGCTACGCGTTAGCCGGATTGCGCTCGACCATGTTCACCGGAGGCGGCTCATTGGCGAATATGCACGAATCGCTCTACGCGGCCGCGGGCAAGCATCTGACCTATACGGTCAACGTCACCTGCCGGGCTATCACCAAACAAGCCAATAGTTTGCACGGCGGGCATGACGATTATCACAGCGTGGCGGACGCGGGTCTGTTCCAACTTTTTGCTAAAAATGTGCAAGAAGCCGCGGACTTTTCCCTTATCGCCCACCGGGTGGCAGAGTTGGCTCTGAACCCCGGTATTGTGGCGCAAGATAGCTATTATACCAGCCATTCGGTGCAGACAGCCCATATTCCCGAAGCGGATTTGGTGAAAAAATATCTCGGCGATCCGAGCGATATGATCGAGTGTCCCACGCAGTCGCAGTCCATTCTCTTCGGTGAGAAAAGACGGCGTATTCCAGAACTGTTTGATCTGGATCGTCCGGCTGGTATCGGCGCGGTGCAAGATCATGATTGTTTTTTCCAGGCACTCGCGGCTCAGAGACCTTTTTTCTTTGACCATATCGCCAAATTTATCGATCAATCCATGTCGGAATTTGCCGATCTGACCGGTCGCTCCTACGCCCGCGTCCAAGAATATCGCTGCGACGACGCGGATTACGTGATTATCGCTCAAGGGTCGGTTATAGAGAGCCTGGAAGCCGTGGCAGATTATATGCGCGATCATGAACAAATAAAAGTTGGCGTATTGAACGTGACTGCGTTTCGCCCCTTTCCCGGCGATTTGATCGCTCAATGTCTAAAGGGTAAGAAAGCCGCGACAATTTTGGAACGGGTCGATCAGCCACTATCCGAGGACCTGCCGATTTTGAAGGAAATCCGGTGCGCTGTCGATAAATCAATAGAGAACGGGCTGGCAGAACAGCCGCTTTATTCGGAATATCCGACATACAAAAGTCTGCAAGATCGTCCGCAATTCTACTCGGGGACTTATGGAATCGGGGGTCGGAACCCCTCTTTTTCGGAGTTGGTAGCGGCTTATAAAAATATGCTTTCTGCCGGTGATAATAAAAAAAATTTTTATGTTGGAATTCGCTTCACACGTGACGACGTCCAACTTCCGATGGTAGAGGCGTTGCAACAACAACTGCTGAAGGGCTATCCCGATCTGGATCGCTTATCTTTGACAGGCGACGCTCACATCACGTCGCATACGCAAAAGTATCGTTCTTTCCAGCTATTTTCCGTTGCTGGGGCGGGCGGGACACTCGCCGGAACTCTATTGGCGAAATCGATTTCCGAAGCACTGGATTGGCGGGTCAAAACCTATCCAGAATATGGTTCCAATCTGAGTCTGCAACCCACTGTCTATACTATTATTTATTCAGAGGATCGGAAAAATCCTGCCCATCTGACTGATAAAGTGGACGCGGCTCTGGTCTCCAACGCCAAAATTTTGGAAAATTTGGACATGTTTTCCGCACTGAAGCAGGGCGGATCCTTGGTTGTTCATACCGAGTTGGAGCCGGAAAAATTTTGGCGGAGCCTGAGCGAAACGTTCCGAAAATTTGTTCAGTCTCGTGAGCTTAAGATTTTTTATCTCAATGCCCGCCACATCGCACAAAATATTGCGACCACAGCTGCCTACGGTGAGCAGATGGCGAATCAGGCGTTGGTCGGTGCTTTTTTGAAGGTTTTTCCTGATATCAAGCTGCAAGATATGAAGCCGATCCATTCCCAGTATCGCCTCGAATTGGAGCGGCAGTTTGGCGAGGCGCACTATCTCGCGGTCGATAATCTCAAAGTGATGATTCAAGGAGGCGAGTCTGTAGAGGAGATCGAATGGAAGTCATTCCCATCAGTCGGACATGATGTGAAACTGGAACCGGACGCGCCCTGGACAGTGAAAGAGGTGAAACGACCTGATCATACGATTTTTGATTTGGCTCGCTTTTGGGACATGACCGGCTATCTATATGAAACCGGCGGGCAAGATCAGCTTACACCAGACCCATTTGTGGCGACGGGAATTATTCCGGGATCCAGCGGCAGTTTTCGAGATATGACTCCCTATCGCGCTCGGCTTCCGAAGGTTATTTCTGAAGCATACAAAGACAACCCTCTCTCTCTGGCGCACTGTTTGGACGCGGGTATGTCCGCGACTGTCCAAGACTTTGGCTCGATAATTAAAACCGCTGTAACATGTTGCCAAGCAAATGGTAAGCCCGTAGCGCAACTGCAAAGAGCCGCAGATCATCTGGCAAAACAAGCGCATAAAATATTTGCCAGAGGCGGTGATGGGCAATATCAAACTATGGGCACTTTGCTAAAAGAGGCTTTCGCTAAATTGATGAAGATGATGGGTCTGACCGGCGACAAATTGAGTGATATGGAGGCGGATTTCCACGCGGTTCATGACGCGATCGAGCATTTCCCAATTATTCGCTCGCAGAAATTTTTTGACGACTCGGAGAAAGAAAAGAAAGGTTCCGGCCTGGTTCTCTCGATCGTATTTGATCCCCAGAGCGGAAAAGAGAGCGATCTTTGTCAAAAAGTTTTTGGTAGCGACGCGCTGGAAATGGTTGATCAGACCGAGGAGTTGGTCACGGTCTATCGCCAAAATTGGGAACTTTTTATGCAATTGCCGGACGTCCCTCAAGAACGGTTGGAGAAGTATATCTCCTTAGACGATCCGGAAACATGGGTCTATCACCTATTTAATAAGAACGTGCGACAAGCTATTATTGGCGGCGATGGTGCTTTTCCGGGAAGTGGGTCGAGGATTGCGATCCATCTGCTTGCTTCCGCGGTCGAGGCGACAATGCGACCCAGTATCGAATCGATGATCAAAAAGTTATCCGACCTGATCTCCGAGATACAGGATAAAATTCAGGGGAAAGTGGAAGATTCGATAAAGATCAACGACTTCGAGCAATTCGGAAAGAAGCTATCCGGGATCAAACGTCGGGGCGTTGATCTGAACGCGCTGGCGGATATTTTAGACCAAGACGGATTTCGGAAAGAGATCAATAAGGATCAACTGAAACGATTGACCGATTCCGCGAACCGGCTGACAGAACTACGCGATCTGTATCAAGCAGGTGCTCATGGCAACGGACGGGCGCGGATGGCAATGGCTCTCGCTACCGGCAGCGTTTTGTTTTGGGGCGGAACATATCCGTATAATCCGTTTCCATTCCCATGGGCGAGCAATCTTTACAGCGATGCGGGAGCGTTGGCGGAAGGATTGTTTGAAAGCATTATGCGCAAGATGAGTGATACTTTTAAGGATGTGCGGATTGCGGAACTGGAGCTCAATGACAGCTATCGTCCCGACGAGCATGATACATTTTTCGAGAATTTCGATTGGCTCGACTTTACAGAAGAGGAGCTTGCAATCTGTCCGCCAATGGTGGTTGTGGGCGGCGATGGGGCTATGGGAGACGCTGGATTTGAATCGATCTCGCGACTGTTGCGTAGCCAACTTCCTATTAAGATATTGGTTTTGGACACACAGGGCTATTCAGCGACTGGGGGGCAACCCAATTCCGCCTCTTTTCTCACTGACCGAAAGGATCGTGGGATGACAGTGCGCAAGGAGTTGGCTCTCCTGGTGTCGCTACAGCACAATGCTTTTGTGGCACAGTCCTCAATCGCCATGCCCGGTCATCTGATGCAGGGGATCAAGGAGGGATTGACGAGACAAGGTCCCGCACTTTTCCATATCTACGCGCCTGAGCCACAGAGCCATGGAATTGCTCCAGACCAGGTTATTGAACAGGCTCGTCTCGCTGTGAATGGTCGCGTTTTTCCGATCTTCACATATAATCCAGAAAAAGACACCATGGATCTATCCGCTAATCCCGCTGTCGAAAAGGATTGGGCAACAGGCGTGTGGGAACATGACGATCTCGCGGAGCGAGACTGCACTTTTGCCGATTGGGCCGCATTTGAGACCCGGTTCAAGCACAATTTTGAATTTATTGCTAAGGGCGAATGGAATAGCTCCATGAAGTCGATCATCGAATATTTAGAGCTGGATGAAGAGGAGCGAGAGGTCTGTAAGCCGTGCGTGGATGTGCTTGATAATAATGGAGAAGTGACTCGATTTATGGTTACGGAAGAGGTGGTCCGAGATACCGAGAGCCGGCAACGTTTCTGGAGGACTTTACAACTGCTGGCTGGAGTGAACTCCAAGGCAAATGAGGAGATCATCGAAAAGGCGAGACTGGAGATTGAGTCCGATTTTGATCGGAAAAAAGAACAATTGACGTCCGAATATGAGACAAAGTTGGCTGATTTAGACCAAAACCAACTGCAAATTTACCACCGCCGTCTGACCGATAAGCTCAAGGCTTATTGTGAACAACAAGATAACGGTGATTTTGCGAAATCGATACGGGAAAGCCTCTCTGCAAAATCTGTTTAATCCGCGTAATCTGCGGATAATTCAAACCTTAAGCGCGAGTAAAACGAATGTCAGCATCGGCTATGATTGAAAAGGTGAAAACCTTCCGGCACGGGATTCATCCGGCAGAGTTCAAGGATTATACAAAAAATCTGCCGATTGAGCGTATACCGTTTACGAACGAATACGTATTGCCGCTCAGCCAACATTTGGGGGGACCATCTCGGGCTGTGGTCAAGCCAGGGGATAAGGTCTATCGAGGTCAGTTGATCGCGGAAGCGAGCGGATTTGTCTCGGCAACGCTGCATGCTTCTGTGACTGGTAAGGTGAAGGCTATCGAATCTCGAAATCACCCCTCCGGAAATTTGGTTAAATCTATAATTATCGAGCGCGATCCATATTCCCCCCAAACTTTGCACAATGAACGGAAAATTGACTGGGAGAAAATATCTCCGAAAGAAGCTCTTCGTGAAATTCAGATGGGCGGATTTGTCGGTTTGGGAGGAGCTGCTTTTCCTACACATGTCAAACTTGCAGTTCCCCCGGGTAAAAAAGCGAGATTTTTTATTATCAACGCGGCTGAATGCGAACCCTATCTGACGACAGATCATCGCATGATGTTGGAGCAGGCAGATTCCATGCTTTTAGGAATCCGCATCAGTATGAAAATATTGGGCGCGGAGAAAGCCTACATCGGGATCGAGACCAATAAGCCGGACGCTATCGAATATCTGCGGCAGGTGATACCATCCGATATGGCTTGCGAGGTGGCACCGGTCCAGACCAAATATCCCCAGGGCGCAGAAAAGATGCTCATCACAGCGATTCTGAAGCGCGATGTTCCGAGCGGTAAACTTCCGATTGACGCGGAAGTGGTGGTTCATAACGTCGGCACATTGGTCGGCATCGGCGATCTGTTCAAGCACGGAAAACCCCTGATCGAGAGAGTGGTCACTATTACCGGTCCTGGAATCCATCGTCCCGCGAATCTGATGATTCCATTGGGAATGAAGCTGAACCAAGTTCTGGATTATTGTGGTGGATTAAAAGAAAATACTCGGCAACTTCTGTTTGGCGGTCCCATGATGGGCGCACCGCAATCCTTTTTAGATGTGCCGATTATGAAAGGCACATCGGGAATCGTCGCCTTGACGGATAAAGAGGTTTTTCCCAGAAAAGAGCGGGCGTGCATCCGCTGCTCCCGATGTATAGACGCGTGTCCGGTATTCTTGAATCCCAGCCGTCTGGGATCGTTCGCTCGGGTCAAACGCTATGAAGAGATGATGGATTTTCATCTCATGGACTGTATTGAGTGCGCCTCATGCTCCTATGTCTGCCCTTCGTCCATCCCACTTGTGCAGCGTTTTCGGGTCGCAAAAGGGATGCTGAGGGAGAAGCAGGCGCGTGAGCGGGCGGGTAAAAAATCATAAGTTCAGGCAAATTCCCCTTTAAACTTTTTTAGTAAACCTATGTCTTGTCATCGTTTAAGATAAAGACCATGAGAGGTTTGACTAAGAATCTACGTTGAAAAGGTCTTGAAAATGAAACAAAAGAAGCCTTTGCTGCTTTTATCCACATCGCCTTTTTTGAAGCAGCGAGAAGATACGACTTATATTATGTGGCAGGTGGTTTACGCCATGATTCCGATTCTTGTCGCAGCAGTCTATTATTTCGGGATCAGCGCGCTGCTTGTCACCACCGCTTGCGTGGCTGGGACGCTTCTCACCGAATGGGTTTTTACGCGGGATACGATCAAAGACGGCAGCGCGTTGATCACCGGTATATTGCTGGCTTTGACGCTTCCGCCCGGTATTCAATTGTGGATGGCTTTTCTGGGAGGCGTGGTTTCGATTGCCCTCGGCAAATTAATTTTTGGCGGAATCGGATATAATATTTTCAATCCTGCATTGGTCGGCAGGGCATTTGTGCAATCCGCTTTCCCGGTAGCAATCACCACCTGGGCACCACAATCCAATTTGAGCGATTTTTTTCAGGTGAAAGGCGCAAACTTCACATTCCCGTTTTTTAAAAGCAACGTTGATGTGGTGACCACCGCGACGCCGTTGGCAAAAATGAAATTCGAGGGTCTGACAACCCATACGATGGACTTGTTGATCGGGAATACAGCGGGCTCCCTGGGGGAGACTTGCGGGATCGTTATCTTATTGGCAGGTTTATATTTAGCTTTCCGTAAGATGTTGAACTGGCGCATTCCGGTCAGCATATTCGGAACCGTATTTATCTTTTCTGTTATCTTAAATCTGATTTCTCCAGGCGTCTATCCCTCGTCTATATTCCAAATTTTTTCCGGCGGCATGATGTTGGGCGCGGTCTTTATGGCGACCGACATGGTCACGTCGCCTATCACGCAAAAAGGCTGTTGGATTTTTGGTATTGGTATCGGCTTCTTGGTGGTAGTGATCCGGCTGTTCGGCGGATTGCCGGAAGGAGTGATGTATTCTATCCTATTAATGAACGGCGCGACGCCTCTGATTAACCGAATGACGCAGCCGAAAATTTACGGCGCGCATAAATAACTTCCGCATAAGATTGCGATTTTAATTTAACCAATTTAATCAATGGAAATTGAACCATGTCAAACACAAATCAAAATGAAGCCGCTCCACAAGCGGAACAGGCGAGCAGCCTGCAAATGGTCTCCTCAATGGGCGGGATCGGGTTTGCCGCCGGTATATTGATCGTGCTGACGTTTCAATTCACCTTGCCGATCATTACCATAAACAAAGCGCGGGTGTTGGAGCAATCTATCTTCCAGGTCTTGCCGGGGGCAACGCAAAAAACAGCGTATGTATTGGATGCATCCGGTGAGTTTGTGCATCCGGAAGGCGAGGGCGAGAAGCTATTTAAATACTACGCAGGCTATAACGCCAATGGCGAGCTGGTCGGCGTGGCTATGGAAGCCGCTGGTCAGGGATTTCAAGAGACCTTGAAATTACTCTACGGCTACTCTCCGGACAAGGAGTGCATTATCGGCATAAAGGTGCTGGAGAGTAAAGAAACGCCCGGTCTGGGTGACAAGATCGAGAAGGATCCGATTTTTCTGAAAAATTTCGTGGCGTTGGACGTCTCCTTAGCCGATGATAGGCAGACAATGCGCAACCCGATTCTCTTGGTCAAACCAGGAGAGAAAACCGAGGAGTGGCAGATAGATGCTATCACAGGCGCGACAATTTCCTCTCGAGCCGTGGCAAATATTCTTCGGATCAGTTCGGCGAAACACGCTCCGATTATTATCAAAAATCTGGAATTGTTAAAAAGCAATTAAGTTCCGCCTATTTGCAACAAGTTATAAGTCCGGCTTTTTGAATTATTTACTTTCGAAATCTACGTAAGAAGATTTAACATATATAGTTAGGTGTCGTCAACGCTTTAGCCATCGGGTTAGCCTCGACATTCGTGCTGGTCATGTCCAGCGCATTGGTTTCCTTGATCCGAAAATTAATACCTAAGCAGGTGCGTATCGCCACCTATATCTTGATCATCGCCACATTTGTCACCGTCGCGGAATATCTCCTGCAAGCGATAAGCATCGAGGTGCATAAGGCACTTGGAGCTTTCATTTCGTTGATCGTGGTGAACTGCATGATCCTCGGTCGCGCAGAAGCGTTTGCCTCTAAGAACAGTGTCGGAAAGGCGATCTTAGACGCGCTGGGCATGGGCATGGGATTCACGATAGCTGTTCTGAGTTTGGGGATTGTCCGAGAAGTTTTGGGCAACGGCACATTTATCGGGATATCGGTGTTCGGACCCAATTTTGAGCCCTGGGTGATTATGGTTCTCCCCGGAGGCGCATTTTTTGTCCTGGGCGGGTGGCTTCTGCTTTTTAACTGGTTAAAAGAGCGCAAAGAAGAAGGTAAACCCGCGTTATGGACGTTAATTTTCAGTCGTCTGAGCAAGCGTAACTAATATACTAACCAACGTATTAAGGAGACTGCGTCATGAGTCCCGATTCACCGATGTTTATTTTTATCAGCGCGTGTCTGATCAACAATTTTGTCCTAAGCTACTTTTTGGGAATTTGTCCTTTTCTGGGCGTTTCCGGTAAGATCGAGACCGCGGCGCGCATGGGCATGGCAGTCACATTCGTGATGTTGGTCAGCTCCACATGCGCGTTCGGCATCCATAAAGCGTTGTTGGCGATCAACGCGCCCTACCTGCAATTGATTTCCTATATTGTGGTTATCGCCTCGTCTGTGCAATTGGTGGAGATGTTCATCAAAAAATTCAGCCCTGCGTTATTTCAAGCTCTGGGCATTTTTCTCCCGCTGATCACTACGAACTGCGCGATCTTGGGATTGACTCTGTTCCAAACAAGCCGAGAATACAACTTGGTGCAATGTCTGGTATTCGCATTGGGAGCCGGTGCTGGATTTTCTCTGGCTCTCGTTTTGATGGCGGGAATTCGTGAAGAATTGGAGCTTGCCGAGACTCCAAATGTGATCAAAGGCACTGCCATGACGCTGATGGTCGCTGGAATTTTATCCTTGGCGTTCATGGGATTTGCCGGTCTTGGAGGCTGAGATGCTCTTTCATTTAATCCTTGCTCCGATCGTCGTCTCTTTGATGATGATCGGCTGGTTCCTGGTGATGCAATATGTACGAAAAAATTCTCCGGATATACCGGATAACTGCGATGTATTGGAAATGCGCCCAGGCGGCTGTCACGCATGCTCTCATGCAGGAAAGAGTTGTCCATCCTCCTCTGAAAATATTTCTTGATCCTTTAGCCTGACAGAGAACGCGGAAAAGAGTTATAATAGAAAAGGCATGGAGCATGTGGATCATATTGTGTACGCGCTTGGCGGCACAAGCCCCAACAATTTTCTGAAAACTGCCGGCATTGATGTCATTGACGATATGCCTAATCTGGATGAAGGAAATGAATCGAAAGGGACTCTATTTGGTTGGCGATATAGCGGCTCGGAAAAAATTTGGTGCTATTGCGACTGCGTTTAACTCATCCTATCAAGCTATGAGAGACATGCTGCACAAGGGATATATCACGGTGTAGTCGCTTAAAACTTTATGCACGTTTTTGAGTAGATACGCACAGTATCGGCTGGAAATTTTTATCCCATTATCAAATTTTCTGTAAATTTCACTTGACAACCTTATCTGATAGCCGTATCTTTCTTACCCTAATTAATAAAGGGATATGAGTGAAATGGAGCCGAAGTGGTGAAATTGGTAGACGCGCTGGATTCAGGGTTCAGTGAGCTTTAAGCTCGTGGGGGTTCGAGTCCCCCCTTCGGCACCATTCATACTCGCTTGATAAGTTGGCATCCCCCGGTTCATTAAAGAAGCGGGGTTTTTAGTTTATAAACGAATTTTTTAAATAATGCGATATTTTCGATTTGAAAGGTAAGTTGCGAGGTAGGGCTATGCCGACTTATGAATATCATTGCGAGGCATGCGGTTATCGATTTGAGAAATTTCAATCCATGACGGAAGAGCCGATTTCTGTTTGTCCCAAATGTCACATTGAAAATGTAGAGCGTCTGATTAGCGGCGGCGGCGGTTTGATATTCAAAGGGTCTGGTTTTTATACCACGGATTATCGAGGGAAAAAATATAAAAAACAGGCTCAAGCCGAAAAGCCAAAAAGCTCTGTAGATTCATCGTCGTCGTCGAAATCCGACGATAAGAAAAAACCGAAAAATAAAAAAACTGAGAAATAATCGAATATCGAATAAAGGGGAGGTTGGGAAATTCTTATGAAAATGACAAAGTTGTTCCTATCAAATTTGACCATGATCTGTTTTTTGTGGATTTCTTGCGGATGTAGTATCGCCGAAGAAGCGGAAAAGGGTGACGAGGGCAATAAAGTGGTGGCAAAAGTAGGTGATATGGAAATCACCTTGAACTATTTTGAGGAAGAGTTGGCAAAGGTTCCGCCCATGCAAAAGCATCAATTCACCGGTCCAAAAGGTCGAAAGGATTTTTTAGACCGTTTGATACTAAATGAGTTGATGTATTTCCACGCGCTGGACATCGATATGGATAAAGATGAAAATGTAGTAAAGCAAATGGAAGACCTGAATCGGCGGGTCATCCTGCGTGAATATTATAAACGGGAAGTGCAAGAAAAATCGGTCTTAACTGACGATCAATTGCAAGAATATTATGACACGCACAAAGATGAGTTTGTCGATGAGAAAAAAATAAAGGTTCGCCAAATCGTTACGGAAGATGAAAATGGCGCGAAATCGATAAAGAAACGGCTTGAGGATGGAGAAAAATTTGAGGATATCGCTAAAGAGGAATCGATTGACGAGCCAACCGCAAAACGAGGCGGTTTGATGGGCTTCTTGTCTGAGAATAACAACTATATCCCGTATGTGGGCAAGTCGGATGATTTTAAGACAGCCGCGTTTGCTTTATCCCTGAACACGGTCAGCGACCCGATAGAATCAACAAAAGGCTATCATATCATTGAGATTGTGGAGATGCAAGATCGACGGGAGAAGCCTTTTGACGAGGTAAAAACGCAGATCGAATCGATCCTTAAACCGCAACATTTGAAAGAGTCGATCGACAATCTGGGCGTTGAATTAAAGAAAAATTATGGATATGAATTTTTTGAGGAAAATTTTGTCGAAAAGAAAAGCCCCAAGGAGTTGTTCGACGAGGCTCAGAACTCTAAGGATCCTCGTAAGGCGTTGTTGCTTTATGAGGCAATCGTCCAGCAATACCCAGAAACTGAACACGCTTATAAAGCGCAATTTATGATCGGATTCGTCTATTCGGAACAACTGACGGAACGAGATAAGGCAAAAGAAGCGTTCGGCATTCTGATAGAAAAATATCCCGATAGCGAGCTTGCCGATGATGCCCGCTGGATGTTGGAAAATATGAACAAGTCTCCTGAAGAATTTGAGGGTGGCGAAAAAACGGACGAGAAAATGGACAAAGAAAAGGATCAAGATTGAGTCGTTTTGTATCTATCTTGTATCGAAAAAGGGAAGTCGAAGAGGCTTCCCTTTTTTTTTGGAATTTTTTATATCGTGTTGCGAATAGCTCAGCGTTATTTCTGACCTATGATCCATTATCATCGCTTCGCAGATATGAATAAATCGATTGATTTCGATATTTTTATTTGTGATTTCTACTATGAATCTATATAATAAAAGCGTCCGTATTGATACTTTCATTTATCACATAAAATAAATTTGCCCGACAAGAATTTTCAGTAAACATTTAAATTATAATTCGATATACGATCCAGGAACGGTCGTATTTTTATGGGTATATAAGATGATAGATTCAATAAAGTTTTTGGTAATAGAAGATTGTGAAGATGATATTTTGCAGTTGACGCGCTATCTCCGTAGTCATTATAGAGATATAGAGTATAAAGTCGTCGGAAATCAGTATGATATGCGGGAGGCTCTTGAGACGGAATCCTGGGACCTGGTCATATCGAATTATTTTCTGTCGAATTTTAGCGGTCTTAATGCCTTGAATCTTCTCAAAGAGATGAAAATAGACCTTCCCTTTATCGTGGTCTCAGACAGCATTGGCGAAGAGGCTGCCGTAGAGTTAATGAGGAGCGGCGCGCACGACTATATTCTGAAGGATAATTTGGTTCGGTTGACATCTGTTATTGAGCGTGAGTTACATGAAGCGGAAGTTAGGCAAGTTCAAAGGCATATCACCGAAAAGCTCAATAAATTATCTCTCGTTGTGGAGCAAAGCCCGAATATCATTTTGATCACAGACATATACGGCTATATCGATTATATTAACCCTCGATTTATCGAGATCACCGGCTACTTTCCAGATGAGGTAATCGGGAAAACGCTTACGATATTAAAGCCGGGACATACGCCGATAAAGGAGTTCATCCGTCAATGGGAAATTATCCAAAACAGCGGCGAGTGGCGAGGGGAGATCGAATATAAAAAAAATGACGGGGATACCTATGCCGCCTCAGCCGTGATCAGCCCTATTTGGAATGAGCGTAACGAGATCACACACTATCTGACAGTCGCTGAAGATACAACGGAACGTCAAAAATCTGAGAAGATCAAAAAAGCGACATACAAAATATCAGAAGCGGCAAACGCTACGCATAATCTGAAAGAATTTTTTGAACTCATTCATGCAATCGTCGATAACCTGATGACTGCGGACAACTTCTATATTGCCCTGTATGATTTGGATACAAAATCGCTCACCCTTCCCTACATGGTGGATCAATTTGATACCAACAGTTCCTTTTTTCATAGGATGGACAAAGGGCTGACCGGGTATGTGCTGCAGACTGAACAGCCCCTGCTGGCAAATCCGAAAACTATCAAGGAGTTAGAGCGCACCGGAAAAGTGATTCTCATCGGCGCACCGGCTTTGTATTGGCTCGGCGTTCCGCTAAAAACTCGAAACAAAACGATCGGCGTCTTGTCTGTTCAGAGCTATAGTCCGGATATCCGCTTTGATGAAGAGGATAAAAACATCTTGATTTTTATCGCCAACCAGGTGGCTATGGTGATCGAGAGGAAACGGGTGGCGGAAAAGCTGCAAGCTAGCGAGGAACGATACGCCTTAGCCGCGCTCAGCGCGAACGACGGTTTGTGGGACTGGGACCTGGGGACCAACGACGTTTATTATTTCTCCCGCTGGAAATCGATGTTGGGCTACCGAGAGGATGAGGTCAAACCTGAGCTTGACGAGTGGTACAGTCGAATTCATGAGGACGACATCAAGAAGGTAAAAAGTCAGATTGACGCGCATCTGAAGGGAGATACCGAGCATTTCGAGAGCGAGCACCGTATGCGACATAAGGACGGCACATACCGATGGATGCTCAATCGTGGTCTAGCTATTCGGAACGAGGATGGAAAGGTCTACCGTATGGCTGGCTCCCAGACAGACATCACAAAAAGAAAGCGGGCAGAGGGTCAGCTCCTCCACGACGCTTTTCACGATATGCTCACTGGATTGCCCAACCGCGCCCTATTTATGGATCGGATGGGATTGGCGTTCTACCGATATAAGCGCGTCGAGAGCTATCAATTTGGCGTGATTTTTCTCGACATAGACCATTTCAAAAATATTAACGATAGTCTCGGACATGTGATCGGCGACAACCTGCTCATTGAGATTGCCTATCGGCTGGAAAGCTCCCTGCGTCTCGGCGACACGCTCGCCCGTATGGGAGGGGACGAGTTCGGTATCCTGGTCGCCAACGCCAGCGACATCAACGAGGCACTGTTAGTTGCGGATCGAGTTCAAAACGAACTGCGTATGCCCTTTGTGTTTGAAAATCATGAGGTCTTTGTGACCGCCAGCATCGGGATCGCATACAGTCAAACCGGTTATGATCGACCGGAAGACCTGCTGCGAGATGTGGATACCGCCATGTATCGCGCCAAAGCCTTGGGGAGGGATCGGCATGTCATTTTTGACGAAGCGATGCACGAACATGCTGTGAAGCGGCTGCAAACCGAGACCGATTTGCGCAGGGCAATCGAACGCAAAGAATTTCAGGTCTACTATCAACCTATTATTTCGTTGAAAAACAACTGCATCAGTGGATTCGAGGCACTGATTCGTTGGCAACATCCAAAATTAGGTATGATTTTTCCGAAAAATTTTATCACTATCGCTGAGGAGACCGGCTTGATCGTGCCGATCGATTTATGGGTGTTAGAAGAGGCTTGCCGTCAGACCAAACGCTGGCAGATGCAATACCAGAAAGAGCCGCCTTTATTTATCAGCGTGAATCTGTCCGGAAAGCAGTTCATGCAGTCGGATTTGGTAGATCAAATCGACAGAATTCGGAGGGAAAGCGATCTGAACGCGCATAGCCTAAAGCTGGAGATCACCGAAAGTGCGGTCATGGAAAATGCAAAATCCGCATCAATGATGCTCTCCAGGTTGAGGGACATGAACTTCCAACTCTGCATTGACGATTTCGGAACGGGCTACTCTTCGTTGAGCTATCTACACAGCTTTCCAGTCAACACCTTGAAAATCGACCAGTCATTTGTGATGCGTATCGAAAAAAATGGGCAAAATTCGGAGATCGTAAAAACCATTATTTTGTTGGCAAACAATATGAATATGGATGTCGTCGCGGAGGGAGTGGAGACAAAAGAGCATCTGAAATTGCTGAAAGAGTTGCAGTGCGAATATGCCCAGGGATTTTATTTCTCTCGTCCTCTCAACGCTGAAAACGCTGAAAAAATATTTCTAAAGCAGACTCCCAAGTGGGATTATTGAGAAAAATCAATCCAATCGGAGCGACGGATACCCGTTTAGTTTCAGGTCAGACCGAATCCCCTGTCTCAAATAGTGATACCCAGCCCCTGCGATCATTGCCGCATTATCCGTGCATAACACCGGAGGCGGATAATATACCTGGAGCGATTCCGCGTCTGCCAGCCGACTCATCTGTTTCCGCAGCCGCTGATTGGAAGCGACTCCGCCGGCTAATACGATCCTGACCGTATCGAAATCTCTCGCGGCTAACAACGTTTTCTCGGTGAGCGCGCGGACAATCGCTTCCTGAAAACCCGCGCAAATATCCGCCAGCCGTGAATCGACCTCTTCTTTATGATTCCGCAGATAGTTGAGTGCCGCTGTCTTCAGACCGCTGAAGCTGAAGTCATACCGTCCATTTTTGATGCGAGCCACTGGAAATTTGACAAAATTGACGTCTCCATTTTTCGCCGCTTTTTCAATAGAGGGTCCTCCGGGATAGGGCAAGCCCAACATTTTTGCCACCTTATCAAACGCCTCGCCAGCCGCGTCGTCCCGAGTCCTGCCCAATATCTGATACTTCCCAAGCTCTCGAACCAGGATCAATTCCGAATGCCCCCCAGAAACCAGCAGGCAAATAAATGGCGGTTGCAGTTCTGGATGCGCCAGAAAGTTGGCAAAAATATGCCCCTCAAGGTGATGCACTCCGATAAGCGGCTTATTGCGCGCCATAGCGATCGCTTTTGCCGTAGATATGCCCACAAGTAGCGAACCGATAAGCCCCGGTCCCTTTGTCACAGCGATCCCGTCGATTTGGTCTAAGGTCGTGCCGGCTTTGTCTAAAGCCTCTTGAATAATCGGCAAAATAAGGCGGGTATGCGCACGCGCCGCCAATTCTGGCACCACGCCGCCATATCGAATATGCTCGCTCTGGGAGGCGATAATATTTGATCGGATATCCTGTCCCGCCACGACCACAGCCGCCGCGGTCTCGTCGCAAGAACTTTCGATTCCTAAAATAACCATTGTCTCATCTCGTCACGGTTAATCACGGTTTCAGAATACGCTTGGAATTAGTCGCCGACGACCTGAAGAATCAGCCTCCGATTGCGAGGTCTGACATCGAAATCGATAAAAACAATCTGCTGCCAAGTTCCTAATAGCATCCTTTTCTCAAGAAAAGGAACGGTCAGAGAGGGACCCAGCAGAGAGGCGCGCACATGAGAATGCCCATTCCCGTCGTGCCATGTTTGATCGTGCGCGTAGGTCATTTTTTTCGGAATCAACCGATCGAACATTGCTGGAAAATCTCTGAGTAAGCCCGGCTCATATTCGATTGTAGTCAATCCGCCGGTCGATCCCGGAACAAATATCGTGACGGTGCCATCCTGAATCGAGCAGTCGCTGAGCAACGAGTCCACATGGTCTGTGATATCGACCATCTCGCAATTACCGCTGGCACTCAATGCCAATCGGAGAGTTTTTACCGCCATTTTTTTTCTCCAAATATTATCTCATAAAAAATATAACGCGTGTAAATGTCCAATAATTCTCGTAAAAAAAAACCTCAATGAAAGTCATCGAGGTTTTTGGTTTCTCAAATCACATCGCTACTGTATCCGCTACGCAATCTGCGGATTACTCGTGAAACGGGTCGTCCGCCGACCGGTCGGATGGGAACCACGGGTTATCCCACAGCATGCTACTGTTGCGCGATTGGTGGTAGTAAGAGTTGGCTACGCTGACGTTGACTTTCAGCGATTGGTTGAGAAAACTGCCTTGATACCAAAGATGAAGCGGCTTTTCGCTATGGTCAACCGCTTGATAAATAAAGGAGTTATTCTCTGTCACTCCGTAGCTGAATCCCAACAGGTGATCCGGATTCAGTTGATACAACAGCGATGCTCCAGGAATCACGCCGCTATCTTGCCCGAAGCTATTGTAATCTGAAGGTTGATTTTTATAACCCAAGTGAAGTTGCACTTTTAACGAGGAGTTGAGTTGATAATTGAGCGTGCTGACAAAAAGCCCAGTCATTTGACCGAGTCCATCCGAGCCTGACGCATAAAAAAACTGCGCTTGATGCGACATATCGAATTGATTCGGATTCAATAAACCGCCCATCTCTTGCAGGTTGATCGGGAATCGATCCGTTGATGGATAATATTGCGTTCCTGCAAGCAGGTCTGTCGAGACGGAGCCATATATGACAAAAAATAGGATGAAAACTATGGAAACGACTTTCCGCATACCGACTCCTTTTTGTGTAAGAAAAAAGTGTGGAAAAGGATGGTGGGCGATACTGGATTTGAACCAGTGACACCCTGCTTGTAAGGCAGGTACTCTAAACCGCTGAGCTAATCGCCCACACTTTCTTGCTTGCCTTTAATTATAATCGCGGCTGGAATCAAGGCGCAGTAGCCGAGAACCAATAGGATCGGAGCGAGAACCGTGTCTCCCTTTGACAAGGTCAGGAAACCGACGGCAATGAACAGAAGACCGATCGCAAAAACGATAATATTAAGTTTGCCGAATTCAAGACTTTCGCTTTGAATCGCTTTATTCTTTCGAGAAAATTGTACTCTTTTTCTTGCCATATTTAATCTTATCTACTTTTTATTCGTTATTAGGATTAAAATTCCTCTCAAACCGAATGCAACAAAATACATCAATATACTGCAATTGTCAACAGAAAAACGTCCGTTTTACCGTCCGAAATTTTTTTTGTTTCATCTCGATTCTTATTTAAATCGACAAAACAAGAATCAGCCGAATTTTTCTCCGACCAAAATATAAGACAAAGGAACGGTTGTCTGCCCTTGGAGATGACCAAATAAACCCGATATATCGTAAGGGAATTCGAGCAGTTCTCGCACGTAAACGCCATTTTTCCCAATCCGCTTATAACCATAGACATGGGTTGCGTAAAGCTATACATGGTCTCAGATTTGTAGCTCGTTTTTCCGATATAGTCAATGCCGTTATTTGATATCCACGGCTCCTCACGGAAGTAAGAAAATACCGGCTTCAAGGGATTAGAGGGATCAAATTCTTCATCCCCTTCGGCTCCCAGTATGTTGGTAACTGGATGGGAATCGTAGATCACAACCAGTCCGTGGTTTTTTAGGAGCCGTCTGACGATCGAAAAAAAAGCATCCAAGTCTGGCAACCAAACGATCCCGCCGATGGAAAGATAGATCAGGTCAAAACGATCTGTGTATTCTTCCCCGATGTCATAAACATCGGTGCGGACAAATTCGCAGTTTAGGCCAGAGGTTTCTGCCAACCCTCGAGCCTCTTCGATTGCCGCGTCTGATATGTCGAACCCGACTCTAGACGCTGCGCCAAGATTTATCAAGGAGAGAGTCTCTCGCCCGTTGTTACAACAGAGTTGGGCGACGGGTTTTCCCTGAATCCCCAATTTTTGAAATTTTGTCGTAATCGCCTCATCCAGCGTAGAATATCCCTTCTTTTTAAATTTCTCCTTCAGATCAACTTTTCGTTCACGCTGGTGAATCGGCGTCACTTCGTTCCACGCGACTCGATTGGCCTGGGTATAGGCGTTTCGATCCATACTATTTTCTCCTTGAGATTTCCAAATCAAAATATCTCGGATAACATCGACTCAGACAGCCGACAATTTACGATGTATCTGTCATTCTGTCAAGTGTTATGTAGTTTCGTAGCGTGGAACGCTTATTCTCCTGTCAACTATCAGAATCCGCTTGACAAAACCGAGCTGCTCGTTATTTTTTCATAGGCTCTGAACAGCGGGAAATTTGTCGCGCTTTTCTCGACGCCCGCTCGGGGCTTTTGAAAGATAAGTCGGTATGGTTTAACTGTTTATTTTTCGTGTCGGATATAATCTTAACAATAGGAGTTGACGATGAACGAGTTGAATCGCGTCTTGGAATTAATGGATAAATACGCGGCAAAAAATTACCATCCTTTACCGGTCAATATTATGGAAGCGCAAGGTTGCTGGGTCTGGACTGGCACGGAACGCAAGGATGAGGAAAAATACTTGGACTGCTTAGCCTCTTACAGTGCTTTAAATCACGGATACAATCATCCGCGCTTGGTGAGCGCGGCACTGAAGCAGATCGCAACCGGCGTGACTGTCACCTCGCGTGCGTTTCTCAACACGCCAATGGCAGACCTAATCGAGTTGCTGGCGGATGTCTGTAAGAAGGAAAAAGTTCTGCTGATGAACACTGGCGCGGAGGCTGTGGAGTCTGCAATCAAGATCGCCCGTAAATGGGCATATCAAAAAAAGGGCGTCAAAAAGGATCAGGCAAAGATCATCGCGTGTCAGGGGAACTTTCACGGTCGAACCACCGCGATCATCAGTTTTTCCTCTGAAAAACAGTATCAAGAGGGATTCGGTCCTCTGACTCCCGGATTCGAGCTGATTCCCTACGGGGATATCGAGGCACTGAGACAGGCGATTGACGAAAATACTGCGGCTTTTTTGATCGAGCCTATCCAGGGTGAGGCTGGAGTCATTATCCCGCCAAAAGGATTTTTGGCGGAAGCAAAAAAATTATGCGATAAGCATAATGTGTTGTTGATGGCTGATGAAATCCAGTCTGGTCTCGGACGAGCCGGCGCGCTTTTTGCCTGCGATCTGGAGGGAGTAACGCCTCACGTATATATCCTCGGCAAAGCGATTGGCGGCGGCTATCCGCTCAGCGCGGTTGTTTGCGACGACGTGATTATGGACGTGCTGAAACCGGGAGATCACGGCAGCACTTTTGGGGGAAATCCCTTCTGCTCCGCGATCGCGCTTGAAGCGATCAAGGTGATTATCGAGGAAAAACTGCCTGACCGCTCGCGTGAACTCGGCAAATATTTCGCTGATGAATTGCGACGGATTGACAGCCCTCACGTCAAGGAGATACGGAGCGCGGGGCTGTGGATCGGGATCGAGTTGACCGAAGAATCTGGCGGCGCGCGACGGTTCTGCGAGATTTTGCAGGATAAGCATCATATTTTGTGTAAAGAGACGCATTATAATATTATACGCATGGCGCCGCCTCTTGTAATCAGCAAAAAGGAAATCGACTGGGTGCTCGACAAATTTCGGGATGTTCTGGCAGGCTGATCAAATCCAAAGGCGGAAAAGATGAAAGAAGGAATCATTATTGCGATTGTCTTATTTTCGATTATCTGGTATCTGAAGCAGAGCGGACGGGGGAAGTAGGCGTATCATCTCGCATTCTCATGGAGTATATCTCATTGAAACGATTAATTTTTCGTTCCAAAGAGCCAATTGTTAGGTTGACCAAATATTTTCCGAATTCTTTCAGAAATGCGATTGCCGCGGCGCGCACCTGTTATTCCGCGTCAGGAATTGTTGATGACGGAAAGATAACCGAGGCGGATTATCGCATCGCGGAAACCGTATATCAAGCTGGTCATCATACTGTTTATCAGCACGGTTATTTTCAATTTGCATTAGAAAATGTTTCTCGGCAATTTATTTGGTCATTTCTGCATAGCCATCCTTTTTATAACTCTGAGCAGGTCAGCCAGCGCTATGTGAAGATAAAAAAGGATGGATTCCTGACCCCACCCCTTGCCAGCGACGCGTTGACAATCTATGAGCGGACGATCCGCCAACAGACTGATTGCTATCGACGGTTGAGCGATCTTCTGAAGCCCGATGTGGAGCGAGCCTATTTCGACCGTTTCCCTGCCCGACAGAAAAATAGGGAGGCGTATGGACTCGACATCACGCGGAAAGCTCGGGAGGTCGCTCGATATGTCATGCCTGTAGCAACATTTGCCTATCTTTATCATACGATCTCCGGGCTGACCCTGATGCGCTACTATCGATTGTGCCAACAAGCCGACGTTCCGACTGAGCAGCGGCTGGTTGTAGGCAAGATGGTGGATGAGCTGCGGAGGATCGATCCCGATTATGAGAGGATATTGGAGGAGCCAATCCCTCAGATGCAGACTCCGGAGTATCGGTTTTTTCAGACCCTTGATCAAAAAAATCCGCTTTCTTTGGGTTTCATTCGTGAGTTCGACGCGGACCTGGGGGATCTGAGCTCCAAGCTGGTGGACTGGAAAATCCGGCAGGAATCGGTTCTAGCTTCGTCGATTCGGGAGGTGATGGGACTGCCAAAATCTGCTATTTCTGACCATTTTGCTATCGAATTGGTCATGAATCCGGGGAAAAATCCTCTTTTTGGCGAATCGCTTAACATGACAATGCATGATAAGTTGACCCGAACTCTGAACCATGTTTCTTACAGCTTTCGGCGCAAGCTCAGCCACACGGCGGACTCGCAGGATCAGAGGCACCGGACAACGCCCGCGTCCCGCCCGATTCTGCATCGTCATATATCGGAGGGACCTGACTACATCACGCCTCCTTTGATCGAGCAGAATCCAAAAGCGTTGCGCCTGTATCAGGAGACCATGGAGAAGACGTGGGACTCTATCAATCGGCTGAGGGAGATGGGGACGCGGGAAGAGTTCGCGCTCTATCTGTTGCCGAACGCAGTCTCTGTTCGTTATACCCAGTCCGCGGATCTGTTGAGCCTGCGCCATAAGTATGCCATGCGCATCTGCTACAACGCTCAGGAGGAAATCTGGCGTCTTTCGCTGGAGGAGATTAGGCAGATTCGAGAGATCAATCCTTTGATCGGATCCTATCTGATCCCGCCTTGCGGATTGCGTCAACTGTCTGACATCCGCCCTTTCTGCCCGGAAGGAGAACGTTTCTGCGGCGAGCGCGTCTGGACGTATCCACTAGATAGATTCCGGCGGTTTATTTAAAATGCAAGATATTAACTCAAATATCCTGAATACCTCTGCTTACATCTTTTTTTTTCAGAAAAACCTTGATATCCTTTTTAAAATTTATTGGCTCTTCCGTAACAAGTAATTGCTGGCATATTTATGAACGATATGTTATTTTTATTTGGTTTGACACTCTCCTTTAAACGAACGATCTTTGTAACGTTTGGAATCAAATCCGTCAGAGCGCGCTAAAATTATGAAAAAAAAATCACGCAAGAAAAAAAATTCTGGGAAATTGACGCCTTTGATGGAGCAATATTGGTCGATCAAGAAGGATCATCCAGATACTTTGTTGCTCTATCGCATGGGCGATTTTTACGAAATGTTCGACGAGGACGCCAAGCTGGGTTCTCGGTTACTGGGCATCACTCTGACAGCTCGCAATCATGGCAAAGGGAATGAGAATATCCCGTTAGCCGGTTTTCCTTTCCGCCAATTGGAGAACTATTTGACGCGGTTGATCAAATCTGGTCAGCGGGTTGCCGTATGCGAGCAGGTTGAAGACCCGAAGCTGGCAAAGGGGCTGGTCAAACGGGAAGTGATCGAGATAATCAGTCCCGGAACCGCTCTGAATACCGCGATCTTAGAAGATAAAAAAAATATATTTTTATCCGGCGTTTATATCCGAAAAAAAATGGCGGGATTTTCTTACATTGATCTTTCCACAGGCGAATTCTTTGTGACCGAGGTGGACGTTGATCGTCTGCGAGAAGAGTTCGAGCGGATCATGCCGGCAGAGACCGTGGTTCCACCAACTTGGTATCATTCGGTGGATCATCTGGCGTTTAAAGAAGATTTCCCTGGAACCACTTTTCAGGAATTGGACGGCTGCATTTTTAATCAAGAAAGCGCGTTTGAGGAGCTCACCTCGCATTTCAAGACCATTTCTTTGGAGGGATTCGGCTGCGGCAATATGACCGTTGGCGTCTCAGCGGCAGGTGCCGCGCTGCACTATGTGAAACAAATGCAGAAGACGAGCCTCGTGCATATTACCCAATTATCCCCTTATCACACAACGGATTACATGATATTGGACTCGCAGACTAAGCGCAATCTGGAGCTTGTCGATCCTCTGCGAGAAGGCGAGAGCGGCGAGACCACTTTGCTGACTGTTTGCGATCATACCAAAACTGCGATGGGTGGGCGGCGGCTCCGTCAATGGCTGGTGCGCCCTCTACTGGATGCGAGAAAAATTAACCTCAGACTCAGTGCTGTCGAGGAGTTGACACAATCAGGATATGTGCGGACAGTTCTTCAGGAGCAGTTGGGAGACTTGTATGATCTGGAAAGGTTGATTGCGCGGGTCGCTGTGGGTAAGGCAAACGCTCGAGACCTGCTCTCGCTGAAAACCTCATTGCAACGACTGCCCGCGCTTATCGAGAACATCAGTCCCCTCTCTTCCCCACTTTTGATGGAGATTAAGGAACAGCTTGATCCGATGGAATCCGTAACCGATCAGTTGGAGAGGGCAATAAAAGAGGGTCCGCCGATTCCTATCACCGAAGGCGGATTGATCAAAAAAGAGTATAATAGCGAACTGGACGAGCTGAGGGCTATTGCATTTGATGGCAAAAGCTGGATCGCGGGCTTGCAGAATACGGAGAGGGAACGGTCTGGTATTCCGTCTCTTAAGATTGGATATAACAGGGTGTTCGGCTATTATATCGAAATCTCAAACGCGCATAAGAACTCGGCTCCTGAAGACTATATTCGGAAGCAGACCCTTCGCAACGCCGAACGATATATCACGCCGGAACTGAAGGAGTTTGAGGCGCGGGTGCTCACCGCTGAAGAAAAAATTTGCGAGCTGGAGTATCGGCTTTTTCTGGAGATTCGAGATCAGGTGGGGAAACATGTGGAACGCATCCAGAAAACCGCGCGCGCGGTTGCTCGTCTGGATGTGATCTCTGGTTTCGCCTCTCTCGCGCTGGAAAATCGCTACAGCAAGCCCAAGGTCACGAATGATAACGGGTTGCATATTGTGGACGGTCGCCATCCGGTGGTGGAGCATCTGCTGCCGACCGGCGCGTTTGTCCCGAATGACTGCGATATGGATAGCGACGACGCGCAAATTTTGCTGATTACGGGTCCAAATATGGCGGGGAAATCGACCTACCTGCGCCAGGTGGGACTGATCGTATTACTTGCGCAGATCGGCTCTTATGTCCCGGCAAAAGAGGCGACGATCGGCGTGACGGATCGCATATTTACCCGCGTCGGCGCGCAAGATAATCTGGCTCGGGGAGAAAGCACCTTCCTTGTGGAGATGAACGAGACTGCTTATATCCTGCATAACGCGACTTCTCAGAGCTTGGTTCTACTGGACGAGATCGGAAGAGGAACCAGCACGTTTGACGGTCTTTCGATCGCATGGGCAGTGACCGAGTATCTGCATACCAACAAAAAAATGCATCCCAAAACTATGTTTGCCACCCATTATCACGAACTGACCGAGCTGGCGCAGATTCTTCCCCGTATCCGCAATTACAACGTCGCTGTCGAGGAGTGGAAAGACGATATTGTCTTTTTGCGCAAGATTATTCCAGGTGGGAGCGACCGAAGTTATGGGATTCAGGTGGCGAGGCTTGCCGGTATGCCAAAAGAGGTCATCGCTCGTGCAAAAGAGGTGTTGATCAATCTGGAAGAAAGCGAGTTGAACGCGACTCTGGACGGACGGCGCAGCGCAGGTAGAAAAGGGTTCAATCGAATGACGAGCCAGTTGAGTTTGTTTGCTCCGCCTCCAGAAAAAATAATTGTTAAGGTTCAGACCCCGCATCCCGTAGTGGATCATGTGAGAAGGATTGATCCAGACTCCTTGACGCCTCGGGAAGCACTGGAGATGTTGTATCGACTCAAGGATCAGGTGAGAGGGAGCGAATAGTCGGCGGTCAACCGATCAACAATCTGTGCGCACACCACCACATTTTCGTTGACAAAACAGGCGAAATCGCGTAGAATTTGTGCAATCCGCATAGCACGGAGGTCGTCGTGGCATCGCCCAAAAAATGGTATACCTCACTGAGGGGTGCTTTCTATTATGAGATCTAAAATGGTATAAAAAATGAGGAGTTCCTCATAAGCAAAAATGATGGATCGCTTACATGTATTTTACTTGCCCTGAAAATTGCCCGATCCAAGATGATAATTAACGAAATAAAAGGTCCGATTACAATTTCAGTTATTTTTGCTGTTTACAAAGAGCATACCCGGATTAAAAAAAATAGCGAGCATCTCCACGGAGAAGATTTTCTCAGAAGGAAAGTCGCGCAACTTGAGCGGCTCTTTGACAATCATTCCAATATCCATTGGGAATTGATCGTTGTTGACGACGGTTGTCCGGAAAATAGTGGGGGAATTGCTCAGAGTGTCATTGATAATGATGGGTTGGGCGATAAAGTAAAAGTTCTTTTTTTAGAAGAAGCAATTGAACAAAATTTATCAATTACAAAACCGCTGTCTTCCACGAAAGAGAGTCAAAAAGGCGGCGCAATTGTCTATGGGATGTGGCATGCAATCCAGCAACCTAAGGATGAGGATCACATTGTCATTTATACAGACGCGGATCTTTCCACCCATTTAGGTCAGATCGGATTATTGCTGGATCCTATACTAAATCAAAAAAAATCTGTGGCAATTGGGTCTCGCAGAGAGAAAAATTCCATTGTTATCAAAAAGGGAACGAGAAATACTCGAGGGAAATTGTTCATTTATTTGTGGAAAAGGCTCATACCCAATTTGGGGGATATAATAGACACACAATGTGGGTTTAAAGCATTTAGAAAAAAAATTGCCGCCCAAATAATTGAGGATATCATTGAGAAAAAATTTTCCTTTGACATCGAGCTTCTTCTGAAAGCAGAGTTGGTCAAAAACAACTCTATTGCCAAAGTTCCCATTGCTTGGATAGATAGTGAACAAGCGTCAACGACGGTAGATCTGCAGCCATATCTGCCGATGCTCAAATCCATTGTAAAGATGTATAGAAAATATTTCTCCCCAAATAAAATGTCTGATGAATTTGCATCATTTATTGAGTCGCTAAACCCAGATGATCTCAATAAAATTTTAGACAATATACCCTCTGAAATACTGGAAAGAGAGTCCTATGAATTTACGAAGTATAATGGAGTGCTTGTTTCCGACTTGATAGAGTGTAAAAGCTAAGTTCCATCAATATATAAACGAATTGAAAGTTATAATAGAAAAATGTATTCAATTCGTCCAGCCAAAACCGCGGATATTGAGATAATTTGCTTGTTTGACCATCCCGCTGAACCGAATAGCCACCGTCGCGCTTTCATTGAGCGCGGGGCTGGCACCGATAATTGCTTTGTAATTAAAACCGACTGTCCGATTTTCGGTTGAAACAGGGCTTTATTTCGATGCTGCATCGGCGTTTATTGGCTTGATTTTTTTTATTTTTTCGCTATTTTTATTCAGAGTGCCTATCCGAATGGGGGCATCCGGACGCGGAAGAGCAAGATGCACAGTCTGAGCGTCCGCTGGGAGAGCGACTCATACGCCATATTCGATAGCCGGTTCTTATGCAAAATAGAAAAAATAGTCCGAACGCTATCCCAACAATGATCGTGGTTAGACAGGCTTGAATCATGGTTTAGTCTCCTATTTTTAAATTATTCGCGTGCATTCTCGGTTACGTAATAGAATAATCAAAATCATACCCCTGTGATGGAAAATTTATCCTGATTAAATATATCATGGAGTCCGGTCCGCGGATTACGCTGATTATCATAGATTAATACTTGATAATTAAAGAGTTATATCCATTTTATCGAAAAAGGAGCAAGCGATGAAAAAAAAAATTTTTATAGTTTATATGGAGTGATTGCGCTTTTATATCTCTCCTCGCTCGGTCACTTTGTTTTTGCCCATCCCGATCATGCGGCGTATGACCAGACCATGAAAAGCGACGTCCTGAAGTGGTATATCCCACGGGTATTGACCGCGCCGACTATTGACGGGTATTTGATGGATAGCTGTTGGTCTGGCATAAAGGGGATACGCGGTTTCACAAAAGTGGAGAAACAGGGGGGCGGGACTTCGGTTCGATCCACGACAGTGTACGGTGTCTATGACGCGGATGCGATCTATTTTGTTTTTGAGTGCATAGAGCCGCAAATATCCCGGCGAGTCGCCCGATTTCGGGCAAAGGACAGCCGAGTTTTTATGGACGACTGCATTGAGGTATATCTGGATACGAGCCATGATCACAACAACTATTATCAATTTGTCGTCAATACGTTGAACGGTCAGTACGACGCGACTGGTCCCTTTCCGAATTGTGTATGGGACGGAAAATGGGAGTCCGCGGTCGCAATTTTCAAAGATCGTTACATAATCGAGCTCTCTATCCCCTTTTCCACTTTGAAGACAGAGACGCCTAAGCCCTACGAGGTGTGGGGAGGCAACGTCTTTCGACAGGTCTGGATACCGGGCGCGGAAGAGTGGTCTGGATGGAGCCCCACCCGTCGATACTTTCATGAGCCGGGGTATTTCGGACATCTGATCTTTGCTCCGGAACCGATCCCTTAGCGGAAATGTCGGAAAAATGTTGCAAAAATCCCGACGATTGCTATCTTAATTTACTCCGAACTCCGAACTCCGAACTCCGAACTCCGAACGATTTCGATATCTGAGCCGAGTTCCAAACGAATATGACGTAATTATAGCCTAATTATTATAGATTTATTATAAATAGAGGAGGATACGATGAACTATCAATTTAACGCGGAAGAACCGCAGGAAAAAAAGCAAGACCGTCTCAGCCTTCAAGAGAAACTGCTCAAGTCTCGGACTATTACGATCTGTAGCGAGATTTCTCAGAAGGTGGCGAAGCAGTTTATGGAGCATATCCTGATTTTGGCGGAAGAATCAGACGATGATATCAAGATTTTTCTGAATTCTCAGGGTGGGCATGTCGAATCGGGCGATACCATCCATGATATGATTCGGTTTGTCACACCTCGTGTGATAATTATCGGGACAGGATGGGTAGCGAGCGCAGGCGTGCTGATCTATCTTGCCGTGTCCCGGGAGAATCGGTTGGCACTGCCCAATACTCGCTTTTTGATCCACCAACCCATGGGCGGCGCAGGCGGAAGCGCGACCGATATTGACATCGAGGCTCGGGAGATCATCAAAATGAAAGCGCGATTGAATCGCCTTATCGCCAAAGAGACAGGTCAGACATATAAGAAAGTCTCTGAGGACTCAGATCGCAATTTCTGGCTGTCGGCAGAGGAGGCGATCGAATACGGCATTGCCAGCCGCGTAATTCAATCAGCGGACCAGATACCTGATTAATCCATTTAATCTGCGAAATCTGCGGACTTTAAGGAGAATTCATTATGAAATTTGACGCTTTTTTGAGCCATAATAGTAAGGATAAGCCGCTGGTGGAAGAGGTTGGCAGATGGCTGGAACGACAAAATGTTCGGGTTTGGCTGGACAAGTGGGAACTGCGCCCCGGGATACCGTGGCAAAAAGAGCTTGAACAGGGGATTTTGAACAGCGTTTCTGTCCTTGTATTTGCGGGAAATGCTGGTTTTGGACCGTGGCATGAGGAAGAGGCTCGAGCCGCGCTGAACGAGAGTATCCGTCGAGATTGCCCTGTCATTCCGGTTGTCCTTCCTGGCGCGTCAGAACCGCTGGATATTCCTCTTTTTCTTCAGAGCAGGACATGGGTGGACCTCCGAAATGGAGTCGAGGATGAGGAGGCTTTGCTCAAGCTATTGTGGGGCGTTACTGGAGAAAATCCCCATAAGCAGGGGTATCGCCCGACTCGTCAGCCGGCTGAATCGGATTCTATCCGTAATCGAATCAAGGAGGGGCGCGATCGTCGGCTGAAAAGAAAGCTGGAGAATCTGGAAGAGGAAGAGACGATCCTAAGGGAGAAGCGCGCATATTTGAAGCAATATTATATTATTGAGGCGTCGCCCCCACAAAAATTTGCACTGAAAAAACAGATCGAAGATGCCGAGACCGAGTTAGATACGGTAGAAAACAGCATTGAAAAAATTTATCAGAAGATGGATCAATGACAACCGAGTCATCGCTGTCTTATCTCGTATGTTTTCTCGATCCATTCGTTTGATCAAGGATCTGGTTTATGATTAAGCTAAAAATGGGGCTGAAGGGGCAATTGGCCACGGCATTTATATTTATTTCTGCTGTGGTGATTGTATCTTTTTTCGTTCATTTCCTAATGACCCAAAATGCGCTCATGCTACACGAGAAAAAAATCATTTCCAAAAAACTGGAGCGGGTCGCGTTGGCCCGAATATCCGGATTTTTAGATAGGACCTATCTGGCTCTTTTGCCAATTTCTGAAAATATTGAAATAAAAAGACTTTTTGCCAAGCAAGACAGGGACAGCTTAGCCGCCATCACACTGCCGATTTTCGCCGCGTTAAAAAAGGAGGGCATTCAGCAGTTTCAATTTCATTTGCCCGACTCCCGTTCGTTTTTTCTCGCGCACATGCCGACAAAATATAACGATGATTTATCCTCTTTCAGATTCACCGTGAATGCCGCGAATAGAGAAAAAAAAATTATCAAAGGGCTGGAAGAGGGACAAGGCGGGTATGGTTTTCGCGTGGTGATCCCGATGGATTACGAGGGTCGGCATATCGGGACCGTCGAATATGGATTGGAGTTTGGCGAGAAATTTCTTGAGGGTTTGAAAAAAGATCTTGACGGGGAGTACAGTATTTATCTTTTTAGAGGCGAGAAAAGCGTGGATTTTTCGAAGAAAAACCGAGACTTTCTCGCCTCCACTCTTGATCGTGACCCATACCCAGCCCCGCTTGAGAATGAGATATCCATATTGAAGACAGGGAAAACGATCTCGTCGATACATGAGGAATACCAAATATCCCTCATTCCTTTTCCTGACTACTCCGGCGCATATCAGGGGTATATTAAAGCGATTATCCTTAATAGAGGCATCTCGGAAATTAAGTCCAAAATCAGAATTCGATTGATCATATTGACCATTTTTATTTTATTTATTTCATTGTTATTTTCTTTGTATATGTCAAATCTGCTGGCGACTCCAATTCTTCAAGCTGTGGATTTTGCTGAATCTATCGAGAATGGCGATCTCACCAGGCGGCTTGATATCAAAAGGGGAGACGAAGTCGGCGCTTTGGCAGACTCTCTCAACAATATGAGGAGCAGCTTGTCTTCAATGGTCTTTTCGATCACAGAAAATTCGCACTTTATCGCGGGTGTTGCTGAAGAGTTGGCAATCAGTTTTAAGGGTCTGATGGCAACTGTTCAAGGAGTCTCCACAGCAACCGGGGATATGGCAAAAAATTCTCGGGAACTGAGCTTGATCGCGATCAACACAAAGTCGGATTCGGAGAAGTTGATTCAGTCTATATATTCGGTGGCTGAGTCATCGAATAAGGCGGCGGATACCTCCTCTCATGTGACTCTTGCGGCTCAAGAAGGGCGGAAATCCGCGTCTCATGCGAGCGAAAAGATATTAAATTTCAATCAGGGCGTGTCCCATATTTTGAAGATTGTCAATAATCTGAATGAAAAAACGGAGCGGATCAATCGGGTAACAGAAGTGATCGATTCCATATCCGGGCAGACCAATTTGCTGGCTCTAAATGCTTCTATTGAAGCTGCGCGCGCGGGTCAAGTTGGGAGGGGTTTTGCCGTCGTCGCTGAAGAAATTCGGAAACTCGCGGACGGCTCCAACAGAGAGACGCTAAATATATTAGAGATTGTCTCCGAGATCACAGAGGGCGTGCAGCTTGCCATGAGCTCCATGCAGCAGAGAGTGAAGGAGATTGACGAAGGGAGTAAGACCATCGACCATGCGTTGGACGCGCTGAAGCTGATCAGCGAAAATGTGGCGGAGTTGGCGGATCAGATCGAAGAGGCGAATTATACCAATCAGAAACAGCTTGAGCAGGCGGATAGAGTTCAGATTATGATTTCAGGAAAACGGAGCTTTTGCGCGCATTTCACTATATTCGCAACAGAGTCACAGAGAGTCGCAGAGTCAGCCCAAATAAGGGTTCTGAAATTCTCATAAAAACTAAGTTCTCTTGGAAATGTCGTTAAAAATCGAATCTAACCCATTAAATATCAAACATTTGAGACCTCTGGTTCCCCGAGGATTATGAATAATGCAGGATAGGGTTATTTACAGATATTATTCACATCTCTTATTCACATCTCTTATTCACATCTCTTATTCACATCTCTTATTCACATCTCTTATTCACATCTCTTATTCACATCTCTTATTCACATCTC
>NBMB01000034.1:0-4759 GCA_002084765.1 Candidatus Cloacimonetes bacterium 4572_55 | reverse complement strand
ATCTCTTATTCACATCTCTTATTCACATCTCTTATTCACATCTCTTATTCACATCTCTTATTCACATCTCTTATTCACATCTCTTATTCACATCTCTTATTCACCCAATAAGGACAAGCGGCAGATGAAGCATAGAAAAGGTCAGCTTGAGATGGTTATAACCGACTTGGACGGGACTCTGCTTCCGATTGACGGATCGGTCAGTTCCACCGATTTTCGTACGTTACAGCGACTGGGAGAATGGGGCGTCTGTCGGGTTATCGCCACGGGCAGGTCTCTCTTTTCCGCAAAAAAGGTCTTGCCGGATGATTTCCCTATCGATTATCTGATCTTCTCTTCCGGCTCTGGAATTTTGGATTGGCATGAGAAAAAGCTGCTGTTTTCCAAAAATTTGACCGAGGAAGAAACTGCGCGCATCGCCCATATTTTGATAATGGAAGAGACGGATTTTATGCTCCATAAGCCAATACCGGAAAATCACCGGTTTCTTTATTACAAGACAGGCGCGGACAACCCAGATTTTGGGCGTCGTTGCGCGTTTTATCAAGATTTTATTTCGCCGTTGGAATCTGAATTTGGTATATGGAAAACAGGCGTTGGGTGTCAATTTGTGGCGATCATTCCCCAGAATCTATCGAAATTTGAATCCATCAAGAACCGGTTAGGCGATTACCAGGTGATCCGAGCCACCTCGCCTCTGGACGGCAAATCGATATGGATCGAGGTGTTACCGAAGCGCGTATCAAAAGGAAGTAGCGCGGATCGTTTGTGTCGGATGTTGGGCAAAGACCCTGCGCGCACGGTGGCGATCGGAAACGATTATAACGACGTTGATTTGCTGGATTGGGCTGGCATGGGAGTGATGGTGGAGAATGCGCCCGAGGAACTCAAGCGTAATTTTTACGTGACTTCTCACACCGAGAGGAGCGGTTTTACAGGAGCTGTTTTTTTTGCCGAAAATAGGAAGGATTGGTTATGAGTTAAATTCGGGATGCAGTGCCATCAGGACGCGTTCCGGCGTCATAGGCGCGTCGAACCCGAAATCAATATCTGGTCGAAACGCTCGCATTGCGTCACGGATGGCAAAAAACGCGCCGATTCCGTACATGAAAGGCGGTTCTCCGACTGCTTTGTTTCCATACGGCAGCCCATCTACGGTTTCCCGCTGGTTCAGAGGCGTTATTTCGATTTCATCCGGCATAAAATAGACGTCCGGCGTTTTATATTCCGCGAGCGTGGGGGATAATAGCCTTCCGTGATCGTCATAGCGCAAATCCTCCAGCGTCATCCAACCAAGTCCTTGCGCCAATGCGCCTTGAATCTGCCCCATCTCTACTTCCCAATCCAGGGACTCGCCTATATCATGCAAAATTTTGACGGAATCCAGGGTATATACGCCGCGTAAGCAGTCCACTGTGGCCTCGATAAGAGCCACACCGCACACATGATACGCAAAAGGACGCCCCTTCTTTTGATCCCGATCAAAGTAAATGTTCGGCGTGGCGTAAAAGCCGTGAGCGGAGAGATCTACTCGGGAAAAATAGGCTTTTTGAACCAATCGCTCCCAGTCCCAACCGGTTTTATGTCCCTCAAACAGCACGCGTTCATTTTTTATTTTTACAGACGCGTAGGCGTCCAAGTTCAATTCTTTTGTTATCATGGAAATAAGTCGATTTTTGATTTCCTTTACAGCGATGAGAGCCGCCTGACCGTTTAGGTGCAAGGTCGTACTCGCCGCGCTGGGGGACATATTTGCCACCCGCGTGGTATTGGTGGATTCGACCGTGATTCGGTCTGGGTTAATACCAAACGCGCGAGCCGTGATCAGAGCCAAGTTGGCGTTTAATCCCTGACCCATCTCAACGCCGCCAGTGGAAACGCTCACGCTGCCGTCGGTATAGACGTGCACCAGCGCGCCGGCCTGGTTCATAAAGGAGCTGGTAAAGGAGATTCCGAAGCAGATCGGCATAACGGCAAATCCTTTTTTCGTCTCAAAATGATCTGCGTTATAGGACTCGACTCGTTCCCGGACAAGGTCGAAATCGTATTTTGCGTCCATCTCATACCAACAAGTCAGAACCTCGATAGCCTGCGCTTGTTGCCCATACGGAAAATATTTTCCATCCGTAAGCAAATTTTCACATTGCACCTCTTCTCTTGTCATCCCCAGTGCCTCTGCGACTTTGGTCAACGCGCTCTCCATAACGAACATGGCCTGGGGACCGCCAAAACCTCGAAATGCGGTATGGGGCTGGAGATTTGTCCGGCAACTCACGCCAAAAATGCGCGTGTTTGGGATATAGTAGCTGTTCGCGCTATGGAAAAGGGTTCGCTCTAAAATCGCGGTGGAGAGGTCCGCCGAGGCTCCAGCGTTCTGGTAATGATGGACCTCGTAAGCCAAAATTTTTCCATCGCGGGTCGCGCCGATTTTAAAATCAGAGATGTAGGGATGCCGCTTGCCGGTCATCTGCATGTCTTCGGCTCGGGTCAGAACCAACTCGACCGGCTTCTGCAGAATCCAAGCACTCATCGCCGCGATAGCCGCCCACAAAGAAGCCTGATTTTCCTTTCCGCCGAACGCGCCGCCGAGACGTTTGACATCCACCTCAATTGCATGAAGCGGAAGTCCCAGAATTTTGGAGATAACCCGCTGGACTGTGTATGGACTTTGGGTAGCGGAGTAAACCGTCATCCGTTTCCCTTCCATTGGCAGGGCTCTTGCCCGTTGTGTCTCGAGATAGACATGCTCTTGCCCCCCAATATCACAGGAGCCTTGCACGACTGCATCGCATTTTTCCCACATTAACTCCACGTCTCCAGAGGCAAACAGACGGGGCGATCCGATGATTTCGCCTTGTTGATACGCCTCTTTTGGATCGACTATGACGGGCAGCTCGTCGATCTCGACATGGATCGCCCGGACCGCTTTGCGAGCGATCTCCAACTCTTCCGCGACGACAATCGCCAGGGGTTGACCCATATAATGCACCTCTTTTTCAGCGAGCATCGGCTCATCCTGAATAATCGTGCCGATCTGATTTTCTCCCGGAATATCTTGCGCAGCAAAGAGAGCCGAGACCCCGTGGATTTGGAGCGCGCGGTCTGTTCCCAAGCTGCGAATGATTCCGTGCGCGACCGGAGAGGGCAAGACAGCGGCAAAGAGCAGACCCTCGGGGCGGGGCATATCGTCTACATATTGGCTGATTCCGCGGGTATGGAGATCTAACTCAATCGGCTTCATAAAAATCTCTCGCTTTCACTTGATCCGGGAAAAGGAGGGTAAAATGGGCAATAATCAGTTGACGGGTCAGCAGCTGTTTGTAAGCCGCGCTCCCTCGGATATCGTCAATCGGCGAGATACTTTTTATCGCCAACGACGCGGCTTGGCGGACCGTATGGACAGACACAGGACACCCGATCAATTTTTGCCCGACCTCCCCCAACAATAGCGGAATCGGCGCGACGCCTCCGACCCCTATGCGCGCGTCTTGAATCTGATTTTTGTTCACACGTATCTTGATCGCGCTGTTGACTGACGCGATATCCAGATGACGTCGTTTGGAGATTTTTTCAAAATGAATCAAACTTCCCGGTTCGGGTATGGGGATTCGGATTTCCGTCAGAATTTCGTCCGATTTTTTGTCCGTCTGTTTGTATCCTTTATAGAATTGGCTCAGCTGGATAACACGTTGCGATTTTCCTTGCTGGAGAATCAGCTCCGCTCCCATAGTTAGCAGCAGGATAGTGATGTCTCCGATAGGCGACGCGTTGATAATGTTGCCCCCAATGGTCGCTCGATTGCGGATTTGCCAGGACGCTATTTTTTTGATATAATTTTCGATACCGGGAATGATGCGGCGAATTTCGGGATCCTGGGCAAAGCTCTCGAATGTGGTCAACGCGCCAACTCGAATCGCGTTTTTATCCGATCGAATTCCTTTTAGCTCCGGGTAGAGATTTAGCGGGACGATCCGGTTTTGGGTCAATTTGTCGCGGTGTTGCGCGTATAGATCGGTTCCACCTGCGAGCGGGATATCATCCGATCCGATCTGATCTAATTGTTTGATCTCCGGCAGTGGAATCCGTTTCAGCCGTTCCGGTATGGATCGAAAATAGTCGGGGAGCATACCCATCTCCAACAGAGCGTCTATGCCGGTCCGACCGGACATGCGTTTTTTGAGAGGGGCGAGCGTCAGTTTCAACGAACTATATCCAGTGCATCGGCACAAATGACCGCTCAACGCCCGCTTTATCTGTTCTTCTGAAAGATCGCCGTCTAACTGCATCAACAGACCGGTTAAGGAAACCGTGATCCCTGGTGTGCAGAATCCGCACTGACTTGCTTTTTTGTCCAGAATCGCCTGCTGGACCGGGCTCAAGTCGTCCATGCTCAAACCCTCGATAGTGACCAGATGCTTGCCATGCAGTTCGCACAGGGGGGTCAGACAGGTGGCAACCGGGAGATAGCGCATCTTGTTCTGCCACAACTCGCCGATTAGCGTAACGCACGCGCCGCAATCTCCCTCCCTGCATCCCTCTTTTGTGCCAGTAAGACGTTGATTGTGTCGCAGGTAGTCCAAAACGGAGAGTCCAGCCGGAAGATCGATGCAAGTCTCGGTATTATTTAAAATAAAGCGTGTCATATTAATACCTAATTAGCCTGGATTATTCGTCATCACGGAAATCGGTCCGCAGATTACGCAGATTATCGGTCCGCAGATTACGCAGATTATCGCAGATTAAGAATTGATAATTAAAG
>NBMB01000033.1 GCA_002084765.1 Candidatus Cloacimonetes bacterium 4572_55 | reverse complement strand
TTGTTACACATAGCCGCGACCTCAACATGTTATAAGTAAAATAATGGGATGCGATCACTTAAGATAATACGTGAAGCAACAATATGCAATAGGGTGACTACCCGTCACACAAGATTCTGTAATCGATGTGAAGGATATAATCGAATTGATTGATTCAATGCCAGTCAACTAAAGTAACGACACGAGTGACGTGACTATCCGCTACAGTTGCGAACTTCTGACGACCATATCTCTGAGCCAGTGTTTATCATCTCGCTCGGTATAATCCGCGTTGTAATGTAAGCCTCTGCTTTCCTTACGCATGAGCGCGCAGCGGATGGTTAAGTCCGCGACAATGACCAAATTACGCAGCTCGATTAGCTCCGGAGTCAGCCGGGTTGTCCGATAGAATTCGGTAATGTCCCTTCTCAGAAACGCCATCCGACTTCTCGCCCGTTCCAATCTCCTGTTGGTTCTCACAATGCCGACATAATCCCACATCAGTCGCCTGACGCTATGTCGATCGTGAGAGATCAGCACGGACTCTTCGCTGCGAACCACGCCGGTATCGTCCCACGGAGGAATTTCTGGAAATTCGACATCCAAGATCGCAGGATCGCTTGCTAACTGCTGGAACGCCCGCTTGGAGAAAACCACAGCTTCCAGCAGAGAGTTACTCGCCAGTCGGTTTGCGCCGTGCAATCCTGTGTGGGTCACTTCGCCGGAAGCATACAGGCTGCGGATCGAGGTCTGACCGTTGAGATCGGTCACAATCCCGCCGCACATATAGTGCGCCGCGGGAACCACAGGGATAAATTCTTTGGAAATATCGATCCCCTGCATCAAACAATGGCTGTAGATATGCGGGAAGCGTTCTTGCAGATTTTTTTTGGATAGATGCGTCACATCCAGCCAGATATGGAGCTCGCCTCGGCGTTTCATCTCTTGATCAATGGCTCGCGCGACCACATCTCGAGGTGCTAATTCTTCCATCGGATGATAATTGGGCATAAAGCGTTTGCCGTCTTTTGTTCTCAGCGAGGCACCTTCGCCTCGCACCGCCTCCGATATCAGAAAGGAGCGCTTTTTTTGTTCAGTCTGATATAATGTTGTGGGGTGGAACTGCACGAACTCCAGATTGGCGATCTCAGCTCCGGCTCGATACGCCATGCAGATGCCGTCTCCGGTAGCGATCTGTGGATTGGTGGTATGAAGGTAGACCTGACCCGCGCCGCCAGTTGCCAACAGAGTCGCTTTTGCCAAGATCGCACACACCTGATCCGCTTTTGAATCGAGCGCGTACACCCCCCAGCACGTCGTTTTTTCCCAAGGAACAAAATAGCGGTTTGCCAGATGATGCTGTGTGATCAGATCAATCGCGACATGATCCTCTAACATCGTGACTCGAGGATTGGCTTTGAGTGCCTGGAGCAGTGAATGCTCAATCTCACGACCGGTCAGATCCGCAGCGTGGATGATGCGACGTTTGCTGTGACCGCCTTCTCGCCCCAGGGCAAATTCCTTGTCATGGGTCTTTGTAAACTGGACGCCCCAGGAAATTAAGTCCTGAATACATTCAGGTCCTTCCTGAACTACCCCCTTGACGATCTCCTGTTTACCCAGATCCCCGCCGGCTTTGATGGTATCTCGGTAATGGTCGTCAAAAGAGTCCTCAGAACTGATCACCGAGGCGATCCCACCTTGGGCGTAGTTTGTGTTGGACTCAAAATCTCTCTTCTTGGTGACTATGACGACCTCTCCAAGCTCAGCAGCTCTCAGGGCAAAACTAAGACCGGCAATGCCGCTGCCAACGACAAGGAAATCCGTCTTCAACTCATGCGATTTTATTTTGGTCATTGCTATTAGAGTATGGGTTGGTGTGAGAGACAATGGGCGCACAATTATTTTTGGCGCGCATACAACAATTCCAGCTTATACATCAAACGTGCGTAATTACAGGGTTTGATTAAAAAGGTTTCGTAAACATTTCCATACAAATCTCGGATTTCACTTTGCTTTAATTGTCCACGGAAATCGATCCGCAGATTACGCAGATTCTCGCAGATTAAGAATTGATAATTAAAGAATGAGTCCACTCTAAAGCTGAGTTCTCTTGGAAATGTCGTTAAAAATAGACTTTAACCCATTAAATATCAAACATCTGAGATATCTGGTTCTCCGAGGCTTATGAATAATGCAGGCTCGGTGTCTTGTGGTGAATTAGTCAGGCTATAGGAATTTAATACAATCCCTCTAACCTGACTAATTCACTATGGACAGTAGCAATGAATGACCTGCAAGCCACCATTTGAACCCCATCGGGGTGGTTTGTTAAAATGACAACAGGTCGCCCCCATGGGGCTAAGGTGCGTGTCATCGAGGATATAACTCTTTAATTATCAGTTCGTAATCTGCGAGAATCTGGGATAATCTGCGGATCGACTTCCGACCTATCACTTCTTCTCACAAAACGCGCTGCAGAGAATGTCTCCATCTTTTTTGTTACGAATCGGATTTTGTAATTGACAAAGATCGAATCCTCCCCTATTTTACAAACCTCTTGTATGTTCTGGATATTAATTCTGAATATGCAAATTGGCAGCGAGTTTTGGATCGGCTTTGTTTTGATGTCGATTAAAACTCGCTTACATTCTGTTATCTGTTAAGTTATAGAGAGGCTCGGTCTTGGCGTTCGGGTCATTCGGGCCAATAGTGGTTTTAAGGAGGTTAATCTTTCATGAACAAGAGAATGTTTTGGACAAAAGTCGTTATGACGGTGATAATCGTTGGAGCGGCTTTATTCTATTTATATCCTACATATAAATTAAACCGTATGGCGGAGACGGAAATAGAAGAGTTGAAGACAAAAGAGCCTGAGAAATATAATAGCTTGAAGGATCGAGTGATCAATTTGGGATTGGATCTGCAGGGCGGTCTGCATTTGGTTTTGGAAGTGGACGATACGAATTTATCTGAGGATGAAAAGAAAGACGCGCCCGAGCGGGCTATGGAGGTCATTCGTAATCGTGTGGATCAGTTCGGCGTGGCAGAGCCATCGATCACTATGGGAGAGGATAAGCGAATCATCGTGCAACTGCCCGGCGTGAAAAATAAAGATCGCGCTATTCGGTTATTGCAAGGCACTGCGCAACTGACGTTTCAGTTGCTTATGCCGCCGGATAAATCCGAAACCATGGTGGACTTTTTTAATGAAGTGGATAAGATACTCGCGGCTGAAGGTTACAAGAGCAAAGATACAGAAAGCGCACTCAGTGAAAAGAGCGAGGGACAGGATGTGTTTGATGAAAATAAGGAGGAATTAGAGCTTGACAGTACGCCGGCGGAGTCTGACAGCGCGTCCATGGAAAATGAAAGCCTGGCGGATTCGTCTCAGCAAAGTCCAGAAGACACGCCCGATGAGATAGACGAGGAGAAGGAAAACGAAGAAGGTGAAAAGCCTCTGACTTCCCGTCTTCTGGCGATCGGCGGCGGCGAGATCGGCGGCGGCGAGATCGGGGTGCTGGCAGATGATTATGACTGGGCAAGGGAGGTCATCGATCGAGAGGAAATAAAAAAATTCGCTCCGGCTGGAAATTCGATCTATTGGGGTAAAGAAAAAAGTTTTGATAGTGGAATGTATACGGGGAAAAGTTACCGCTCCCTTTATTTTGTCCAAGATAAAATCGAGCTAAAGGGCGACGGTGTCACCGACGCGCTTGTCCAATTTAACGACTCTGATCCGACCACTGGGGGAGCCCCATACGTCATGCTCAAATTAAGTCGTCAAGCTCAGAATATCTTTGCCAATGTCACCGGCGAGCATGTGGGTGAGAGACTCGCCATCATCTTGGACAATATCGTTCAATCAGCTCCAAATATTCAAGAGCGGATCAATTCCTCGTCAGCTCGGATTACCGGCAATTTCAGTCTGGACGAAGCGAGCGATCTGGTCATTGTGTTGCGAGCGGGCGCACTACCCGCGCCGCTGGAGATCATGGAAGAACGGAGCGTAGGTCCCTCATTGGGACACGATTCGATCCAAGCCGGCGTGATGGCTATGACCTTGGGAGGTTTGCTGGTGATCATTTTTATGATGGTTTGGTATCGAGCCTCGGGCGTTGTCGCAGTAGTCGCCTTGACTCTTAATATCATCCTGCTGTTTGCCGCGTTGGCTATGATGAACGCCACCTTGACCTTACCTGGTATTGCCGGTATTATCCTCACAATCGGTATGGCGGTGGACGCCAACGTGCTTATATTCGAGCGTATCCGTGAGGAGATACGCAACCGTAAGACCATACGAGCCGCTATTGACGCTGGGTATGCCCGAGCCTTTCTGACGATTTTGGACGCGAATGTCACCACTTTGATTACCGCGGTGGTTCTGTTCCAGTTCGGCACGGGACCGGTTAAAGGTTTTGCCGTCACATTGATGTACGGTATTATTATCAGCATGTTCACGGCAATTGTCATATCACGGCTCTTTTTTGACTTCGCTACTATGCGTTGGGATATTAAAAAATTAAGCATATAAGTTTGATATAGATACTTATGGGAGGACACAATTTATGCAAATCTTCACAGACGCCAATTTTGATTTTCTCAATAAACGGCGTATCGCCTATATAGGATCGAGCGTCGTCGTACTATTGGGAATCATCGGGTTAATCTTCGGATTGAACTATGGCATTGATTTTACGGGCGGCACATTGGTGCAGATCAAATTTTTTCAAGATGTCAAGATTGAGAAAATCAGAGAAGTACTGGGAGAAGTTGACCTGGAGCAGGCTGAGATCCAACTTGTGGGAGACGGCTCGGAGTTTTTGATCCGAGCGCCCGAGGTCCAAGGAAAAGACACCGGCGACATAATAAAAGGTCAGATGGACGATGCATTCGGAAAAGAGGCTTATGAACTCCGTCGTGAGGAAAAAGTCGGACCCAAAATCGGGTCGGAACTGCGCTGGACAGCTATTCAGGCGATCCTCTTCTCCCTGTTATTTATGATCGCATACATCTGGTTCCGGTTTGACCTGCGATTCGGCGTAGCGGCAGTGATCGCTCTATTCCATGACGTGTTTGTGGTGTTGGGTCTGTTCTGGGTGACGCGTTTGGAGATTACTCTACCAGTGATCGCCGCGATTCTCACAGTCGTAGGGTATTCGATCAACGACTCAATCGTTGTCTTTGACCGAATTCGCGAAAATCTGCGCCTCATCCGCCGGGCACCGCTGCCGGAGATTATCAACACCAGCATCAACCAAACCTTGAGTCGGACTGTTATCACCTCCCTCACGACGTTCGTGGTGGTCTTTATGGTCTTGATCTTCGGAGGCGATGTGTTGTTCGGATTTGCATTTGCCTTAACTATTGGCGTGGTCACAGGAACGTATTCCTCGATTTTTGTCGCCAGCCCGATTGTGGTGGAATGGGCAAATTATCAAGAACGAAAAACGCATGAGCGGTTGCAAGCTCAGCGTCCCTCGGGGAAACGACAGCGACGAAAGAAAAAGATTCCGGCTTCTGTTTCATAATTTCTATTTGATAAGATTCTTGACACTCCTTAGAATCTGAGCCTACCAAAAAAATAGGAGTGCACTTTTGGGGATTGGCTCTCATAAGACCAATCCCCTTTTTGTTGCAATGTGGAATCGGTGAATTAAGCACGCGTATACTAATTTCGGAGGCAGTTGCCATGAAAGATGGCTATGTCGCAATAATGCAGCCCTATCTTTTCCCTTATATCGGCTATTTCCACCTGATTGAATCTGCCGACATTTTTGTTTTCTACGACGATGTCCACTACATCCTGAGTGGATGGATCAACAGGAACAGGTTGCTCAATGCCGACAAAGCCTATCAATTTACGGTTCCCATTTCAAAAGCAAGTCAAAATAAATTAATTAACAAGACATCGCCGATCATTGATGGGAAATGGAAAAAAAAAATTTTCAAGACGCTCATCCAAAATTATAAAAAAGCCCCGTTTTTCTCAGATGTCTATGAGGTGATTACTTCTGTTTTTGAAAATAAATTTACAAATGTCGCTGACTTAGCTATAGAATCCATATTATCTGTTTATAGATATCTAACTATTCCAATTAATTATACAAAATCGTCCATTTGTTCTCCAAACACAAAGGGAATTGGAAAAGCAGAAAGGATCATACAAATCACAAAAGAACTTGGATACTTAGCCTACGTTAATGCGCCAGGAGGAAAAGAACTTTACAAAAAAGATTATTTTAGGAGTAAAGGAGTCTCCCTGGCATTTGTAAAAAGTAAATCTATCGAGTATAAACAGCATTCAAATAAATTTATCCCATGTTTATCAATCATAGATATTCTTATGTTCAATGAAAAAGAGCGTGTTATTGAATTTTTCTCAGCGTACTCTCTTGAGTAATAGAGCATCGCCGCATATCTCACAAAAAAGAAGCAAGCAAAATGCAAAGCAAAAAATATATAAAAATGGCTGTTCACGGAGTCCCTCGTTCAGGGACGTCATGGATTGGAGAGATTCTGAACAGTTCTCCAAATACAACGTATCGCTACCAACCTTTGTTTTCATACGCGCATAAGGACTATCTGACCCCTGCTTCGACACGAGAAGATATTGATTCTTTTTTTGAGAGGATTCTCCATTGTGATGATGAATTTACAAATCAGGTTATCAGACGGGCATCGGGTGATTTTCCTATTTTCAAGAAAGAACAGATTACGCACATTGTTTATAAAGAAGTTCGCTACATAAATATACTTTTTAATCTTATGCGTCGAACAGACGACCTCTTGTTGTAAATTCTTGGCTCAAGGCGCCGCGCGAGTTTCGTAGAGATTTGGGATGGTCAGAATTGGAAGAGTGGCGATATGCTCTCAAAAAAAACTTAAACAAGCAAGAAAATTTCAATGGATACGAGAAGTGGAAAGAAGCGGCAAATACTTTTATATATCTAAAAAAAATATATCCAAATAGAGTTTATATTCAAAAATATTCTGATATGCTTAAATATCCATATGAAGAGTCAAAAAAACTTTTTACTTTTTGTGGATTGGGGTATACAGATTCGACTGTTGATTTTTTAAAAAAGAGTGCCAATTTTGACAACGCGGATGCGTATGCAGTTTTTAGGTCAAAGCAGAGTGATAATAAATGGAAAACAGAGTTACACCTGGAGATAGTAGAGCAAATTCTAACGGATTTAAGGGATGGGCATCTTGAAGAATATGCCGAACAAGACAAATAATATAATTTATTTAGCGTCTAATTGATCGTGATAAAAATTACCAGAGCAAAAATTAAGCGTTAGCGCACGAGTTCTGGTCAAACGATACGTAACTGAAAACGGGTAAAATCTTTCAAAAGGGGGAACGAAGTGAAATCATACTTTTTTCGATTTTTGGCAATTTTGGCTCTACTATTCATGTCTCATTGTTCGGATGACACAGGCGGGATAAACCCAGACGCGGCAAAGGCAAATATCCGGGTTATCCACGCTGTTCACGACTCGGGTACTCTGAACATCGAATTTGAATCGGAAGTCCGGACAGCAACGATTTCGAATTTGACGTATTCCATGAGTTCCGGGTATCAACTGTTAGATCCTGGGACATATCAGGTCACAACCCGATCCGCGGGGGATACGACAGCAATTTCATACGATGAATTTACGTTTGACTCGGGCGAGGATTACACGCTTTTTTTGAACGGACCCCTCTCAGACGACAATCATGTTGATGTCTTCACCATTGTCGACGAACGGGATTCTGATCCGACTTATGTCAAACTCCGTTTTATCCATCTCTCGCCGGACGCTCCAGCCGTTGATGTGAAGATCAATAATGCGAGTTCTCAACCGCTTTTTGCAAATGTCGGGATTCGGGACGGAAGGGCTTATGAACCTCTCCCGGGCGGGACGTATGGGTTTATTCTGACCGCGGCTGGACAAAATGAACGATCCGGGGTCCAACTATTTTGATCTGGTCTCGCCGGCGCATCTGATGTTGGTTCATGCCTCTCCGGATACGCCGCCGTTAAACGTCCTGATAGATGATCAACAGGTCAACAGCGATGCGGAACCTTTGGCTTATCAAAGTCGATTTCCCTATTTTTCCGTCCCTGGTGCCGCGCTCCAGATCGATCTGGAAACCGCTTCTAACGGCGAGACTATCCTGACCCGTATGCAACAATTTCAGCCTGACCAGTATTACACGCTGTTTGTCTCAAATATGCGGGATCAAATCGAATTTGTCGCGTTGGAGGATGACCTGACCGGAGTTCCAAATGGGGCAAAAATACGACTTGTGCATCTCTCTCCAGACGCGATGGCTATCAAAGCAGTGGTCCAGAATTCTGCAGGCGTTGATGTCGATGTTCCAGATTGGGACCTCCTTGAATTCAAGCAATCAAGTGAATTCATTGAGTTGACCGCAGACAACTATGTCTTTTATATATCCGAAGCAAACGGGGGGGGGTTGCTTTTGACAGCGGCTACTGTTCCCTTAGTAACTGGGAAATTTTATACGCTCTATGTGCGCGGATCGGTTCATGCAGAGGGCGAACAAGGAATCGGGTTGACTTTGATTTTGAACAGATAGAACACATTTTTCACGAGGCGTTCGGATCAGTGCTTTCTGCGGAAATCTGCGAAATCTGCGGAAATCTGCGAAATCTGCGAAATCTGCGAAATCTGCGAAATCTGCGAAATCTGCGGACCATATTTCCTCACAGCGGCTTCGATAATCCGCAACGCCTCTTCTGGTTCTTGCCGTCCGTATCGGATATATATGCTTCGATACGCGTCCAGGCGGGAGGGGCGGACAAAAGGACTGAGTAAGACGCCTTCCTTAAATTTGACAATTCGGCGGATATCTGACCAGGGCTTTTCGTATGAAAAAATCACCCCTTGAACATGTAGATGAGAATCGTACAACGTGTATATGACCGGGAAGAAAAATTTGCTTAATGATCCGACCAGAAAGAGCAAGGAAAGAATCGTCAGATACCACTCTTGATAGCTCACTTGAATGATCCAAACGACAAAACAGACCATGAACGATCCAAACACTCCCTTTTTGGGCTCTTCCATCACATGATGCGTGGTCCATTTCAGTAATATCTTGGATTCCGATTTGTTACGCATTTCCTTTCCTCGCCTAATCCTCGGGATCCTTACGAAAAACCAGGACTGAACTCGGCTCGAATATCGCATGATCAAACAACTTCGGATGCGAAGTGATCCAGATCGGCAGATTGAACTCCTTTCCTCGAAAGAAGCGGGCATCGACGGCTGCTTGAAGATCATTACTTTCAATATCTTTGTAAGACCGGCTTTGACTTTCTGGCGCGGTCACCCGAACTGTTACCGTTTTTGGTCGGTAATCAATGGACATCAGATCAGCGTTTGTCAATTCAACCGGCACGTTTTTGTATTCAAATGTCAGTATCTGTTCCACCCAAATCTCTACTTTTACTGATTCTTGTTCAATTTTAAATAAGTCATGATTTTTTTTAAATTGCAACGGTAAATAAAGCTTGCTATCATCGATGATTTGTGAAAGCAGCAAGGTGTCGCTATAAATTTCGTCGCGATTTTCCAACAACCTTGCAGGTCCAGAGACGAGAACCCGCCCTGGTTTCCAGCTAATCTCCTCTTTCAGCACAATATTCGGGATAAGTTCTCCTTGTTGAGGTATTTTCACATCAAGCTCTTTTGTCAATTTTTCATCGAGATCGAGGGTGAAATAGTTGGGACTGATCACTTCGTCGAGTTCGACATTATACAGACCCGGCACGGTCACGGACTCTGGGGTGATGGATCGCCTGATTTTTCCGATAGCAGGGTCTTTGATGTGAAGTATGGCGGACGGTTTGATAAAATTGAATTGGAACAGATCCCGACCCTTGCCTCGTAAATTGACTTCGATAATCTCTGGAAGGTCTTTCATCAGGATGAGGTCTTCAGGAAGCCCCACTACTCGTATCGGGATTTTTTTTTGATAATCATAGACCACATCACTGGATGCTATGAGCCACAAAAATAGGCTGAACATCAAGGCGATAAATTTTGCCCATAGGTCTCGAAACAGAATATTGCGAATGTATTTTATCATAGTCGTAATTTTGGTATTGGTTTATAAATGTTAGTAAGTAGAAGACCCTAAGGGTTTTGAAAACCCTTAGGGTCTGATTTTCTCGTATCTCGCGTTATCTCGCCAGAATTAAGTTCACTAAAAGGATCATATCAAGAATATCGATTGCATTGTCATCGTTAATATCAGCGACGTACGCGTCGATCAAAGATGGCTCCAGATTTTCCAGCACATATTTTGATATCAACACTGCGTCCGCATCGGTGACAAAACCATCGCCGTCCAGGTCGCCTTTCTTTCGATGGACAACCATGACCTTTCCGATGCTGTATACCCGATCTTCTGCGTTCTCGCTATCTTGGATGATCGCATAGAGATAATAGAGCCCCTCGGTTATTTCAGAGGTATCCCATATCCATTCATCCGACAGATCGTCCTCTGACAAACCGGACACGATCAATTGACCGTCGTATCCGGTGTTATTCGTATCATAATAGAGAGCAATTTGCGCGTCATGATCCGGATCGTCGTCGTCCCATTGGATCACGAAAGAGTCGTCGGCAACATCGTCGATACCGTCCGGTTCTATTATAAAAATCGTAGGCGCGTCGTTCACAGAACCGACCTGAATAGAGACTGTTGCCGGTTCGCTATCCAACTCGCCGTCGCTCACCTGGAAAGTAAAGTTGTCCTGCCCAAAATAATCATGATCCGGCGTATAGATTAGCATGGGCAATACCCCGATCAACTCTCCGTGTTGAGGGTTTGTCAAGATATGATAGGTTATGTCGTCGCTTTCTGGGTCATCTCCGAACAAAAGAATCTCCAGCGCGGTATCCTCATTGACAAAAAGATCTTGCGATTGGGCTGTCGGCGGCTCATTTTCACTCGGCGTGGTCGCGCAATCTGTATTGGAATAATCGGAATTCCCGCCGCTGTTATACGTCCGCACCTGATAGCAATAGAGGGTCTCCTCATCCAATCCCTGATCCTGATACGTCACGACGTCAGCCCCTACGGTTCCGATCAGATCAAATTCGCCAGTTGGCGTCGCTCTGCGTTCCACCGCGAAACCGTTCTCATTACTCGCGTTGTCCGTCCAGGTCAGGTCGATCCGTCCACTATTGATTGCAGTCGCTGTCAGAGTGGTCGGCGCGACTGGGGCAGTAACCGGCGTGGTCGCGCAATCAATATTGGAATAATCAGAATTTCCAGCCCCGTTCAGGGCATAGACCCGATAGCAATAGAGTTGATCCAGACCGACCGTCGTATCGCTGAACTCGGTCTCGTCAGCGTCCAATTCGTCGATTTGGATAAAAGTGCCGTTCATGCCATCGCGTCGCTCCACTCGGAAATGGGTCTCATTATCCGAATTATCGTCCCAGGCGAGATCAATCTGTCCGCTATTTATCGCGGTGGCTGTCAGGTTGTCCGGCGCGATTGGGACAATATCCGGCGTGGTCGCGCAGTCCATATTGGAATAACCGGAATTTCCAGCCCCGTTCAGCGCGTACACCCGATAGCAATAGAGTTGATCCGGATTCACCGTGGTATCGCTAAACTCGGTCGCGTCAGCGTCCAATTCGCCAATTTGGGTAAAAGTGCTGTTCATGCCATCGCGTCGCTCCACTCGGAAATGGGTCTCATTATCCGAATTATCGTCCCAGGCGAGATCAATCTGTCCGCTATTTATCGCCGCGGCTGTCAGGTTGTCCGGCGAGATTGGAACAATACCCAGCGTGGTCGCGCAGTCCATATTGGAATAATCAGAATTTCCAGCCCCGTTCAGGGCATAGATCCGATAGCAATAGAGTTGATCCGGACCCACCGTGGTATCGCTAAACTCGGTCGCGTCAGTGCCTAATTCGCCGATTTGGGTAAAGGTGCCGTTCATGCCATCGCGTCGCTCCACTCGGAAATGGGTCTCATTATCCGAATTATCGTCCCAGGCGAGATCGATCTGTCCGCTATTTATCGCGGTGGCTGTCAGGTTGTCCGGCGAGATTGGAACAATACCCAGCGTGGTCGCGCAATCGATATTGGAATAATCAGAATTTCCGGTCCCGTTCAGCGCGTACACTTGATAGCAATATTCCACCTCAATGTCGATATCCAGATCAGCATAAGCGGTCGTGTTTGGTGCCAATTCGACAAGTTGCACAAAATTTCCGATTTCGCCAATTCGACGCTCTACCCGATAAGTGGTTTCGTTACTCGCGTTATCATCCCAAGCAAGATCAATTTGATTTCCGTTTGCCGTTGCGCTGAGATTGGACGGCGCAGTGGGCGCGGTACCCGTCGTGATATCGCAAGCCCTGTTGGAATAACCGGATTGACCCGCGGAATTGTACGCCCGAATCTGGTAGCAATAGTTGGTTGCGGAAACGAGATCGTTATCCTCATAAGCAGTCACATTGCGCGCAATTGTTCCGATCTCGACAAACGCGCCGGTCTCTCCGATTCGCCGCTCAATTTTAAAGCCGTCCTCATTACTCGAGTTGTCCACCCATGTCAGGTCGATGCTGCTTGCAGATTGGGTCACCGCGTCCAGTTGGGAGGGCGATTCAGGCGGATAGACGCCTCCGCCTACTTGCAGATGCGCGGGAACTGTCAATTGAGGCTCATCCGGGTCGTTGCTATCGATCAAAATATTGGCGTCGTACCCGCCAAGAGCCAAGCCCGTGGCATCGAACAGGACCAGAATATCCAACGAGCTATTTCCGGAGATCACGCCGCTTTCTGTATCCACCGACAGCCATTCTGGACCCGATCGAATCTTAACAGCCAATTCGTCATGGATATACTCCGTATTAAAAGCGACCAGCAATCCATCGGATCCGTCGCTATTCTCGATACCGACGCTTGCGCCGGTCGTCTCACCGTCCATCTCCAGGTATTGAAACAGAATCGAGCCTCCGGAAGAAAGGATCGCCTGGAAGGTGTAGTTCCCTTCCGTGGAGCCGTAGTGTAACACGTTGCTATACTGCACGATAAAGCGATTTCCAGAGACGTCGTGGTAATAGTAGATCGACCCGGTTAAGCTCGGATTCAGGTCGTCCCAGAAAGGAGCGATCATATCGTTTGGGTCGCTGGTATCTGGAATCGGATCATTGGAATAGCCTGATCCGTTGTTGGTGAAGGTCAAGTATCCGTTGGAAGAGATTCTGACGGAATTTTTTATCTCTCCATAAAAAGGAAACCCAAACAGCAAATCCACGCTCTCGGAGCCGTCGTCTGGCAGAAAAATTTCTGTGCCAACGCCGGCAATATCGAACCAGTTAAAAGCAGGTCCCCCGGGCTCGTCGCTATCAATCCAGCGATAGCCAAAATTGTCCGGTCCACCCGATCCTCTGAGGTTTGGATCGCCATGTCTCGGATCCATCTCTCCCTTGCCCAATTCCAGATGCGAGAGCCGACTGCTTTTGATCTGACTCCCGAATTGAGAAGCGTGTGTAACCACTTCTGCATCCTGGCGAGCCAGCGCGGCCGCAACCTCTTCCAGCGAGATATTAAAATTCAGGTCGGCAACCCCGGTATTCTGGATCGTCAGAATCTGTGATCCGGTTTGATCAGCGGGCAGAGTGTGGCTGACCGAAGTCGGAAAAACAGAGATATTTGGCGGGGTAACGCCCTGCCCAGTCAATGCGACGGTCAGGGTCGATTGATCCGAATCGTTGCTGGAAATGGAGAGGGTTCCGTTCATAGATCCAACCGAGCTGGGGCTAAAAATCACAGGAATGGCGTGGCTGTCCCCCGGGTTTATCGTGTAGTCAAATCCATTCAGATCCACGCTGAAATCATTGTGATTAGTCGATATAGAACTGATGGTCAAGAGATCGGTACCGTTATTGGATATCGTTAGGTTGAGCGAACTTTCCGTATTGAGAAATTGCGAACCAAAATCCAGTTGCGTGTCCGATATGCCGATATCCGGCGCGCCGGTCACAGTCAAGTGAGTCGGCACGATGAGCGGAGATTCGTCGGGATCGTTGCTACTAATCACGATATTGGCGTCATAGACTCCGCCGTCCAGACCGGATGCGTCAAAAATCACGGCAATAGTGACCGTAGAATTCGCCGGGACCACGCCCTGTTCCGGATCTGTCACGACCCATGTAACCAGCCCGCGCATCGCGTTGGCGATATTAAGGCGCCCATTAGAAAGAACCCGCCCCTGCATCGCGGGCGTCAAGTCCACATTATCCAGCAACTGCTCCTTGATCTCCAGATTGCTCAACTGGGGCGCGGACGACCAGAGCAGAGCCGCGGCTCCCGCAACATGAGGCGTCGCCATAGATGTGCCGCTGAGATGCTCGTAACTGTTTCCTGGAGTCGTGCTGTAAATGTCGGTGCCCGGCGCGCCCAGGTCCACGCTTTCCTGACCCACATTGGAAAATGAAGCCAATTCGTCGCTATGCGTAGTCGCCGCGACCGAGATCACGCTATCCAAATCATAGTTAGAAGGATAGTGCGGATTCTGGTCGTTGTCGCTTTCATAATCATTTCCAGCCGCAGCGATAAAGAGCTGTCCAGCATCTTGTGCCGCGGAGATTGCATCGTGCATTGCCTGGGAAAAGCCGCCGCCGCCCCAACTATTGCTGGTCAGATTCGCGCCCATCATCACTGCGTATTCAAGCGCGGATATCGCGCCGTCAGTATCGCCCGAACCCCCGTCGTCCAAGAACTTCAGTGCCATGATTTTTGCTTGCCAGCAGACACCTGCCACGCCAACGCCATCGTTTCCCACGCCGGCAATGGTTCCAGAGCAGTGTGTGCCGTGCCTGTTGCCGTCAAGAGGATTGTTGTCGCCGTAGAAAAAGTCCCAACCGTGAATGTCGTCCACATATCCATTATTATCGTCATCGATATTATTGTCGGGGATCTCTCCCGGATTTGTCCACATATTATCCGCCAAATCATTGTGGTTGTAATCGACTCCCGTATCAATCACTCCGACGATCACATCGCCGCCCACGCCGATATCCCACGCATTTGGAGCGTCGATATCCGCGTCGTCTTGACCCCCAGTCTGACCTGTGTTGTGCATCCCCCACAACTGGAAAAAATGGGGATCGTTCGGAATTGTCTCCAGCGCATACAGACGATAATTTGGCTCGATGTATTCAAAATATGGGTCAGAGCTATAGCGTTGGATCGCCTCCTGCACCGACATATCGGACAAATTCCACACCTCTGCGCCAATCAAATTGAGCGATTTCAGCGTGGTCGCTTTCATATCTCTTTTAATTTGATCCGGGTTCACGCCGGGTTTCAACTTGACAATCACCTGACCTTCGACATATTCAGCGCCCTGGGGAATTTGTCCCTGCTTAATTGATTTCCCTTGAGCAGATTTCGGATTTTTTTGGCTACGTAGTTCACTCCGAGTTCGCGTCCGCGTAGTCTGGGGACGCTCTAGCCACATATTGAAAATCAAATCGCTATAACCCGTGTTTTGGATCGTCAGATATTGGGTCGCGGTTTCGCCAGTTAATAAATTCTCCCACATCTCAGTCGGCTGAACAGCAATATCCGGCGGCAGAGAGCCTTGTCCCTGCAGACCCACCGTGACCGTCTGTTCGTCCGGATCAGAGCTTTCGATCGTCAGGATCCCTGTAGTCGCGCCCTGGCTGGATGGATGAAAAGTAACCGTCACATCACGACTCTGACCCGGATTTAGGCTAAAAATTGTCTGATCAACCGTGAAGTCGGTATGGGATGACACCATCCCTGTCACAGCCAATTGATCGGTTCCGAGATTGCTCACAGTCAGGGTGCGTTGTACAGTCGCGCCGACAAAGTGAGTTCCAAAATCGAAGTTCGTCTCGGAGAGTTGAATATCTGGCGCGCCAGTTACATGCAGATGCGCGGGAACAGACGCCACGGTTGCGCCGCTCTCTTTTATCAAAATAGTGGCATTGTAATCCCCGCCGATCAAACCCGCGGCGTTAAAAAGCACATTAAGAGACAATTCGCTGTTTGCCCCGACGGTCCCGGACATCGGATCGACCTGAATCCATGTGGGCGAGGATGTAATGCGCACCGCCAACGCGTCATGCATATAAGCCGCGTTGGATACGGTCTCCAATCCATCAGACCCAGAGCTGTTTTCAACTCCGATCGTCGCGCTGACTAAATTGCCCTCCATGGTTTGATATTGAAACAGAATCAAGCCGTTTGCGTGCAGGATCGCCTGAAAGGTGTAGCGATCGCTATTGCTTCCATAACGCGGCACATCGTCGTATTGCACAATCCAGCGGTTCTGAGCCGCATCTGCATAATAATAGATATTTCCGCCGGAAGAGGGATCCAGATCATCCCAGAAAATGGCGATAAGCTCATTTGGGTCGCTCGTGTTTGGAATGCCCTGATTGCTGTAGCTATCCTCCGCAGGTACGCCAAATGTCAGATAGCCGTTGGAGGAGATGCTGATGGAATTTTCGGTCTCTCCATAAAAAGGAAAGTCAAATCCCAAATCTGCGACGTCGTAATCGTCATCGTCAAGCGATAGCGAGGTTCCGGTCTGGGAAATATCGATCCAATTGAATCCTGGACCTCCGGCCTCATCGCTATCGATCCAATGATAGCCAAATTGATCTGGTCCGCCCGCGTCGCGGAGAGTCGGCTTACCATGTCGAGAGTCCGCCTCGCCCTTTGCTAGCTCAACGTATTCATATTGAACCGGTTGGATACGGACCGAGCCGCCCGCTTCTTCGATCTCGATATCAAAGGAGAATCCGCTCCCGCTATTATTTGATACCGTCAATTGCCGATCCGCGGTCGCGCCGGTCAACAATTCCTCGTCAAAGGAAGTCGGAGAGACATCAATGTCCAGATTTTCCGTGGATCCGGAACCTTGTAGTGCTACGGTGACGTTTCCTTGATCTGGATCGTTGCTGGAAATGGTCAGGGAGCCGTTGATCTGCCCGGATGAGGAGGGCGTAAAAGTGACCGTCACATTCCGGCTGTCGTCCGGATTGATGGAAAAATTGGTCTCGTTGACGCTGTAGTCATTATGAGAACTGGCGATATTCGTCACTTGCAACGCGGCTTCGCCATTATTGGAAATGGTAAGCGTCCGGTTCACAGAAGAGCCGACAAGGGTCAGCCCAAAATCTAAGCTGGTCTCGGAAAGCTGGATATTCGGATCCGACGATCCGCCACCGCCTCCAGAAGGAAAAACGATGTAGTCGATCCAGGCTTTATCGCTGCCATTATTGACTGAACCGTCTTTTTCATAAGCCCACATAAAGGTATGCGTTCCCTCGGCTACGTCATAAGAAACCTGTCCCCAGGAAACTTCGCCCCCCCATTCGTTCTGCATGACGCCGTCGATATAAAATTTGAGATAATCATATCCGCTTTCAGAAGAAACTTTCCGATAAAAAGAGATCGTGCCTGATCCTGACGTCATCGAGATCGAAAGTTCTGAGGATTCATTGTGCGCCACAACGCCGGATTCCGCGGAATATATCCCCTCATAGACGTCTTGTTCGATAATTCCCCAATCCGCGTTTCCGCCATGAATCCAGTCGAATCGGGAAAAATCGCCCGTCTCAAAATCCTCCAGAATTATCCCGATCGAAGCGTTCAGGTCAGACAGCGCGTCGTAATTTCCCGCAGAGACTTGATAAGCAAGCGTGACCGATTCGCCAATCGGAGCGTCCGCGTCCACGTCAAGGCTAAACTGCGCATTCTGGGACGCGCCAGGACTCATAGTCCCGAAGCTGTGGCTGTTATCAGTGATCGTGATATAGGGGCTGGTGCAAAACAGCATACCAGTCGCGGCAGACGATGTCGCGTGTCCATTATTGGACGTCGGCACGATAAGTTGGATCGTTTCGCCCGGATCAAGCCGACCATTGCTATCTCCGCTATCGTCATTGATGGTCCACTGCCCCACGTCAAAGTTGGGCGCGTTTGCGATGATCGAAAAGTGCGACGTCCATGTATCCCGCCCTACGCTGTTCATTTCCAGATTAAACGATATTGAATGTTGATCCGGAATATTATCCGCGATATCAAAACCAAAGGCGTCCGATACAGTAGCGGTTTGGTTTGCCGGAATCGTATTGAAATTCGCCGAGTTATCGGTCAGAGTGATATAAAAATCCGATGCGGAAAGTGACGCGGTCACATTGTTCGCGGTAGCGTTCCCCAGATTTTCGATTGTCATATCCAGACTGATACCCTCTCCGAAATCGGCTTGACCATTGTTATTCCCAGTCGCGTCGTTGATCGTATGGCTATCATAAACGAGATAGGGATCGTCTGCCGGAGAGACCACCACCTCGCCGATATGCGGCTGCCGGTTCTGTTTGGTGATCACAATATCCGCCGCGCCGGGGGTGTCTATTGGATCAAACGTCAGATCCGCTTGCCCCGAAGCGTTTGCCAAAGCCGCGCCGTATAGATCGCCGTTCATAGAAAGAGCCACATACGCCCCCGGCTCCGTTGTCACGGTGAAACTGCCCGAGCCCAACGGTAGCATGCCATTGTAACTTGCACTCATCGCGTCCGGTTGTCCGAAATATACCATAAGCGAAGGATCGCCCATCAGGTGATAAATTTCCCAGTAATATGAGACCCGTGAGCCGCCTTCTGTCACAGCGAGATTCCCGGCAAACATCATTCCGGCTTGGGTGACATACCAATCATCTTCATCTTCTTCGTGATCATGGAACGCGCTGTCGTACGTGCCTAATCCGGTCGATTCATACGTAGGATTTGGGGTGACTGTGCCAAACCCGACTCCCCAATAATAATCCTCGTCCCAATAAGTGCTGTTCGAGCCGCCAATATAGCCGAGCGCGCCCTTATTTTCCGCGCGTAGCAGAGCCTCGCCAAAACAGACAGCGACCTCGAATTTATTGGTCAAGCACGCGTTTCCGACCATGAGCGGATATTTCCCTTGATTCTGCAGGCTTGCCACATCCGAGACGCTGAAGCTCGGATCCGCCCAGCCGCTTGAACTCCCATGCGCGGTATAGTTGGCATAAGCCGCGCCGTCGCTTACATGTTGACGAATCTGCGCGTCGCTGCTTCCGGATTCGGGATAGAGATAGGTATGCGAAGTCAAGCCATGCGCGGCGTTAAAATAATACGTGGTTCCATAGTTGATTTGCCCATTGCCATGAGTTGGCGCATACGTCCCGTCAACGCCGGAGATCATGACCACCTCGTCCAGAAAAGAAGGATCGTCCATCAGATATTGCTCATATTCCAGCGTCTTATCGATCTGGGGCTGAAGCTCGGACAGGGAAGTGGCAGAAAATCGACCGTAATACATTTCCGGAAAATCGTCGCCGGTAAATTCGCAATAGTGGAGGTCTGTAACATGACCCCCCTCGTTACCGCTATAAGCCGGAACTTGCCCTGTATCCCCGACAAAAAGAACAAAAGAGGGCGAGGGATCGCCTGGCGTTCCGCTGTCGTAAAGCCCTTGCAGATAGGAATGGATCGAGCTGGTTGTGGACCCGACTGCAGGATCGTCGGTATATGCCTCGACAACATAAAATCCCTTTTTTTGCTTCCATTCAATAAAGGGCTGCAGGATTGACTCGAACATGGGATCCGACACAATCACATACTTCACCGGATAGCGGGTCAAGGTATCCCGAATTTGCGTCGGTCGCGAGTTGATGATCTGGTGGCGCAACGGTTGGAAAAATGGAGAATACACAGCGGCTTTCAGCTGCTCGGTCCGTTGCAAATCGCCGCCTATAAAATGGACATCAACCTCGATTCGGGTATAAACTTTTATGGAATTCGCGTCTGGATTGTATTGGATCGGCGCGATATTCAATCTCGCCAGGCGAACCCCGCGCATAGTACCGAGAATTTCCACAGTCACAAGCTCGGCTGGCGCGTATTTATTTTGCTGATACGCCTCGGGGTGATAAACAAATTTCGCTCTATCCCCGCTTTTTGACTGAGAGGGCTGGACAGGGATCAGCGGACGTGTGATACCAAGATCACTGAGATCATACTCTTGAACTTCAAGCCTATTATCCCGATCAACGATCTCGATATGAACCTCAGCGTCTAAAGGCAGTTCGATCAGTTTATGTAAGACCGGTAGCTTCGGCGAACCGATCTCAAGATTGCTCCCATAGCCCGGGAGAATCAGCTCGGAGAATTCCCCTTGCGGAGTCTTCACATCATAGAAATCCATACCCGCGACATAGTTGACAAGGCTTAACTGCGTCGCGTTGCTTGACGTCGTTTCCAGTTCGGTTTCGCCGGAAATAAAGTCAATATCCGCCGCGGAACCGCTTGTGGCAAAGGTTAATAAAAAACATGAAAAAAATAAAACATGAAAAAAACTTATCCCACCTCGGGACATCGTAAAAAGCGCATTCTTTTCCATGAACATCATGGACCTCATAGAACCTCCAAGTCGTGAAACAAATTAGAAAAATTGTGATGCATTGAATTCACCACAGATAAAAAAAAGAGCGTCTCACTTCGTTCATTATCCGTTCATTTTTTTTATTTCCAGATACTTTTAAATAAAAAATTTTCCCCCTTTTGTCATTTTATTTCCAATCTGAAAAATCTAAAAAAATCAAAACGGATTTCTGACAAAAGCGAATCCTAAATTAATAGATTTATCTATAAAATCAATAGTTTTCATTGCGTTATTTGGATTTTTCAACATACTTTTTTTGGGGTTCCCGTTGGAGGCGCCAGGAAAAATCGAACGGAAAATCGGGAACGAACAAAACTTGTGCTTGACATAAAATCATAAAACGCGTAGTATATTTGCATATAAATCGTTTAACTGCCGAACCGACAACGTGCAACGACTTTGTTTTTTTAAAATTGTTTTTCGGCGGTCCGGGGATAGTTGTACCGGAGTTTCAAAATGAGAAGATATCCACGGACAATTCCGACAGTTTTAACGCCGGAATTGCTTATGCGGGCACTATGGCTTTACTGTGACGTAGCCTATTTTAGGGTGTCAGTGCCGAATAAAGTGATTGATAAGACCTGCTTTCGATTGAAATCGAATATTAACGGTCTATTGCAGTCCAGAAAAATTATCGAAAAGTGTGAGCTCGACGAGGTCACAAAGATCGAAAAGTATTGGATACGGATGGGAAACGATTTTTATCCCCACATGAAAATTTGTATCTCCATGCTGCCTGACCGCGGGAAAAACGGAGGGAGCTCTCCGATCTTCTCGGTCGATACACACGATCAGCATGTATTGAGCGTACTTCCGTCAGACTCGAATGACTGGAGAGCTTTTTATGGGATTCACAAGCAGAATATGAAATTGAAACACAATATTGAAAAACGATGGAAACGAGAAGGCGTACCGACCGAAAAATGGCTGTTGGCAGGTGAAAAAATTTCGGATATGCCGAAGAAAGAAAATTATTTGCCCCGACATGTGTTGATCGCTGACGACGAACAACACATTCGGCTTGTTATGAAAGAGATTTTGCTGTTGTTTAATTGTGATACATACGAAGCGACCGACGGTCAAGAAGCATTGGATCTGGCATGGGAATATAAGGATTCCATCGCTTTTGCCCTGTTTGATATTATGATGCCGAGCGTCACCGGCTTGACAGTGGTCGAAACTTTGAAACGAAAAAACCGCCTCACATTCCCCTACATATTCCTCTCCGGTATGCCTCGTAGACAAGCGGATCCCCGAAATGAACATGAATTCATATCAAAACCGTTCACAAAATGGCTGCTGATCGAAAAGATCAAAAAAATCATCAATAAATTGAATGATGATCAAACCGTTGTTTAAGACGGTCTTCTGTTTTTTGATTAACCACCTATTTTTATAAAATTAAGGAGAATGTCATGGCGCAAGTGACAAGAAAAGATGTACTTGAAAAGTTGTCAAATGTCAAATATCCTGGATATTCACGGGATATTATCTCTCTCGGCGTTGTGAAAAGTATCAAAATCAGCGACGGCTATGTCGCTTTTCGGCTGGAACTGACTACTGAGAACTCGACGATCCCTGAGAAAATAATCGCTGAATCCCGCTCGATTTTGCTATCAATAGAGGGTGTGAAGGATGTCGCTATCGAGATAGTGAAACCAAAGGGAAAACAGCATAATTTCAAGCCGCCTGAGATCAAAAATTATTTGCCGGATGTGAAGTGTAAGATTGCGGTCGCAAGCGGTAAGGGCGGTGTGGGTAAATCTACTGTAGCCGTCAATCTGGCGTTGGGGTTGGCTCGGACAGGTGCAAAAGTGGGATTGTACGACGTCGATATTTACGGTCCCAGCATGCCGATCATGCTCGGAATCGAGGAACCGCCTTTTACCGACGGAGAAAAGGTCTATCCACACGAAAAATATGGGATACAATTGATGTCTATCGGATTTCTTGTCGATAAATCACAGGCGTTGATCTGGCGCGGACCTATGGTGATGAAGGCAGTCGAGCAGTTGCTGTCAGACGTCGCATGGGAAGAAGACCTGGATTTTTTGGTCTTTGATCTCCCTCCCGGCACCGGTGACGCGCACCTCAGTCTGTCGCAACTGACCAACTTGAGCGGTGCTGTGATCGTGACCACGCCCCAAACTGTAGCACTGGCTGATGCGATAAAAAGCGTCAATATGTTCAAAAAAGTGAATGTGCCGATATACGGCATTGTGGAAAACATGAGTTATTTTCTCTGTCCGCATTGTCAGGAAAAGTCCTATATATTTGACCACGGCGGAGCCGAGAAAGCCGCCAAACAAATGGACGTGCCTTTTCTGGGGGAAATCCCGATCCATACCTCGATCAGGGAAAGTTGCGACAAGGGAATACCGATCGTCTCCGCGAACCCAGAGTCTCCGGAAGCACTAAGTTTTGTGGAAATAGCGAAAAAAATTATGGCGAGCCAACCGAAATAAGGTCAGAGTTTAACAAAAACCGCCCTCTTGATTTGAGAGATTAGAGGCACTATTTTTTGAAAAAGTGGTGCCTCTAAAGAATCTTGACAAATCGATTGTCTCATTGTATTTTTAGGTTTTTGAATCGATCCGAGCGTCTTGTTACAAAAATATTTTCCGTCGGGTCAAATATCTGCTGATGAATCTCGACGTGTTCCGGCATGATTTGGATTACATTATACCCGTTCTCTCGGATATTGCCTCGATACCTGGAAGATGTTGTAGAATTGCACGTTACGATAATTTGAGGGTGAAAAGAATCTGTTGCCTTCATCTTGAGTTTGTCTCTTTCCAATTCGTCAATCAATTGGATATGGAACGCGTGTCGATGCCCGTTTAAAACCATATCGACTCGGTAGGTTTGCAAAATATTCAGCATTTTTCGATAATTGAAAAGAGCTGTGGTATTCATACCGGTTCCAGGAACGGGCAGCATGTTGTGATGAAACGCGACAATAATATAGTGATCCATCGGGATTCGTTCCAGTTGGGCTTTGAGACGGGAACGTTCCGACCCAGATACGTAACCCATTCCAAAAAGAAAGCGGGCAGTGGAGTCCACGCCGAGAATGGTTAATTTTTTCCTCTTAAATATCGGTTGCGTGAGATGTTGAATGTAGCGATTAAAATTGCAGTGGGAGTCAAATATCTGGATAAATGGGTTCCACCAAAAGATATCATGGTTTCCCGGCACAACCAAAAGAGGCGACTCGATTCCGCGTAGCCATTTTGCCGCTTCTCGATATTCTCGGCGAGTTGACCACGATGTCATATCTCCGGTCACAATCACCAAATCCGGAGAGTACGCTTGGATTTCTCGCTCGACCATCTCTCCCATACGAGGAAGATAGCAGTAGCCGAAGTGTAAGTCTGATATATGGATAAGGCAATGTGAGTCGATAGGAGTCACTCATAATTCGTAGTGAGAAAAATAAAATAAATGCGCTAATTTTTATGGAAATATGAAAATCAGCGGGCTATATTAGCGAAAAAGATAGGAAAAGGTTTCGCTCGGTTTGGAAAATTTTCGAATCGGATAAATGGAGGAGAAATTCAATCAGAGAATAAGATGCTCTAAAATACTATATAAAACTTTTTGATATTATTTTTAATTAAAAAAATGGGAATTTGCTAAATAATTCACATAACAAATCGTTTTATCCAATTTACTAAGGATTTACTAAGGAGAACTTTAATGTACGAAAAGTTGAATTATCCAAAAAATGGAACAAAGATCACTGTGGAGGCGGGACAGCTAAAAGTCCCGGATGATCCGATCATTCCCTTTATTCGGGGCGATGGGATCGGTCCGGATATTTGGGCGGCTTCTCAGCGGGTCTTCGACGCATGCGTGGAAAAGGCGTATAGCGGAAAAAAGAAGATCGTCTGGCTGCGTATTTATGCCGGGTTGGACGCGCTGCAACTCTATGGAGACGACCAAGTTCTGCCTGATGAAACTATCAAGGCGATTCAGGATCACTATGTGGCGATCAAGGGTCCTTTGACCACGCCGGTGGGAGGTTTTGAATATGTCTGTCTGGTCTGCGCCGCGGAACAAAATGGCGAGAATGGAGACAAACCAAAAAAATGCGTGAAGTGCGGGTCTGAATGGGTTACGCCTCGATTCCGTTCGCTGAATGTCGGTCTTCGTCAAAAAATGGATTTATACGCCTGCGTGCGACCTGTTCGTTGGTTTCACGGCGTACCGAGTCCGGTAAAACATCCTGAGAATTTGAATATCACGATCTTTCGAGAGAACACCGAGGACGTCTATTCTGGTATTGAATTTCAGCAAGGTACGGATGAAGCCAAAGAGGTCATTGATTTTTTGAATAGTCGGATTTCGAAGCCGATACGACCGGATAGCGGGATCGGCGTGAAACCGATCAGCATCACCGGGTCTAAACGGTTAGCTCGTAAGGCGATACAATATGCGATTCAACACAAATTGTCTAATGTCACTTTGGTGCATAAAGGCAATATTATGAAATTTACAGAGGGCGCGTTCCGAGACTGGGGATATGAGTTGGCAAAGGAAGAGTTCCGTGATCATATTGTGACCGAGAAGGAGTTGTGGGACGACCTGGACGGCAAGATGCCAGAAGGTAAAATCTTGATAAAGGATCGGATTGCGGATAGTATTTTTCAACAAGTATTGCTGCGACCTGGCGAGTACGACGTGCTGGCAACGCCAAATTTGAACGGCGATTATCTATCGGACGCGTGCGCGGCTCAGGTCGGCGGACTGGGCTTGGCTCCTGGAGCAAATATGGCTGATTATATCGCGCTGTTTGAGGCAACCCATGGCACTGCGCCAAAATATACGGGTCAGGACAAGGTGAATCCGAGTTCCGTGATCCTTTCTGGGGTGATGATGCTGGAGTATATGGGCTGGCAGGAAGCCGCGGATATGGTGGTTCGAGCTATCAAGAAAACGATCGATCAAAAACGGGTCACTTATGATCTGGAACGGCAGATGGAAGGGGCTGAGAAACTGAAAACATCCCAGTTTGCCGACGCTATTATCGAGAATATGTAAAGGATCCGCAGATTACGCGGATTATGGATCGTTAGCAACCGGTCGCTTGGCGGCCGGTTATTTTTGAATTTTGAAATGAGAAATTGCTTTTTAGAATTTAATAAAAACCTTAACCATAGATGTGGCAAATGTTTATTGATCAAGCGACGATACATGTAAAAGCAGGAAACGGCGGAGCTGGCTCCAGAAGTTTTCGCAGAGAAAAATTTGCGCCAAAAGGCGGTCCGGACGGCGGAGACGGGGGTCGAGGCGGAAGTGTGATCCTTAAAGTGGATGAAAATGTGCAGACTTTGTTGGATGTGAAATATCAAAGGTTCTATCGGGCAAAAAATGGCGGAAAGGGGCTCGGAACCAAAAAGTTCGGTAAAAGCGCGAACGATCTTGTGATTCTCGTGCCTTCAGGCACCCTGGTTATGAATGATGAAACCGATGATATTGTTGTCGATTTGGTCTACCAAGGTCAACAGTTTGTGGCGGCAAAAGGCGGAGATGGAGGACGCGGCAACACCCATTTCTCCACGCCTACCAACAGAGCACCTCATTATGCTGAACCCGGCTGGCCTGGGGAAGAGCGAACTCTGCGCCTGGAGCTGAAGTTGATCGCTGACGTGGGATTGATCGGCTTGCCGAATGCAGGGAAATCGACTCTATTGTCTCGGCTCTCAGCGGCTCGTCCAAAGGTGGGCGCGTATCCTTTCACCACTCTGGAGCCGATGTTGGGCGTGGTGAGAGTGGGCAATTTCAAGAGCTTTGTCGCGGCGGATATTCCCGGGCTGATCCAAGGAGCGAGCCAGGGAAAAGGCTTAGGTCATGAGTTCCTGCGTCATGTGGAGCGGACAAAAATTTTGCTCCATCTGGTAGACGTAACTACCGAGGATCCAGTCCAGGACTACTATACCATTCGGAAAGAGCTGGAGACGTACAGCCCAGAATTAGCGAAAAAGCCCGCTTATTTCATCTGGACAAAAGCGGATCTGCTGTCTGATACCTGGCAAGCTCCCGATCTGCAGACGCAACTCGATCCCATTTCTGCCGTGACCGGAAAAGGTGTTCAAAAACTGATCTATTTTCTTCATAACCAATTGCTTTCTTTACAGAGTATCGAAAAGAGAGGACACATCAATGAATGAAGCCAATATATTGGCATTGCTCAGGTTACTATCAACTCCTAATGTGGGTCAAACTCGGATTCGAAATTTGGTCGATCAATTCGGCTCTCCGGAAGCTGTCTTTCACGCCTCAATCGGGGAGTTGAGTTCCACGCCCCAAATCAGTTTGATATTGGCAGAAAAAATATTGAGTTATCAAGATCAAAAATGGGTGGACAATCAACTTCGCTTTTTGGATAACAAAAAAATTCGGATTATGACATTGTGGGATGCGGAGTATCCGGACATGTTGCGCGCCATTTACGATCCGCCCTCGGTATTGTTTATCAAGGGCGAGCTGAAAAAAGAGGACGATCTGTCGGTTGGCATTGTCGGAACTCGCAGGGCGAGCCGGTATGGTTTAAAGGTGGCGAGTAAAATCAGTATGGAGCTTAGCGAGAGAGGGTTGACCGTTGTCAGCGGTCTGGCAAGAGGAATCGATACCGCGGCGCATAAGGCGGCGTTGGACGCGGGTGGAAGAACTATCGCTGTGTTGGGATGCGGGCTGGATGTGGTCTATCCGTTGGAGAATCATAAATTTTATGAGGATATTCCGCTTCATGGCGCGATAATTTCTGAATATCCAATGAATACCCATCCGGAGCCAAAAAATTTCCCGCCGCGTAATCGCATCATCAGTGGCTTGAGCCAGGGCGTTCTCGTGGTTGAAGCGCCTATCAGAAGCGGCGCGCTACTGACCGCCAACTCTGCATTGAATCAAGGGCGGGAGGTCTTTGCGGTTCCGGGATTGATTACCGATAAGAGGAGCGGCGGGACCCACAATCTGATCAAGCAGGGAGCAAAATTGGTCTCCTCAGTAGATGATATTTTGGAAGAACTACGCCAGCTCCCGCAGTCCATAACCCAACGGAAAACAATGAGCAAAAAAAATGTCCCGTCGCTTAACAAAAACGAGGCGATGATCTATGAGAAGCTCGGTATCGAGCCAAAACATATCGATCTTCTCAGCGAGGAGTTGGGTATGCCGCCTTCTGAATTGCTGGTAAGTCTGCTCCAGATGGAGCTCAAAAGCGCGGTGACTCAACTGCCTGGGAAGTTGTTTGTCGTGGATTAGACCTATCTCAACCATATCAGATTTGGGCTGCCGCCGACCGTCCCACAAGCATGAACAGACTCCAGTAAAAAGGATGCTTGAATTGTGGCGTCTTCAAAAGCTCTATCTGCGCCTGACGCAACGATTCGTCCAGCGGCTTGCCTGCTTTTACTCCTTTATAAAACGCTTCCATCAAGAGGCGCGCGCTCTTGTCGGGTGCTACCCACAGGCTGACTACGAGAGACGCCGCGCCCACAGCAAAAAATCCTCGGATCAGGCCGACCAATTCATCAGACGCGGTGATTTCGCTCCGACCTGTCTCGCACGCGCTGAGCGTCGCCAACTTCGCGGACAATTCCAGTTGCATAATGTCATGCACGGTCATGGACTCGCCTGCCAGAAAAAGTCGGGACAACAACGGGTGGCTCTCATGGAAAAAACCGTGAACCGCGAGATGGAGAAAGTCGCTTTTTAGCGCGTCCCGCCTCAAATTTTCGAGAGTCGCTTCCTCCTGCTTCCGATAGATAAGATCAGGGTATTGATTTTTTGGGAACATGTCTGCCAGATAATTTGTCTCCTCGATCACTTCGGGAATATCTCCCGGATTGAACGCGACCAAAACCGGACGATCCAGCCGTAACGGCTCCTTTTGTTGGCAGTAATACCAAACCTGAGAGCTGGGCGCGTACGAAATCGTATAATCCTCTATCAGATACCGCCCGTTATTATACGCGGCATGGAAAGGAAACCCATGCAGGTCGCCATAAGGAACAATGATCAAACGAGAAGGATGGGACTCCTTGAATGCCTCGGATTTCTCAAGCACATCTTTGATCAATATTTTGTAGGAATCTTCCAGAATGATGCCGATGTCCTCGGATAACAGACCGGAATAATTCATCCCCGATCCCTTCCGCTGTAACTTAAGCTGGGACTTGAATTCATACAACATATCCTCGACATGTTCCGCAGACGCGGCCATCGTGATCAACTCCAGCGCATGGTTCTTGCTGAGAACAAACGCATAGATATTATCCGAGGCAATGTAATAGGCAAGAATGACTTCGTTTTTATCTAAACCTCGTTGTAAGGTCTCGGTTTTGATCTGCTCCACTCGCTGGAAAGAGGCCCATTCTCTAATCTTGACATCGCTCTCCAGCGGAAGATCTGTGAGAATTTTTCGCATCTGACTCTCGATCCCGCGCATACGTCGCTGAGTCTGATTCCTTGCAGTTTCGCCTCTCTCCCCCTGCTCCGGAGGCAGCTCGACCGGGGCGTTCCTCAACCGACTCAACTCTCTGCTCAACTGCTTCTTGAGACGATCATACTCCTGGGCTAAAAGGGAATCCGGGGGCAACTTAAGGCTCTGAACCATGAGATTAATCAAGTTGCGAGATTTTGCCTGCTCCATCAACTGGAACGCTTCCTCGACCCGGTTCTGCTGGATATAGATGCGCGCGGCTCTGTTGTAAGCCTTAATCTCGCCGGCAAAATAGGCGGTGTGATAAATATCGTGGTGGGTCAAGGAAGAGGCAATCCGGTTGATCTGTTCAATCGATTTGAGATAATGATCCAGAGCCTGACCTGTATCGCTTCGTTTTTCTTCAATATGCCCGAGTTCATAATAAATATCCGCGGTCAATTGCGGGAAAAGAGACGCGCGCTCCAGCGATGCGTGAAGCAATTTTACTGCCGACTCCGGCTTATCCCGCTCAATCTCAGTTTTTGCCAACTCCAGTCGAACGTACGCGGCTTTGTCGGTCAAATTTTTCGCCTCAAAATAATTTAAAGCCCGTGTCAAGGAGTCATGCGAATCTTGCAACCGATTTTGATCACGGTATAACATGCCGAGAAAATAGGTGGTGATATGCAGGGATATTTCATCGCCCGTCTCTTCATATAACCTTTCTGCCTGTCCATACCGTTCCCTGGCTTTTTGAAAATAATTTGACCGATTTTTTTTGTTAGACATGCCGATTCTAAAATTTATAAATCCGGAATGATAATAAAAAGATCCTAATAGATCAGCGTCCGCATCGGCATTCCTTTCTAATTCAGGGAGCATATCGTTACAAATTTTTTCAGCCTCTTCTAAGTCGTGAAGATGAATCAAAATCTTGCAAATGTCGAGCTGACATTCGGCAACCTTTCTCTCTTGCATCAGGTCGTAGAACGTTTCTCTGGAATTCTTCAATAAGCGTAAAGCCTCATAGAAATTCCCGTCAATCTTATAGAGGATAAAGGCAAGGTTTTCTCTTAGGTCCGCAAGAAAAGAGGAATGATTTTCCTTTTCCTCGATTTTAATGAGGTCTTGAAAAATCGAGCGTGCATCTTCATAATCACCAGTCTCAAGTTTAATAGAGGCGATATTTACTTTAATTTTATTTAATAACCTTTGATGCTTCTTTTCATCTAAATTTTGCGCGCCCTTTTCCAAAAAAATCAAACTTTGATCAAGATTCCCCTCAAATTGGTAGATTTTTGCCAGCGCAAAACAGACTCTCGCGAAGGCGTCCCAGATCTTCCATGATTCAAATTTATTGACAAGCTGCATGGCGAGTTTGACCGCCTCTTCCCGACGTTTTAGCTTGAATAATATGGAAATATTTCCCACTAAGGAGCCCTGACTTTCGATTTCCTTGCCATATCTGATATAGAGTTCAGACGCTTGATCAAAACAATTTGCGGCGAGCTCCAACTGCCTGCGTTTGCGGTATAGATTTCCTTTTACTCTTAGTCCCATGGCTCGATGGGTCTCATCTCCGGACAAGTCGGCGATTCGATCAAATATGGGAAGAAATTTTACCAAGTCGTCCAAATTCCCATCTAACATCCGATCTGCTTTCTCTTTCAGACCAATGGTCGCGTTTTCATAATCGCTCGACTCATCAAGCACTTTTTTGATATGGGGAAGATCAGACTGATCCTCACCAAGTAGCTCTTTGGCAATCTTTTTCAATTCTTTTTTCCAATTTTCCATCAAGTATTCCATATTATATCGCCTAACATATTAAAATTTAATAACTTATTGAAAACCATTCATACCAACAAATTATATCAAAAGAATTCAAATATTTGGAATGATACGCGCTTTTTCTCTAAAAGTCAAGTGTCATAAGGATTCGAGATAAAAAAAAAGCGCGCCGCACATGTATGAGCGGCGCGCTTTTGTAATGGTTAAGGCTTTTTATTTTAACAAAACCATCTTACGAGTTTGATCAAATTTGCCCTCTCTCGCTTGCAAGCTATAGAAATAGACTCCGGACGTGACCTCTTTCCCGTCATTATTTCGCCCATCCCACATAATCTCATAACGACCCGCTTCTTGCGGCGTATGGACCAGAACCCGGACAAGTTGTCCCACGCTGTTGTAAACCCTCAGCGATACATGAGATTCCTTTGGCAGGGCGTATAAAATTGTCGTGTTCGGATTGAACGGGTTTGGATAGTTCTGCTCTAACGAAAATCCGGGCGGCAGATATTTTCCGGTCAAGGTCACGACAGAAAAAATCCCGTCGCCAAACGTGACATGACCCTCGGATTCCGTCTGAATCACAGTCTCCTCTCCGTCTGGCTTCCATGTTTTAAAGATCATCTTATTACCCTGAGTAAATCCGGGCAACCTAAGCTCGGGAACCGGTAGCCAAGTCAGGATAGCCGCGCGCTCGCTATCTTCGACCACAGCCGCGCCTACGCACAACTCGCCGTCAAAGATTCCGATCTCCATCCCTGGAACCAGCTCAAATTTGTCAATTCCTTCGACGACCACCGGATAGGAGATACCCGTTTTGATCGGATGAAAATGTTCTGTCGATTCCGGCTGAGTTGCCGCTCCAGTAGGAGAGGCTTCTGTCGGACAGTTATAAAAAAATGAGGTAGTCTGACCAAGCGTTTCGCTAATGACCCTATATCCCGTATTTGGCTGAATGTCAATTATAGTGTTTACCAATCCCGGAACATAGAAAAGTCCGGTATTATCGTCAACCACAATCGTCAAATTATCTGAAATAGGGGCGAAGAATTCCTCAATCGGAATAGGTTGATCGCAAATAGAGTGAATCCAATTCCATTCGTTGGGTACGATCACAATGGGGAGTTGGAAATCCCCTGTTAAAGAAATCCCTTCCACAGTCAACTCAGCGTCGGCAACATCTTCATTCTCGCTGGAAATATAGAGGCGGTAAACCTCTCCTGGAGTTATGACGTGGATATTATCAATGCTTTCGTTGGGGATATATGCCTCTCCTTGAACGGTGGTTACCAGCTCCACACAACCGCCGCTGAGAGAACCAAAGACAACCTCTGGTCTCGGATCCATTGGCATGATATTGGGGGCCCAATAGTAGATTCTGTCTTTCGGGATACAAGACGTCCTCAATACAGAATCGATAGCGATCTCTCTTACATAAAGCGAACGATGGGCAATACGAGTGAAGGTATTATTCTCATCCCCTTGGATCAGGATCTCAAAGCGATATGTTCCGTACGGTACCGCGCCCAGGAACCAATTGCCGAAGATGCCGTTTCCCGCTATACCATCGTCATGGACTCCGTCATCGTAGAGATCCAATTCGTCATCGACTCCGTAAGGAGTTGTAATCGTTACCGTTGCCGTGCAGGATGTGTAAGCGATTGTCGCCAGATCGGTCACAATATGAAGATCGTCATAGACAATGTTCACATCCAAATTGAGCGGAGTCTTGCCGAAAACTGTAACCATGACATCAGGGACCACATCGCCAGTTATTCGCAACTCCCACTCACCGGCTGGCGGATTCTCTACCGGGTAGTGGATAGTTCTAAGAGTATCACAGGACATATCTATTTCAGTCCCATCCGGTTCAATCAATATGAACTCCGGAGTGCCCCCGCTGTCCTGCCAGTTGAGATTGACAATAAACGATGTGATCGTATTATCGATATAGAAAGAATACCTCTGATAATCCGATAGAAAATCCGGTCCCGCCACAAAGACTGTCCCGAGGTCTCGAATATCGGCATGGTACCCATACAGCTCTCCTACCAGATGGGTTGCATCCGGCTCTTGCGCCTCATAGTATGTACCGCCGGTCGAACCCGCTATCGCCGCCAGCTCATCTCGATCCATATCCTCCTCAAAGCCGAAGCCAATAACCGCTATATCAATGCCTTCCAGATCGAGCAAGATGTCGTCAAAAGGGGCGCAATCACCCGGAGGGTCTTCAACTCCGCCGTCGCTGATAAGCACAATAGACTGATGCGCTAAGGAACCTGGGTTAGGATCCAACTGGTCTAGTGCTGCAATAAAACCGTTTGTCAAGCAGATTCGATGCCCAGAGGACATTCCGTCAAGTTGATCTAAAATCGAGTCGATGCGTGCCTGACCTTCAATCTCGACCATGGGCACAACAACCGTTGCATCCCTATCTACGCCAATGATCGCTACTCGGTCGCCTATCTCAAGCGAATTTAGATAGTTCTTCGCGCCGTAAATCATCTCGGAAAAAGGCATGCTTCGGGAGATGTCGAGAATAAGAACCAACTCAACATAGTTGTGGAGACTGCCCAGGCTACGAATCTCGTCCAATACCGCGGCGTTACCCGCTTGGTCCACTGCGTACACGGTATATTGGACGTTGTCGCTATTGGGCAGGTCGTCAATATTCAGGCTACCAATCCATACGTCACCCTCGCCGCCTTGAAGAGTCAAGTCGATTGTCGGTTCCTCTTGAGGCTCCCCGTCGATAAATATCTTGACCAGCGCGGCACTGACACCCGATTCGTCCGTCGCCTCGACCGAAAAGTGGATCATGTTGCTATTGGACGGGTTCGTGGTCGCGCACGCGCTGACAATCTCCGGCGGAGTCCAGTCGTCGTCGCTATTGGTATCAGAGTGATAAATCCGAAATGTTTTTGATGTGAACAGCGTTAATTTACCGCCGGTCTCCCTGGATCCCGAATTTTCCGTAGGAGCCATCCACTGCGCGAACATGGGATGAAATTCGTTTTCAATGATAACGATTGGGTGCTTGGATATATCAGCGTCCCAATCTTTAATAGGACGGCTGATATGATAAGGATATTGAGAATCACTCACCGCGGCACTAAACAACACGCCGGGAAGTATGTTGAAATCGGATTCTACCGTAAGGATGTCAGTGGCTTCAGGGATCGCCATGTGGTAGGTATTATCCGCGCCCTCTTCAGAGAGATCAATCCGAAAGGAGGGCAACACAGGATAGCCGTGCGCGTTGAAAGCCTCTCCCAATAGGGTATAATAATCATAATCGCCAAGGTGATTTAGTTGAAACGCGCTGTTTGTATCAGTAATTGTAACTGTCACCTTATCGTAGCCGTCGGAATCGAAATTCTCAATTGTGATTTCGATAAAATCACGCCAATCAGAATCTTCTCGAGCCGATCCTCGAGCCGATCCCGTTTGGATTTTATACATAGGAAGCCCGTAAAACAGCATGCTCTGAGAGGCTTTCTTGACGCATTCGCGATCTAAAGGAAAATTGCTATATTTCCCGTATGAAAATTTCAACCCATCTTTAGACGCTCTAAACATTTCTCCGATAGTTCCATTTCCATCTCCTATCTGTCCCGCCAGCTCGCTCATCCATTCGCTCGCTCCAAATTCGGTGACATATTTGTTATAGCTATAGGCGGAGGATCCGATATAGACTGCCATACCAGATCGGGAAAAAGTCAACGCCCAATTCTCCAGATCCGGCGGAGCCAGACCCGCATGGCTACCGGATGCAACCCAAATTTCTTGGGATAAACTGTCGAAATGGGAGTCGGAATAAGAGAAAATCTCATTTGGCGTCTCCATTTCGTCATGTGTCGCATGCGTATTCGTAAAAATAAGCGCGCGTTCAGCAGAGTTGATATGATCAAAAAATTCGCTGGATTCCCATTCTGAACTGTTGTAAGAGCGAGATTCTCCATCAATTAATGAAATCGAATCGTTCTGTATGTCAGCACTTTTGTCGTAGTAATCTTTGGAGGAGAAAATTGCCGAGTTCGAGGGTGTTTCGATCACGCCGTCGGAATCAAAGAAGTTCTCGATTTGAGAGAGTATCACATCCGGCGATCCGATAAGACGACCCACTGAAATGGAGAGATTAAAAGAAAAATCTTCGCTATCTCCGTCGCTATAAAAATCATCGGTCAGGAACATGGTATCGGCAAACGTTTGCATAAAAGAGGATTGATCCAAATGATCTGCATACTGAGCTTCGGATTCAATCCAATCTTCTATATTTATATCTGGGCTCGTATTCGGAATTGCATTCGGGATTGTATCAGGAACCCTGCGATGCGGGATTATCCAGTCGTCTCCAGTTAGAACAGTATATTCAATATTTGGATAGGTGCTATATATCCCGTCAAGATGGGTCCAAATCTCATTGCTGATGTGGTTCGCAATAGTGTAGTCCGAATAGTCAGTTCCCGCCCAATCTTCGTATGAGCTGGAACTCACCACATCTGCCAGGTCCACCACCAATCCACGCACCTTGTCGTGGAATGCCAGCCTATACAACGCGGTAAGGACAGAGTCTTTCCCCGCGGTTCCATATCGGTCAGTCAATTGACCGGAATGCGTGAGTAGAACGCTTTGATACCAAGGACCCGGTTGGACATAGACCGTTTTCGGTCGGGTGTAGATCGGCACGGTGTCGGTTAGCGCGGTATCTGTCATGTAGCAGACATAAGTGCCAATATCAGCCAAGCTACCTGCTATAATCATCAACTCGTTGTTTGTTTCGCCGGGTAAGGTATTGCCATCCTTATACCATTGATAATTGCTCGCACAGATATCGACCGGAGCGGAAAGTGTGATGGATTCTCCCTCTGCTAACGTGGTATCGCTAACTACGCCCACGCTGTCTAATGGAGAGTAGTAATACCTATTGGTTGCCACGCCCAAGTTGCGCTCTATATCGCAAAAAGAGAATGGGTTGCTGTGAATCCACAGGTCCTCTAAATTACTCAAAGCCGACAGATCTGGCATCTCCGTCAACGCATTCTCTTCCAACCGAAGAGAACGCAATTTGGAGAGGGCGTTCAAATCTGCCGGAACAGGACCGCTGAGAAGATTGCCATGAATATCTAAAAATTCGAGATTGACCAAGTTACCCAATTCTGAGGGTATCTCGCCAGAAAAGCGACACTCTCGAAGACGTAAAGTAGAGAGGGAATCCAATGAGCCGATCTCAGCCGGGATTGGTCCCGAAAACTGATTTCCAGAAAACGACAAATTCCTCAATTGCTGAAGATCCCCGATCCAGCTCGAAATCACGCCTGTCAACTCATTGTCATAGAGAAATAGACGAGTTAGGTTGACCAAATTTCTCAAAGAATCTGGAATCGTTCCGGTGAGGGTGTTATTGTTCAGGTATAAGGAGGCAAGATTTGTCAGATTGCCGATTTCTGAGGGGATGGTTCCAGTGAGATTGCAATCATCAAGATACAACCGACTTAATTGGGTGAGATTGCCTATCTCTGTCGGAATGCTTCCTCCCAAGTCGTTACTCGAAAAATCAAGCAGGGTCAATTCCGTCAAACTGCCAATTTCTGAGGGGATGGTTCCAGTGAAATTGCAATCATCGAGATACAACCGACTTAATTGGGTGAGATTGCCTATCTCTGTCGAAATGCTTCCTCCCAAGTCGTTACTCGAAAGATCAAGATGGGTCAATGCCGTCAAATTGTCGATCCATGTGGGAATTCCTCCAGTGAAATTGCAATCATCGAGATACAACCGACGCAATTGGGTGAGATTTCCTATCTCTGTCGGAATGCTTCCTCCCAAGTCGTTACTCGAAAAATCAAGTCGCTCCAATTCCATCAAATTGTCGATCCATGTGGGAATTCCTCCAGTAAAATTGCAATCATCGAGATACAACCGACGCAATTGGGTGAGATTTCCTATCTCTGTCGGAATGCTTCCTCCCAAGTCGTTACTCGAAAAATCAAGCCGCTCCAGTCCGGTCAAATCGCCGATCTCTGATGGGATTGTTCCGGACAAGCCGTTTCTATCTAATCTAAGTTCAGTGACCCGACCGCCACCTACAGTCACGCCTTCCCATGTATTAATTGGTTGATTAGAGAGCCAATTCGTATTGTCTGTCCAGTTGTCGCCGTTCGTGGCGTTGTACAGAGCGATCAAAGCCAGAGAATCCGCTTCATTAGCCCTCGTATCACGAGGCGCGGATTCAAGATTGATCGCGGTCAATAGCGTGCACACATAAAGCACTATTCCAATAAAAAATAACCTCCTACTCACTGTTTGAACTCTCCTTTTTGTAAGCCCCCGAATAAAATAGGATTTGTTTGATTTTCCTTGATCGGTAATACCACTCATAATGCCACTCATAATGCCCTCCTTTTATGATAATGGCGTTGATTGATAGAGTATCGCATACTCTATATTATCTTCTAAATTTTAAAAATAAGCGCGTCATCCCTCTTCAAAAGCCCCTTGACTATATTAGCCTGAATTATTCGTCATCACGTAACTCGGTCCACAGATTACGAAGATTATCACAGATTAATAATTGATAATTAAAGAATCATATTTTTTATTTGCTGAAGCCCTGCTTAGTTCTTTTCAATTTTCAAAAAACATATCGCGTCTGAATTCCACAATTTCCCCCATAAGCCTTTTATTTGCTAAACGGGTCTATATAGGAAAATGCTGACAAATTTTAAAAAAAAATCGACTGATCCATCAATTGTCTCTCTAAGAGAAAATGTCCATCTGATTCTTACCAAGTAGACCCTCGGCAATATTTTTCAACCCTTTTTTCCAATTTTTCATCGGATACCCCATAGTTATATGATTTAATATATTCATTTTTTATGGCTTTACCAAAAATAATACAAACCAATAAATCATATTTTATGAATTCAAATATTAATAATAATTATAATAATTTGAATCCAAAAGTCAAGAAGATTATATTTCCGCGCCTATTTTGTAAACTTTTTCAAAGGACTCAAGATAAAAAAACGCGGCGCGTATGTATACGCGCCGCGTCTTCAGTTGTGGTTAAGAGCTTTTTTTTTATTTCAGCAAAATCATCTTAATGAGTTTGATCAAACTTTCCCTCTTCCGCTTGATCAGCATTCTCGACCGGCTGAAATAAAAAGCGATGATCGCCTTTTTTGGCTCCGATGATATAATGCATGCTCAAATCGGTTAAGTCTTTGATATGAGGCGCGTTACTATGGAGAGAATTCTCAACCACGATAAAGCCCGCGTGCGGATGGTCGCTGCGAACCTGCTTATAAAATCGTTTAGCGGCATTGTGTTCACAATCATTCTTATTCGTGCCATCCTGTTTGATGATGGGCTCCGGAACCAGCGGGATTACTCCTTTCACATCCGGGTGGACAATTGAGCCGCCAAAAATC
>NBMB01000068.1 GCA_002084765.1 Candidatus Cloacimonetes bacterium 4572_55 | reverse complement strand
TGATGTGGCTCCATAAGGGACTTTCATCAAAGCATTCCAAACGTTTTTTTGAAAATCGGTTCCTACCATTAACAACGGGATATCAAATTTATTCCTGCCTCCATAATGAGAAAATATCATGGCCAAAGAAAAAAAAAATTGCTGGATCAGGTGCTGGATCTTGAACTCGACTTGAAGCTGGATCAGGTGCGAGATCCTAAGAAACTCGTTTTTTCGGACGGTCGCTAAATATCCCGTAATTGCTTTATTTGCAAAAAATCACACCCATATCAAGAAGCCGAATTTCTTCTATGAAGAAATTCGGCTTTTCTTTCGAATCGGGGGCTAACACCAGATGAGCAGGAATTGCTGTTACCGTAACAGCGCCATACGTCGAGTCGCCTCGAATCTTTTTCCATCCTGACCCTTTGCCTTCAATTGATAGAAATAGACGCCGCTACTTGCTTGACTTCCTCTATCGTTGCGACCGTCCCAAATCGTCGAATAATAGCCGGCTTCATAGGCTTGATCCTTTATCAGCGTCCGCACGAGTTGGCCAGTCATGTTATAGACCTTTAACGTGGTTTTTGCCCGAGTCGGCAGATCAAAGGAGATAAACGTCTCCGGATTAAAAGGATTGGGCGAATTTTGCGACAGATTGAATTCATTCGGGACTGCGTCGGTCTCATCTGGAGAAATTCGGACTTGCGCTTCTTGGATATCGCCGAACTGTGTCCAAATCAGCGGCTCTTCCATGACCAGATCAAACCCCAACTCATGATGCGTGAACCGAAGTAGGAACGATTCACCCGGAACCACATTCTCTGGCTCCGTGGTACCTGGGTCGTCCCCATAGATCGCCATCAGACCGAACTGTCCCGCTTTTTTGACAAGAGTTGCGCCGCAGACTTGACCCTGTTCATCCTCCGCAGTGATCAGGGTTCCGACCGGCAATGGATCGTCTTGAATCTGAGCGTCCCTGCTATAAATCATGATCCATTGGTTGGTTTTCGCCACCCCTCTTTCACCGAGATTTTCCAGTTCGGTTGACGACGAAATCGATGCGGAGAGCTGACTCTCAGCCGCGATAAAAGGGATAGGCTGCGGATAAACGAGCGTATCAGGAGCCGTCATCCGCACCCATAAACCCATTGTGGGTTCGATCACTTGGAAGTTGGAGAAACTCGGCGGAAGGAGGGGATGAAAAATCCGAGCAGGATCCTGGCAATCAAACCCATCATAGCTTATTGCAATTTGCATATTGTCTATAATCGATTCAAGGGCGTATGTTACGGAGCTCGGTTGTGTCGGCGTGTAGCTGATAAAATTCCACCCGATCCGCAGAGGTAATGGCGTGGCGGGATCGACCGGAGCCCCGATGACGCTAAGGGCGCAAGATTCTGTCACCTTGACCCAATAGCCGTGATAGGGGTCCACGGTCTGCAGGCTGTTAAATTGCGGCGGCAGGTCCGGCCGAAAGGAAAGCGCGCCGTTGTCATATCCAAGAACGACTGTCACCTTGTCGAGGATGTTGGCAAACACATCGGAAGTCGAGTCGTTCAATGGGTTTACGTTCCAACTGATCAGATTCCAACCGCTTCCGTTTTCGCAACGATTCAACGGGACTGTGACCTGGATCGTCTGACCCGGCGCGGCGAGACAAAGCTCTGTCACGGTCTGGCTATGCCAAATCGGATCGCCGCTTATTGGATCAGCAAGCAGGTCGTTGACTCTAAAAGTCAACGTTTCTCCATCGATCGCTCCCTCCTTATCCGTGGTTCCTGGAATATCTCCATAAACAAACATTTGATAGCCGCCGGTATTCACGAGGAACGCTCTGCCAACCACGGTTCCCTGCCCATCGACTGCAACGATCACATCGCCGTCTAATACAGGATAGTCATTCAGCGTTGTTCCGCCCTGACAGTTGAATCGAGCAAAATAGTCGGTCGGCATTATCGACGGCGTGGCGGATAGCGTGATCCGCACGTCATACGAGGGAGAGGTAATGCCTTGAAGAATCGCTGGATAATGGTCATAAGGTGCCTGGCTGTGCGCTCGAATCTGATAGACATGACCCTCAGTCAGATTCGTGAGCTGGAAATTGCCTTCGCTGTCTGTGAATGAAGTGGATATAACCGATCCGTCCGGGAAGACGTCCCACGCCTGAATCGCGATTCCGGGCAGAGGCGTATCTTGTTCATCATACACAGTGCCGCTGATTTGTTGCGGGGGCTCGTGCCGGATCATATTCGACAGAGAGCTATTTCCGGCCTCATCTATAGTGCGTATTGCCACATAGACTGTCTCATGTAACGGAACTCCAGTCAATGTGTCGGACTGCGACACGCGGCTGGAAAGAGGAGCGGGCTCGCCAGTCACAGTATGAGCCTCTTCCCAATGGGTCTGGTCTCCATTGGGATCAAGGATGGGATCGAGGCTCCAGCGAATGTCGTAATGAGACGCAATCCCCCAATTTCCATTATCGCCCACAGCGGTCCATTGAATGATCATCAGGTTCATGTTTGTTGAAATTTCCTGCAGATCGTCAATCGCCGCGGGCGGGGTCAGGTCTGGCTGGGAAATTTCTAATGTTTGGTTCGCCTCGATATCCGTCATCACAACCACATCTTCAACAGGTCCTCTGAAATAGATGTAGAGGCTGTCGACAGTCGGCGCGCTGTGCAGGCCGAACATCAGCGTGAGGGAATTTTGGGAATGATGACCAGATCCGCCGCTCACTTCTCGGGTCTGAACCTCGCCGTCTGCCACCAAACGCACCCAAGCTCCGATAGCTGATCCGTTTGCCCCATCGCCGAGCAGACGAAGTCCGAGGTATCCACTTTGGTTGCCGCTGTTTTGATACAAACGGTTGGAGCTGAGATTTCCCACATGGAGATCAATAAAACCATCGCGGTCAAAGTCTGCCCAAGCCGCGGAGGAAGTCCCGCTGATGTCATCGATTTGGACGTCCTCGGCTAGATCAATAAAGTGTGTCCCCTGGTTAATAAATAGCTGGTCAGGCTCGTTGTTGAGATTTCCGACAAAGAGATCGAGGTCCATGTCGTTATCCACATCGCCCCAACCTGGGCATTGGCTTGCTATATTCGCAGACGCAACGCCAAGATTACTCGCTTGATCCTGAAACAGACCGTCCGTATTGACATAGAGACGATTCGGTTGCCCGTTGTTCGCGACAAAAATATCCAGATCGCCGTCGTTGTCAAAATCCGCATACGCCGCGCCCCTGGTGTTATTGTTCTCGTCATCCACGCCAATCTCGCGGGCTTGATCTTGAAATACCCCGTCCATGTTGACATAAAGCCGATTTGGCTGCCCGTTGTTCGCGACGAAAAGGTCAGGGTCTCCATCGTTGTCAAAATCGCCCCAGACGCAGGATTGACTGGAGCCGGTGGAGTCTGTCATTCCTGCCTGAATCGGCACAAGATTTCCGAGATCGTTTCGATAAAGCTGGTTAGGCTGTCCTGAACGACGACCCACATAGAGATCTATATCCCCATCTCGATCAAAATCTGCCCAAGCCGCGGACTGAACTGCATCAACGAAATCTGATCGATCACCAGTTTCCGTAAAGAATCCGTTTCCGTCATTTTCATAGATACGAGAGGTGTGCGTATCCGATCCGATAAACAGGTCGAGATCGAGATCGTTATCATAATCGCCCCACAAGGCGCAACTGCCCGCGATGTCTTGCGGAAGACGGTCGCTCACATCGGCAAATCCCGCGCCTTGTTGATTATGAAACAGCCTTAAGCTGTTCCCGTTCTCCGCGCTGACCAGGAAAAGATCGTCGTATCCATCATTGTCCATATCGCCCCAAGCCGATGCTTGAATTGTTGCCGCGATCGGCAAATTGACGGTTTCAGTCACTTCCGAGAACACAATAGGCGTAGGCGGAGTCGTCGCGCAACTTACATTGGAATAAGTCCCCGGATTAAACGCGATGTTAAATGCAAATACCCGGTAGCAATACTGAGTCGAAGGTTCCACCGTGTCCCGATACGTGAAGGCGTTCGCGGAGATCTGAATAGAATGCGCGTCGGAAAAATCATCTGGATTCAGACTTCTTTCGATGATAAAACCCATCTCATTGTTCGAGTTATATCCCCATGTCAGATCGATATGCCAGGGGGAAATCGCTGTCGAAGCTAATACGCCGCTAAATGGAGGAAGCTCGTCGCAACCGTCAGGAATTTGGTCGTTGTCCCCATCGACAGAGTCGTCGAATCCCAGACACGCGTCGCACGCGTCTCCCACCGAGTCGTTGTCGTCGTCGATCTGATCATTGTTGATATTGTTGGGGCAATTGTCGCACACATCGCCTACTTCGTCTCCATCCGCGTTTGCTTGATCATTATTCGGATCAGAGGGGCAGTTATCCTGCGAATCGACGATCCGATCTCGATCTTCATCAGGATAGAAGCCGATATGAAACCCCTGCGCGCTTTGACCTGAGGTCAGCTCGAACAGCGGCACAATTCCGGTCAAGGTGTCGGCTTTGCTGTCCGCGCCGGACGGGCTGAAGCTCAATCCCGGAACCTCCATTGCTTGCAGGAAATAGCCGGCTGGAGATAGATCGCTGAAGCTATAGGAACCGGTCACAGAAGTGGAGTCGATCTGCTGCCCGTTATGATCCAACAACTTGATCGAAACGTTGGGTCGCTCCTGCTCGATTGGGTTCAAAATTCCGTCCGCGTTTTCATCGAGCCAAACAATGCCCTGGACCGTCGCATACCGATAGAGTCCCGCGTCTCTGGAGCTGTCCGAGTCGCCGGAGGCAAGAGAGAAAATAGACGTCAATCCAGCGGCGTCCGGGTCGCTATCCACATTCATGTCGGATCCTTGACCGCTCATGGTGAAACGGTCGGCAGAAGCCGTGTTCAGCAGTGCAAAACGGAGCCGATAGTCGCCGGGGTTCACGTCATCAAATCGGTACATCCCGCGTGTATCTGTCAAGGTGATGAGCGAGTCGCCTCCTTGAGCAGGATAGAGCGTCGCTTTGATATTCGGAATCCCACGATCCAGTTCATTTTCATCTTGGACGCCGTTGCCGTTCATATCCTCCCAGACAAAATCGCCAATTGTCGCCTGCTGATAAAAACCCGCGTCGATATCAGAGTTACTTTGACCTGGCGCGAGACTGAAATCATTGGTGCGCCCTGTCATGTCTACGTCGCTATCAACCGTATCGTCAGTGCCTGAGTCTCTCATGGTGAAGGAATAGTCGTCAGGCTGCGTGAATATGAGATAATATATCTCGTCGCTGAGACTGGTGAAGCCATATAGCCCCTGGGAGTCGGTCGTGTCGCTTTCCAGATATGTGGTGGGCGTCTCATAGAGATGGACCATGACTCCGGAAATACCGGATTCCCCCGGATCCTGAATCCCGTTTACGTTGAGGTCTTCCCAGACCAGATCGCCCACGCTTGTCCCGGTGATCATCCCAGCATCCCAACTCATGTCTGTGACGCCAGAGTTCAGAGGAAAGGGCGAGGTGCGTCCGTTGACCGACGCGTCGCTATCTATGTTGTCGTCAGTGCCCTGATCCTTCTGGGTAAAGCTATATCCGTTTGGCGGAAGTATTTCAAGATAGAATTGACCCGGGATCAAATTATCGAATATATATTCTCCATCGCCGTTGGTCACAGCGGATTGTATAGGCGACGGTTCACCGTCCCGATAGAGATTGACAGTGACGTTGGGCATTTCATCCTCGCCTCCGTCTTGGAGACCGTTTTCATTCATATCTTCCCAGACAAAATCGCCGAGAGCCGCGTATTGATAGAGTCCCGCGTCAATATCCTGTCGATTTTGATCGGACAGGAGCATGAAGTTCTCGCTCACGCCCTGAGTATTCACATCGCTGTCTATCGGCGGATCCCCCGCGCCTTGAGTCGTGAAGTGGTAATTACCCACATCTGAGATCGTGAGGTAGTAGGTTGCCGGCGGGATATCAAGAAAACGATAAACTCCGGTCGCGTCGCTATACGTGGTTCCGATCACGGAGTTGTCATCCATGCGGAACAGGCGAACTTGCAGGTTTTCCATACCCGACTCATTCGCGTCTTGCAGCCCGTCGCCGTTCAGATCGATCCAAGCCCACCCGTTGATCCGAGAATGCCGAAACATCCCCGCGTCAATGTCTGCCCGGACCTCTCCAGATTCCAATACGAAAGTCTCGGTCTGCCCGCCCAAATCTATATCGCTGTCAAGAGTATCGTCTCCGCCGACATCAAGCGGCGAGGTATGGTATCCGTTAGGCGGAGTGAACCGGAGATAGTACGCGCCCGGATCCATTCCATCAAAGGAATAATAGCCGTTTTGAGAAAGGGTCGCCTCAATGAATATTCCGTCGCCGTTATCTTTATAAAGACTTACTACCAATTCGGTTAACCCGGGTTCGCCAGGGTCTTGAATCCCGTTTGCATTCATATCTTCATAGACAAAATCGCCGACAACCGCGGTCTGATAGACCCCTATATCCATAGACTGGATTACCTGACCCGCGCTGAGATCAAAAGAAGGCGTTTGCGCGTTTTCGTAGGCATCGCTGTCCATATTGTCGTCACTTCCCTGATCCCTCGGGCTGACATGATAGGGCGTGGAAATGTGGAAGGAGAGATAATAACTGCCTTCGGCAAGATTGGAGAACAGATATTGTCCGTCAGACGCTGTATTATCCGATCCCACAGGCGCGCCGCCCACAAGGAGCAAGTCCACCTGAATACCCTCAAGGTTGGACTCGTTCGGATCCCGAATTCCGTCTCCATTCAGGTCGTGCCAAACTTGTCCGCGGATCACGCCATTCTCCGGTCGATAGCCAAAATTGACGATTCGGTGTTGACCCGCGACCACGTTCGTAGCTTGCGGATTGACGAGTCCATTCGTGAGATTGAAATCGGTCAAAACGCCATTATCGTCGGTCACCTGGACTCGATAATTCCCGAATGGCAGGTCTGAAAATTGATAATACCCGTCGCCATTGGTCGTGTCCGCGTCGTCCTGAGTCGGATTTGACCCTCGATATAGGGATAGGGTCACATTGCCTATGCCGATTTCATCGCCGTCTTGAGTCCCATTGTTATCCATATCGTTCCACACCCGTCCAGATATGACCGCGTCGCGTTGTTGATAACCGAAATCCACTCCGAGGAGCTGCTGCCCAGGCGTTGTCGAGACAGGGATTGTCTCATACTCGGTCGTGATAGCAAAGCCGTCGAGTTGATTTGTTTGGTCAGTGATGGTCACGAGGTGATCGCCCGAAAATAGGTCGGAAAATTGATAATTTCCAGATACGTCTGTCGTATCCACCGCGATCTCCGCGCCAGATTGATACAGAGATATCGTGACTCCGGACATGCCCAGCTCGCTTCCACCCTTGAAGCTGTCTCCGTCCAAATCATTCCACACAACTCCGTTGATAGACGCGTCTTTCTGTCGATAGCCGAAGTCCGCGCCGGTCTCGATCCGACCTGCAATAAGCGAGATCAGCAGAGGATTGGAATCGGACGTCCGAACAAACCCGGTCGGGGGCTGGTCGATCCACGCGAGGTAATCGCCGGCTGGCAGATTGGTGAAATCATAGTTGCCTCCGCTATCCGTTTCCAGGGATCCGACCATGAGATCGGTTCCGGTATCGATCTGACCGTTGCTGTTGATGTCTCGATAGAGGGTTATCGAAATCTGTCCTATGCCCGGCTCGTCTATATCCTTGAAGCTGTTCCCATCTAAGTCGTTCCACACAACCCCGTTGATAGACGCGTCTCGCTGTTGATAATAAAAGTGGACGTCGGGTCTCTCCTCATTGATCAGCAGTCGCACCGGCTCTGGATTTGTCTCGCAAACCAGGTCGAAACCGTCCAATTCGCCGGTGATATTCATCACCTGCACAAGATAATACCCCGCGTAAAGCGCGTCAAACAGATATGCTCCTGCGTCTCCGTTCCCATTGCTTGTAGAAATCAAGTCAAGGAACTCGTCTGTTTGATCCAGAATACCGTCTTGGTTGCTATCTTTATACAATGCCACATTGACAGAAACAAGCCCGACCTCGCCGACTCCCAACTGGCAATCCGCATTTGCGTCGTTCCAGACCAGCCCAAAAATCGACGCAGTGTTCAAGTGCTGGAACCCAAAATTGACATGCTCCAGCTCCTGGTTCAGATTCAGATGAACCGAGCGGGGATTTGTCGAACAGGTCAAGCTGTAGCTTTCGTCGAGAATCGCTCGCACGAAATAATCCCCTTCCGCGAGTCCCTGGAACAGATATTGCCCCAGACTATCCGAGAGTTGATTTGCGATATAGACATCCACGCCCTCCTGGTACACGCCGACCGTGTCCACGTCTCGATAAAGTTGGAGCATTTTCTGAAATATCCCGTATTCATCAGATGATCCGCAATCGGTGTTGTAATCATTCCAGATTATCCCAGAAATAGAGCCTTCTTTCAGGGGTTGGTATCCAAAATCCGCATCCAAATAATCCACTCCTTCGGATAGCGAAACTCGTTGCGGATTGGATCCATCAGTCAAGATGTAATCCGACGAGGGTAAGACGCTGTTGTGGTCTGTAATCGTGACAAGATAGACGCTGTCCGGGAGTTTTTCAAAGAGATAGGAACCTGCTGCCTGAGTCGTATCCGATCCCATATACGGGTCTCCTGAATCCACTATCCCATTGTCGTTAAAGTCCTTGTGCAGATCAATAGTCACGTTGGGAACGCCCCGATCCGACGGGTTCTGAACCCCGTTGCCGTTCAGGTCGTAATAGACGAGATCGCCAATGGACCCAAAGAGAAAAAATCCCGCGTCAATAGAGCTATCGACTGTCCCTGACTGGAAAAGCAGAGTATCGACAATGCCGGTTTCCGGGTCGGCATCGCTGTCCAATTCGCCGTCGTCCTCCTGATTCTGAAGGGTGATAGTATACCCGGAACTCACGACAAATTCCAGATAGTATTCGCCTGGACGCAGGTCGTTAAAAAGGTAGGAGCCGCTGGCAAGGGTCGTCGCGCTCAGATGAATATCGTCGATATCGTCATGGAATATCCCATTCCATCCCGCGCCGTATAGATTGACGCGAATTCCGCCCAGGCCCGGTTCCCCGGATTCCTGAATTCCATCTGGATCCGTATCGTTCCACACGCGATCGCCGATAGAGACAGGTCTATAGAGACCCGCGTCCCGTGTTGTGTCAATCTGGTTGGTGACCATGTCGAATATATCGCTCTCCAGAGTATTGGAGTCCACATCGTTATCGATCGCGTCGTTATTTCCCAGATCAGGCTCCGTGGGAATGTAACCAGCCAGCGGCGTCAGGAGCAGATAATACGAGCCGGGCTGGACCCCGCCAATCTCGAAAAATCCGTTCGCGTCGCTCTGATCCGAGCCGACAATAGAATCGTCGGAGCTTCTCGCCAACTCGATAGTGACTCCCTCAATTCCTGGCTCTCCAGGATCCTGCTGTCCGTTTCCGTTCATATCCTCCCAGACCAGATCGCCCACTTTTCCCGACCGGTACATCCCCGCGTCCCAATCGGGATATGAGCCGCCGGCAACTACTGTGAATGTGTCCGTTGAGGCTGTGGCCGGATCCGGGTCGCTATCATGCTGGTCATCGCCCTGATCCTGAGGGCTAAATTCATATCCGGACAGGAGATCAAACTCCACTCTATAGCGCCCTGGAACCATATTATCAAAGCGATAGAGACCCTCTGACGAGGTTGTGTCAGCTCGGATAATGTCGTCACCAGTTCCGAAATTGTCGTCTAACCCAGCTCCAAACAGGTGCACATAGACGCCTTCCAGCCCTGGCTCCATCGCGTCCTGCACTCCATCGCCATTCTGATCTTCCCAGACAAAATCGCCGACAAAACCGTCCATATACAGACCCATATCCATATCGTTATGAGGTTGGTCAGAGTACACCGTGATCGTGTCGGTTCGCATCGTGATCGGATCGACGTCGCTATCGATATCGTCGCCAGCCTGATTCATGGGGCTCACGTAATAGGCTGAGGACGGAAGGTCAAATTCCAGATAGTAAAGCCCCGGAACCATACCGTCGAAAGAATAAAAGCCGCTCGAATTCGTGTCCTCGCTTTCGTCGGCGTCGTCGCTGGTCCCAAATATTTGATCTTCCCCAGCACCGAACAGGTGGATATCAACGTTTTCCAAGCCCAACTCTCCGACGCCCTGCACTCCATCGCCGTCCATATCGAGCCAGACCCAATCTCCGAGGGAAGTTTCCAGATAGCCGCCAGCGTCCATTGAGTTTTGGTTCTGATGAGAAATCAGCGTGAAAATATCGGTAGTCGAGGTTGCCGGATTGAGATTATTGTCGATACTCTCCTGTGATCCCTGTCCCATCGGCGATATTTCATAACTGCCCATATCGATATCGAGATAATAGCGCCCCGGATGAAGGTCTCCAAATCCGTAAACTCCAGCAAGGGAGTTTGTGGTAGAATCCGCGTCGTCGCTTGTGCCAAAGGTATGGTCCAATCCCGCGTAATAGAGCGTAACATTGATCCCGCCCAATCCCGGTTCTCCTGATTCCTGAATCCCGTCCGCGTCCCGATCGTGCCAGATGAAATCGCCGACTTGCGCCAAGCGGTAGAATCCCGCGTCCATAAACAGGTTGTCCTGACCGGAAAGAAAAGTAAAGTCTTCTGTCCGACCTGTGGAGTCCGCGTCGCTGTCAAGGCTGTCCGCGACCATGTCCCTATACGTAAAAATATACTCCGTGGCGGGTCGAATAAAGCGCAGATAATACTCTCCCGGGGTCACGTCGGAAATAATAAAATTTCCGTTTACATCGGTTAATGTCGAGTCAATCAGGCTGTCGTTGCTTGTCTGAATCAGCCTGACCTCGACTGAGTTTATGCCAGGTTCGCCGTTATCCTGGACCCCGTTTGCATTCAGATCGTCCCAGACAAAATCGCCGATACCCGTCTGCTGATAGATACCGCCGTCAATGGTCGGATCGATTTGGTTTGAGACGATGGTGAAGGTGTCGGAGCGCGTGATGTTTAACATATTTGCCGGATTAAAGTCGCTGTCGATGGTATCATCCGCGCCGGCATTATGGGGACTCAGTAGATACCCGTTTGGCACGCTGAAGGTGAGATAATAGTCGCCGGGAACCACATTTTGGAACCCGTATCCTCCATTGACAGTATTGGTTGCGGCAAGTGGATCCATGGTTCCGATGCGGTAGAGCCCGACCGTAACCACTTCAGTGATCCCTACTTCGCCCGTCTCCTGCAAGCCGTCCGCATCCAGATCCAGCCATATGATATCGCCGATCTCGCCCAGGCCATACATGCCCGCGTCCAAAGTCGTGTCGATCTCCCCAGAAACGATTGTGGTGTAGAAGATACCGTTCGCGTCAGCGTCGCTGTCTATTAACGGTAAGCTGCCCGCTGACTGGACACTGTAGTGATATTGAGCGGGATCTGGGCGCAGCCATTCGATGTGATACGCGCTGGGGATCAAATTTTGGAAGATATAATGTCCAGTGGAATCCGTAGTTTCTGTCACCATGCTAAAGTCGTCGCCATTTCCGAACAGACTATCCGGTCCAGCACCGGTCAACTGCACCGTAACCGCGTCTATTCCGGGCTCGCCGGTCTCTTGCAACCCGTTCGCGTTCAGATCGTCCCAAACGAAATTGCCGATCTCTCCATATCGGATGAGACCCGCGTCCAGGCTGTCGAAAACTGTTCCAACGGTGAAGGCCATAGCAGGAGTGCGGCCTGTCGAATCGGCGTCGCTGTCGTCATTGGGTCCCCCGAGATTCGGAAATGTGAACGCATCGTAACCCACGGGCAAGGTGAATTGCAGATAATAATTGCCGGGGGGAATGCCTTTGAACGCGTATTGCCCCCCAGCATCCGTGGTGTCAACGGCAACAGAGTCGTCGTCAACGGATGAGTAAATTTTGACGATCACATTACCCACTCCGGGTTCGCCTGAATCCTGCACGCCGTCGCCGTCCACATCTTCCCAGACCTGATCTCCCACAACCCAGCCCTTATACATTCCCGCGTCGATCAAGGTATCTACAGAGCCGGAAATAACTGTCATGGGGGCGGTGAGGCTATCCGCGGCGTCCGCGTGATTATGATTGTCGCCAACGCCCTGGACCGGGGTGATCCGGAAATCAGCCGGAGGTGTAAATTTGACTTGATACGTGCCAGGAGCAACCTCGAAGGAGTAGGCTCCGGTCGCGTCGGTAACAATAGGGACTTCGACCGGAGATCCGCCTTGATACAGTTGAACCGTCACGCCCGCAAGAGCTGTGTCGCCGCCCGCCGGGTTATATTCGCCGTTTACATCCATGTCGTTCCAGACAAAATTTCCAATGGTGGCTTTTCGATACATCCCAGCGTCCACCGTATGGTCGTTCATGCCCGCGGTTTCCGTAATGACATGAGAATTTCCAAGATCGGGTCCCGGGTTTGCCGCGGGATCTGGATCCGCGTCGCTGTCCAGAGTATCCGCACCAACATTCATGGGACTGAAATGGTATCCAGCTGGCAGATCAAAATTCACGTAATAGTCACGAGTTGTACTAATAGTAATATCCGCAATGCTATAATACCCGTTTGCATCTGTATAGACGCTGTGATCATTTCCATCAAAAACATTGTTATTTAAACCCGCGTCATGTCTGTCGTCGTCTTGGCCGGAAAAAAGAAAGAAGGGGCGAGTGTCGCCGTTGCCATAGGCTTCGCTGTCTCTTTCGTCGTTGTACCAATAGGGGTGGGTAAAGCTGAAGCCTGTCGGAGCCGTGAAATGCAGATAATATTCGCCAGGCGTCAGATCAGGAAAGTTGAAATTACCGTTGCTGTTGGTTGATACGGGGCCCGCCGCGGAACTCCCACTGTTATGAAACAGTTCCACAGAGACGCCTGCATGTCCCGCGTCAGCACCGTCACGGTCTCCATCTCCATTGTTATCGTCCCAAACCAAGTCCCCGACGGACGCATATTGGTAAAAACCCGCATCATAAGAATCCTGAATATGGGTCGGTCCCGTGAGGGCGATAACTTCGGTCCGACCGGTCGCAGTGTTCGCGTCGCTGTCAATGTCGTCGTCGCCTTGATTTTGCGGAGAGAAAAAATAATCGGCTCCCAGAGTCGTCAGATCCACCTCGATATAATAATCCGCCGCGGGGAGATCCGGGAAGCAGTAATAGCCTCCGCCTGTCGTGGGCATTGTAGCGATCTGCGTGGACGTATTGTTTAACAAATTCACCGTCACGCCATTGGTTCCCAACTCCCCAATATTATAATTTACATTCGAATTAGAATCATGCCAAATATCCGATTCCCCCACATCCTGAATTCCATTCGCGTTTCTGTCCAGCCAGACAAAGCCGCTGATACATCCGGGACAATTTTGGCTGCCCGGCGTTGGAGGCGCGTTGTTGTATGTCGAGAGGGACGTAAGCTCCCCAGCTCCGTTGGGACAGCGCTGATAGGACTGAGTTTCAGGTATTCCCGATGCGACATAGCTCACGTAGTCCCAGATAAACTCGTCACGTTCGATTCCACCGCCGGTATCATCCCAGCCCGTCCCATCCGGGAAATGCTCGGGATACAAGCCGAGATAGAGCCCGATCCGCCCGTCCGATCCATTGGGTATATTGGGCAAATCGATATCCGGAGCCGGAGTCATGCCCGAGCTGCCGATCAGAAAATAGCCGTCGTCGTCTGTGCTACGCCCGAGTAGATCGATGACGCAATATGATACATCACTATCATTAAACAGCACCACCATAAAGCTGTCTAAAGCTGTATTCCCGAATCCGCCGTCATAAATCTCGATAAATTTCGCATTATCTGGCGAACCGCTGTGGATGTCTATCTCATTTATCCGCACCTTCCGCCAACCAAAATTTGGCTCGCCTGGCGTGGGGAAATATCCCATAAAGGAGGAACTATTGCGCGCGCCCCCGTAGCCGTTGGGACTGCGTTGAATCGAATAAAGATTGGGGGAGCGACCGCCGTGCAGATTGTTGGTGATGTTACGGAACTTATGCTCCTCACAGTTCATTAATCTGAGAGGCCACGTGTCTTCGTTCTCGTCCGTTCCAAAATATATGGCATCCACCACATTGCTCGAACCGATCATGCTATATGAGTTATCTGGTCCTCTGTCCCCTGCGTGTAAAGCCAACCCGGTATTAATGTCTCCGATATCGCTGTTGACACCAAACCCAGGAACATATCCCACATTTAGCACGCCGGAGTCGCCGACCACAAAGTAGCCGTTTGCATTGGTCTGATACCCATCCAGTGAGATGAAGTTTCCGGAGCGTTCGCCGTTGGAAAAATAAAATACGAGAGCATACCCATCTAATGGGGTGTTCCCCACGCCGCCATCGTACAACTCAATAAATTCCATATTATCATTGCCTGCTTGCTGGGGATAGACCTCGTTAATGACAATGTCTTGTGCAAAACCGTAAGAGATCATAAAAAAAATCGAAAGGAAAAAAAATAACCGGGTCGTGTGACGCATTTTCGCCTCCTTATGTGAACTGGAAGTTAGGAACAGAAGTTAAGATATAGAAATTAAGAAGATTTCTGAGAAAGTGTGGATAAGATATAAGAAATAACTTATATCTTAACGCATAATAGGCGGAATTTGCACTGAAAAAATTCATAATAATTAGGAAATCGGAAAATTTTATCTGAATTTTCCTTATATACTTGCAATTCAATTTGATAATATACAAAAAAAGCCGGATATTCATATCCGACTTTTTTCATTATGGTGCCGAGAGCGGGACTTGAACCCGCACGAGCGTTTGCTCACTACCCCCTCAAGATAGCGTGTCTACCAATTCCACCACCTCGGCAATTTTAAAATCGCTATCAATTTGAGGAACCGTCCTCCGAATCGTTAGTCTTCGGCGTTGTTGAGGGCGGAGGCTTGGGATTATCAAGATTTTCTTGCGACGGATTTGCGGCATTAAAAGGTTGCGCAGTGACCGGCTCTTGATTGAGCATTTCCCGAATTTTGCTGCCTTGTTGCGCGTCTGACGTCTTCATGGTAACGATAGACAACACAAGCGATACGACCATAAAAGCGATTGCCAATCCGGTTGTCGCTTTGCTCAAGATGTCCGCGGTTCCTCGACCGCCGAACGCCATCTGCGCCCCAGACATCATACTGCCACCACCGCTACCGCCGATTGAGCCGGACAGACCCCCGCCTTTTCCGGCTTGCAACAGCACAACCAAAATTATACCCAGACAAACTAATACGTGTAACCCAGTTAAAAGAGCTCCGATCATTCTCTATATCCCCATTTATTTATGATTTGTTTATATGAATCAAAAAAATATCTTATATTCTTACAATAACGCTATCAACTTATGATTGAAAACGGATAATACGACAAAAAGGATCAATCTTTAAGCTGGCACCGCCGACCAACGCGCCGTCAATGTCGGGTTTTGCCATCAGATCGTCTACATTCCCCGGCTTCACGCTGCCGCCATATTGGATACGGATACTCTCAGCAGTTTGGCTGCCGAACAGATCGACCAGTAAACTGCGGATAAACGCGTGCGTTTCCTGAGCCTGATCCGGAGTCGCTGTCATTCCCGTGCCAATCGCCCATACCGGCTCATACGCGATCACCGTTTTCTCGGCATGTTCCTTGGAGAGTTCGTCATATCCGGCGACAACATGTTGACGAATGACCTTTTGAGTCACGCCTTGTTGTCGCTCATCCAGGGTCTCGCCAACGCATACAATTGGGTGTAAACCGACTTGTAACGCCGCTTTCAGCTTGCGGTTGACAGACTCGTTTGTCTCGCCGAAATATTGACGCCTTTCTGAATGACCGATGATCACATAAAAACAACCGACGTCCTTTAACATCTGCCCAGAAAGTTCGCCCGTGTACGCGCCGCTCGATTCCCAATGCAGATTCTGAGCACCAACTCGCACACGAGAATCGCGACATACATCGGCAAGCGTCGCAAGATACGTCGCAGGCGGACATAATGCAACGTCAACTTGCGGCGTATTTTTTGCCATGTCTTTAACAATTCCATCCGCCAGAGAATTCGCTTCGGCAGCGAGCAAGTTCATCTTCCAATTTCCGGCTATAAACGGTCTTCTCATTTTCATCTCCCAAATCCAAATTTTGATTAACTGAGTTACGGAATATATACCCTTTTCTTAAAAATGCAACTGATTTTCTCTAAACTTCTTATAAAAAAAAGTATTTTTATTCGTTTCAGCCGATAAATGAGCCGATGATCCGATGGGTCAGTGGGTTAAAGAATACACGATGATATTGATACCCATACGCAACGCTTGTTCCCTCTTGTCCGGCGGATCGTTATGCACATCCGGGTCTTCCCAGCCGTCCCCGAGATCGCTCTCATAGGTGTAATAAACGACCAGCCGCCCGTCATGGAACAGCCCCAATCCCTGCGCCGGCTTGCCGTCATGCTCATGCACTTTTGGGGGACCTGCGGAGAAATCGTAATGGATATGATAGATCTCATGGCTAAAAGGCAGGTCGATAAATTTTTCTTCCGGAAAAACCCGTTTGATTTCCCGGCGGAAAGATTTGTCCATACCATAATTATCGTCGGCATGGAGAAATCCGCCGTTGGAGAGATATAGCCTCAGCCGTTCGACCTCTTCATCAGTGAAACGGATGTTTCCGTGTCCATTCAGATAGAGATAGGGATAATTAAACAGATCGTCGTCGGTCAACTTGATACGCACTTCCTTATCCGCCGCGTCAATATTGGTGCGCTTCGTCAGTTCCTTGAGCAGATTTGGCAAGGAGGAGGGGTTGCTGTACCAGTCCCCGCCACCGAGATATTTTACCCGCGCAATTGTAAATTTCTGATCTTGAGAAAAACTCGTGCCAACCGTGATGATCAGAAAAATAGTTGCCAAAAAAAGTTGAATTCTCCGCATAACAAAACCCCTCGTTTAGTCCATCAAGTATTAATTAAAAATGGCAATATCCGCAGAAACCTACAGTTGCGTCGTCTTGCCTTAGATGACAGTAGTAGCACATATAACCATCGTCGTCATGCCAGGGACCCTTATTTTGCCCTGATATGAATCCCGTGGAATGCGGGTTTAATCCAGAGCCTTCCTGATGGCAATCGATACAGACCGACGCAGATCCGTTGTGACACGCCGCGCATGGCTCGATATTATTGACCGCCTCTCGTGCGTGACCACTCTGGTCCCAGTTAGGATCCAACAGATGCGTCATGGGTTTCCCGGCACCCTGTGAAATATGGCACTCTTGGCAGAACTGTTCGCTATCATGACACGCATCGCAGTCCGTGATCCTAAGCCGAGCATCCAAACCATGTTGCATCAGATAATCCTTGTCATGGACAAAAGCCGTGATGTTGAAGCCTTGATGACAATCCTGACAATACGTTTGCTCATGGCATAACGAGCATTGATCTCGACTATCGCGTGACTCGCTCCGATGGGCATGTAGCCACAATTCGTTATGATTTTTCGGTCTGAGATTCGGGCGCGGCACTCCCGCGTGGCAGACTTCACATTCCCGACCTGCCTGGTGCCCATCGTGACAATCCATACAGATCGGCATCTCCGGCAAAAATTCGCCGAGACAATAATGGGTTTTGTCCACGCCCTTGTGACATCGATAGCAGTCCGGATCTGCCGCATAATGAATCTTGTGGGAAAAGAGAATGTCCCGTTTGGGATTGGGTAACGCCTTGAGGTCTGTCAAATTCTGATGACAAAGGGTGCAGGAGTTGTCGAGAATGACCCCGTCATGGCAGACGCGACAGGTCTCTTCCTTTGGAAAATTGCGATCTTGCGCGTCGTCGCTCTCGGTAATTCCCGGATGGCACACCTGGCATTTATACCCACGCTCAACATGCTTTTTGTGGGAATAAACCAACTGCTTCTCCAACGGAATCGAACTGTCCGCTAGCGCAAAAATAGACAAGCCGAAATAAAACAGAGTGATCATAACTATAATCGATAGAAAAACAATCTTTTTTTTCATAATGGCGTTACACACATAATCGCAAAGATTGTTGCACGAAAAGTGGACTTTCCGCAATCTGCGGCTCACTACACGACAGCAAAAATGCGATCCAAATTGACCGATCATATTTGGAATATCAAAGAACTATTATTTATGGTGAACGCTCTGTACCACTCCTCAAAAAGCAACTTACAACACGTAAAAGGGTGACTGCTCCATAAAACAAATTATCAAATGAAACTAAATGAAACCCGAGTTTTGTATGGGAATGCTTACGAAACCTTTTTAATCAAACCCTGTAATTACATACGTTTAGTGCATAGGCTGGAATTGCTGCTATCTTTACAACTTTTATAAATGTGCTCCTGATAATGAAGTGTCTGCCGCTGATAAGGTTTAACAAAAGAATAAGATTCATTAAAGTAGCTACCGTTATCGGGATTGTAAAATTGACGCTCAGTTAAATGTAAATAGGTC
>NBMB01000032.1 GCA_002084765.1 Candidatus Cloacimonetes bacterium 4572_55 | reverse complement strand
GGAAGACGCCTATTACAACTGGATACGACCCCATAAGGCATTGCGAATGGAAATCGAGGGTGATCCCAAACGACGATGGAAACAACAAACCCCCGCAATGGCTGTCAAATTGACTGATCATATTTGGAATGTCAAAGAACTATTATTTATGGTGAGTGCCCCGCACCATTCCTCAAAAAATAATTTCAAATTGACTGATCATATTTGGAATGTCAAAGAACTATTATTTATGGTGAGTGCCCCGCACCATTCCTCAAAAAATAATTTACAACACATAAAAGGGTGACTACAAAGAATCGGGTCTCCAATAAAGCGGGTTCAACGGTCAAATGCACCACGGACCCCATCTCCTGTAATATATTTCTATTTTGCGGGCTGAAAACGCAGCCACACCCAGCGGCAAGTGTCATATTCCGTCGTTTTTTAAGGATCTGGATCAGATCGCTCTCCAATTGACGGGAATAACTTTCTCCTTTTTTCTCGATAATCTGATGAATGGGTTCGCCTTCTTTTTTCAGAATTTCGTGATCCGTCGAGACAAATCGGAGCGTTGTCCGGTGCGCGATAATTTTCCCGATCGTGTCTTTTCCCACGCCCATAAATCCGATCAGGATAATATTGCCAGTCATATTCTGTCCTTTTTTAGCTATCCCACAGCCGTTTTTTGATTCTGCCTCTCTTTTATGAGAATATTTGCCTCTCGGATTAAATAGTGAGGAAAGCCAAAAAGCCGACTGACCATTTCTGTAAAATTATGGGCAATCGACTTCTGAAATTTACCCGTAAGGGTATATTCGGTCAATATTTCATTTCGACAACGGATCAGATAGCCGTTGACCACTTTACAAATATTGATCGTTTCTAAGGAGCCATTCTGAAACGTTTTTTCCCAAATTTCGACAAAATACTCCTCGGATATTGGCATATCCTTTAGGATAAAACGAAATTTTTCTATTTTTTGGTTGCGATTGGACAGCCTGAATAGCCTTCCGACGCCGATATATTCCAGCCTTACCCGTCCCGCGGGATTATGTCCATAAGTGATCCGATCTTCAGAAATCTCGATCACATTAGGGATCGTGAATCCGGGATCAACCAAAAATTTTGTATCATTCACAATCACGATAACAGCCACATGATTTTCGACCTTTCCTTCTATATCCGCAGAGACCAGATAGGAATCGAATCCCAACTCCGTGAGCAACTTGTGCAATCCATAGGAGAGAGAGAAGCACGTTCCGCCGGTCCTCAGGCGTAAATGATCGGAAATCAACTCATCCGGAAAACGGGGTTTATCGGATAAGGATGTGCATTCAGATGATTTGATGATTTTGGTGATATTTTCGTAGGGTAGATGAAAGTAAGCCGTATAAACTTCGGTCAGAAATTTAATGCTCGGATTTTTGCGCGCTATTCCGTAAAAATTCAAAAATTTATCAACCGTTTGCAAGCGAATGTCCATGCGTGCGTCTCCGTTTACGGAATCCCCCGATTATTACTTATAATTTACTTTAAGTGAAAGTCATAATCGAAATCATTTAAATAAGTTACTACAACAGTACCGGATAGTATAGCATACATATTTTTATCTGTCAATAGAAAAAATTAGAGAGAAAAAATCGGAATCGATTTAATTTTGAAGATTCGCTGATTTCATAGCTTCGCGCGCTTCCTGAAAAGTCGAGTCGAGCGCGCAGGCATGGTGAAAATAGGAAACGGCTCGACTTGTGTCCGACTCTGCCAGAGCGATCAGACCCAAATTGTGATAAGCCCGCGCGGTGTCGCTGTCAAGACCTAACGATTTCTGAAAGGAGATTTTTGCGTCCTCCAAGCGATTATTTTGCATATACCAGACCCCAATATCGTGATGCAACTCGCTTCGTTCCGGCGCCAGCTCAACCGCTTTTCTGAGAAAATAGAGCGCGGCTTGTCGGTTTTGCCGAGCATTTTCCACCAACGCTCGCTGATGCCAATAGACCGCGTTTTTTTCGTCCAATTCCAGAGCGATTTTGATCCACTTTTCAGATTGATCGATCAGCCCTACGAGAAAAGCCGCGTGCGACGCCAAAAAACACATCTCCGCGTCCTCTCCTGTCAGAGCAATCGCGTGGACATAAGTCTCGTAAGCTGATTCATAATCTGCGATTTGATCCTGCACGCGCGCCAAATTCAGATAGGCTTCCCGATAGGTGGGGCGGATCGAAATCGCTGTCTGGAAATAGCTTTTTGCTTGCGCTGAGTCCCCGCGCCTCTCGAACAAAACGCCCAGGTTATTATGCGCCATTTCGTCGTTTGGATTGATAGCGAGTTCCCCCAGAAAATATGACTCTGCGCGATCGTCATGAGGATCCGTCCGATCCATAAGGATCACGCCCAAATTCAGCTGCGCACGCGGAAATGCGGAGTTGATCGACAAAGTTTTCTGCAATTCCACCTCTGCCAAGTCCAATAGTTCTGGGTCGCCCGTCCGATAATATGCCGCGCTGAGATTAAAATGTTCTTGCGCCTCATTTCTTGCGAACGCGTCGTAGAATGGATAGTTCAGAAGCGCAAGTAGGATCAGATAGATCAATCCGAACCGGATCCATTTCTGTTTGATGTGACCGGCGTTGGATCTGCGGATCAGGCGTCGGAGTCTGGTCATGGCGTAAGCGGCAAAAATAATCAGCAGGATCACTACCGGCATGCGATGCCGAGCTGACACAAAAAATAGGATGACCGATATCGAATATGCTCCGATGAAAAAAAGGAGTAGTAGGGAATTTTTTCTCATTTTTCCGCGGTAACCTGTTCGCCTCGAAGTCGATCGAGTTACTAACCCGATTCCGATCAGAGCAAAGGGGATCAGCCAACAAAATCGGAAAATCAAGATGTGTTGGATTGGACCATATTGTCGGAAAAAGTAGATGTCCTGGTTGTTTCCCAATTCATGCCCATGCAAAAATAGGTGGGTTTTTTTCAGATAGAGTTTTAACGCGTCTAAGGGGCGACTCAGGATAAAATTTTTTCCCAAACCAAACCAGTAGCGAGAGATTTCCGAAGGCTTCAGGGGTCTTCACAGGCAATACCGCGGTGCATACGCCGATTGCTGTGTATAAGGTCGCTTTCAGGATGCGGACGCGTCTCGCTGATTGCTTTGAGTCGCTCCATTGCAGCCACAGCCAGATCGGAATCAATGGGCAAAAAAGCAAAATATTGGGTCTGCAGAGGGCGGCGAGTCCGCATACAATACCGCTTGCGAGCCATAGACTCCACACATCACGCAGCGCGGCTTTTTGCCATAAACGAATCGCGCTGAGACTGAAAAAAATCATAAATCCAGTGATCAATAGTTCATTTTCGAAATAGATCAACATGCCATACGTTGCGGTGATGAGAGCCGCGTATTCTGCGGTCTCACGTCCGAAACTATGACGAGCAATCGCATAGACCTGTATGCAGGAAAAACTGCCGATTATGGTTTGAAATAGCCGAGGAAGTAGATAGGAATGATCAAATAGTCGATAGAAAACTGCGAGGAAATATGGATAAAATGGTGCTTTGAAAAAAATTTGATCCCCGATCCAATCTCCTGAGGCGATTTTTCTCGCTTGCGTATCGTATGTCAATGGGTCGTTATTCAACTGCTCGAAAAAAGGATTGTCCGATATTTGATAGAGATAGATAAGACGCAGCACAAGTCCGAGAAAATAAATCCACAATAGGCGATGGGAGGATTTTGTCATTATTCGATCCAAAGAGTCCGCAGATTAACGCAGATTATGGTGATTTTGCGCCTATCTTTTCTTTCTCACAGTTCGGCGGGCGCGATTATGTTCGGTAGCCGTTTTCGTGAAGATATGGGTTCCGTCTCCACTCGCTACAAAGAAGAAATAATCGACGTTTGCTGGATAAAGAGCCGCGCGGATCGAAGCCGATCCCGGGCTGTTGATGGGTCCTGGCGGTAGACCGGGATAAAGATAGGTGTTATAAGGCGAATCGATCTCCAAGTCTTTGTATAACAAGCGTTTTTTCCGGGTGCCATGGGCATATTGAACCGTCGGATCCGCCTCTAATTTATGCCCCAGGCGCAGCCGATTGTGGTAGACGGCGGAGATAATGGTTCGCTCGCTATCGACTTGCGCCTCTCCCTCTATGATGGACGCCAATGTCACGATCTCATGTAGGCTGAACCCCATCGAATCCGCGCGCTGTTTGGAATTTTTTGGAATCTGATTCCAAAACTCTCCGACCATCCGACGAATAAACAGCTCATCATCGACCTCGTCGGACAAATAATACGTGTCTGGATAAAGATAGCCCTCCAGTGTGCGCACTGAAAAACCCAGGGAACGAACAAACGCAGAGTCCGAGGCTAACGCGATAAACTCTTCGCTCTCCAGATTAATTTCAGCGACCCGTTCCGCTATCTGCGCCATTGTCAAGCCCTCCGGCACAGTAAACACCTGATACACGGTCTTTCCGCTCACAAGTAGATCAAGCGTCTGCTGAATCGTTAATCCTTTATCAAATAGATACTCGCCTGCTTTCAGGCTCTTGTCTATCTTTTGATAATACGCTTTCCATCGGAACAAATCCGGGTTGGATATCACGCCCTGTTCATGCAGTATCTGGGCAATCTTTTGGACAGACATGCCCGGATCGATCTTGATCGTGCAGGCAGTCTGAGAACGCGCGTGCATATCTACTTTTAACCCCTGAAACCAGGTATAGCCAAAACCCGCGCCGATTGCCAATAAAATTAAGAGAAATAGAATAAATTTTCTCAACAAATTATCTTCCGTTTATAAATTATATCGGTATTTAAGATTAGGTGACTACAAAAAAAAATTTTCGATTTCCGCGCCATGGGGCATGCTTATGCAAGAATATTCCTATAAAATACAAAATCACTTGTACTAGCGCAACCACATTTTTTTAACGGCAAACTGTTGACAACTCGTTTGAATTGCTTATCTTTCGAATATCAACGGTTATTCGTTGAATTTTTATGAAATCTGACAACGCTTTCCTCACACACGGTCGCGACGAATCATCGCGTTTGAATATCGGAGATATAATAATGCATACTTGTTCGACTTTTGCGCTTATATTAATCATTTTGTTCTTACTGTTCATCGGATTTTCGGCGTATGCGCAGGCAGACGCAGACCATTTGCTTGCAGAGATTCCTACTCAAACGCTTTATTTGGGCGAGAAATTGATGATTGATCTCAAAAATTACGGCATAAAATATGAAAATCAAGTGAAAATTCCTTCCCATGACCGATTAACTCTCGATTTCAACTCGGAATCTTTGGTGTTGACGGTTTCCTCCACGCAGGCGCGCTCCCACGCGTTAGAAGCTGGTCTCTATCGCTTTACGATCGATTATCGGGCAAGCTCGGCTGCCAGATGGAGCGAGGCAACGGTCGTCGTGAGGGTCAGACCGATTCAACGTATCACGTTTCGCTACTTTTCCGAAGACTCGGATAAGCGGGTCAGTATTGCCGGAAATTTCAACAATTGGAGTTATGCCGATCACGTTTGTGAATATAATAAGGCGGAAAAAAGCTACGAGATCACGGTTGGAATGAAGCCGGGGCGCTACGAATATAAGGTTGTCGTGGATGGCGAATGGATCATGGATCCGGCAAATCCTGACACGGTGTCTAACGGCATGGGCGGGTTCAATTCCGCCATGGTCGTTGAGGGCAAGACGAATCGTCCAGGGATGTTCATCAAGCAATGGGCTGAAAAAACGGATGACGGGGATATCAAGTTGACGTTCCGTTTTTTGTCCGGCGGGAAAGGTATTAACCCTCAAAAGATTATCGTTATGACAGGAAATCGGCAGCTTCCATCAGATCGGGTTCAATATTTCCCTGACAAAAAATGGGTCTCCGCGACCCTGCCCGTGTCTCTGTGGGAAAGTGAGCGGGTTCATGGAAAAATCCGGCTGATTGGAGAAGATACAGAGGGATTCCCGACAAAGGAAAATATTACCCTTTGTCTCAATAATATCCCGCGGGGAAAAATGACTGGAGATTTTAGAGATTGGTATGACGCAATTCTCTATTCTCTTATGGTAGATCGATTTGCCAATGGCGACTCTACAAATAATAATCCGATCCAAGACCACGAGCTCGCCGATCAGGTCAATTTTGGGGGAGGAGACCTGGACGGTATCGCTCAACAGGTGGAAAAGGGCTATTTTGAACGATTGGGAGTGACTGCGATATGGCTGTCGCCGATCAATCAAGCACCGGACAAAGCGTATTACGAGTTCTCCGAGCCGAGACGGAAGTATTCGGGTTATCACGGTTATTGGCCTGTGCATCCGACCCGAATCGAGCCGCGTTTTGGCGGTGAAAACGCGCTGAAGTCCTTAGTGGATAAGGCACATGCTCGAGGGATGTCGGTGATGATGGATTTTGTATCCAATCATGTGCATCAGGAGCATCCCTGGTTTCAGGAGCATCCCGAATGGTTCGGAACCCTGGAGCTTCCGGACGGTCGAAAAAATCTGCGCCTCTTTGACGAGCACCGTCTGACGACCTGGTTTGACGAATTTCTGCCCTCTTTTGATTTCCCGGCAAGCCCAGCCGCGGTGGACTCGATGACGGACAACGCTTTGTGGTGGCTGGAGAATTTTCAATTGGACGCGTTTCGGCATGACGCGGTGAAGCATGTGCCGAATCTGTTTTGGCGAGAGTTGACTGAGAAGATAAAAGCGCGTTTTCCAAAACAGCATATTTATCAGATTGGAGAAACGTATGGAAGTCATAAGTTGATAAGTAGCTATATCAATCCCTATCAATTGGATGCGCAATTTGATTTTAACCTGCTCCATACGATATATTCGATTTTTTTGAGCGATGGAGTCGGGTTTGATCTGCTGGATGTCGCGCTTGAAGAGAGCTTGGAGGCGTACGGAGCAATTCATCTGATGGGGAATCTGATCGGAAATCATGATAAAACGCGTTTTATCACCTTGATAGAGAAAACGATTCCCCCAGATGAAAACGAAAAAGAATGGGGATGGGATCACCCTGTTTCGGTCACAGACGCCACGTCTTATCATAAGTTGTCAACCGTGATTGCGCTCATTATGACTATCCCGGGCGTTCCGGTGATCTATTACGGCGATGAGATCGGTATGCCAGGCGCGGGAGACCCGGACAACCGGCGAATGATGCGATTCGAAGATGATGAGTTGAGTCTGGGGGAAAAACGCCATTTTGATCGTATAAGCCAACTGTGCCATATACGCAGAGAGCGTCCGGCATTGCGCTACGGCGATTTTTTGACTCTGCACGCAGACAGCTTGACATACGCGTACGCACGAGTCCATTTCGACGAGACCTTGTTGATAGTGCTGAATTTGAATCCAAAATCTAAGAACCTTTCGATTCCAATATCTCAGCTTGCAGGCGACCGCGATCCACTAAAATTTGTCGACCTTATAACCGATGAGACGCTCGGTTCTCATGACGGGATTTTCTCGCTGGATATACCAGGTTATGGGTATCGCATTTTGTCTGTAGAGTGAATCGATCCGAGGGTCTGTTAGAGTCTATTTTTAACGACATTTCCAAGATGACGAATAATCCAGGCTACTTATGATCACAAAAAAAATCCCCTCTCCATCTGGAAAAGGGATTTTGCGATTTTTTTTTACCCTGAGCAATTTGACTCGATCAAAAATTCAGCCGTACGCCCGCCAAAAATTGACGACCATTTATGGAGATTCCCGCTGGAGCAACATTGTGGAGGTCTCCCACAATCTGATCTGCGTCCGAAAGGTTCATCGCGGAAAATGTGAGGGTAGCGTTCGGGAGCAGGTCTCGCAGTTCCGCGTGAAAATTCAAGACGGTAAAATCAGGGAAGTTGGTTTCCGGAAACCAAACCACCTCTGGAAAATCCTCGATTACGTCGTGATATTCTTCAGGGATGCGAGATTCAAGATATTCAGTCGATAAATTCTGGGATATTTTTGGCTGTGACGACCAATCCCATCGTCCGTATCCATTCAGGTTTAGGTTAAGCCTGTCAAATAGGTCGATATTGATGCAAAAATTAAGGAAGTGCGTCGGCATTGCCTCCAGCTTTCTCTTTTCAATTTCCCTGATCACAGGATTCCAATACCCCCTTTCCGCTTCGATATATGTATAATTGGCAAAAGCCCATAGGTTTCGGGAGGGTTGATAGCGCATCTCCAGTTCAATGCCTTCTGAATAATAATCACCGACATTTTCCCATTCTCCGTTGTAATATATAAAATCTTCTATATCAATGATATACCCAGCTGTGGAAAAAATGAGTTGCGGGGTCGGTTTATAATTAAACTGTGCTTCGTACGTCCTATTTTTTTCAGGTTTGAGGTTTGTGTTGCCGCCGAAATCCTCGACATACATTTCGTAGAGAGACGGCGCGCGAAACGCCTCGCCATATAAGAGCTTGATCGTCCATTTTTTATCAGGGCGCACAATCAGAGCATAACGCGGGATCAGACGAGAGTCGGATCCGTCTCTGTTTCCCAGGGAATCGGAGCGGGTGAAGTAATCGAACCGAATGCCTGAAGTCAAAGAAAAAAGTTGATTTATGTCCCATGTATATTGGGCAAACATCGCGTAATAATTTCGATCCTTATCCGACTGGGTTGGCAACGTATCCTCTGGGGAAACGATATTTCCAGCGACAAAGTTGTTCAACTCATCTCGTTGCGCGTTGACTCCGAAAATCGCTGTATGCGCTTCCGAATGTTGATACACAACAGAAATTTCGCTGTTGTATGTTCGGCTTTTTTTCTCCTCATGAAACCAGTTATTAACCAGGATAGAGTCGGGTATTGCGTCAAAATCATCGTGAAAGGTATGAACCGACGCGTCCCTTGCAAAAGGCTCATGGTAAAAATAACCGGCAAGCGCATTGAGCTTGAGTTTCTCCTCGACCTGGTTTTCATATCTGAAACCAAGACGCACATTTTTTGTTTTGAATATACTGCGATACTTTTCATATCCTTTTCTCGCGCCGTAACCCCAGTGATTTTTATTGTCCGACTCATCGTAGTTCACCTCAAGCAAAGCACCTTTAAACCCGGCACTTGCGCCGATTTGATATATCTGAACCGCATCGCTATTCTTTCTGTCGTTATACCGATGATTTGTTGTAAATGTAAGATAGGGCAAGACATGGGAGACACCCGTGGTATCCATACCCTGTTGTGTAAAATCTCGTTGGGGAAGATCTTCCGCGTCCCAGTTGGTCACGCTACCATGGAGGGTAAGCACAATGTCTTGGAGTTGTTTTCCATACTCGAAGATCGCATAATGTCCCTGGTCTGTCCCGCCTCGATAGGAAAGTATACCTCCATCCAGGTCGCTTGCCTTCATTGTGATAACGTTGATCACAGCGACAAAAGCGTTTGCTCCATACAAAGCACTCCCTGGTCCTCGGATGATCTCGACCTGCTTCACATTATCCAGTGGATAGTCCGGCACACTCGTCACTGCGCCGCCGCTGATCCCGTCGTTGATCCGCTGTCCGTTCACTAAAAAAAGGATGCCCTCGGCAAAATAGGAAGATCTGCCGCGGGCGTTAATGGTCTGATGTTGACCGGAATAGATCGACCTCCCGATCATAAAACCCGGAATAAAATTCAGAATATCTTCGATGGTTCGAGCACCCATCTTTTGAAATTCATCTCGGGTGATCGCAGAAACTATGCTCGGAGCCTCCTCAAACGTTTTGGAAGTGCGCGAAGCGGTCGTCACTGTGACCACCACGATCTCCTGCGCGTCGTCCCACATAGAGTCCCAAAGATCATCAAGAGATTCTGGGTCGCTCTCTGCCGGACAGAGGGGCGCGATGAAAAAAATCATAGCGAGAGCTGCGTAGAAAATCCGCGTGATATTTCGATAAGCCGTCATTTTTGTAAGCATATTTTTCTCCTCGAAGTTTTTTTATGAAGATTATTGGCAATTTTTACTGACAAAATTTTCCTTACTCTTCAGCTTATTGGAAAATATCAGCGGTGAGATCTCGCAATTCCCAAAAAAGCGTATGAGCCTCCAACGCTCAACCTTGGGATCGTTGCTTTTATTTTCATACATCAGCGTCGCAGCGATATATGCTTCAAACGTTTGATGTTGCGCTCCAATAGTAAAAACGCCCTCCATTGTCTTTTTCCGTAGTGCCTTCAAAGAAGCGTCCGCGTCCAGCACCCATATAATCTGCCCGTCAAAATCGGATAGATTGTCTGAATTTAAAAAAATGACGTCTATTCTGTTATGACCAATAAATTCTTTTACCAAATCGTGATTCCATGGCTTTAATTTCTGAAATTTACTAAGCAATCCATTATCGACCCGCGAGGTCTTATCGCTGAATACGCCGATCTTGAGCGTTTCGTTTTTTGCCTTGACGCTGGACCAGCCGACAAAAAGAGGCAAGCTCTGGATCAATCGATCTACAGGCTGGGAAAATGCCTGCGCGCTCCAAAAGATCGTTGCCACTGTCAAAAAAACTATCATTTTTTTCATGGAAGTTCTCCTCATAATGCAGTTTCTAATCCCAATAAATAAAGGGTTGAAATATTTACAAAAACATACTTCGCAAGATGCATTCCGTATTATCAATAAAGAGCCGGCGTTTTTCCGCAAAAGACTTTATTGTCTGTGCGAAAAATATTGCCGGCTCTCAACTTATATCAGCTCTGTCGAAAGGAATAATTTCGTCTTTATCGCATTAGGATCATCCGTCGAGTTTCACGGAAGTTGTCGCTCGCCATTTGATAGAAATAGACCCCGCTGCCTACGGAATAGCCTTGATCCGAAACGCCGTCCCACACAATCCGGTGAAAACCCGCGTCTACCGATTTGTCAACCAGGCGTTTCACCCGTTGACCCGAGACGTTATATACATCAATAAGGACGTTGCTTTTTCTCGGCAATTGAAACTCGATCGCGGTCTCATTATGGAACGGATTCGGCGAATTTTGGATCATGCCGAATTGGGTTGGCAATTCCTGCGTCTGATGGTCTTCGATAGATATCGGATTCACAGTCAATGTGACGGGCAGGGAGACCGTGGGTTCATCCGGATCGTTGGAGTTGATCAGGATTTCGGCAAAATATGTGCCGCCCTCAAGCAGATTCGCCATAGCACTCACTTCTACAGGGAACCACTGACCCGGAGAGATGACTCCACCCGTAGGATTTTCGATCAACCACGCCGCATCGCCTCCTGGTCCTACGGTTCCATGTCCAATATCCGGCGCAAAATCCGCGGTTTGCGAGCCGATACCCGGAAGAAAGAAGCAGGTTATGTCCATATTTCCGTCGTCGTTGCCCAATAGATTCAGCGGGATCGCCGCGCTGGACTCGTTTCCGTCTAACGTGATTGCTACGTTTCCGAAAAAATTCTGCCCTAAATTGTCAATAACCAACAAGGACTGACCCATCCCTTGAGAGTTGGAAATGTCCCAGACCAACTCATATTCAGACCCTATATTGTGGGCAAGATAGCCGCTACCCAGTCCCGGAGGATATGAACCAGTTTCAATATTTTGATCCACATCAAGGGACATGATCCCGAACGCGGCAAGCGGATTGATCGGTTGATCATACACCACTGTCAATTCCAGCCGATTATTCACCACATCGGCATATACGCCGACCACGTCTGGCATGCCGTAAGGAACGTCCCCAACTTGATCGACCATGATCAATTGTATATCCTGAATCGCCGGCGGATCGTCCTCTCGCTCGGAGATGCGGTCTATCTGATCAGGAGCGCGCTGACTGATTGCTCGTTCAATCCGCCTGGTTATTTCTCGACTTGACGCTATAAAAGGCGGTTGGTTTTCCCCAGTAAATTTTTCGGCAGATACTGGCAATGGATCGGGGGAGACTTCCCGGAAAACCGGATCCGCAGGCGCGTCTGTGATTTGGAAATATAAGGGCAACTCTCCAGCGTTTTGAATCAGAATCATTTCCGTGACGGTTTCCCCTTCATCGACAGTCAAATGTATTTCGCTGACGTTAACCGCGATATCTTGTACAATATCCGTCACCAAAAACTGAAACGCATTCGCAGGCGCGCCAGATGGGTCCGTGACGATATTTCCCTCTTCATCCGTCGCCTCCACATAATAATGCACGGTCGAGCCGTATGAGACTGACGGAATCTCCCCGACAAAGACCGTCGCGTTTTGCCTCTGCATGGGCGTCACGTTATAGGTACCGTTATCGTCGGAATAAAAGAGATTGACTTGGCTCACACCCTGCGCGTCGGTTGCCAGAGCATAAACAGGGAAGGGACCCGCATCGTTTGTGTCCTGCAGCCGATTCGTGAAATGGATAACCGGGGGCATAGGCTCGTCGCTGAACCCAACCATCATGATATCATCCAGATACCAGCCGTCCCCTGTCTGCCCGTCGTTTGAGGCAATATAAAAGCGGAAAAGAATATTTTCGTCCAAGAAATCTGAGAGAGGGATCACCTCCTGCACCCATGCCAAATGTCTCAGTCCGTTGAAGACGGGTTCGTCTGGCGGTTGCAGACCTCCTTCTGAGATGGTTCCTGTCCCTGTCGTTGTGTGTCGACCAGCCATAGACGTCCAAGTAACGCCGTTGTTCGTGGAGACCTGAAACTGAGCCAGGTCCCAATGATCCTGTATGTGCCATTTAGTCATGAAGACGAGAGCCGCGTTATTAAAATCAGAGAGATCGATGCGGTCCGCTATAGTCAGATCGCTCTGCCAATTGGGAGGATAGTTGACAAACGGCGTATCTGTAAATGAAAATCGCCCGTCGGTTTGATCTTCAGACGTGGTCGCCCATTGCGTTGTCGCGTCCCATTTTGCCATGCCTTGCTCTGCATTATCGAAGAAAAGGAGATGCGGCGAGCCGATCACGATTTCGTATGTATCAAAAAAATCATAGCCGTTTTCATCGGTAAAAGAGACACGAACAGTTGTTTGATGCCCAGAAGGCGCATCTTCCGACACAGATATTGTAAAATTTGCCTCAACGTTCGTAAGGACATCGATCAGCGGACTGGTCCACGTCCCGTCAACCACGGTGATCATGGGATCGTCCGAGGTCAACGTGGCTGTCACACTGTGTGCGGTCTGGGTGTAGGATTTGTTGCGCACCGAGAGGATAAGCTCCACAGTTTCACCCGCCTCAGCGGACAGATCGCCGTCTCCATTCTCCAGATCGTCATATTCCGAGTCTGTGATCTTCAGATAGGTTCCCGCAACCAGCGCGGTGTATATCTGCGTAAAAAGATTCTCCTCAGCCAATGTCAAAATGCGATCTGTCGGTGCCCAGAATCCGTCCAGATCATCGCCGATTTCCGGCGTATAAGACATGATTTTCGGCTTCTCGGTCTGTTCTCCATATAGCCAATCGTCCGAGCCTCCGTTCACTGTGTAGCCCACGGTCTGGGATCCAAAACCATAGACATATTGGCTGTCCCGGATCATGTCCAGCGCGTACTCCTTCAGAGTCTGATCGTCCTCTGTCTCCGAATCGCTATATCCCCAGGGATGGATCAACAGGTCCCCGAAGGTGTGGAAGCACAGATTGGTGCGAAATTGATGCGCCTGACAAAACTGACGAATCGTCTCGGTCTCTGGCTCGGAAAAGGGAGCCGCGCCGCGATATACTGCGCTCGCGGGATTCGGACTGGACCCAAAATCGTCATAACCCCATTCATATCCGTAATTTCGGTTCAGATCGACGCCGTCGTTAGATGGATTGAAAATCCCGTCGCCATTATTATCCCGCGTATTTTTCCGCCACATACCTCCGCCATTCGGAGCGATTTCTGTGTTATAGACATACCCGTCGATGTTCAAAATAGGGATGATCCAGGTCTCACGCTCGTTGAGAATAAATTGCGCGGTCTCATCGGTCTCATAATTCCCCAGCAGCCACTGGGTGAAGTAAAGCGGAGCCACAATAGACATCGGCTCACGAGCATGGTGCAACCCAATGATCAGTGCTTCCGGCTCGTTTTCATCCTGCTCAGGGTTGTCCGAAAGCCGATAAGCCTTAATATCCCGTCCCTCAATGGTCTGCCCAATGACCACATCCTCGGACATCAAGTCTGGATACTCGGCTTGCAGCGAGTCCACAAAAGCAACGATCTCTTCATAAGTGAAATAGCCGCCCATGCTCCCCTCGCCAATAGTCAACGAGCGAGAGGCAGGTTGATGTAAACGGCTTTGATAATAATCGGTTAGGTCGTTTTGAACGATATGATACGAAAAATTCTGATCCTCCAAACGGGTCATATCCTGGTCATCAGCGACTATCAAAGCAGATCCGCCCGCTTCCACTCTGATAATATCATAACCGCCCCCGTAAAGACGAAGAGATGTCGCCTCATCCGGCAAATCGACCTTGATCAATCGATATGTCAGCGCGTCTGCTCCGGCAAACGCAATTGTCGAGAAAAGAGCGAAAAATATCAATATTGAAAAAAATTTACGCAAGCTCGGTAACAAATTGTGAATCATAAATCCTCCCTAAAAGAACAAAGTAAAAAAAATCGTGACTCGCATTAGCAAAAATTGTGGGAAAATAAAATATACCTCCTCCTAAGCAGCCTCCCACATCTGGAAAATGAATAAGGTTTTCTATACCGATTTTGAAAGGTTAAAGTTGCTTAATGGGACAGCAAAATCCATGCAAATTCCGCACTTCCATCAGAAATATGTTGTAAATTCTCATCTGTCGGACAAAAAAATCGTTGAGTTTTGGGGGGGAAATATGTCTTTAGTGGAAGCCACGCTAACGGCATTCCAATAAGCAACAGTTAATGCAAAAAATCCTCGGTGTCGAGAGGGCGCCGAGGATTCGCATATTTCTTTCCATAATTCAGGCTTATGAACAAGAAGAAATCCGTAACCGTTCAGATTATTCAACAATTTTCATTGATATACACTTTCTTCTTCTAATAAGTTCAGTTGCTTTGCAGAAGATTCATTTCCTTTTTTCCAAGGCGATATAGTAAGTTTATTATTTTCTTTATTTGGGTCATATATAGGTTTTTTCATCGGACGAGTCCGTAATGTTCCGTCAACAGCCTTATGGATTCTGTCCCTGGCTATATCCACATATTTTTTTATAATCTCCGCACCGGCACCTCTTCTGTTGTGGCGAATGGCAGCAATAACAGAAGTTCCTGTGCCTGAAAACGGATCAAGAACCCAGTCATCTTTGTCTGACATTGACAATACCAGTCTCTCAACCAGTTCCACCGGATACTGACAGGGATGCTCTGTTTTTTCAACATGATTATTTTTCACATTCGGAATATTCCAGATATCTCCGGGATTTTTTCCGAGCGGATTGCATGAATACTGACCTGCCTTAGGACCTTTGAAATATTTTTTTGCCGGATACTTCTGAGGAACTCTCACCGGATCGAGATTAAAAGTGTAATTTTTGGTTTTTCGGGTAAACCAGATGATTGTTTCATAACGGCCCGAGTATCTTTTGGAGCAATGCAAACCATGTTCAAAATGCCAGATGATTCTGTTACGCATTATGAGTCCCAAATCTTTGAATGCGGGGTACAGAACAGTATCAAGAGGTATGATGGAGCCATTGTCAACATAGTTTCCGACCTGCCAGCAAATACTTCCCTTTTCCGAGAGAGTACGGACACATTCTTTTATCACTTCCGACTGGTGTTTTACATAGTCCTCTAATTTCAGTTTTTTTTCGTATTCCTTGCCTATATTATATGGTGGTGAGGTGACAACAAGTTGTATGGATTTGTCAGGAATCTGTCTTAATAAATTCATGCAACTTCCTTGATATAATACAGCGTATTCGTTTTTGTCGAATTTTTCGGCTACTTTTATACATTTCATGGTTCTTCTATGTCATCTTATTGGTTGCGAAAGCCTCCTAAAAAACTCATTTTTTTGGACGACCCCAAAACATGGCTTAATTGCTTTATTTGCAACGGATTACAACAATTTACGGAAACCGAGTTTCTTCCATGAAAAAATTCGGTTCATTTCCCGAATCAGGGACTAACACGGAGCTGAGCGGCGGGTCTTTTTCCGTCTGCTCCAACGAATTGTTAGCATCATATCATCAACTTGCTCCCGAAATATAATCTTGATCTTGTAATGGCGTCTCAAAAAGTCTAAGTTGAGATTCGCCTTGATTGATATAATTATAGTTTTTCGTGTAATAATTAAATTGATCCGCCAACTTTAGTTCTTCCGCAAGGGCTTCAAGATTGATACGTTGTAAAATTGATGTTGTAATCGGTCTTTTCGCATCCCAAAAAATTAATGAGTTTAGAAATTCTTTTGCTACGTTAGAATTTAAAAGTTGGGCCAATAAAATGGCTTCATCTTCACTTTTACAGGGAATCAAGTAGCAGGTGTCATCAACCATAGAGCACCTATTATTATAGGGATTTATTACCGAAAATGAAATTCTCTTGTATAAACTTGATATTGCAACTTTCCAAAGTGAAAATGAATAATCTCCAACACCAAATATTGAAAATGGAGGCTTATTTTTATAAATTGAACTTTTTCTTTTAGCAAGTGAATCAGAATATTTGCACAAATAATCCCAAGTTTTTGGTGCTACTTTTTTTATTTTTGAAGTGTCTTCACCTACCCTTTTTTGTGTGACCAGTACCCACCTCTTATTGCAACGTACTTCATTCTTTGCCACATCTGAACTCTTTAGAAGTGGATAAAGATATTCTTGCTCTAAAGCAGTAGTCTCGCCAAATCCATTTTCAAATTTGTCTCCAACTTTTGTAAGTTCCATAACTTTTGCACAATCATGCTTTATCCCTGATCTCCATTTGTAACTTTTACCATTTTTGTCATCCAATTTCAACCATTTTTTGTATGAATCGAAGTTTGAAACTAATTCTGTGTTGTAAAGACCGAGTGTAGATATATTCGTTTTTTGTTCCAAGTTTTGATAAACTTGGCATGTTTTGCTACGGACGAAAGCTCCAATTGTGCAGAATAATAAACATGCATCAACTGAGGCACCAAAATGCTCTTTTGCATTAATTAGATGCAAAGAAGTTTGTTCTAATTGATAATTATTTAACCAGCAAAATTTTAGTACCTTACGAGCGACAGAGGTCTTACATAACATAGCAAGATATGAAATTTTTCCTTGAAGACATTTTATTAAATGTATTAACATCCACTCAGAAATATCAAAATTTGCTTTCCCTGTAATTGCATCGAAGCCTTTGTGATTTTGAAAATTACTTTTTGGGGGTAAGTTCTTACTATCTAGGCTCCCCAATTTTGAATTTGTAACCCAAGGGGGATTCCCTAGTATTAAAATCGGATCAGAAAGCTCGTTTATAATTTTTTGCCAATCAAGCATAAAAAAATTTGTATTAATCAGCTTGACTTTCTGTCCCACAAAACCTGACAATCTCTTACTCACCTTAGCATAGTATTTGTCGTTTATTTCCACCCCTAAAAAAATATTTGCGGTATTAAACTTATTAATCGCGCTTCCGATAAAATTGCCTTCACCACACGTGGGTTCAATTATACTTTTTGGTAACACACCATTAGAAAGCAAAAAATCACATACATAGTCTGCAAGTAGAATCGGTGTTTGAAAATCGCCAAATTCAATTTTTTTTGGACAATGAGTCTTATTTCTATAAGATTTTATTAATTCCATTAATTTCACCCGCTTTTTCAACAACTCTGCTGTACTGTAGCCGCCATTGCAAAGCATTTGATATGGTAAGATAGCCAATTTCAGGGGGATTCCCAAGTAGCTCTTCTGCAATTCTTAAAGCCTCGATTTCATAATCCATAGGCAAATTTCGGTCTCGCATAAAAGCAACTAAGTCTTCGGTATTCCCATCATTTTCTAAAATTTTATTTATTCCCCGTGTTGTTTGGAAATCCGCAGTTTTATTTGCTTCGACAAAAACTGTGTGTTTAACATTTAATCGACCTGTTTTGGTTTCTTCATCGTCAGTTTTAGCATATACAAATAGCTGAGCTTCCTTCGATGTAAGTATATTTACCATGAAGATATCTTTGAAATTTGTGCTCAAAATAGGTTCCAACGGCCTTTCCATCAGTAATCCCAAATAGGCTTGATTCATCATGTACTGATTCTTTTTTCGCAAAACTTCCAGCAGCTTCTCGAAGCAATTCTAATGACAACTTTGTTTTCAAATTTATCTCCTCCTCTTTCTCGAGAATCGGAATAACGATATTTGTGTCTAACAAAAAGCTACCACTCATCGCGGTCAATCCTTTCACGGCCCGCTTTAATCGCCGCCGTCATGATTTTTGCATCATGCGATGAAATAGCCCCCCATGTGCTTAAGTAATCTTTTACCGGGAACGCCTTTTGGTCTTTTTTGATTAATTCTGTAAAAAAGTTCCATGAACCGCAACCAAATATCCTTCAAATCGAGTATATAAATTCTCGAATTCGGAAATTGGCATATCCATCTTGGCAAATTTCACCTCATCGCATTTTTTCAAAATCAGCAGCAGGTCATTTGCCTCTTTTTCATCGATCTCGCTCAGTGAAAGCTCTCGCTCCAAGTCCGCAGTCGGCATATAAGCCGACCCAATATCGCGACAAATCTGAAGGTATTCACGCGTGGACTTTGCCAATGCCTCGCATTTTTCTGCCGTCTGACCCGGTTCGCTCAAGTCGATTCGCTCTCGCAACTCCGTGTAAATTTTTTCATAGGGACTACTTCGCTCCTCCTCAGAGTCTGTCATCTCAGCGAGAGCTAAACGCTGCTGACGGCGATACCAAAGATAGACCCCGGTCAGAATCGCCAAAAATAGTAGCAAACCTATTGCGATCAGCCATGTGGACGCGCCTTCTTTCTCAAATACCGGCTCGGTCGCGCGCAGCTCAATCCGCTGTGTTTGCAGTGTGCTTTCAACACTATCGGCATAGCAGAGATACCGAATCTTGATCGGCTCGACATACGCCATGCCCATGGCTTCTGGCCGCAGATCGAAATAATACTCCTTGATCGTCCTCTGTACGCGATTTTCAATCGTGGCTCGACCGGACGAGCCGCTCCCAGTCACCGTCAAATTGGTTAAACTCGGATGAGTAATCTCGTCCACCTGGTATAGATCGGCAGGACCAAGCCACTCCAGTCGGACGCTCAAACGGGCAGTTTGGTTTTGTGGAACCGAAGCTGGATGAATTTCCGCATGAAACTGAATGTTTTGCTCTTCATGCTCCTGTGCAAAAGCGGATATCCCGCCGAGATGGATCGCGGCTAAAAAAAAGCCCATTATAATAGCTATAAAGAGTATGTTTTTTAACTTCAACAGCCTACCTCACAAAAAAATAAATTTTTATTTCACTATTCGGCAAATTCAATTAGCTGATATACGCCTTCAGGCGGCGACTTCGAGAAACATGGCGCAATCGGCGAATCGCTTTTTCCTTGATCTGGCGCACGCGCTCTCTGGAGAGTCCAAATTTTTGACCGATCTCTTCCAGCGTGAGCGGTTTTTCTCGATTGATGCCGAAATATAGAGTGATCACCTCAGCCTCTCGTTTGGTCAATGTTCGGAGTGCCTTTTCAATATCGCATCTGAGCGCGTCTTCCATCAGAGATTGATCTGGCGAGGGCTGGAAATCATCCGGTAGAAAGTCGATAAGTCGATTGTCGTTATTGCCGGAAAAAGGCGCGTCCAAAGAGAGATGCGAGTTTGACAAGGTCATGGTATCGGTCACCTCGTCCACTGGCAGGTCTAACTCCTCAGCGATCTCCGCGGGCGTTGGCTCCCTTCCGTATTCCTGCCCCAAGTCATTCGACAACTTGCCAATTTTATAAAGGGTTCCGGCTCGGTTAAGCGGCAAACGGACGATCCGAGACTGCTCGGCTAACGCCTGCAAGATCGCCTGTTTGATCCACCATACTGCATAGGAAATAAACTTAAAGCCTTTTGTCTCATCAAAACGCTTTGCAGCTTTGATCAATCCGATATTGCCCTCATTGATGAGATCTGACAGCGATAAACCCTGGTTGGAATATTGTTTGGCAACATTGACCACAAAACGTAAGTTCGCCTTTGTCAGATGATCCAGAGCGCTCTTATCGCCTTTTTTAATCCGAACAGCCAGTTGCACCTCTTCACCAGCCGTCAATAAAGGAACCAAACTGATCTCTTTGAGATACAAATCCAGAGATTTATCCTCGTAGTTGCTTGATCGTGCGCTAACGCGAGCCACTTAAGCATCTCCCCTTTGGTTTTAGAGCCTCAAAATCACAAAATCTCAATTTTTGGCACAAAATTTTGCCAATCGCTTTTTTTTGAGAGCTTGTCAAGAATTTTTTTTAATTTTCTCTATTTCTCACTTATATCCAGTTTATCACAGAAATATTAGACCACAAAACAGACTTTAAGTCAAGTATTTTTTTACCCTTGATCTATTTAAAATTTATAGATTTTGGATAGAGTCTCTTTTTTTTTGAAAAAAACTATCGCTATTTTTGGTGCTCGCGTGATAAGAATATACATGTAAGCTCTGTAACGCTGAGTGCCGTTCTGCGGTGAATCAATAATACGCAGATAAGCTGGTGAACTACGCCTTACAAACGATATACAAATTGTGAGAAAACGAGGAGAATTATGCAAGAACTGAAACGTCAAATTGTCGAAATTGGAAAAATATTATATCGCCGAGAGATGATAGCGGGTGGCGAGGGAAATATCAGCGTCAAGATCGACAGGGGGCGGATACTGACCACGCCTACGGGTCTCTGCAAGGGCATGTTGCAGCCCGATGATCTCACGGTCGTCCATCTCGACGGGAGTGTTGCTCCGGGACAGAAACGCGCGCCATCTTCTGAGTTGCCAATGCACTTGGAGATTTATCGCGCCCGTCCCGACGTGTTCGCGGTTGTCCATGCCCACCCGATATTCGCCACGGGATTTGCTCTGGCGCATATCCCCCTGGACAGAATGCTCATGCCGGAAATCGTGATGATTTTTGACAGGATTCCCCTTGTCGAATATGGAACGGTCGGCACATCGGAATTGTCGGAAAAGGTCGGCGCTCGCATCAAAGATTATGACGGCTTGCTTCTGGCAAATCATGGAGCGGTCACGGTGGGGGACGATCTCTGGCAAGCCTATTTTCGGATGGAAACGTTGGAGCATTACGCCCATATCGTATGGGTCGCAAATCAATTGGGGGGAGCAAAGGAGCTTTCTCCAGAAAATGTCAAGAGGTTGCAAAAATAAAAAAAAGAGGCAAAAGAGGTTGAAAATTTTTCCTTATCTCAGCAATACCATGCGCTTAATTTGTGTCCGGTCGTTTGTCTGCAGTTGATAAAAATAGGTTCCGCTGGACAATCCTGTCGCGTCGAATTGGACGCGGCGTTCGCCTTGTGTCATGGGTTCTCGATCTTTGATGGTACAAACGAACTGTCCCGCCGCGTTGTATATGTGCAAACTGACGCGCGAGGAGGTCGCCAGATGAAAAAGGATTGTGGTGCTGGGATTAAACGGGTTTGGATAGTTGCCAATCAGCTCGGTCTGATTGAACCCGTCTCCCAACTCTGTGATCTCGATAGCCACAGTGCTGGTGTCCGCGTTAAACAGTGAGAAATCATCCACCCAGACATTTTCTCCATTGCCCTGATACGAGGCGTCCGAGATATAATAATTGATAGCGACATAGACGAGTTCGCCTGCAAATTGGCTCATATCAAATTGATAACCATGCCAATATCCGGTGGGACCATCCACTTCAAAATAGCCGGTTGAGTCGTTGATTAACTCGGTAAAGCTATCGATCGCATTGTCGGAAACGGAAACAAAAACCCTCAGAGAGTCGTGCCAAATCGGATATACATCCAGTGAATCGACGTAATCCCGATCTGTGGCTCCCGCAAAAAACGAAAGCGTGTCGCCGACTTCGATCATCGGGAGTTGCGGGGTGATGAGCCATTCGTCGATCACATTTGTCTCGGTGTTCCTGTTCGTCCAACCGCTGTGCCAGAAATACGCGCCCTCATAGGGACGCACCGACAAGAACTGACCGTTGACGATAAATTGAATATCCGATTCGTAGCTCCACACTGTAGCGACAGTATCCTCATCCCCTTCGTCGCCATAGATATGTGGATTGCTTCCGTCATTATTGATAATGGTCCACCCTTCCGGCGGCGTCTCATTTTCGAACGTTTCTTCCCATTTTTCAGTGGCAAACCCTTTGCCGAAGATCATCAAGGTCAAAAACATAGCGATAATAATTTTTTTCATTTCCCCTCCATATTTGTAATCACGATTTACGAGTTGCGAGATTTTCAATGCGTTTTTTATACTCAAATTTCGGCGTTTTTTCCCACAATTTCTCATACAACTCCAACGCCATACGCCGATGCCACTCTGATTTTATCCGTAATTCGTCATTCATAATTCGTAATTCATAATGCAGTGCTGCCATCTCCGTGTGATCTTTTGTGTCTGCTAGCGTCTTCTCCAGTGATTCGACACAATTTTTCACTGTGAATTCGTCATAATTCATTGCGCCCATCTTTATTTTCAGTGCCAATATTCGAGCTTTAAACGCTTGATCTTTGATCCCTATCTCTTCGGCGAGAGCCAGTCCCTCATCATTCAGGGAGCGCGCCTCGTCATATCGATCCGATCGACACAGAACATCAGCCTTGTTGATCAGGGCGTAGAGCAGGTCTCCTTTCAAGCCGATCTCGCGGGCCATGTCAATCGAGCGATCAAAACATCGAAGCGCGGCTTTATAATCATTTTGTTCTTTATAAATACTGCCCATATTATCCATATTAATAGAAATGCTTCTACGATTGCCTAACTTTTTGGAAATCGCCAGGTCTTCCCGGTAGCACGCCATAGCCTTTGCAAACTCACCCAAATCTTTATACAAGGTTCCCATGTTGGCAAGAGCATTTGATCGACTCCTTATATCGTCCAATTCATTTGCGGCGCGCAATTGTTCGTTAAAGCATTTCATAGCCTGGTCATAATCTCCCAAATTCATGTAGACCAGGCCCATGTTGCCCACGATTTTGCCTATTCCCTCCATATTATCCAGCGCTTTCTCAAAGTCCAAGCACTGTTGATAGCAATCCAGCGCTTTGGCATAATCGCCTATCGCGTCATAGACATTGCCCATATTGCCAAGCGACCTGGCAATCCCTTTTTTGTTTCCCAATTTTTCATAAACTTGCCGATTCTTTTCAAAAAACATCATGGTTCGGTCATAATCGCCCAGATAGAAGCAGGCAATCCCCATGTTGCAGTATACACCCGCAATTCCGTCTTTGTCACCCCATTCCCGCAAAATATCAAGCTGTTGTTGATACCACTCCAGCGCCTGATGATAGTCCCCCTGATCGAGATATACACCGCTCATGTTCCGAGTTGCTTCCGAGATGCTTCTTTGATCGCCTAACTTTTTAGCAATACTCTGTTGTTGTTGATAACACGCAATTGCTTTCGGATAATCGCCGAAGCGTTGATGCAGGTGTCCAGTAAAACCCAACGATCTGGATATTTCCCGTTGATCGCAAACGGCAACAGCCAATTGATAGGATTTTTGATGATAGTCCATGGCTTTCTGATACTCTCCCTGATCATAAAATATCATACCGATATTCGAGAGGATACGGGACTGCTTCGTATGATCGCAGCTGGCTTCATCTATTTTAAGTTGCTGATTATAAAAGTCCATTGCTCGCTCAAAATTATTCTGGTGATAAAAAACAGCACCGATATTCCCCAGAGCAAGCGCAATCGTTTGTGGGTGGTTCAGCTCTTTTGCCAATGCCAACCCATCAGTAAAATAGATCATGGCTTGGTCGTATTCATCTTTTAACAGAAGCGATTGTCCCACCTGAATGGTCGCTTTGGCGATCCATTCTTTATTACCGGTATCTTTAGCCAGTTTCAACAGTTCCTCAAACAAAAACGCGGCTTTTTTTCGCTGCCCTGTAAGTTCAAAAATTTTTCCTCGTTTAAATTGAGCCGCCAGAGAACGATCCGCATGATCCGTATGAGTCGAAACAAGATAGATAAATCGATCATAAAAACCAATGGCGTCCTGATTCTTATAATTTTCTTTTGCAAAATCGCCGGCTTTCTCCAGAAAATCGATCGTCTTCTCTCGATTTTCCGCCTTTTCATAGTGATTGACCAAATCGGCGTAATATTGGGAAAGGCTGTCTATATAAATAGCCTCGTAGGCTTCAGCGGCTAACTGGTGGAGTTTTCGCAAGCGGGATCTGAGTTGCATGTCGTACGCGGCATCCCGCATCAAAGCATGTTTGAAGATATAGCTGACATCAGATTTGGCAGTCCAGATCGCGGATTTGGCGGCTGATTTCATCTTGGGCGTCAAGTCCGCGTCATGATGCAAGATTTGATTCAGTATCCTGACGTCAAATTCCCAACCCAATACTGCCGCAGTTTGCACCACCTGCTTGACTTCCAGCGGTAGACGATCCAGTCGGGATATCAGCACGTCGTTAATATTGGACGGCGCCTGTTCTGTTTGGGTAGGATGCAGGGAATACAGAGGCTTTTCCCCGATTTCCTTCTCAGTTTCCTGGATCAGCAAAAGTCCTTGTTCTTTTAAATTCAACGTCATCTGATCCACAAATAGGGGATTTCCCTGGGTCTTTTCTACCAGAAAGTCTACCAGCTTATCGTCAATCCGACCGGACACCACATTCTCCGCCACATCCTGAATGCCGCTTTTGGTCAAATATTTCAGGTCAATTTTCACCTGCCTCACTTCTGGGTCCAGATCAATCGTGGGCTGAGCGTCGTTATCGCGATACCGGCTGCTGACCACAATGGCAATCGGATATTTGTCGATGTTGCGCGTCAACGTTTTCAGCAATTCTTCAGAATCGCGGTCTATCCATTGCATGTCGTCAATGGACAAAATCACCGGACGAGTCAGACTCAGAGCTTTGATCAAATCCTTATAGGCATGGAGCATGTTCTCGAATCGGAGTTTTGGCTCCAGTCGGCTAAACAATGATCCAACTTCATACAGGTCAAGCATCCCGGAAAGAATCGATCGGGTTCGCTCCAACTCGTCAATTTCAGATGCGTATGCGAAATTTTGGAGATCGGATTCTCGTTGGAGATCAGAGAGAAATTCATCGAACTTGTTTTCAAAATTTTGCCTGTTTTCAGCTTCGGTTTGACTTGGCGATTGATGGAAGTATCTCTTGAGAAAAAAAACAAACGGATTGAGAGATTGGCGTAAAATTTCATCACATGGACAAAAGAACCACCAGACAAAGTTTTCCCGTAACAACTGTTGTCGGAATTCATAAATCAGCCGACTTTTGCCCATTCCCGCCTCGCCATAAACAGTGATCATACCGGCAAACTCGCCTTTTTCGGGATACCGTTTGTCAGCTTCCTCTTCTTTTGACGAATCGGGAGTACATGGAAAAATCGGCTGAACAAACTCATGTAATTGAGCCATTTCTATCTGGCGACCCACCAACGGTCCTTCATAGAAAATCGCTCGGGCAACGGCATGGCGACCAATCAAATGGGAAATCGGAATCGGATCGACAAAACCACGAAACGCATAACGACCTTTGAATTCGATCTCAAACTGGGAAGGGATAGATTTTATGATCTTTTGACCCAACCATAGCTCGCCCCAATCCGCTTTCATCATCATCCGAGCCGCCATGTTAATACCCCTGCCATAGCAGGAAAACTCACCTTGATGCGATCCCCCGGCATATCCGGTATACATTAGACGGCGAGTGATCCCGGCTCGAAAACTTTTTCTATTTGACGCGGGATCAAGCGGATTTTGAGCGGATTTTAAATCCAGTAAAAAGTTGAGTGCCCGCTCCACATCGTTTTCAAACCGAACCGGCGCGCCCCAAAAAATGAGCAAGGTTCCACCTTTATCTCCAAAATCCAGGCGAGCGAGAGTGCCGCGATATTTCTGAATCAGGCGGAAAATATGCTGGATAAATGAATTAAATGTCCGAAAATCGATCGTTTCAGGCAGGCTGATAAACAGGGTTATGACCTGGCGCAACTCGCCCAATGACCCGGCATGGACAATCTCCGGCGGCAAGAAAGCGATCTGGGCGTCCGGGTCAGCCTGCCAGCTTTTGATTGGATAAGCTGACGGCAATGGACCCACAATCCGATCCACCCGAAAATGATTTGACGCGGTCGGGCTTGTTTCGATCATGCCCTGTAGGCGCGTCCAAGCGGACTCGCTGAGTATCAAATCCCCCTTTTCCGCTTGATGCTCAGCGAGAGCGCAATTATCAACTGCCGATCCTTTGAAAAAATAGAGGTGTTGATAAGGCTCTTCCTCAGAACGCAGAATCCCCCACTCCGCCTCTCCATGAGCCAGCCCGATTTTGATCGCAAAGTCGAATTCGCCGAATTTGGTCTGTCGGATTGACTGAGTCGCTATGTTTTTCTGGATCGCGTGCGCCGCGGCAAGGGAGAGCCGGTATGCGTGAGACCCCAAAGGTTTCCAAAAACCCTTAGGGTCTCTGTTCATGGGAAACAACGCGGTAAACGCGTCCCCGGCAAATCCAGTCACGATCCCATGATGTGCGTACACAGCGTTAATCAGCGGATCAAAAACAGCGTGCAGGGTCTCAGCCAGCGCCTCGGCCCCCTCCTTTCCGTGCCGCATCAGCGTTTCGGTCATTTTGGTAAAGCCAGAAATGTCGACGAAGAGCGAAACAGCTTCAAAGTTGCCGGAAAAGTTGCCGGCTTTGTAGTTATCGTGGATAAATCTTGGGATCAGATTTTTCATGCAATTGCCTTCTGAGATTTTTTGGTTATAAGATAGTTAAGATGGTGACGATATTTCAGGGATGGGTATTTTGATAGAGTCCCCCTTTGTCTCACTCGAAAATTACTCCCCGATCAAAACAAACGCCCCCCAATAATAAGGCGTGAACTCATGCTCCCGGCGCACAACTGCCTGAGCCTGACGCAGTGCCTCCCGTTTGCTCGCGCCTCCGAGCCAGGTCTCATAAAAATGGCGCATCAAGGTCATGGTTTCCTGATCCGGAACGCTCCACAAGCTCATCAATACCGCGAAGGTTTACAATATTCATGCAAAATAACTTTCCAGATAAAAAGAGTCCGCAGATTACACAGATTATCGCAGATTACGCAGATTATCGCAGAAAATAGAGAGAAGGGTTATAGCAGAGTTTTGAATGACATGCATGCAAAAACAGCATATAACTTTTTAATTATCACTCTTTTTTTTAATCTGCGACAATCTGCGATAATCTGCAGACTCTTTATCTGCTGACCTGCTTCTTAAAACGAGCTGATCAACTGCACTTCCAGCCCGCTGAAAGCCGGTTCTAAGGTGCAGACAGCACCATTGCAGTTCCATCCTTCTCGACGGTCTCCCACCATCACCCTCAGCAGGTGCGAGTTTTTGATGCGATAGCTCAACTCCGCTGCGATCCAGCAATCGTCAATACCCAATTTATCTCCAGAAAACCATGGATTTTCTCTATCAGCGACCTCTTTCTGATCCGTTCCATCATAGCTGAGAGTCACACTCCAGCGGGATGTCGGGGCAAAGGTGACAGCTGTGAAAAACTCGGTGAAATCCTTTTTGGAATTTCGCAGGGCTTCTTGCGTCACAGTCACGGTTTTCCCGCTTTCCAACGAGTATACCGCTTGCACCCAACCGCCGGTATATTCTCCTTCTTTTCCGATGATAATGACCTCGTTTTTTGCAAACAGACCGGTCAGAGAGAGCGCGTCCGACAGTTCATGTTCTCCTTTGAAGTAAATTTCCTCAAAGATTTTCTCCTTTTCCTTTCTTTTTTGAATATAACAATACGATCCCGTAATCGATGTGGAAAAAGAGGGGAAATATGTCGCTTCCATTTTATATCCGCTTTCCCCAAACAGATTTTCCTGGAACAGATATCGTCCCAGGGCTTTGCTGATATGCTGATGGCGCAACACTGGGGGATTGTGATAGGGCTTGGCGTCCTGATCCGCGAAATTGAAATCGTTGTAGTCTTTCCATTCCGCTGAAAAGGAAAAGTCATCGAAAAAAAGGATCAGGGATCCGTATTTTGCCCGAATGTCGTCCGAATTTTCCAGATACGAGAGGGATTCTCCAGTGATCGGGTCTTGTCTCAGCCTCATTTTTTCGCCTGCGACAATCTCGAAATATCCGTCGATCCAGTCGTTTCCGTATGTTATCATCCCGCCCCACAACCTCCGTCGATACTCGGTCAGGTTATCGCCGACAAGCTCAGAGCCTCGAAACCGCATGAAGTGTCCGCCGATTTTGAGGTCTTTCAGGAACTGGGTTTCCGGGGAAAACGTATCGGTTTTTAGATTGCACATAGCGCCGCGAAAGAGATGACTTTTACCCTCCTCGACGACGTAACCCAGATCGCTCATGGGCAGATATCGCTTCGGCACATTGCCGCTAAACAGGATCGCCTCGCCAAACTCTCCCTGGTAGGTCAATTTCAAGCCGTCAGCTTCATTATCATGCGGCAGATTGTCGTCACGAAACAGATTGACCGACAATCCCCGACCAAAAATTACTGAAAAATCGCCGACTCGCAGTGACAAGTCCGATTTTTCGATCTCGACAAATCGTTTGCGGAGATATACCGGACCAACGCCACTCCCGGTATGCCGAACAGTTGGCAGGGGTTGCTGGGTATCAAACAGAACTCCAGTCTGGATATTGCCGATATTTAGGGTCAACTCCAGACGTTCTTCCAGACTATCCCGCTCCGTTCGTGAGAAAATGGAATAGGTCGCGTCGTTGGTCACGGAATAGATCACGTCGTAAGCCCATATCGATTGCGGTATAGCGGCAATAAGAAAAATAGCGAGTAAAAAAGAGCTTTTATTCACCCGTTTCCTCCTCAGAATCGCCTTTCTCGGAATCCTTTTCCTCAGAACCGTCAGAATCATCAGCCTCGTCCGCTTTATCGTCAACGTCATCAGCCTTTACAGGATCAAGCAACAAGAGAATTTCCCTTTCGATCTCTTTTTCATCGCCTTTACTGAAACCCACCTGCATGTGATGGATATATCCCTCTTTGTCCACCAGCAGGGAGTAGGGCAGCACTCCTGGATATCCCAATTTTTTCGCAACCTCTTGCGTGGGGTCCAATAAAATCGGAAAGCTATATTTATATTGCTTGGTAAATTTCTTGACCTTAGATTGATCTTTTGCCGCGTCCAGGCTCACAGCCAGGACGGTAAAACCTCGATCATGATATTTATCAAACAGCTTTTGCAGTTCCTTCATCTCTTTCTTGCAAGGTTTGCACCAGGTCGACCAAAAATCAATAAAGACGCATCCTTCTTCAAGATAGGACTGGAGTTTTACATTATCTTCACTTAAGGTTTTTAACGTGAAATCCGGGCATTTTTTCAGCTCTTCTGCATTCTCTTCCGCGATTGCCAAAAATGCAGAGCTGGTAATCCACAAAATAATAGAAAGAATTAACATCGATTTCTTCATAACAATTCTCCTTTCAAGAGAGTAACGCACATTTTATGTTGCGAAAAACAAACAGATAGTCGATATTAAAGATTGGCGGTTATTCCGTGAGAATAAAAGATTGTAGCACGGATCTGTCGTTGTCGTTTTGCACGAATAGAATCAGTTCCAAATTAGCAACGTCCCATTCCTGATCGATCTGATAGCCAATAGTAAAAATCTGGACGTCGCCGTTATTGACCAAATCCGCTTCCTGTGGATCAAAGTGTAACCGCACCACATGATGATAGTTATGGGAGTTATGCGCCATATTATTTTCAGTGATCACACCTCGCAATCTCAGATTCATGCCGCTTAGGTTCGCCAACGCCTTGACTCGAACCGATATTTGCTCCTCTGCCAACGATCCGGAGAGCAGCTCGAATCCGACCTGTGGATCTACGGCAAGCGCGCTCTCAATGTGCATGTGATATTCGGCAAAAATCGTCTCATTAGCACTGACTGTTTCACTTCCGCCGTCAAAAAATGCCAATGGGAACGTGGTGTTTCCATCATAATAGGTCAATCGGTCGTGATTCTCCGACATATCCCACGGGTCTCCGCCATAATGGTATTGCACTGATAGCAGTTGCTCGCTTCCATATAGGTGAACCAAAGAATCCATGGCGGGATCGGCAAACTCGTTGCAGGGCGCACACCATGTGCCGGTGAACATTTCTGTCAGCACGATCCGATGCATTGAGATGTTAGCTCGAATAAAAACGCGGGTCGTATCAGACTGGAATTCATTTCCTTGTGTATCGATTGCCCTTGCCGTGATCCGATGCTCGCCGTCCAGTAGGGAAAACGTATCCCACTCATAACGCAGCGTATCCGAGGAGACAGAAGCGACGGGGTCCGCGTCAATGAACAACTCGATCTCCTCGATAAAGCTATCGGTGTCCTCCGCAACAACGACAATTTCAACGGTGCCGTCAACGTTTGCATTGTTTAAGGGAGAGATAATTGTCAGAACGGGAGGATCGGTACCGGCAAACGGAACCGGTAGGTTGTCCTCGTCGCAACCCATGTGTGAAAAAGTGAATAAGCCAATTAGAAACAGAATGATGTAACGATTCAAATCGTCCTCCTTAGTAAAGAGTTTAGAATAGAATGGTGTGCAAATAATACGTTCCGATTATCAATTCTTAATCTGCGATAATCTGCGGATCGAGTCCCGTGGCGGCAAATAATCCAGACTGAATTGTGAACAAAAGTTTATAAAAATTTTCGATATGAGTCAAGGGTTTTTTATCCTGTTGCGCCGCGTCGAAATTTTTATTATATTTGAGAACCGTTACCTAACCGCGACTCATGACCGATATGTGCGTTTCATAATTCTCCGACCCTAAAAACGTGAGGAATTTTCGCTATGACTCGAATCGATTTTAAATCTGTCGAAAGCATTTTATCCGCGGCTCATGCTGATAAGCGGACTACCCTTCTGGAATATGAGGTCTATCGCATCTTACAGGCTGTCGGTATCTCCGCGCCGAACAGCATACTTATTTCCGATATTGACGAAATGCGGTCTCGGCTTGATCAAATTCAGACCGAAAAGAGGGTGATCAAGGTTGCTTCCACACAATTTTTGCACAAAACCGACATTGGGGGGATTCAATTCGCTCCCCGTTGTCAACATGCGTGTGAAGCAGCTTGCCAGAAAGTATGGTCCGCTGTGAAAAAAGCTGGCGCGGATCCCAAATCCGTTCAATTGATGATTTCTGAATTTATTCCTTATTCCGCAAAATTTGGGCGGGAACTCCTTGTCAGCTTTCGTGTCGATCCGTCGTTCGGACCTATCGTCAACTTTGGTTTGGGAGGGGTGCAGACTGAGTTTTTCGGGAAAAATCTCAAGCCGGGACGCTCGCTCGCTTTGCGTTCCACCAGAAATCTGAGCCGGGACGCTATCCATGACATGATCCGCCAAACCGCGATATACGACATCCTGGTCGGTGCTGCGCGCGGACAGAAAAAAGTGCTGGTCAATATCGAGGAACTGATCGATTTGTTGCAGAAACTGAGCCGGCTCGCCGAGCATTTTTCTCCATTGAATCCAGACACACGTTTCAGCTTCAGTGAATTTGAGGTCAACCCGTTAGCGATCTCTGATCACGGGCGACTGATTGCGCTCGATGGGTTGGCGCGTTTTTATGACGAGAAAGCAGACCTGACCCCGCGTCCTGTCCATAAGATCAAGCAGTTATTGGAGCCGCGCTCGGCATTGGTGGTGGGCGCGTCGGGAAAAGGTATGAATCCAGGACGGATTATCTTGCGAAATTTGATCTCAGGTCGCGGCGTGCCAAAGGAGAAAATCTATATCCTTCGTCCCCAAAAAGGGGCGGATAACGAGGAGATCGATGGATGTCGCTGTATCTCGGATCTGAAAGAGCTTCCGGATCCGGTCGATATGGCTGTGGTCACGGTCCCGGCCTCTCCACGCACTGTGGACTTGATACGAAAAATGATCGAGTCTGAAAAAATAGCGTCTATCACCTTAATCACCAGCGGGTTTGGCGAAACTGCAGTAGGTAAAAAATTGAACGAGGAGCTGGAGGAGGTCATACAAAAGGGACGTCTTCAAGAAAATAAAGGCGCGGTGGTCAACGGTCCCAACTGTCTCGGCATTGTCTCGCTTCCGGGGAAATACAACACGTTTTTCATCCCGAAATATAAACTTCCGCCCGCGAGGGGACCCATCTCTAATGTGGCGTCGATCAGTCAGAGTGGCGCGTATCTGGTGGCTCAGACCAGCAACATCGGTCATTTTCTTTCGCCCCGTTATGCCATATCTTTTGGCAATCAGATTGATCTCACGGTCTCGGACTTTCTGGAATATCTGATCCAAGACCATGACACGCACGTTTTTTGTATTTATATCGAGGGATTAAAGCCTTTCGACGGTCGTCGATTCTTGGAGCAGGCGACGCGGGCGAAGAATCTTGGGAAAAAAGTCGTCGTCTACAAAAATGGGCGGACTGAGGCTGGAGCAAAAGCCGCCGCGTCGCATACCGCGTCCATTGCCGGAGATTTCGAGGTATTGCGCCAACTTTTCGCACAAGCGGGCGTATTGCTTGCCAACGATCTGGACGAGTTCGAGGACATGACCAAAACTTTTTCTGCTCTGGCATCTAAGCGATTTTATGGCAACCGGTTGGGGATTATCACAAACGCGGGTTTTGAGGCTACAACCGCTTCCGACTCTATTGGCTCATTGCGATTGGCTTCATTTTCTGAGAAAACCGTTGCCGCGTTGCAGGAGAAATTGCCTCAAGGAATAATCGATTTTCGGAATCCAGTGGATACCTCGCCCATTGCCGACACCAATGCGTTTCTGACCACAGTCGAAGCCATGCTGGAAGATCCAGAGGTTGATTGCGCGGTTGTCTCCGCAGTGCCGATCACAGGCGCGTTGAATACCCTGCCAGCTGGAGAACGACATCGGGAAGATATTGAGCGGGAGACGAGCTTTCCGCAGCGGCTGATCCGAGCGATAAAAAATAGCGATAAACCGGTCGTCGTGGCGATCGACTCCGGTCATTTATACGATCCGTGCGCCCGTAAAATCGAAGCGGCTGGGATTCCTACATTTCGGAGAATCGATCGGGCGGTGAAGGCACTGGCTCTTTATTTGGACTCCTTTTCTTAAATTCCTCCTTCTTTTCTTAGTTCCTCCTTCTTACCTGCATTATTCATAATTATCGGGGAACCAGAGGTCTCAGATGTTTGATATTTAATGGGTTAGATTCGATTTTTAACGGCATTTCCAAGAGAACTCAGTTTTTAAACCCTTATTTGGGCTGACTCTGCGACTCTCTATGACTCTGTTGCGAATATAGTGAAATGCGCGCAAAAGCTCTGTTTTCCTGAAGAAAATTTGGCAAAAAAGA
>NBMB01000031.1 GCA_002084765.1 Candidatus Cloacimonetes bacterium 4572_55 | reverse complement strand
GTTTTAAGTCCAAATATATTCAAAAAGCGTCGGAGAAGCTTCGGGTGATGAGGCTTGCCAAGGCGCAACGGCTTGCGTATAAAAAATTCTTAGAGAATCTTTCCGCTCAAAAATCAGTCATTTTAACGGCTAAAATAGAAGGTAGAGAGGAAGGTATCAAAGAAATCACGCTGAAGTTATTGGCTGAGGGGACGGATATCTCTTTTATCTCCACTGTTACCGGTTTGAGCCTTGACGATATTAAGCGATTGAAACATATAAAATAAGGATTAAAAAAAAATGACTTTTATTGGAATCGTAGCACAAAAGATCAAGGAGCGGATTATTTCACCGCTCTCCGACCGAGATCAGGTACAAACGCCGGATAGCTCAAAATATCCGTTTGATGAAGATGGGTGCTCAAAAAAAGAATTTGTGCGACATTGCCCTCGCATTGACGGAATCAGCCCCAATAGATTCGATTGGGAAACGTTGGCGATTCCCCTGTTAACCGGAGTCGCTGGAGCAGTCGTTGCTGGGATGTTGGTAAGAAAATGGCAGGGGACAGATTCCCCGCGACAGGTTGACGCTTCCCCTGCAAATCGGTCAAATTCGGATGAAATTGGTCAGCAGATCTCGCCACCAAGTCGGCTTGAGCTGGAGGAGGAGGAAATAGATGAGCGTCTTGAGAGCTACATTCTCCATGAATTAGAAGAGTTGGGTTGATTTAATGACAAAATCCCATGTCTTAACGATTATCAAACGATTACGAGGTGAATTTCCTGACGCGACGTGCGGGTTGCTCCATGAAAATCCATGGCAATTGTTGATAGCGACTATCCTCTCTGCCCAATGTACCGACAAACGGGTGAACGAGGTGACAAAGAAGCTGTTTGCTGAGCGCAAAAGTATCGCTGATTTTGCAAATGCCGACTTGGGAAAATTGGAACAAGAAGTGCATTCCACCGGATTTTATCGGAATAAAGCCGCGAATATCAAAAAGTGCTGCATTCTGTTATTGAAAAATTTCGACGGTCAAGTCCCGAATACAATGAAAAAATTGACATCCCTGCCGGGGGTGGGGCGCAAAACGGCAAATGTTATCCTGGGCAATGCCTTTGGTCTGAATGTCGGAATTGTGGTGGATACGCATGTCAAGCGCATTAGCAACCTGTTGGGACTCACCAAGGAAAAAAATCCGGTCAAAATCGAGCGAAATTTGATGGAAGTCATTCCTCGAACCGAGTGGATACTGTTTTCTCACTACCTGATTCTCCACGGTAGAAAAACCTGCATAGCTCGACGTCCAAATTGCCCGGAATGCTTACTCGCTGATTTATGCCTATATGCCTGTTCGATAAATATTGGGAGATCGCAGTTATGAGTCCGACGCAGCGCATTTTACAATGTCGTTTTGAAGAACGCGCTTTCGATAACTATCTTCATCTGATTCAACGGCTTGAACCGATCATCAAGCGGCTGACGGAACGCCATAGTTATCATTTAACCTGTTTCCCAGGCTGCAGCTATTGCTGTCATAACGTAATCGGCGTTTGGCCAGTGGAGGCGTTCTTCCTACAGCACCATATACGGCAGGCGACCGAGGATCATCTCTCTTTGATCAAGAAAAATCTTCGAACAAGCACGTACTGTCCGCTTTTGATCGATGATAAATGTTCTTTATACGCCTATCGCCCCGTGATATGTCGAACCCACGGACTGCCGTTGCTGCATGAGTTCGAGGAGGACGATCCAGCGATCGATTATTGTGAATTCAACTTTGTGGAGGTAACTCCCGGGTTTATCTTTCGTCGAAACGAGTCTATTAATTTGAATAATCTCAATACAGCGTTGGCATCAGTGAATATGGTTTTTATCAGGGATCATGCCCAGATCAACAGTGACGACAACCCAGAATGGAAAATTCCTCCTGAAATACGGTTGACCATAGCGGAAATTTGTCAATCTGTTTTGGATGCGATTCGAGAATAAAAGTTTGAGAAAGAAAATAAATGACAACCAGACCACCCGCCCATATTTTATTACCCGCGTTCAACGAGCTCCACAACGACTACCGGGTCTTTCGTACCGCAAGCGCGCTGAGGGAGATCGGATTCTCAGTGACAGTAGTCGGAGTCGAATATCCCAATTCTAAGCCGATTGCCCCCTGGGGGAAAGGGATCCACATGATCAGGCTGGGCGTCGGGACTACGGCTGGAAAAATGCGATACCTGAGCTATAACTACCAACTGGCACAGCTCGGAAAGAAAATGCGTTGTGCCGGAGTTCACGCCAACGATCTGGATACCCTGATCGGATCGGGTTATATCGCAATCCGACAGAAAATTCCTCTCATATACGATTCCCACGAACTTTTTATCGAACAACCACCGTTAGTCGGACGCTGGAAGGAGCGCATGATATGGGGCTTGACGGAGCGCGGGATGATCCGTCGAGCAGACGCGGTGATCACTGTGTGCGACAGTATCGCGGATCAGCTCGTCAAGAGATACCGCATCCCCAGACCCGTGGTGATCAGAAATATGCCCCCCTATCGATCAATCAAACGCACGAATCGCATCCGAGAGCGGCTCGGGATATCGGATTCACTCTGGATTATTCTGTATCAAGGCGGACTGTTACAGGGACTCGGGCTGGAGCGGATTATCAGAATGGGGGCGTATCTAAGAGAGAGCGTTGTGGTGATAGTGGGCGGAGGTCCTCTGGAAACGAGTTTGAAACAGGCGGTCTCGAAAAAAAATCTGGATGATCGGGTAAAGTTTATCCCCCATGTCCCTTTTCAAGAACTGGCAGAATATACCGCTTCCGCCGACGTCGGCTTGTCGCTGCTTGAGGGGTGTAGCCTCAACAACCAATACGCGCTTCCGAACAAAATTTTTGAGTATATGATGGCGGGTCTGCCGTTGGTGTGCAGTCCTTTTCCGGAAATGGCACAGATCGTAAATCGGTATAAGACGGGAATTCTGCTCTCGCCTGGAGACCCAGAGATGATGGCAAAGGAGATCGAAAATCTGTTGCGGGAAAAAACTCGCTATCAACGGTATGCGGATAATGCGCGGAAAGCCGCGAGGAAGCTGAATTGGGATCAAGAAAAAACGCGGTTGATCGATCTCTATCGACAGAAAATATCCACAAATTTCGCAGAAAGGATTTTGCCTGAATAATTCGCCACAGATACACAGAGAACACGGAGAAAAGCTATGACAAGGTTTTGAATTAAATGCGTGTAAAAATTTATTTTTCCTAAAAATCTGTTAAAAACAACATATAGCTCTTTAATTATCAATTATTAATCTGTGATAATCTGCGTAATCTGCGGATCGACCTCTTATCCACATTTTTTTTTGAGCGAAAAGCTATGCGCGTCAATCAAACTCGCTTATCGGAGGCAGGGTAAGCGTGACCTGAGTGTATCTGTTCGGAACGCTCTCAAATGAAAGCGATCCGCCAATCACGGTCATCAAAGTGCTATGAAGGGCGAGTCCATGTCCTCCCACGAGCTTATCTTTTTCTCTCTGCCCAGGGCTTCCAGTTCCATTATCTTTGATAATCAGGCGCAGCGCGTCGGTCACAGAAGCCGTGACGCTTAGCGTCGGCAATTTGTCCAATTGCGTTGATTTGGCATGTTTTTCTACATTACGAAGCACCTCTCGCGCAGCAGAGAAAAGAACTTCGCCGATCAAATCCGGGAGTTTTCCGAATAACTCCTCGGTCTCTATCGAGATCGACCACTCGACCCGATCAAATTCCATGTGAAGCTCATTTTTTAATACCGACTTCAAGGCGTTGATCAAGCCCGTTTTTTTGATGTCTCGGACCGGGGCGGTCGGGAGATCGTGCAGAAGGGACGATATCTGTTGATGCGCGTCGGTCAGAAGAGAGATTGCCAGGTTGGATTTTCCGTCCGCCTCAGATCGACCGTCTAAGCTGATCATCGCGCTATGGATCAATGGAAGAACGTCGTCATGAAGCGCGCGCCTCGTCTTTTGATCCATTAATTGCGTCTCGATGATTTTCTGCCGTTGCAGGGCCATGAGCCGACGGGCGAATTCATCTATGGCTCGGGCGTCTAACAAACGTTCGCAAATCAATCTTGCAGTTTCGACCTCTTCTCGGGTGAACAGATTCCCGTTGATTTTATCGCTCATTAAGAGCGCGCCGGCTTCAGCACCTCGCTGCGTCCACAGGGGAACAGCCCACCGCGCGCCTTGATGATGGTCTGGATCGAGCGGTGTGAGCGTCACGGTTGCATAGTGGTCGATCCGGTTTGGGACGCGCTCGCCGAATATATCGGTAAGGGGTCGATCGTATGTATTGTCTGGATCGGGGTATGCCAGTCCGATTTTGATAAGGGGAAAAAGCCCTCCAAAAGGAATTAAATAGGCAATATGAACCTGAAGCGTCTGCTGGCAGAGTGCGTAAAATGGTGTCCGAATATCAACCTCGGTCGATGAAAGCCCATCAAAGGGACGCTCTCCGGCGATCAAGGGTCGGAGTCGGTTGACAAATCGGTAATATTCAACGTAAACCGTCCAGCTGAATAGGGCGTAAAATAGGGACACTAATGTCAGGCTTATCAACGTCATATAAACCGGGCTTTCCAGGATCGACAGCATGAGGCCCAAAATTATTCCGAATCCCGCGCCGAACACGACTACATATCGCCAATAATGAAGAAAGTTTTTGCGGGGCAACGCACGTCCTGTGAATAATTCGTAAGAGACGATGGGCTTACCGGATATGATGATCATGGACGCGATGAATAGATTGATGATCAGATCGAATCGGGCAATGGTTTTCATGATATATGGATCTCGATTTGGCAGAACTTGGGTGCCCGCGTTCAACTTTATCCAAAAAATCGCCCACGCGACAAATCCGCTCACGAGTAGCAGTGTGAGGGAGGCAGCGATCAGCCAGGGTCCTGCTTTTTGTCGAGCTGTATCAGATATTTGGTCGCTGTGCGCGTTGCCGCGTCCGCTTTTTCTCAATAAATCTATGGATAGCGCGATGCAACCCAGCAAGTAGATCGAAAAAGCGGTCACGGGAACGTTAAATATACCGACGTGATACCGAAAAATGGATTGAAAAATGGGACGATCGATAAAGTAGGATACCGCTCGCAATATAACTCCTGCCAGTCCCAACAGAAGCGCGACGCTGAGCAGAGCTGGCAGACGCTTGTGACGGTCTCGAGCTTTTGAGCCCGCATACCAATACATCAATATATACCAGAGATAGGGGAAAATCAACGTTGCGACCACGCCGACGCTCCATAATATCCCTAATCCCCAATTGATATAACTGACGCCATGTCCCAGGATCGCTGAATGGCTGAAAAAGAAAATCCCGCCGGTCAACAGGGTCCCACCGGCGATCCAAGTGCCAGCTGTCCGTTGCTCCGCGTTTAGCAGGATCGAAACTCCCAGCCAAAACATCAGCGTCATATTGAAGAGGGAAACGGCCATTGTAGACCAATTAAGAAGAAAACTGTCAGTCATTTGTCACTTTCCTGTGGTCTTATTTCTAATAAAACCCTATCCTATTAATTATCAATTCTTAATCTGTGAGAATCTGCGTAATCTGCGGACTGAATTCCATGATGACGAATAATCCAGGCTATAAGTTCGGCTCCCATTCGACCCATTTTCCCCCTTCATTTATGATCCAGGGAGCACCATTTTCGTCCCATTGGATCAGCCTTCCTTCATGCACAATAATCGCGGCTCGGGTGCGAGCCACCTTTTCATCAGTAGCGGTCTCGTTTAATCCCCAAGCCGCGTATATCTGCCCATTGACCCGACTGATAGTGCGCTTATCACGAAAGCCGAATCGCCTGGCGATCTGCTTGTTGGTCATACCCTTTGCCAGCATCTGAGCCACCCTCTGCTCGTTGGGTTCCAATATGGCAAATGGCGAATTGTTGTCTTTGTGACGAACCTCTTGAACTCTGGACTCAATGTCGGGGTCGATGAAGCTGCGACCCAGAAGGACGTCTTTCAGCAGGGGGACAATCATGTTCGGCAGGAGATAGTTGGATTTTCGCACGTATGCGTAATGGCTCAATATCCCGGACTCGCGGAAGTCCCGATAATATCGGTCGTCATCCTGGATCGAATAGAACACGACCGGCATTCTGGGAAATTCTCGACGAACAGCCACTGCCTCCTCAATACCGTTCAATTTTCCGGCAAGCTGAACATCCGTCAAGATCACGTCCGGTATCCGGCAGGATAAGCCCTCCAGCGGGAAACGCGACGCCGCGTCCAGGCAGAACTCCAGAGCCTCTTCGCCGCTGTCGCAGTCATAGATGACTGTGACTTTTCCAGTATTCTCCAGACCCTGCTTTAGCGCGGGTCGCAGTTTTGGGTTGTCCTCAACCAGTAATAGGTGCATGACAATGCTCCGAAAGTTATGGGGGGATCAGGCTTTCAAATTTCCGTGTCAAATCGGTTTTGGGAAGAGAATGAACAGAGTTATTTCTCTCTCTTTACTTTTATCACAACCAATGTAATATCATCATCTTGCGGATTTCCTTCAGAGAATTCTTCAACCGCTTCCAGCAATCGATCTCGGAGGGTGGCGGCTGACAAATGCGCATTTTCCTTCAGTCCGCGTTCCAATCGATCAAAGCCGAACATCTCTCTTTTTGGATTGAAATGCTCCACAATTCCATCCGTGTAAAACAGGATCACGTCGTTGCAATTCAAGTGGATTTTTTTCTGCTGAAATTCCGCTTCTGGCACACCCAATGGGAACGAACAAAGCTCGATTTCATCGATCCGGTCTTCAGCCGCCTTATAATGAAAAGGAAAGGGATGACCCGCGGAAGAGAATAGGATATCGCGATTATTTATATCCAGTCTGGCATACACGCACGTCATCAACAAGCGCTCCTTTGATGTGCGGATAATCATCTTATTCAACTCTTGTAGGGCAAGAGCTGGCTCCGGTTTCTTTTTGACTTGGTTATACATATAGACGCAGCTTTTGCACATAGAGACGATCAGACCGCTGGACATACCGTGTCCAGCCACGTCGCCGATAATAATATGGAGCGGCGGTGCCTGATCTCGACTTTGGGGCGAGCGTCCGCTTTTTTGCCAGACAAAATCATAATAATCCCCCCCCACCTCGGTCGCGGGTCTGGACATTCCGGCAATATCAAATCCTGGAACAACCGGGTCTTCTGTCGGCAGCATAGACGTCTGCACCACGCGTGCCCGATCCAGTTCTTCCTTTAAACGGCGTTTTTCCAGATTGTCTTTCTCTCGCTCCAATTCCATTGCATTTTTGGTTTTTATCCGCTGAATCTGATACAGATAGAATGTCGGCGCGCCGACAACGACCAGAGATATAAGAACGAACCGGAACCAAATCATTTTCCACCAGGGCGCCTTGATAGTAAAGCTGAACTGCGCCGGCTCTTCGCTCCACACATCGTCGCTATTTGCGGCTTTGACCTGAAAGGTGTAGGAGTTGGGGGCCAAGTTGGAGTATGCCACATATTGATGTCGGGTCGTGATCCATTCATCATTCAACCCTTTCAGACGATATTGATAGAAAATCGAGTTGGGGTTGGAATAACACAAGCCAATAAATTCAAACGCGCAATAGTGTTGGGTATGATCCAATATTTGGTGATGATCTTTGGTGATATTTGCTCCGGCTTTCTCAAAAAAAACAGCATCCTGCGTGGCGGATCGGGATTTTATCCGAGATCTGATGGCAAGTGACTGACTGCTGGCTCTGGGATGAAAATAATCCCTCCCAAATACTTGAAAATTTTCAATATAAACCGGCGGTGAGGGCAGCGCGTTTTTTTTGTCGCTCTCGATATTGAAGCAGGAAACTCCCTGAGTGGTTCCGAACCAGGGATAGCCTTCGCTATCGATATAAACCGCGCCTGGATTGGTCTCGTCTCCAGCTAATCCAGAGTGGGTGGTGTAATGTATCAATTTTTCCTTATCGGGTTGATAACGATAGACGCCGTGAGACGCGCCAAACCAGATATTCCCGTCCCAACTGAATTGAATAAAGCTGATCTTGCCATAAAGAGGATCGATCAGCGACTCCGGAACAGAAAAAGTCCCGTTATGATAAAAACTTACCCCGTATGAAGAACCGATCCATAAATTCCCATCTTTATCTATCTCTAAACAGGTGATATAATCATCCGATAGACCGTCCGCAGTCGAGAAAAGTTGATATGTTTTGTCTTCTTCATCAACAATCGCCAGCCCTCGAGAACATCCAACCCATAAGCGACCCTCATCATCACGGATCACATCGTTTATTGACATCAGATCTGTGATCCGCTCCGCCTCATAAGTGGTCGGATCCACGTAGTACAGACCCTCTTCCGTAGCGACCCAGATCATACCGTCCCAATCAATAAATATCTCGTTGACATAGTTTGAAAGAAACCCGTGTTCCGAGTTCAAAATATCCGTCAACTTGTTTTCCTTTATCACCCCGATCCCCCCGCCTCGGGTTCCGATCCAGATATCGCCGGTATCGTCTTTTTTTATACAACTGATATGAGGATTCAATTGACTCGCATCATTCTGAAGCATCCCGATAATGCCGCTGTTTGCCGTGCCGAAAAGATAAGCCCCGCTGTCAAATTCACAAATCGCTGTGATATTTTTATCAACCAGATTATCTTCCTCAGTATACGAAACAAATAGCATCCGTCCTTTTTTCGTCAATCCACCCCCATAAGACGCGATCCAAATATTTCCTTCGTGATCCTCTATCAAGCCGCGAACCACGCCTTCTGCCAAACCCTGCTTATGGCTGAAACGATTCAGATTCTCTCCGTCATAATAGTAAAGATCGTCGGAGGCAAACCAAAAAGAGCCTGAACTATCCTCAAGAATTTGCCATACCACATTGCCTTTTAATGTGTCAAGATAGGGCAATTGATAAAAATCGTTCCCGTCAAAAATATGGATACCGTGGCTCCAAGTGCATACCCACATCTTCCCGCTTCGATCTTGATAGAGATGAATCACGGTCTTCCGGGGGACGTCTGGCGGATAACTTAGAGAGTCGGTGTAGTCATAGAAACGCCCGTCGTCGTATAGATAAAGCCCTGAATTTGCTCCAACCCATAACCGTTGATCCTTATCAAGGCAGAGAGATTGCACAGAAAAAATGGAGATATTTTGGTCAGGATCCGGCGTGACCGATCGAAATGTCTTTCCGTCCCAACAGGCAAGACCCTTTTCGCTTAAGCCTATCCAAATAGTGCCTTCCCGATCCTCGCATATCGACAGTGCCGTATTGCCAGGCAGACCGTTATCCTTGTTAAAGGTCACAAATTCACGACCGTCCCAATAGCAAATACCGCCGCCCAATGTGCCGAACCATAGACGACCAATGCTGTCTTCATAAATGGTATGAACCATATTATGCGCAAGTCCGTGACGACGCATGAAAGTCTCGAAGTTGTATCCGTCGAAACGGGTCACGCCGCCGCCGTAGCTTCCGATCCAGATGTAACCGTTTGATGCCTGGTGGACTGTCCATACTTGGCTGACAGGCAATCCGTCTTGCGTCGTATAGACATTAAAAGGGAAGTGCTGCGCCTCAAGGCTGATAGGAATAATGAAGATGGGGATAATGAAGGATAGCAGAAAAAAAAGGGACTTTTTATACATGAGCCTTTTTCCTTTATTAGCCTGATATTAGCCTGAGAAATTCAAGAAAAATGGGAAGGTATTAAAAATACTTAGTTTCACTAATATTTAAAAAATTGGGTTTTTCAAATATGAAATCGAGTACACAGTGAAAAACTCATGAGTTGTAAAGGTAAAATGAGATTCCCGCATTAATAGAATGCACGCCAATGGTTTCTTCACTTATTTTAAATGAAGAGTAACGCCCTTCAATCGTGATTGCCGCAGGAAAAACAGCCAGCTTAAATCGCAATCCGGCTATCGCATGCAAAGTAGAGAAGGACTTTTTATCAAGATCTTCGGTTACGCCGTTCAATTTGTCGCTATCCAAGCTGATGAAACAGACGCCAGCCCCTCCGCCGATATAAGCCGTGATCGTCCGACTTTCCGGTTGATAAAATTTGTATAAACCGGACACATCCACGGCAGTATCGCTAAAATCGATAGACTCGACGCTTTGATCCGGCATCGCGAAGAGATCGGGAGAATACGTGAATGAATCAGAGCTATAACGAAAATTCAGGCCAAGGTCTACCGAAGACCTCATGCCAATAGTGAAGCCCACGCCGCCGGAAGGGATATGCGGCAGCCTTTTATCAACGGATAATATCCCGTCGCTGTAGTTGGAAACTCCGCCAAGAAGTGAGACTTGAATATGTGCGCCTGCATGAAGTGCAGATGGGATCGTCATCCCCATGAGGATGAAAAACATGAGCTTGATTCGCATAGAACTCTCCTTTTTTTTCCGCAAATTACGCGATAAAGTCAATTAGATCAATACATTCTCATAATCCTATCAGTTTCTGCAAAAACGCTTTGATATCATCGAGAATTTCTGAATTAAGATTAAAATACCCTTTCTTGGCGGCAATTCCCAAACTGGGTATGTAGGTGTTCATACCGGCTAAAAAAGCATACATTTTTACTTTTGCTTCATTCTTAGGGAAATAATACGTGTTCGGGTCTTTAGGTGTATTTTTTTCCCTATGCTCCAATGTTTTATGTAGACAGTCGATATACTTATCCACACAATCGGACACAGGATGATCATCAACCGTCTTGAGACACAAATTTTCCAACATGCCTTCTTCTGAGTTACCGGGCATAATAAAAACGCCTGTGGCGACACCATTCAAGGATATAATTTCCCCCGACGCTTGCGGGATTGGCTGATCATACCGACGCAACAGTCCTTGCACACTTTGAAATGTATTATCAGCATTGTCATCCGCGTCCCTTACAATCCCATAGCTCTTGACTCTTGAAAAGTTCGGGCTTTCGAGAAGTGTTGGAAATTCATTTTTAAACTGGTCCTTTCCGCCAACCGGGACAATTTGAACTTTATCCTCAGCATTGATATGCGCCAAAAGTGCTTCAAAAAAACCGATCTCATCCTTACCTTCCACGATCAGCAAATTGTCTTTGTCAATAACTTCCGAGGTATCCAAATTTTCTTTGTCAACAAGAATACGATCTTTATTTTCCATTATCTTATCTCCCATCTTCTTTCCAAAGCAGCAGCCAACATTCGGGCTTCATAAACATGCGGCTTTATACGCTCTTTTGTCTTATCAAGCCTTATATAAGCCAAATCCGATAGGTCTTCAGGAGATAACCCTTTTATCAGTGATTGACCGATTTCATAGCTATGCGTTGTCGCAATGATCTGACAATTATACTCCTTTGCCATTTTATGAATCGCTTTCAATATGTTGGGAAGACATGAATAATGCCATCCGTTTTCAATTTCGTCAATTAAAACGATTCCGCCAGCATTGGTAGCGATGGATAGAAAAATTGAAAGCACTTTTGCCACTCCCCCTCCCATGTGGGCGACTGGAATTTTGCGCTGTAAGCCGATATCCCCATAAATCAACGCGTGTTCTCCGTGAGAAATGGTTCTCAGGGACTTCAGATTCGGCTCAATGATTTTCAAAACCTCTGTGATCTTTTCCGTATGCCCCTGAATATCCAACTGTCCGAAGAGCACCGAATCCTCCACCGAATTGTGGTGCAAGCCTGAACCGATGAAAGCGATTTTTTTTGATGGTTTGCTAAAACTATACTGCATATCTAACTTGCGATCCCCAAGCGTCAAGAAAGATTCCCCCGTCTTTTTATCATTGGCAAAATAACGGAATTCAAGGAATTCAGTCATCAATGGGCGCTGGCCTGTCTCAATTTTGGGCAGGGAGCCTTTTTCAAATGGCGAAGCAGAGAGGAGCGTTTTAAATTCGTTCTTATGTTCTATCTCAATCTTTTCAGTTATGCCATTTTCACAGATTTTCATTTCAATCGGCTTATTCATATCGTAGGAACGAAAAATCGGAGACCAGAGCGAATCCGGATTAAGGGGTATCGAGCCCACGCCTCTCCAAAAAAGATGACGCATAGTGACTCCCGCATTGCCCCTGTCATAAAGCATGAAAAGTGCTTCAAGGACTGTTGTTTTGCCGGTGTTGTTCTTACCGCCTATCAAGGTTATCGGTTTCAAACCCTGCAAAAACAAATCTGTGAATTGTTTAAACCCTTTAATAGAAAATGAGTCAATCATTTATTTATCTCCATTCTCAAGAAAAGTCAATTAGATCAATACATTTCATAATTCTATCAGTTTCGGTCAGCGCGACGATGATCTTTTGATAATGCAAAATATCCTCAAAAGCAAGCTCTCTGCCACGCCGGTCTTTCAGCCATTTTCTGGCGGGCTGATACCCCCCGATATAAAAGTCCCAAGCCGCTTGAGGAACGTCGCCAAAATATTGTTGGGCGTTTATCCAGACGTGCCCTGTCTGATTTGCCGTATCCGTGATCTCATAATCTTTTTTAACGATACGGCGCGTGACGATATTGTCGCCATCTTCGGGATAGGTTGTGATATATTGTTCGACTATGGGATTTTCCAGCAGATGAATGGTCCGGAGTTCCCCGCCGAGTGTGACAAGTTGCCAGAAAACAGTTTTGTTTTTCGGATAGGGGACGCGCGGGAAGTCTATTTTCAGAAATTCTTTGTATTTTTCGCGATAGGATGGGGAATGCAAAACCGCGTAGATGTAGTCGAGGATGTCAATGGGGGCGAAGGTGTTTTTTGTTGCCTCTTTTTCAGTGGTAAAGGTCAGTTGTAGAGATTTTGCGATTTGTTTGACTATGTCCGCGTCAAGATTGGGTTTACGTTCTTTCTTATCATCAAATGTTTGTTGTTCATTGCTTTCCGGCGGGTATAAATAGAGTGGAAATACAAGCGGCCCACCCCTTCGAAACATATTTGTATCTGTAAGGCATTTTGTGATAAACACAGCACTAAAAATTTCTGTGCTTATAACCTGTGATTGTCTTACGAGTATAATACCTACATTGTCATATTTTAAATGATAGATTGTTTTTTTTCTTGATCGGCCTATCAACTCAGAGTCATTATACAACCATTTTATATTTAAAGGTCGGTAACAATATAATTCTTCATGCTCAGGGTTATAATCCAATTTATTAAAATGATCAGTGACACTTGTACGTAATTCATTTAAACTGAAGTTAGTCAGGAATGAGTCACCATGCGTTTTAATACCACTTGTTTTAAAAGGTATTAAGTTAATGACAGGCAAATATTTATCATATAACTTTTTAATATCATTATCAATATATTTAAAAAGATGGTTTGTTCTGTCTATTATGAAAGTTTTCCAGTTAATAGATGAGAGTGTTTCCTTATTACAAAAAGCGTATTTATTTTTTCTTTTCCCCAAAAGGTCATATATATTTATTGATTTTTTTATGCCTTTTTTTTTAATAAAAATTAAAATACAAACTCCCGGTTGAATATCAAACACATTCTCATCTGGATAACCGTCAGGTGCAATTTCCTTTCGTTTCAAGCTACCATGAAGGTCTATAATATAAATTTTGTCAAAACATTTATAAATACTTTTTCGCATAACTCTGTGTATTACACCATCTAAAAAACTGTTGTTTGTAATAAATGCTAAAATTCCTTCCTTATTCCTTTCAATAAAATACTGTGCATACCTTATAAACTTTATATAATCATCAGATAAAGGCTGTATATTTCTTTCTTTTAGTCCTCTTTTATAATCATTCATCAAACTGTCTATCCAATCACCCTTATTACTGCTACTTATCGCATAAGGCGGATTCCCGATCACACACATCACCGGCGTATCCCGCTTAATCTGATTTGCCTCGGTCGCCTCTTGCGAAAGCCAAGTGGCAAAAAGGGTAGCACTATCAGGGTGCGCTTCTTCGAGGCTGTTGGTCAGAAACACGCGGAAACGATTCTCATTTTTCGGTTTGTATCCGGTTTCGCGCAGCAGCATATCTAACTTTAGATGGGCCATGGCATACGAAGCCATGAGAATTTCAAAACCGTTCAGGCGCGGAATCAGCTCCTTTTCCACATACCTGCTCCAGATACCTTGCTGCCCTTTGAATTTCTTGTGAATCTGCTTAATCACTTCGGCAAGAAAGGTGCCGGTGCCGGTCGCGGGGTCGAGAATCTGCACTTTATGCACATCTTTTTTGACTTTGCCTGCGACGCCCTGGGCATTGATCTGCACTTTCGATGTATCAGCCAAGCCCTGGGGCAGGTCGAATTCGGTTTTCAAAATATCGTCTACAGCCCGCACAATGAAATTTACCACAGGTTCGGGCGTGTACCAGACCCCCCGGCTTTTACGGAGTTTGGGATTGTATTTTGCCAGAAAAGTTTCGTAAAAATGGATGACCGGATCATTCATCTGCGTGGAGCTGCCAAAATTATGCATGATTGCCGCCACGTCTGTTGCTCGGAAAATATCGGCCAAAGCGTCCACAATCCATAAGATGCGGTCATCGATGTCAGGTCCGGCAATATAGCCGAAAAGCCGTCTTAAAAACGGATTGGTTTTAGGGATCAGCTCAGCGGCTTCCCGCCTGGAAAAATCATCGAGAGTCGGATCGTTCAAACGGGCAGCAAACATGCCGTAAGCAATGGTCTGCGCATAAATGTCGGCAAATTCGGAAGGCGTGATATCATGGATCAGAATGCGTTTGAAAGCCTCCATCTGGTCTTTCAGAGAGCTGTTTTGATAATCCTGCACATCGCTGCACAAAGCCTTGTCAATCACCGCCTGCATCATGCGCGCTTTGCCGGCCATCATCTCAGCCAAATTCTGAGCCGACTTGATCGATTGACCCGTATGCGTATAAAAATTCAGGATCAGGTCTTCAAAATCCTGATAATTTTGTGCCAGGGGAGTGAGTTTGCCGCCTGATATTTCGGCGATAGCAACCGAAGTGATGAATTTTCCGCCACGATAGAGCCAAAAATCCAGATAATCGGTTAAAATCAGATTATCTAAACTGGCTTTATAGCGTTTCAACTGCTCGGTCTTATCTGTCTTCTTAAGGGACGCGCCGATATCTTTTGCCTCGATATATCCAATCGGAATATTGTTTTCGGTAATGATATAATCCGGCGCGCCACATTTAATGCGCTTTGGCTCATTGGTCACAAGCACGTCATCAGATAATGATTCCAAAAGAATTTGCAAATCGCCTCTATACGAGTGTTCCGTCGAAATACCCGTTTTGAATTTTATATTTAATTTTTTTATATAATTATTAACCATTCGGTTTTTAGTATCGATCAATAGCTTCATTTGTATTTCCTATGCAAGTATTTAAAAAAGTCGGTCAATCTCCAAAAAAAATTAGACCTTGCAACACTGCATCACAAGGTCTAATATCAAAGATCGAATTGTAAAAAGCAAGGGCTAATTTTTTGACTTAGCATAAAAGTATCACATGCAATGGGTAATTTACTTTTGGATCATACTCACGCCTCTTTGGTGGAAATGACACAAATTTGTTGACAGACTCGTTTGTTTTCATATCTTGAATCCGTGTGAATGATCAAGATACGACTCTGCTATCCCATCCCCAAAAAACGTATGCCAACGAGGAAATCCAATGGAAATATACTTACCGATTGTGGCACTTGCCGCCTATTTTTTGAAAGGTGCTACCGGATTTGGACCGGCTTTGCTCATTATTCCGATCGGATCCCTGTTGATCGGATCCAAATCCGCGATTATTGTCTCAGCAATGCTGGATGTTGTCGCGGGCGGATACTTACTTTATCTGGACCCAATTCGGTCGGGACGTCGATTTTGGCTCTACATAGCGGCACCAATGGTCTTAGGGGCTCTCATAGGCAGTGCGTTTTTAGAAAAACTTCCGGATCAAATCTTTACGCCATTGCTCGGGGTTATTATCTTTTGTATCGGGATATGGCTTATATTTTTTCGTCATCGGAAAGCGACTTTATTACAAACCAGGTTGCCCAGCCGCGGTTCTGCTTTGGATTGTGGAGTCGGTCTATTGGCTGGAATCAGCGACGGATTGTTCGGGATCAGCGGACCGATCATTGTTTTTTATCTGGGACATCGCTTTGTCAAGCGGCTATTCCGGCAGATGATGATCGCTATTTTTTTGATGACTGCCGCCGCGAGAACAACCGCTTATACTCTGACCGGGATAATCGATTTGCGATTGCTGACCATCTGTTTAATCTCGATTCCCGCGCTTTTTCTGGGAATTTATCTCGGAAACCGATTATTTTTCAAGTTGTCGGAAATTTGGTTCAGCCGGGTAGCCGGGGCTCTTTTGATGGCAATCGCTATCCGTCTGATTATTTGGTGAGCGACAAAATCACCCGAATGAAACCAAAATCGCGCCGATAGTCGCCAGCGCAATATCAAACAATCTCCAACGGTTGATTTTTTTTTTGTTTTCATTATTTTTATTAGTTGACTTCCGTGGTGCATAAAAATGTTTAAAAAAATTAAAGACATTTTTATCTGTATCATTTTAAATTAAATTAAGTATTCAAACTGTTATAGAAAGGATATGAGATGGTAAGCTCTGTAGTGCCGATAAACGGCGGCGCAAGAAGAATGAAATTAAAGTATCGCATCCCAAATAAGGTCAGGGTTGCGATACCAAAAACTATTCTCAAACGGGACGGACGAATTGTTCCGTTTGACGTGGATTTGATCGAGCGTGCGATCGGACGTTGTTTTTCCGGTCTTGGAATTAAGCCGCTGACTCCGGCGTCGGAACTGGCGAAGCAAGCGACAAATATTGTTGCCGCGAAATATAGCCAGCCCACGGTAGAGCAGGTTCAGGATATTGTGGAGATGACGCTTCAAGCGGCAGGCGAGTACGACGCGGCAAAAAGCTATATTTTGTACCGAGCTGAGCGCGCTCGGCTGCGTGAAGAGCGTCCAATACCGGATGAGGTTCGAGAGACGTTTAAAGAGTCGGATCAATATTTCCCCACGCAATTGCAAAAATTTCAATTTTATGATAAATATTCTCGATTCAACTATGAGTTGGGTCGACGTGAGACCTGGATCGAGACCGTGGATCGCGCGGTCGAGTTTCTGAGAGAACTGTCGGAATACCGCCTATCGGATCAGACATATCAACGGCTACATCAAGCGATTTTGGATATGAGGGTCATGCCGTCGATGCGATTGTTGGCTATGGCTGGGTCCGCCGCAAGAAGGAATAATGTGACGATTTATAACTGCTCATATCTTCCGGTCGATAGCGTGGATTCGTTTGTAGAGGCTCTGATTATATCCATGTGCGGATGCGGCGTAGGCTATACGGTCGAAAATGAGTATATCGAAAAATTTCCTCGCGTTTTGCGGCAGACCCACCGCGCTGCGCGAAAAATGGTCGTAGAGGACTCCGCAGAAGGGTGGGCCGAGGCGCTACGAGTCGGTCTCCAGACATGGTTCTGCGGCGAGGACATTCGCTTTGATTTCTCACAGATTCGACCGGCTGGATCGGTCTTACGGATCAAAGGGGGTCGGGCTTCTGGACCAGAACCATTACGGAAGATGTTGGAGTTTACCCGCGCTCGAATTCTGGCGAGACAGGGCGGTTTTCTCCGATCTCTGGACGCGCACGATATCATGTGCGCAGTGGGCAACGCCGCGGTTTCCGGAGGCGTTCGGCGCACGGCAATGATCGCTCTGTTCGATTATGACGATATGGAGATGCGGCATTGCAAAACCGGTGATTTTGGACGGAATAACAGCCAACGTTGGAATGCGAACAACTCAGCAGTGTGGCCATCTCGGACGCTGGATCAAGTGGAAGTGGCTCGTTATGTGTTAGAGATGGTCGAGTCCAAGCGGGGCGAGCCGGGGATTTTCAACCGTCAGGCTGCAATCAACACGCTTCCGGATCGCCGTAAGCCTGCGAAATTCGGCACAAATCCTTGCGGAGAGATCATCCTGCGCCCGTATCAGTTTTGCAATTTATCTATCGGAGTGGCTCGTCCTGATGACACACATGAAGACTTGCAAGAAAAGGTGGAATTGGCGGCGATCATTGGCACGATTCAGTCTATGGCGACCCATTTTCCCGGGCTTCGACCCGAATGGAAAAAGAATTGCGAAGAAGAGCGGCTTCTTGGCGTGGATATTACTGGACAATTGGATTGTCCTCTTGTGAGACAGCCCGAGGTTCAGAGCCGACTCCGGCAAACAGTTCTGAAGACTAACCAAGTCTACGCTAAAAAATTGGGCATTAACCAATCCGCAGCACTTACCTGCGTCAAGCCCTCTGGCAACTCCTCCCAGTTGTTGGACTGTTCGCCAGGAATTCACGCACGCTGGTCGAAATTTTATATCCGCAATGTTCGGGTGGGAGCTCATACTCCAATATTCAAGGTCCTAAAAAATAGCGGAGTGCCGATGGATCCGGAAAATGGACAAACTGTAGCAAATGCCACAACATGGGTGATTCATTCCCCGATGAAAGCACCGGATAACGCGATTACTCGTGGAGAACGTTCGGCAATCGAGCAATGCGAATATTGGCTGCAGAATAAGCTGCATTGGACAGAGCATAATCCCAGCGTCACAATTACGTATCAGCCGGATGAGGCGTTGGATTTGATAAAATGGATATGGAAGCATCAGGATAAAATTGGCGGGATGGCGTATTTGCCTGCGTTTGGCGCGGAATATGATCAGATGCCTTATGTGGAAATCTCGGAAGAAGAGTATAACCGGCTTGTATCAGAGTTTCCTACAATCGATTACTCAAAATTGTATCGTTATGAAAAAGAGGATTATACCACCGCGGCTCAGGAGGTGGCTTGCAGTTCTGGACATTGCGATCTGGCTTGATAAAACAAAAATGGGTAACGGTTTTCGCCGTTACCCGATATTTATCCAAAAATTTCTCAGAGGTCAGACTTATCTCACTCCTCGCTTCATCGCCTTTCCCATCTCAAAAACCGGCAAATAAAGCGCAACCACCACGATCAACACCACGGCTCCGAGGGAGACGATAATTACCGGTTCGATCAGCGAGGTGATTCGCTTCACGACAGAGTCCAACTGTTTCTCATAAAACTCGGCGACTTTATAGAGTAGCGTATCCAGTTCGCCGGTTTCTTCGCCGGTGGCTGTCAACTGCAGAAGAGTCGGGGGGAACTGCTCTGTTTTGCGCAGCGCATTAGCAATAGAATATCCCTCTCGAACCATGCCGCGGGCATCTCGGATAGCTATCTCTATCAACCGGTTGCGCACCACATTTTGTGATAAAGAGAGTGCTTCCATTATAGGCACGCCGCTTCCCATCAGGATTCCGAACGTCTTGGCAAATTTGCTCATAATCGAATATTCCAGCAAGACCCCCAGTACAGGCAATCGTATTTTGATCGAGTCGATAAAATAACGACCGCGATCCGTCAAGCCAAAGACGAATATGCCCAATAAGCCGAAAATAATAAAAACTCCGGTATGGAACAAATTTTTCTGAACAAATGCGCTGAACTCCAATAGCATTTGGGTCGGCAGAGGTAGCTCGGCGTTGAATTTGGCGTACACATCTCGGAAACTGGGGATCACCCAGATCAACAAAACCGCTATCACGCCGGTGAGAAAAACGCTGATAAACGCGGGATATGTCAATCCGCTGACCACCTTGCGTCGGGTGTCCTCAACTGTCTCCAAGTAGTTTGACAATTCATCCAAACTGTTGGTCAGTGTGCCGCTAATCTCGCCCGCTTTCACCAGGGCTATATAGAGCGAGTCGAACACCCCCGGATGCTCACTCAGGGCTTCTGACAAACTCTGCCCCTTTTTCACATCGCTGGTGATCTTCCTCAGAGCTTTTTTAAATCTTTTATTCGGTTCGTCGTTCGCAAGATTTCCCAACGCCTTTTCCAGCGTCAGACCCGCGGCAAACATGGTGGCAAGCTGGCGAGTAAAAAAGACCAGCGTACGCATCGGAACGCGGGTACGGAGTTTATAGATAGCCAGGGATAACCGATCCAGGAGACTGTCCTGTTTCTTACCTGATTTATCCGCCGAGCTTGTTACCGAAATAACGGTATTTCCACCTTCAGACAGCTTATTCAAAGCCGCGTTCAGCGTATCCGATTGAATCGACCCCTCTTTTTTTACCCCGCGATGGTCTTTTAAAACATATATAAAGGTTGGCATGGCGTCCTCTCAACTATTTTTATGTAACGCAGAACCCTGATCCGCGCAACTGCTATTGTGAGTCATGGCAGAACCACGTTTTGCGTTACGGCATTATCTTAGTTTATCAGGAAATTAAAAAAGTTATTCCTCAATAGTAGTCTTCATCACTTCACGAGGGGATGTGGCTCCAGACAGCATCTTCCGTATTCCGCTCTTTCGTAGACTGACCATCCCATTTTCCAGAGCCTTATCTCGAATATCGTCTTGCGTGGCTTTGTTATAAATCAATCGGCGGACTGGCTCGTTCACTTCCAATATCTCAAAGATACCGGTTCGTCCATAGTAGCCTGTGTTCCGGCATTGCACGCACCCTTTTCCTCGTTGGAGACGATTGCCTGTATACTTCTTCGGGTCTAAAAGAAGTTGGCTCCAGACATCGGCGCGGGGCGAGTAAGATTCCTTACAATTTACGCATATAGTCCGCACCAGCCGCTGCGCCATCACCAAATTTAGCGAGGAAGCGACCAGAAAATGAGGCACACCGATGTCCAACATTCGGGTGATCGTGGAGGGCGCGTCGTTGGCGTGCAAGGTGGTGAAAACCAGATGACCGGTCAACGAAAATTTGATGGCGATATCCGCTGTCTCATGGTCTCGAATCTCTCCGATAAGTAGCTTATCCGGATCCTGGCGCAAAACAGACCGCAGCACGCGGGAAAAAGTCAAGTCAATATCAGAGTTGATCTGAACCTGATTGATTCTGTCCAACTGATACTCGACCGGATCCTCAACCGTGATAATGTTGTCCTCAGTCGACTTGACCTCGTTCAAGGACGCATACAAAGTGGTTGATTTTCCAGAGCCAGTCGGACCCGACACGATAATGATACCATACGGACGACGTATCCAATTGCGAAAAATTGCCAGCATCTCTTCTTCGAATCCGAGGCTGGTCAGATTCAGGGTAAAAGAGGACTTGTCCAAAAGACGCAGCACAACCTTTTCCCCTTTGACAGTCGGCATAATCGAGGTTCGGACGTCGATTTCTCGTCCGGGCAACTTAACGGTAAAGCGCCCGTCTTGGGGAAGGCGTCGCTCTGCAATATTGAGCTTGGCGAGAATTTTCACACGGGAGACAATACCCATCTGAGAAGATTTTGGCGGCGTCATAATCTCCTGCAAAACGCCGTCGATACGATAGCGCACGCTCAGCCTATCCTCCAACGATTCGATATGAATATCCGTGGATCGCGTTTGGATCGCTTCTGTGATAATCATATTGACCAGCTTCACAATCGGCGCGTCTTCCATATCTTTCTGGGAAAGGCGCATATCTACGCCTTCGCCTTCTTCTTCACCTGCAGAGATTATATCCAATCCGCTCAACACTTGGTCCACTTCTCCAGAACGGCGGATGCTCTGATAATGGCGTTCGATAGCGGCTCTCACAGTCGTAGCCGCGATCATCAGAATCTCCACCTTGCCGCCAAATAGACGGTGCAGACTATCCGTGGCAAGAATATCCTCTGGGTCGTGCATAGCCACCTGAATTATTTTGCCGCGACGCCGATACGGGATGAGAAGATGCGCCTTTGCAAAAGATTCCGGAACTTTTTTCAGCAGATCTGGATCGATTGAAATCAGATCGTTCTCGGTTACCACGTCATAACCATTCTGTAAACCCAGCCCTTTCATAAGGGCATCTTCGTCGATATGACTCAATCCAACTAAAAGCTCGCCTAACCTTATATTCGGCTGTTGTTGCTGTTCCCGCAGCCCCTCGTCCAACTGCTTTTTATCGATCAATCCTTCCTTCACTAGGATGGTCCCGATCTTCTCAAATTGCGGATTATAACTCAAGCTCAAGCTCCTTTGGGGTCCATTTGATTCGAAATTACGTAATAAAAAAAATTATTTATATTTTCGGCGCATTAACATTTTTTTTGATATGATTTTTTTAGCGGATCAATTGCAAAATCTGCGAAATCTGCGAAATCTGCGGATAAATAATAGAAAAGCCGCCGCGCTTAGGGTTGGCGACGGCGGCTTTCTCATCGACAACCACTTATTTGAAAACAGTAATACTTACATCGTCGCTTATCAAGTCATACCCTTGGAGTTTTGATCGTACAATCGCAGTTACCTGTGTGGCTTCGCCTGGGAAGTCGCTTTGCGTAAAACGGATCAGGGTTGGGGCCTCTCCGTTCTCGTCCGTGACAACTGGATTGCTTAATATCTGTCCCGCCACGGCATTCTCGAATACGATTGTTCCTCCGCTGACCGGGTAACCGTATCCATCAAGTAGTATCGCGGTGACTTGCGCAGTGGCTTGTCCTCCGCCGCAATAGATCACCGTGGGAATCACAATCATCAAAAGCGATCCATCTTCTGGGTTCTGGAAAGGCAAAGTCGCCAGGAGTTGCCCGGACACGGTATCGCTTGACGCGATAATGACCACTTGTGAGAACATCTGGAGTGCTGAGTATTCTAAGCAGGTAAATGCGATGCCGCCTGTCGAATCGACTTCGACACTACAGACGCCATCCACCCCATTTCCTGTGTAGGCAAAGGGATAGATGACTGACGGATGCTCCGGCGGGTTCAGTTCAAAAAAGACCGCGGTGCCATGCGCGACCGAATTTCCATACTGATCGTCCACCACAGCACTGACGCCGATCTGCCACATTCCGCCGCCGATCGGCTCGCCCTCCGCGTCGTGAAAAACGCTGATTATCGCCGGAGGTCCCGCGCCTATCACAACCTGAGAATTTTCCGCTACAATGCTTGCCGCAGTGGCTCTCACCCGGACTGTTCCCGATGATCTTCCGCTATAAATCAGCGCGGTAGCCACTCCACCCGCGGTAGCCGAATTCACGGTTTGGAGATACGGACTGTTAAAATAGACAAGCGAATCCGGGGAGTAGAGAATTTCGAATGTGACCTGTTTTCCGTCTGGGACAAGATTGTTATTCTCATCATAAAGCCATGCCATATAGGTCGCTGTTTCGTCTCCACCCGTGCCTTTAACTTGGATGTCAAAGTCATCGACTTCCAGCTCGATACTCGCTATAGAATCAGAAGGCACCGCTTCAATCGTAATAAAGAGCGTGTCCTTTGCCGAATTTTCCAAGGACATATTGGACCGTCCGATGATCATTGCCACGCCCTCGTCGCCGCCATCGCCGAATATGAGCGAATCTCGCCCACTTTCATTGGTCTCTACTGTTTGTTCGATCGAACCGATTGCGCCGCCAGTCTCTTGACCGACCGCAGAAAAATAAATAGTTCGGTCTGGAATCGGCTCCCCGTTTAGATCAGTCAACAAGACCCTTATTGTTGATGTGGTCTCGTTGTTATCAGAAAAAATGATAGTAGGCTCAGCTTGCAATCTTAATATCTCGTTAGTCGGATCTTGTTGGTTGATATTAAACTCAACCGTAGTTTCCGCCCGCAGCGTATCACCGGATTCGGCCACCGTGTAAGCCTTGATAGTAGCTGTTCCGTCAGAGCCTGCGTTATTGATCTTAACTGTCGCAGAACCGGTGGAGTCCGTGCGAACCAAGCTCTGCACATAACCCAAATCGGTTGATAAAATAACCTCCACATTCGGTACGCCGACATTTTCGCTTGTTTTTGCTAAGACAACAATATCGCTTTCTCCTGACGTGCCCACGGTGTCAATCGTCACGGACGAAGGAATCGCAGTCAATGACAACAGGTCTACCTTGGCCCCTACGGTTGGGTCCGTTGAGATTTGCTCTGCAGAATCCCGTTTGCTACATCCGGTCAGAATCGCGGTGAATACAAGAGTAAAAAATAGAAACCACACTATAAAATTTTTTCTCGATAAAAGCATGCTCCCCTCCTTATATATTAGTGGGAATTGATAGGAATTGATAGGAATTGATAGGAATTGATAGGAATTGATGGGATTTAATACATTCAAAACAAATAATTGCACTACCCGTTAGGACGTTTAGAATCACTGTGAACAGCAGGATAAGAAATAAAAATTTATGCCGGGAAATGATGAGACGAAAAAAATTTTCTATTTTTTTTTATTAACACCTCCCTTACCTCTTAATGCATTTCAGTAAGCCCCAAACAAGTCGAGTATCTCACTTTAATTCTTCCTTTTCTTCCTCATTATCAAGAGATTTTCTCATCTCATCATAATACATCCCGCGCTCCAGAGTCGATTTTACGCCCTTTGCCGCTCTTCCGTCATGCAAAATGTGGGGAGTAATTTCGATCAACAGATCGGTCTCACGGGTTTCAAAATCCTTATGAGTAAAAAATTTACCGATAAACGGAATTCTACTCAACAGTGGAATGGAGTTCATCGTTTCCCGCTCTTGGCTGCTGATCAATCCGCCGATAATAATCCGTTGTCCGTCTTTTACAATAACTGTAGTCTTTGCGGTGCGAACCTTTGTGCGAGGGATTTCGCCATTGATCAGCTCGATCACGGAACTAACCTCTGGTTCTATAGTGGTGGTAATATAACCATCCGTATTGACCTTCGGGGTAACTTTCAGCATCGTGCCGACCCTCTCTCGTTCGATCATCACTTCATCTTGACTGGTGACGATAAAGGGGATCACCTCTCCGATGTGCAGACTGGCTTCTCTGTTGTTCATTGTGACCAACGAGGTATTTGCCAGAAGCTTTGCCTTGTTATTCTGAAGCATATAGTCCAGTGTGATGTCAAACGCTTCCAGTTGACGACTAAAATAACCGATGTCACTAAACCCATCAAGCTGCTGAAAAGTATATTTTTCAGGCAGTTTGTCTAATTCTGGCGTTTGACCTCCGAAATCTTGATCTTCCGGATCGCGTCCTGTTCCGGATTGGGATCGTCTGCGCACTGTGCCATTGTCATCGACTTCGGTCACATAATCCAAGGGCGTCTCAACCCAGATAGATGTGATGTGATTCAGCCGTTCCCAATCAATGCCGTATTCCTCCAAATTTCCGCCGGACACTTCGATAATTCTCGTATCCAGCATAATTTGCATTGAGGGCTGATCCACCAGGCGCACCACTTTACGCACCTCGTCGATAATCTTTGGACTGGTGCGTATAATCAATCGATTGCCGCTCGGATCCACTTGGATATTTTGCGTCAGATCTTCGAGCATCTCACGGGTATCGTAAGCGTCGGCAAATTGCAGCTCAATCACATGCGAATTCAATCCGACCTCTTCCTTTGATAAGGTCTCGAAACTTCCTACCAGAAAAGAGGTTCCCACAACTTCATAGGAGAGACCCGCTGCCCGCACGACCAAATTGACCGCCTCGGATATAGGCGTATCTTTCAGATGAATCGACACCCGTTGCTTGTCGCTGACTCCAGGACCTGTCACGATGTTATAGCCGCTTTTTTGCGCAAGAATTGTCAAAATTGACGGCAAAAAAGCATCGTCCGCATCCAGCGTAATTGTCTGTGACAATCCGTCCACGCTATCTTCTTTTGATCCGTTCTCATCCTGGGCAAAACCGATCGTTCCAGATTGGATAAAAAATGAAACAAAAAAAAGTATCAATATATTAATTACGACTCGTTTCATTAAAACTACTCCGCTTTTGTTATGATAATTCTCTACTTAAATTACTAAACTCAAAACCTATCTAACCGTTTGACATCAGCTCTTTCAGAGTCGGTGCTTTTTTATTATAAAGAATCTCCCCGTTATCAAAGCGCACCATTTTCTGTGTGATTTCCATCACAGTTTTATTTCCGATCTTTTCTCCTATATGCAACACATGGCTCTTCCCTCGATACTTGATAACTGCGCTCGGATTCTCATCCACAATCGTGCAACTTAAGCGCATAATCTTGTTACGGGCTTGCAACTCTGCCATATCATACAGGTCAGACAGATCAAAAATAATAATTTTCGTTGCGTCCATTGGATCTTTACTTTGGCTGTAAGTGTAGCCTTTTCGATCACTTAACGCCTGATCCATCGATTCTACAGCATCCATCAATTCGTTATCCAAACCGGTACTGACAACGCCTTTTTGAATACTCGGACTGCTTGTCTCCTTATAAACTTGATAGGTCCGAATACTCATATAAATCAAAAGACCGGCAGTAAAAAGAAATAAAATATCTTTTAATAATCGTGTTTGTGCCATATTTCCTCTACTATGATTTTAAAAGCGTTAATGTAGTAAGCTCCAGTTCAACAACTCGATTTTCGATTCCACGAGAATGATTTTTTCCTTGAAGATAATCAATATTTGACTTCACCTCAAAAGAATCCACCCGTATGATCCGATCCGATTTTTCGATCTTGGTCACCAATTGACCCATTTTTTTATAATTACAAAAAATTTCGACCCTATAAGAAGATTCCAGATATTTACCCTTCTTCTTCTTGGATGTGACAATGGGCTGAATCGACAACAACTCGATCTTCATCGCGTCCAAAGTGTGCGTCAAAAATTTCAAAAAATTGACAGCGGAACTTTTTATCATCTCTCTATTATCAGGAGACGTCAAATTTTGTTGAATCAAGGTGGCTACGCCCGATAGCTCCTTATCCAAAATTTGCGCGGCAATAAGCTGCTCATTTTTCCGTTCAATATCTTTGTCAAGTTTATGAATTTGTTCTATCTTTTTCTGATAAACAAATGCATCGTAGCTATAAAAACCTATCCCGACAAGAAGTAAAAGCAAAATTAAAATCGCTTCAGTTGGCGTCTTTTTTTGCATCGACCTTTCCTCTTTTTCCTTTTATCAATTCCTTAATAACAAAAATAACATCATATAGCTCTATAATTATCAAATATTTCCCAAAATCAGCCGCTCAAATCCGACTGAAATGAGGCGATCGCGTCAATCGGCTCGATATCAATGTCAATATCCAGTATATTGTTGTATTTAACAGCGAATTCTTTTATCTGCGCGTTGATATGCCGGTGGAGAGCTTTTTTGGTCTCGTGTGGTGATCCCTGAGCGTCGATCAGGGAGAAGTCCCATTTCATCATCATGATGAGATAACGATTGTACCGAGAGGTCGGATTTTTTCGATATCATCATAGTTCTCAAGCATGGAGAGAACCACAAAACGACGAGGCCACAGAAGCGTCTTGCCGATCTCCCCAAGCAGAGGTATCCGATCCGTTCGGTCAATATAAAGACAGTCTTAGGTAATGAGCTGATAGAAATCGCTCATTCCATAAGGAAATTTCATGAATATATCTTCTAATCTAAGGGTAAGCTAAAGTGCTTTATAAGCCTTATCTTTTTATATAACAGGCAATCGCGAAATCCAACAAATTTTGATTATTTATGTTTATTCGGTTGGACGCTTCGAATCGGACGTCCGTCAATTCACCTTCAAAAGAAGAATCTGATTTGATCCGATCCATAAAAAGCGCGACTCGATCGAACTCTCGTTCTCCTTCGATGATTTTGGAGAGCCCTTCGATACGCAATTTGCCCTTGCGAAAGTAAATATTGGAGATTATCATATTGGTCGGAACTAATTTCGTAAGGTGAGAAAATTTTGACGCCCAGAGAATGCGCTTGTCTTCTAACTCTTTAAGCGACAGCACGTCGGCTCGGGATACGAAATCTTCTTTTTGTTGCAGAGCCGCTATCTGGTTTTCGAGTTGGTTAAGCTTCTGCTGCCTGGTAAGGATCCCTTTATCCAGCTCAGCAGTATAATAGACCATGACCGCGAACAATCCGCCGAATATCAATAAAAAGACGATAAGCCGGGTGATAAATTCCCGTAATTTTTTTTCGACCTCTCGGGTCCGTTCTTCGAATTTATTCAGATTAATTTGAAAATAACGAATATCCATTTCACCGATTTCCTATTGCAAAGTTCTTAACGCCAATCCGATTGCCTGAGCCAATTGGGGTTCCTTATCAAGACTGACTCCTCGGCCCATCTCAAGCTGAACCGTCGGGTCAAATACTTCGACCGGCACCCGCAATTTCTCTTCGAGAAATTCATCGAGTTGAGGAATTTTAGCCGAGCCACCAGCTAACAAAATTTTCCAAAATTCATTATGACCGCTCTCTTTTACATAATAACGGAGCGAACGAGTCACCTCATTTGCCAAATTTTCCTGCGTGGTCCGGCGGGACAGCCCGAGACCCGCGTGACCCAAAGAGATACCGTCAGTCTCCTCTTGCGAAACAGGGGCAAAAACCCCCTCTTCTTTCTTCGATCTTTCCGCCATCGCCGCGTCCAATCCTTTTGAAACTCGCACGTCGTCTGTAAAATGATTCCCGCCGTAAGAAATATCTCGAGTGAAAAAAAGACCGTTAGGATTCAGGACGATCAAATTTGTCTTCTTCGCGCCTATATTCAGCATGACCAGAATTCCCTCATCCGGCACGGAATTCAGGAGCAGATACGAATTTATTATGGATAGAGAGTCTACATCCACAATACCGGGTTTACAGCCCACAGCTTCCAGCAGATCCATGTGTTGATTAAAGCCCTTGCGGGAGCTGGCGACCAACAAGATATCCATGTGGGAAGTAGAAATATCGCCTTTTAACACTTGAAAGTCGAGAACCGCTTCCGCTTCGTCAGGAGGAAGATACTTTCTCGCCTCGAATGTCAGAGAAGACTCCAGCTCTTCCGGTGCCAATGAAATTGACCGAATCTGTTTGACGGTGACCGCTTGTCCTCCGATGGAGGAGCCCAGTTTTTTGACTCGTTTCGGCTTCACTTTTATTTCACGAAACGCCTCATTCAGAGCACCGATCACATCATTCTCGGAGGGTCCTTCGCTTTCCAATGATTGACCTTCTGGTAGAATTTCCCGAATCGCGTAGTTTTTCAAACGATAGCGGCTATCCCGGCGTTCCACCTCGACCACTTTGATACTGTGAGAACCAATATCCAGCCCCACAGCCGTTTTACTTGAACCAAACATCCAATTTTCCTTGTTACAATTTTCGAACTCGTTCCGATCTCATTTTAATTATGAATTAATCTGACTAACTCGCTACAGAAAACACGGAGAGAAATTATAACAGAGTTTTGAGTGACATTCGCAAAAAAATGCCACATAACTCTAATTATTAATTCTTAATCTACGAGCGATAATGCGGATTGGACTCCGTGCCTTCGTAGTTATGAATAATTCAGATTAAAAACCGTAATCCCCTTTAATCTTTCTATTTCGCCAGAGCGTATGAGTCGTGCTCCCACCTTTACCGCTATTGGTGTTGAGATAGTAAGGCGGGGGCCAATATTGAAACCGCTGATCATAGTGATAATCTTTTCCGTAGCCAGTATAGATCATCTGGGGATTCGGGCATTTATCAATGGTATGCACCACGCCGCGTCGCTTTTGCGCCAGCGCGCCCCACATATGGATATCCCCTCGTTCCCCTGGCTGATCGCCGCAATGCACTGTAAAGGATTCGCCCAAAGTGACAATACCGGCGTCAATCACAATATCGTGGCGGTTGGGATAGCCGGTTGGAGCCGGAGTCGGTTCCGTGCGTCCCGGCCAGAAAATATCGGCTATAAGGATGTCTCCTTCAGAGATCAAACCCAGGTAATCTTCGCATCCATCCAGCGGCTTACCCTGATTTATGCTACCGTAGCGAGACATTGAATCCACATAATATATATCGTCCATAAGATACATATCTCCAGAACTTCCGACGCTCAAGCGATTTTTCACTACACCATGTACAAGCACGGTATCCGCATCGACAAAAACCGCTTCGTCCAGACCGATTTGCGTCATAAATTGCCCGATAAAATCCCAGCTTACTTCCCCGTCATCATCGTAAACCTTTCCCCACATCGAGCTGACCGGGGAGTCTCCGCTGTCCTCAGAGCTATTATAGGGATTTGACGTTGTTCCCAGCGCCACCCAAATCGTGCTGTATTCCGACGGATTGATAAAATTACTTTGTTGGCGGGCAGCATCTCGTAAATCATCGGCATGGACAGGAAAATTAATCGAATCCGCGCCGACGTGCGTTTCAGGATTTCCTTGATAAATCGGCTGTGCGTTATAATCGTCAATCTCGTGATCGTACCGTTGGGCGCGGTTTCTATATCGCTTAAATACGCATACAGCGCATAGCTCGTCTTTTCTACGATCAGGTCTTGGAAGCGCCGAACTTGATTCTTGCCGTTCAATACATCCATTTTGTTGTCGCCAACCGAGATTTTATACACGTACGCGTTGGTAAATGTCGTGCTTCCGCTTTTTTTAGCCCGATCAATTCGGATTTTAGGTATTTTTGCGACCGTTTCGTTTTCAATAGTCAATTCTTTATTGTGGCTTTCAATGAAGCTATTTTCAACAGCGGGTCGATTCTGTAAATGCGTCAATGCAATGGCATGACCAGCTTTCAACGTCCAATAAATTTGGGCTTCATCATACATCACTTCAAAACTTTGGGCGTTGTAAACCGGAATATACAAAAAAGACATAGAGAGAACAATAGTCAAAAAGATAAAAATCACAGCTCCAGCTAATGAGATACCTTGTTCCTCAGCGAGCTTCTTTCTCATTTTCACTAATAACATGGGGAAACCTCCTTATTCTTCTTTATTTCTTAAATTCCTAATTCGTAACAGTCTTTAAGGGTTTTTAGGTAGATCGTCTATAAACGCTTATCGCTTATTTATCTCTTTTACTATTGTTAAGATACATTAATTGATTGTAGTGCATAATGTCACCGTAATCATTTTCCACGGTGAGTTCAACCCGAATCGCCTGGGTGTTGCTCGTGCTTTCCTCGACATATTCCCGAGTAAACAGACATTCGGTGACCCTTGGGCGACCTGGGCTCTCTATTTTCACCTCCGGCAGGGGAATAAGCCGGTAAGGTTTTCTTAAGAAAAAACTTCTGTTCAACCAAAGTGTTTGATCTCCTTGTCGCCATTCCACCTCCATAGCTGAAGTGGAACCGTCGCTGATCCGATTCACTCCGACGCAAACCAATCGGGGGCCCCCATAAGGTGGAAGCCGGTCATCCTCGGCTTCGTGGATTTCATCTTTAATTTGTTCTAAAGCCTGATGCGTATCTCGCTGTATCGTATAATAGGTCGCGGCTTTATCCCAAGCCGAGATACCGAAGACAAATACCGACGCCAGGCCCAACGTCACAACCCCCATCATAGCGATTGCCACAACCATTTCCGCGAAAGTCAATCCCTTTCTAGAAAAAAGCCATCGGGAAATATATTGAAGCTGTGTGCCTATCATGCAATTTCCCCTTATTCTTTTTTTGGAAAATAGGAAATTAATTGGACAAATTCCGGTGTGTCTTCATTATTTTCATACCAGGAGACCCGAACCCAAAATTTATAGTAGCTTTGAACCGGCTGCTCCCCAATGGTCTCGGTCATCAATTCCAATTCGCCGTATTCGATATATCCTTCCAGATCGTCTCGTTTGGTCTTCAAATCTCGATGATCCACCACGCATTTGACTCGGTTGCGAGGCACATTCGTAAGACCTTCTTGGCTGACCAAAATTTCCCACTTGTTCATCTCTGAGTCCGCTAATGCCAAAGCCAAACGACGATGCGCGGTTTCTGCCATGTACTCCATCCCGTAGGCAAAAGCTTGATAGATTATTCGTCATCACGGAAATCGATCCGCAGATTACGCAGATTATCGCAGATTAAGAATTGATAATTAAAGAATTATATCTTTTTTGCCAAATTTTCTTCAGGGAAATGGAGCTTTTGCGCGCATTTCACTATATTCGCAACAGAGTCACAGAGAGTCGCAGAGTCAGCCTAAATAAGGGTTCTGAAATTCTCATAAGAACTGAGTTCTCTTGGAAATGTCGTTAAAAATCGAATCTAACCCATTAAATATCAAACATATGAGACCTCTGGTTCCCCGAGGATTATGAATAATGCAGGTTAGAACATGCCGGCAGTATCGAACAACTTGGGATTATCCGCTCGCTGCGCCGCTTCCATACGATCGATTTTTCCTTCCATAACCAAACGGCTCAAATCATGGTCCAGGGTCTGCATACCCATCTTGCTCCCGGCTTGAATGACCGATGGAATTTGATAAATTTTCTCTTCTCGGATCAAATTCCGCACCGCAGTCGTGGTGATAAGTAACTCGCAGGCTACCACCCGACTGTTTCCATCCTTTGTTGGCAAGAGTTTTTGAGAGAGAACCGCCTCTAACGATTCCGAGAGCATAGACCGCACTTGCGATTGCTGCTCTTTCGGGAAAATATCAATGATGCGATCAATAGTTTTTGCCGCGCTACTCGTGTGCAGAGTTGCCAAGACTAAGTGACCTGTCTCCGCCGCGGTCAAGGCTAACGAAATCGTTTCCAAATCCCGCATTTCGCCCACGAGAATTACGTCGGGGTCCTCCCGAAGAGCCACTCGCAACGCATTCGAGAATGAGTGTGTTGAGTCCCCCACCTCTCGCTGATTGATCAGAGAAGTTTTGCTATGATGGAAAAATTCGACCGGGTCTTCAATAGTGATGATGTGGCATTCTCGATTTTCATTAATATGATCCACCATTGTTGCTAATGTGGTTGATTTACCGCTACCGGTCGGACCGGTCAATAAAATGAGCCCCTTCTCCTTCAGACACAAAGATTTCAACACATCCGGCAGACCCAACTCTTCAAAAGTGCGTATCTCCTCAGGAATTGTTCGAAATACGCCGGCTATGCCCCGAATTTGCTGAAATACATTGACTCGAAAACGAGCCACACCTTTGATCTCTTTTGAGAAATCGACTTCTTTGACGCGTTTGAATTTCTCCAACTGCTCTTCATTGAGCGCAGATAAAATCATCTTCTGAATATCTTCATCGCTCAATTTTTGCGGCAGATTAATCCTTCGCATTCGCCCATGCACTCTCACCATAGGCGAGGATCCGGAACTCAGGTGTAAATCCGAAGCACCCGCGTTCGTGGAGAATATGAGTAAATCGTTAATATTCACAGATAATTCGCTCCCTAAAAATTAATTGGTTTGTTCATCTTCATCGTCAATACCGTAACCTGAAAATTCGCCGGTTTTGATGTCAAAAGTGACAACCTTTCCTTCGCCCCCGGACATCTTTGCTTTGCTTGTAGCCGTCACCATGGTTGGCGGATTATCGCCGCCGCCGCCCACAATATCAAATTCCCATTTGTCCAGTGTCGACTGATCCATATCAATCGATAGCTCATCCAGGTCATTAGTCCAGAGACCGGTCTTTTGATACTCAATCCGGATCGATGTCCAGACTGCGCCGATCGTTGTCTGCGCCTCAGAAGAGCGGGCACCCTTGACGTAGTCGGTATATAAAGGAACGGCAATTGCCGCCAGAATCGAAATGATCACCAACACGACTAGAACTTCAACGAGTGTAAAACCCTTTCTTTTTTTGGCTAAGGCCTTACGCATCGGCATTCCTCCTTTTTTTAGATGAAATAAGAACGATTAAAAATTTAGTGCTATTTTGCGATCTCAACGACCTACTGGGTCAGTAGGTCGTTATCTTTAAACTAGCAGATCGCATGCCAGATTTCGAAAATAATTCAAATTATCGTAAAAGCGGCTAAACATAAACGGCTTACGCTATTTCAATATTCCCCTTATCGACAATAAGTGAGGGATTGAGTTTTATCTTATTTTGTGACGTTTTGATCAGCGTGTCGTGGAGATAATTCGTTTATTCAGTATAAATTATTTCCATTTTTGCGATATAACGTCTCATTTATACATTTTGTATTAAAATATGACATTTTTAATAGATAAATTGCAATGGAAAGCGTTTGTCATAGCGGCTCTCCATGGAAAATTTAGTATCAATCTTAAATTAAAGATAGAGTTTGAGAATAGAAATGTCAATACTTAACTTTCATAAAAACCCAAAAAAAAAATTGACGCGCATTCAACCAGTCTCATCAAAGCAAATATTCGTATTTTGAAATTACCGATAAATATTTTCCAAGGCCTGCTCGTCGAGCTTCATAACAAGAGCTTCAACCAGGTCCAAACCGGCAAGATAGTCGTCGATATGGATGATCGAGACATGCGTATGAATGTAGCGCGCGGGCACGCCCAATACGATCGTCGCCACGCCTTGACCGTATCGGTGGATAGCTCTTGCGTTGGTTCCTCCGGCCCTTCTCACAGAGACTTGATGTCTAATTTTCTTCTCCTCGGCGATATCTTGGACAAACCTCGCCAGTTGAGGACGCACGATCATCGTGGGATCGAACAGCCGGAGTTGGATACCCTTGCCTGGAATTCCCTGCAAGGCATCACGATCTGATCCGGGCAGATCATCCGCTGGAGGTGCCTCCAGGACAATCGCCACATCTGGTTTGACGCGCGCTACCGATACCTCGGCGCCTCGTATGCCGACCTCCTCTTGAACACTCGCCACGCCGTATATCTGATTAGGATGATCTTGCTCTGCGAGACGCTGCATAGATTCGATGACCAGACCGCAGCCGCACCGGTTGTCAAACGCCTTTGCAGAAAGCATTTTCGGATTCGCCATCGGTATAAAGGGAGAAAAAGGAGCGATCGGATTTCCGGGTTGTATCCCAAATTTGTCCATTGCTTCCTCACGGTCAGCCGCGCCCACGTCGATATGCATTGCCTCAATATGGACGACTTTTTCGCGGGCACCCTTTTCCAAAAGATGGGGAGGCGTAGCCGATATTACGCCGTGAATTTTTCCTTTATCGCCCATCACAGTCATGCGCTGGCTGAGCAACACATGACCCCACCAGCCGCCCAATGGAACGAATTTAATAAATCCCTGAGAGGTGATACTCTGCACCATAAAACCTACCTCGTCGGGATGGCAATCCAACATCACTACGGGCGTGTCCGAACTGCCCGTATGAGAACAGAACAGATTACCCATCCGGTCCTTTTTGATCTCGCCAATCTCTCTTAGTTCATCCTCGAATATACGGCGCGCCTCGTCCTCAAAACCGGAGGGCGCGTCCGCTTCGGTCAGTCGTTTTAACAAATTAATCGAGCGGTCACTCATCGAAACATCCTTTCAAAAAATTATCACAAAAATATCACAAAAATATCACAAAAATAAATTGTTGAGTTATTTAGCATCAAAACCAAATCTTATTTAATTTTAATATTTAATTAGAATTTATAAGATATGCCGAAATCAAAATCGACTAAGAGACAGGGTAAAAGGTTTTTGTCTTTTTGTCAACAACATTCTATTTATGGAGGCCAAATGAATTGTTCATCGGGGGGATACGAGCGTCGTTGAATTTGAAAATGATCACCTATTAAGTGAAATTAAAGGTGAAATTAAAAAGGCATTAATTCACATTAATTTCAAATAAACGAATTGTGATGCGTATTTGAAGTATTCTATACAGCGTCAAATAAAAAAAAATGTAAAATAATTCTGAACTTTCAAAACTCCACGCGGTATTTAGAACTTCAAAAAATAGTACGAATTTTCCTAATTATTTTTTAATTCCACATTTTTTTTTAGTCGGGTTTTATTTGATTTCTGGTTTTATTTTATTGATTTACTATTGATTTACTGAGGAGGCGTTTTTATGAAAAAGTTCAGTTGGTTATTAATTTTATTGTTCTCTATCGGTTTGATAGCAAGTTGTGGAGATGATGATGATGATCCGGTTCTCCCTCCGGGGGATGTTGCAACAACGTTGACTTACGTGCTTGACGATGAGAAAGTGACGCTCTCTTGGGACGGCGATGTGGGAGACGTATATTACACCTTTTACATTTTTGCCGCATCCAATTTAGACGATATCGCAAGCATTACCAAGATTGCCGAGACAACGCAGAATACGTATGAGATTACCTCAATTAACGGCGTTCCGTTGGACAACGACAATCTGTATACTTTTCATGTGCGGACAGTCAGAGAATATGAGGACAATACCGAGTTTTATGGCGACAACCACACGGACGACGTGACAGTATCGCCCCGACCTGAAGGTACCGACTCGATTATTTGGGAGTTTAGCAGTTCGGACAACCCCAGCGGCTTTGGCTTCAACTTTGGGCAGGCATTTTCCATGACTTTTGCCGACAACCATGATAAAATCGACGTCTATATTGGGACTGATCAGGACAACGATGGCGACGGAACGCTCCAAATCAAAAGCCCGACCTTGGTGGAAAGCCCCAACGATTGGTCAAAGGAGGCTTATATCGAGGATAATGGCGACTTCGATCTGGACGACTTTGGCACGGCTCTTGTCAGTATGACAGCGCAGAGACAAGATATTGTTCTGAACCATGTCTATCACATCAGATTCACTGATGGGGCGGACAATCAGATTCATTATGCCAAGATGAAAGTGATCAGTATCGAAGACAACTTTCCGAATCGTACGATCACTTTTGACTGGGCGTATCAAAATTATCCCAATTTGCCTCAGTTTTAAATAAATTGAGATAAATTGGAATTGAGACAAAAAATGGGATGTGCCTGCAATAGACGCATCCCATTTTTATTTTTATCATCATACAACGTGTTTCATCACAATATCTTCGCGTTATCCCATCCTTCCGGCACGCCGTGCAGTTGATAATATTCGCATCTTTGAATATAGACCTGAGCGGCTTGATCACCCGGGTTTGCCGCTACCACCTTTTTGAAACCCTTTGCCGCGTGATCAAATTTCTGTTCTCGATACAAGCTTACCGCCCTGTCGAATTCATACAAATTTTGCTTTTTGAGACGAATCATTTCCTCCGAATCTCCATCAAAAACCTCGAAGATTGTGACAGGTTCGTTTTTCCCCCGCGCCTTTACTCGGTCGATAATGCGGATGCAATATGCGCTGGGATCATCCAAAGTCGAGTAGGTTTCGTTGGTGATAAGCAAATTCGCGCCATACACTTTTGTCATGCCCTCGACTCTGGAAGCCAGATTGACAGCGTCCGAGATCACAGTTCCATCCATTCGTTTTTCGCCACCGACCGTTCCCAACATCAACATGCCGGTGTTCAGTCCGATCCCTATTTTGATCGGAGGTTGTTCTATCTTCCGGCGAGTTTGATTATATTTCGCCAGACGACGCAGCATTGATATAGCGGACTGTAGCGCGTCGTCCGCGCTTGTAACCTTTTCCTCACTATCGTTTGACGATCCTCCGAACAGTGCCATAATCGCATCGCCGATATATTTGTCGATAAATCCGTTATGCTGCTCGATAATCGGCTCCATGCGGCTCAGATAATCGTTGATAAACTTAAAGTTATCCTCTGGAGTCATCTGTTCCGATATGGATGTAAAGGATCGAATGCTCTTTTTGCAGGTAATTCAAGAATTGATGCGGCACAAAACGCCCATAAGCCGCGTTGATCTTGGCAAGATTGATGTGCGTCTTGATGCGAGCCAACAACTCGCTGCGGGAAAAGGGCTTAGTCAAATAATCGTTTGCCCCAGAATCAAATCCGGTAACCAGATCGGTCACTTGATTTTTTGCGGTCAGCAGCACCACCGGCAACTCGCTGGATGCGAATTTTTCCCTTAGACGGCGGCAGACCTCAAATCCCGACATGCGCGGCATCATGCGAATTTTTCCCTTAGACGGCGGCAGACCTCAAATCCCGACATGCGCGGCATCATAATATCCAGCACGACCAGATCGAATTTATGTCCATTTTCCACCAGACCGAGAGCCTCTTGACCGCTCAAGGCTTTGGTCACATTATAACGATGCAGCGAGAGGTGGTTGATCAAGACCTGCACATTTGCCGGCTCGTCGTCAACGATCAGCAAATTAAACTGGGTCTCAACCGGCTGCAATCGAGGGTCTACGCCCGCGTGGCTTACTATAGATTTTTTTGGCAAGGAGTTCGAGCTTGAGGGCAAGGGGCTCGATGGCACCGATCCAATAGACAGCATGTCCTCCTGCAATCTGCCCAACTGATCCTTGAGATCGTCTTTCTGGACAGATTTCTCTCCGCTGACCGGCAGCGTAAACGTAAAGCAAGAGCCTTTGCCCTCTTCTGATTCCACCCAGATCCGTCCGCCATGCAGCTCCACCAACTGCTTGGTGATCGACAGACCCAATCCAGTTCCGCCAAAATCTCGGCTGATCGATCCATCCGCCTGCTCAAAGGATTTGAAGACATCCCTTAGCCTTTCTTTCTGGATTCCGACGCCGGTGTCTGTGATCAAAATTTCCACCATGCCGTTTCTATGCACGCCCGATACGGCCACCTTGCCCGATTCCGTGAACTTCACCGCATTGCCGATCAGATTATACATGATCTGCTGCAATCGATTTTCGTCGCCATCCACAGGGGGAAATTCCTCAGGAATATCATTGTGTAGTTCGATAGAATCCCGCCCCATCGACAGCCGAACAATGGTCAAAATAATCTCGGCGATCTGCCGAATATCGATCGGCTTTTTGTGGAGAACCAATTCGTTGTTCCTCAGCTTAGAAAAATCGAGAATGTCGTTGACCAGATGCGACAACCGTTTGCCGCTGGTCACAACCATGGAAAGATTGAACATCGCGGGTTTTGGCAGCTCTCCAGCAACCCCGTCAATGAGCGATTCCGCTATACCGATGATGCTGTTCAGGGGTGTGCGCAATTCGTGAGAGGTGTTGGCGAGGAACTGGTCTTTCAGATGGTCGATCTGGCGCAATCGCTCATTGACCATGCGCTCCTGTTCCAGCTTTTTTGCTTGAAAGCGCACATAGCCAAATATTATTCCGCCAAACGAGAGCGCATAAAAGCAGTACGCCCACAAGGTTTGCCAGGGCGGCGGTGCCACAGTCAGCTTGACCGACGTCGGATCGTCGTTCCATAGCCCGTCATTATTTGCGGCTTTAATCTTCAGCGTATAGTCGCCGCTCTTCAGACCGGGAAACGAAATCGCCCGACGAGAACCCAAATTCCGCCACTCGTTATCCAGTCCATCCAGCATGTACGCGTATTGCACCTCTTCCGGCGCGTTATAATCCAGCCCCACAAATTCAAAGCTGAAGTAGGTGTCTTTGTAGGAAAATGTGATCTGTTCGACTTGATCAAGAGGTCGGTCAAAAATAACGGGAGTGTCAAATCTCTTGAAAGCAGTGATAGCAACTGGCGGTTTATAGGTATTATCCCGGAGATCCGATGGATAAAACGCGCTGATGCCGCCTATCCCGCCGAAAAACATCTCCCCATCCCATGCCCTATGAAATACGCCGGCATTAAATTCGTTGCTTTGCAAACCGTCTTTGATGTCATAGTTCCGAAACGAGCCGCTTTCCGTATCAAAGCAGGAGAGTCCAAGATTCGTGCTGAACCAAAGGCGACCTCTCTCATCTTCCAAAATCCCATAAATTGAATCGTTTGGCAGACCGTCTTCCTGGGTGTATCGGGTGAATTTTCCGGTCTCTTTGTCCAACTTATTGAGACCCGCCCATGTCCCTGCCCATAGGTCTCCGCGGCTATCTTCAAATACCGACATAACAACATTATCGCTCAATGAGTTGACGTCTTTAGGGTTATGATGAAAAGCATACGTGACTTCTCGGGCGGTTTTGTCAAATCCATATAAACCCGACCGAGAGCCTAACCAAAGAATCTCCTCCGAATCTTCGACAATTACGCCAGGAAATACCCGGGAACTTGCAGTGTCGCCTGGAGTTTTATAGATCGGATAGCGCGTAAAAAGACCCGTTTCCGGATGAAATAGGTTTAAAAAATTTGCCACACAGACCCAGATCGCACCATCTCGATCTTCATAAATTCCAGAAGCGGAATATTGAGTAAGCGTCCTTCCGTCTGAAGTGATATAAGGATAGCTTTTAAAGCTGTCAGTCTGCGGATTATAAGAACACAAACCGGATGATCTCCCGTTTAACCAGATCCGATCTTTAGAATCCTTGAAAATTCTTGAAAAATAAAAGTCCTTTATACCATAGGATATATCGGAGCTATTTGTATAAGTCTTCCATTTTTTTGTCTTTTCATCCAGCCGACTCAACCCTTCTGAGGTCCCGATCCAGAGGGTTTGGTCTTTCTCTTTAAATATAGACCATGCACTGCTGGTCGGCATCCCTTCTGGCTTATTAGGATCGGATCGATACAGAGCAAATTTCTGGCGGGTCAGGCTCACCTTATTCAAATCAATGCCTACATCAAACCATAAAGCACCAGATTGATCTTGATACATCATTTCGCAAAAACCTGTGGGACTGTAAGAGTTGTTTTCTTCCGGGAAATAATAGAGAAACTGCTCCTTCTCCGGCTGAAAAAGAGTGACCACTCCTTTTTTGTCAAAAAGATTAATTAGAAGCCACACTCCGCCGGTTTGATCGATAAGCAGAGAACTGATCCTGTTTATCCATTCCTCGCTATTTTCTGATATGGATAGATTCGGATAATAGCGATGAAACTGATTGGTCTCAGTATCAAATCGATTCAGCCCATACTCGGTACCGATCCATAAATCCCCCTCTGGGCTCTCTTGGATGCAGTGGACAATATCATCGCTCAGGCTCAGCGAGTCGTCTGGGGTCTGTTGGAAACGCGTCGCTTTGCCTGTATTTGGATCAAACCGATTCAGCCCGCTGCGACGTGTGGCAACCCATAACATACCGGATTGATCCTCATGTATCACTCGGAGGGAGTCTGAACTGAGCGTATGTGGATCGTCGGGATTATGGCGGAAGGTCTTGACCTGATAGGTTCCTTCCGCTATACGGCAGTCCACGACCCGGCTCAAACCGCTGTTGGAGGCTGCCCATACGTGACCCTTGCGACTGATGCAAATGGCTTTTATTTGGGGAGAATTGATCTGGTTGGGATCGTCAGGATCATATTTGATAAGCAGAGATTTTTCGCTAACCGGATCAAAAGCGATCAACATGCCCTCCTCCAAAATCCACAACAATCCGTTCCCATCTGTTCCAAAGTGTAAATTTTCCGACATGCTTGACAAATTTTTGATACTATTGGTCGGTAACGTGTAACGGGTGAAACGCTCATATCGGCGGTCAAATTTATGAAGAGTTCTATTTTGCGTCACAACCCATAAACGGCTGCTTTCATCTTCCCAAATTCCGATGATTCGATTTTCGGAAAGCGTTGTCGAATCAATTGGACTATTGCGGAATACCTTGAAGTCATGACCGTCGTAGCGGTTCAGACCATCCTCGGAGCCGAACCACATAAAACCCAGCTGATCCTGGTAAATATGGGAGACTGAGGATTGTGACAAGCCGTCTTGCACCCCAATTTTCTCGAAGTGGAGCTGTTCGCCGGCGGAAACCGACCGGCTTGACGTCAGAAGCATAACGCCGAGAGTGAAAAAAGAAATTTTTTGGATAATACTCATAGACAATTTTTCTCCTTTACTTTATAACCTGGATTATTCGTCATCACGGAAATCGATCCGCAGATTACGCAGATTATCGCAGATTAAGATTTGATAATTAAAGAATTATATTTTTTTTAGAGTCAGCCCAAATAAGGGTTCTGAAATTCTCATAGAAGCTGAGTTCTCTTGGAAATGTCGTTAAAAATAGACTTTAACCCATTAAATATCAAACATCTGAGACCTCCGGTTCCCCGAGGATTGTGAATAATGCAGGATAAATTTACTCGAAAATTTTCGATTATTTTATTTCATGGATAAAGCAATAAATATGCCGATTTTATGATTCGGGTTTCTTTAGCGATCGAAAAATTTTAGCGAAGATCCTCAATCATCTGTTAAATTCTTATTGCCTCATATAGAAAAATTGACTACTTTTACCACAGCAATTCAGGCTTAAAAGCCTTTGAAATTTAAAGGGTAAAATTCAAAATAGCGTTTTGAATGACATTTTTTTATTATTGGCTATCTATACGATTTTTATTCCGAGATGTTTTGGTGGGTTAAGGGGAAAAAATGAAAAAAATTTTATTTATAGATAAAAGCGTCGCGTTTGTCAAACAATACGATCTGAAAGTGTGGATATTTGTCGGTCTACTGGTCGGTATCGGTTTTTTCATAGCGTTTCTTTTTGTAGAGCCTCCGCCTCCGAACCATCTTGTGATCGCTACCGGCAGAGCTGAGAGCGAGTATTATCGATTTGGCAAGGTATACCAGACTACGCTAGCGGAAGAGGATATCACACTCGATGTTGTCCAGACCAGGGGGTCGTTAGAGAATTTGCAAGGATTATTGGATCACGATGTGGACCTGGCTTTAGTTCAGGGAGGCGTGACAGTATCAAATGCAGAAGAGTCGCTGCAATCTCTGGGCAGTCTCTATTTTGAACCGCTATGGATATTTTATCGGAATGAGGAGGAGATCGACGATCTTCGCCTGTTTAAGGGAAAAAAAGTCGCTGTCGGCGGCGAGGGGAGCGGTAACCGGAAACTCGCGATCCTTCTTTTGGGCGATAACGGTCTGACGTCGGAAAATACAGAACTGCTCCCATTGGGTGGCGTCGAGGCAATCAGAGCTTTAGCCGCTGGCGAGATTGACGTTTTTTCTCTCGTGACCAGTCCCCAATCCGTTCTCATCCGTGAGTTATTCACCATGCCAGACATCCGCCTGATGAGTTTCCGCCGGCATAAAGCCTATTGCAGCCAATATCCCTTTCTTTCCAGCGTGGTTCTTCCGGAAGGCGCAATCGATCTGGAAAAAAACATCCCGGATCAGACGACAATTTTGCTATCTCCAACGGCAAATCTGGTCTGCCGGAAAGATATTCACCCTGCCATGATTCCCCTGATGTTGCAAGTCATCACACAGATTCATAATCGGCACTCGATCTTTTCCAAAGCTTCATATAGCTTTCCTTCTGACCAATACACGCACCTGACTTTGAATAAAGACGCCAAACGTTTTATCGAGTGGGGACCGCCATTTTTACTGCGTTATATCTCCTTTTGGACAGTGTCAATGTTGGATCGTATGAAAATATTTCTATTGCCGTTGTTGACGCTTCTGATCCCCCTGGGACGTTTGGCAACGCCTACGTACCGCTGGAGAATCCGTTCCCGTATCTACCGATGGTACCGTCTGATCCGAGATGTGGAGTACGAGACAAAAAATCAAACCAATCCGGAAAAAATCGAGAAACAAATGGATCGACTGCGTCAAATCGAGGATCAAATCGCCAAAATTTCTGTTCCTTTGAGTTATATGAACGAGCTGTATAGCCTGATCTTTCATATTTCTTTTGTCCAGGGAAAGTTAAAAAAAAAATTAAATAAAATGATTTAATAATAGAAATAACAACAACATAAGGAGATTTTTTCATGCAAAATTCTTCAATAGAAATACGTATCCTTGAACTGCGCGGTTGGATCGACTATCACAATTACCGCTATTATGCGCTTGATGATCCTGAGATAAGCGACGCGGAATATGACGAGATGTTCCGGGAATTGCAACGCCTGGAGGAAGAGCGTCCCGACTTGATTGCGCCCGAATCGCCCACACAACGGGTAGGCTCAACTCCAGTCGGGGAGCTCAAAAAAATAGCCAGATCCCTGCCCATGCTTTCCCTGTCGAACGCGATGGACGAGGCGGAAATTCGGGAATTCGATGCCAGGATCAAACGATTTCTTATGCTGGATTCGGACGTAAATATCGAATATGTATGCGAGCCGAAATTCGATGGACTCGCCGTAGAATTGATCTATGAACAAGGCATATTCACTTTAGGCGCGACTCGTGGCGACGGCATTGTCGGAGAGGATGTCACTCACACAATCCGCACCATTCACTCGCTGCCGTTGCGGCTGCATTCCGAATCTCCGGTGACCGGCAAGCCAAATCCGATCCCGGAACGGCTTGAGGTCAGAGGGGAGGCGATCATGCTTATCGCAGATTTTCAGGCATTGAACCGTCGGCAGTCGGCAAAAGACGAGAGAATTTTTGCCAATCCCAGAAACGCCGCGGCTGGGAGTCTGCGTCAACTGGATCCAAAGACCACAGTGGATCGACCCCTGACGCTTTTCTGCTACCATATCGGAGCTGCGACCGGGCTGACATTCAAGTCCCATCTTGAATTAGCGGATCAGCTTCAGGCGTGGGGATTTCTGACTCCTGACCCGCGCGACTCCGCGTCCGGCATTGAGTCCGTTATCCGTTTGCATCAAAAATTAGAACGCATGCGGGATCAACTCCCTTTCGAGATCGACGGAACCGTCATAAAAGTGAACGACATCGGGCTTCAGAGACGTTTGAGCCAGACATCGCGTAATCCTCGTTGGGCAGTGGCGGCAAAGTTTCCCCCGAGACAAATGACGACTGTTATCGAAAATATTACAGTGCAGGTGGGTCGTACCGGCGTCCTGACTCCAGTCGCGGAATTGAAGCCCGTGGAGGTCGGCGGAGCCACTGTCCGTCGGGCCACGCTACACAATCAGGACGAGATCGACAAAAAAGACGTCCGAGTGGGCGACAGGGTCATTGTGCAGCGCGCAGGAGATGTGATCCCGGAAATCGTCAAGGTGATCGAGTCGAAACGCCTCGTGGATAGCCAACCATATCGACTGCCTCGCCTCTGTCCTGTATGCGAATCTCCGGTGGTTCAGGATCAAGACCAAGCCGCTCGGAGATGCAGCAACGTCTCCTGCCCAGCGGTGATCGCAAACTCCATCAAGCATTTTATCCATCGCCACGCCATGGACATTGACGGTATGGGAGATAAGATCGTCTATCAACTGCTGGACGCCGGGTTGATCCAGAGCGCGGCTGATCTCTATCAAATCACTTTCGAGAGCTTGATAAAATTGGATCGGTTCGCAGAAAAATCGGCAAAAAATCTCCTCGCAGCAATCCATAAAAGCAAAAAAACGACCTTGTGGCGACTGATCCATGCCCTTGGTCTGCCCAGCGTCGGAGAAACAACTTCCCGACTGCTCGCGGATCATTTCAGAACATTGCCCGCCGTGCGAGCCGCGACAACCGAAGAGTTGGCTGAGATTGACGGAATCGGTCCGATCGTAGCGAAATCTATCGCTCAATTCTTTACCGTTGATGCAAACGCGCTCCTGATAGACAAGCTGCTCGCCGTGGGAATCGACTGTGAAGGGTCTGGTCAAAACCGACCCAGGAACGTCGGGAAATTCAGCGGTATGACCTTTGTCCTGACCGGTGCCTTGTCCGGTATGAGCCGAAAGGAGAGCAAGAGTCGAGTTCAGGCAATGGGCGGAAAAGTGACGTCAAGCGTCAGCCGGAAGACTACGGTCGTCATCGCGGGAGAGAAACCCGGAAGTAAGCTGAAAAAAGCAAAAAATTTGGGGATTGATGTGTGGAACGAAAATCGGTTTATGGAGGAGATCAAAAATTGACCCATATTGAGTCTTTCATATCTCGAATTTTCACCAAGTAAAACGATTTTTTAATAAAAAAGCGTATCAGTCGTCATCTACCATTATTCGTTACATAAATATGAGCTGACTGATGTAAGGAGAAAAGGACAATGTTAGATATTTTGACTGAAACCCAACAATTTTGGTATATCACCATGCACAATCTATTTTTAATTATGGGCGCGGTTTTTCTATGGGGAACCTTCATTTTTCTCGCGCTCATCGCCCGCCGGTACGAGATCGTTTTTCATAAGCCGACAAAATGGCAATATATGTTGATCGCGCCGTCCGGAATCTTGCTCTATGTTCTCCTATCCGCTGTCGCGTATGGGCAGGAAAAACTGATGATGCCTAATTTGCAGCGGTGGATTGGTTATTCGGCATTTCTCCTATCTGGTATATTTTCTATGGGCGGCACGTTGCAATTTATGCACATTATCCGGCCTCGTTCCACACCGGAAACACGTCGTCGGTAAACACTCGTAAATATAGATTTTATAACGATCAGAGAACGCTCAAATGAGGAGATTTCAATGTTTGTAAGCACACTGCAAGAAATTTTTTTTGCTTTCGGCATCCTACTTTTTGCCGTTGCCCTTGTTTTGATTGGTATTGTCTTACGATTTCTACTGCAGCTTATACGATTAAAAATTCCTTTGTGGCCGCTTCCATTCATTTCCGCTGGATTGATCATCATCTACGCCCTACTCCACTTTCATACGACAATCGCATACGGGCCCAAGCTCAACCCGTCTGATACGGATCTGATACGCACCTACTTTCAACTACAATTTTTCGGATCATTCATCCTATTTCTCGCCAGTGTCCTGGCAATTATCGCTGGCGGCGTTTACTTTTGGCGCACAAGTCGATAACAAAACCGGGAAAAATCCCTTGCATGGATTCCTATAAATCGTTATTCTTAAGATTATGAATTTATGAGTTCCCTCTGTCATCCGCAACTCGCTGAAAAACGCGGGCAATTGATTTGTTGATCCGCGGATTGTATTTCCAGGAAAAACCAATGAGCTATAAGACGGCTTTGAGATTGCTATTTATACTTTTATCTATCGTATCAACAGGGTGCTATCCTCCCGATCAAGAGGAATCTTCCGACTCTTCTGAACCGTCCGGAGGGACAGTTGTCATCGCCATGAAAACCGATATTGACAATTTCAACCCTATTCTATCCACGCTCTCAGCCGCGTCTGACATTCAAGGTTTAATCTATCTTAATTTGCTCAGGCGCGACGTGCATTTCAAACTTCATACGTCGGATTATAGACCTTGTTTGACCAAATCGTGGCGATTTTCAGAGGATTTCTTAGAACTGACGCTGATTTTACGCTCAGACATCACCTGGTCAGACGGCGTACCGGTCACGGCTCACGACGTCAAATTCACTTTCGATAAAATGACTGACCCAAATATTCCTTGTTCCAACAGGAGTCATTTCGATCTGACTGAGGAATGTATCGTCAAGGGTGACTACGAGGTGACTTTCAGGTTCAAAGAGGTTTACTCGAACGAGCTTGACGATGTGAATATAATCACCCCGTTGCCCAGCCATATCTTTGGGGATATCAGCGCGGAAGAATTTATCAACCATGACTATAATCAAAATCCAACTGTGGTCAACGGTCACTATCGCGTCAAAAGATGGGAACGTCAACAAATGATCGAGTTGACCCAGAACGATATGTGTAGCTTCCAAAAGCCGAACCTTGACCGCATTGTGTTCCGCATTATTCCCGACGCGGTCAGCCGGGTCACAAATCTCAAGATCGGGGACGTGGACATTGTCCCGGGTCTTTTGCCGGAACAAGCAGAGGAGATAAAAAAAAATCATGCGGATAAAATTCAAGTCTTGAGCTATTCAGGCATGTCTTTCGACTATATTGCCTGGCTGGAGCGACATCCAATTTTTTCGGATCGAGAGATGCGTCGGGCGTTAACTATGTCCATCAACCGTCGAGAGATCGTAGACGCTCTGCTGATGGGATACGGTAAAGAGTGTATCAGTCCGATCCACCCCGCTTATAAAGAGATATATCACAAGCAGATGAAACCGATTCCTTATGATCCCGAACAGGCAAAAAAAATATTCCATAAGGCGGGATGGCGGGATTCCAACGACGATGGTATTTTGGATAAAGAAGGCGAAAAGTTCTCCTTTTCAATGAAAACAGGGCTGGGCAATAGCAGACGACGAGACGCGCTCACCATGATTCAAAACGATCTGAAGCAGGTCGGGATAGAGATGAGACAGGACATGGTCGAGTTTAGCGTGATGATCACACAGTTGAAAAATCGGGAGTATGACGCGGCACTTTCTGGATTTCGTATGGGCATCGTGAATCACCCCAAGGTATTTTGGCATTCCAGCGCGATGGTTGGCGGGTTTAATCGATTCGAGTATTCCAATCCCAAAGTCGATTCTTTGATTGATCTCGGCAGAAGAACTCTGGATCGAGACAAGGCGAAAAAAATTTGGTATGAATTTCAGGAAATACTTTATGCAGATCAACCTGTAACCTTCATGTATATCTTAAATAATCTGGACGGAGTCAGCCGGCGAGTAAAAGGAATCGAAACGTGGCCCCTGGGAATCAATTTTAATCCAGAAGAATGGTGGATCAACGACCCTTCTGATAACTGAATCGAATAACTGAAATGGAGAAAAATATGCGTCGGACAACTTTGATCTGTTTTTTAGTAGCGTTGTTTTTGTTCAGTTGTTCTTCTGATAAAGACAATAAAGGCAGCAAAAATGATGGAAACTCCCTTCAGAAAAAAAATGGGGGAACCGTAGTATCAGCCATCAGTTCTGACATTGACAGTTGGAATACGCTTTTTTCTCAACAATCTCACGGAGAAGAACTGCGTAGATTTCTCTTTCTCAAAACGTTGACATATAATGAGAACTTGAAAATTCGCGGCTCGGATTTTCGCCCTTGCCTGGCTCATTCGTGGCGATTTTCTGAGGATTTTTTGAACGTCACGCTCTATTTGCAAGAAAACCTTCGTTGGTCGGACGGCGTGCCTATCACAGCCCATGACGTGTTGTTTACCTACCAAAAAATGATTGATCCAGTCATCGGTTACCCCCACTTTAGCAGATTTGACTTTGTGGATACATGCAGGGTGATAAATGATTATGAGATAAAATTTCATTTTAAAGAAGTTTATGCCAATGAGTTGGATCATATCAATTTCGAGGTTCTCCCCAAACATGTCTTTGACCGCGTGAGTAGCGAAGAAATGCGCGACCACCCTTTTAATGAGAATCCGTCCGTTGTGAGCGGTCCCTACCGTCTTAAGAGATGGGAGCGGGGACAATTGATCGAATTTGAAAAAAACCCGGAATATGGTTTCTCCAAACCTCATATAGACCGCTTTATTTTCCGTGTGATCCCAAACCAAATCTCTCGTTTGACCTCTCTTAAGACCGGCTCTGTGCAGTTGGTGCAATCTGTCTCCCCGGAACAGGTGGAGAGCCTGCAAAAAGATAATCCGAATCTCAATATGTTGATATATCCAAGTTTAAGTTATGAATATATCGGATGGCTGCACGACCATCCGCTGTTCAAAGATCGCCGGATTCGCCGCGCCATGACTATGGGGATTAACAGACGGCAGATTGTGGACGCGCTTTTCCATGGATATGCGCGCGAGTGTATCGGTCCCGTCCACCCAGCTCGAAAAGATTTCTATAATTCGAGGCTGAAACCCCTGCCATACGATCCGGAACAGGCGAAATCGTTATTGGCGGAAGCAGGTTGGACTGATGGAAACGACGACGGCATTTTGGATAAAGAGGGGAAAAACCTGAGCTTTGTTCTGAAAACCAATATCAACAGCCAGTTGCGTATTGACGCAGCCACGATGATCCAAGCCGATCTAAAAAAAATCGGCGTAAAAGCGGTCTTGGAGATCGTCGAATTTAATGTGATGATCGCGCAACAAACTGCTCGAGACTATGAGGCGCTAATCTCCGGTTGGTCCATGAACATCACTTTTGACCCGACAGATATATGGCATTCCAAATCCATTGCGAGCGGATATAATGAACACAATTACGCCAACGCCGCGGTCGATTCTCTGATCGATCTGGGACGACGCACATTGGACAAAGACAAATCCCGCCATATCTGGTATCGATTTCAAGAGGTTTTATACGAGGATCAGCCCTATACTTTTCTCTATGTCAAGGATCATGTGGACGCAATAGATAACCGGATAAAAGGCGTCAAGACGTGGCCCAAAGGCGTCTATTATAACATGGAGGAATGGTGGATAGAGGAGCCGTGACCCTATCATGAAGTCCAAATTACTAAATTTTCGACTGGAACACGCCCATGCCAAAATATATCATCCGCCGCGTTTTCACCTCGATTCCGATTATTCTGGGGGTTCTGACCGTCACCTTTTTCGTGATCAATCTGACGCCCGGCGATCCTCTGGCAATGTATGTTAATCCAGAGATCAGCCCTGGAATACGGGAAATCATGGCGGAGCGATTCGGTTTAAACGACCCTCTGCCGATCCGCTATTTTAAATGGATCAAAAATTTTTTGACAGGCGATTTCGGACATTCCTATTCTCATAATCGCCCGGTCAAGGACGTGCTTTTTGACGCTGTTCCCCATACCCTATTATTAAGCTCCACATCATTACTCCTGTCTATTATCACCGGCATTGCGATCGGCGTTGTATCCGCGCTCAAGAAATATACGATCTATGATCATCTGGTGACTGTCCTATCATTTTTTATCTATGCCATGCCCTCGTTTTGGCTGGCATTGATGCTAATCATTATTTTTTCTTTAAAACTGCGTCTCCTCCCCGCGTCTAACGTCCGATCCATAGACGCCGACACCCTGACTCTCCTTCCTTACTTATGGAATCGAGTTCAGCATGCGATCCTGCCGGTTTTTGTGCTGGCTATCGGCAACGCAGCCTCAAAAGGGCGATATATGCGCAGCAGCCTCCTGGAAGTGATCCGTCAGGACTACATCCGGACTGCACGGTCAAAAGGACTGCCAGAATTTTTGGTTATCTGGAAACACGCGATGCGCAATGCGTTGATCCCAATTGTCACAATCGCGGGTCTGAGCATCCCATTTCTGTTGAGCGGATCCCTGATCGTCGAAGTGATTTTTGCCTGGCCAGGTATGGGTCAAGTGATTATAAATTCTATATTTAACCGTGACTATCCATTAGTTATGGCGACCACTTTTATATCCGCGGTTATGGTCATTTTTGGAAACTTAGTAGCAGATGTGTTCTACTCGGTCCTGGACCCGAGAATACGGTTCGATTAACAAGCGCGAGAGGGAGAAAAAATGATTTTATTACAAAAATCGAAAGTCCGTCACGCGCTCCTATCGGCAATCTTACCCGGATTTGACCGATTTGCCGCGGGAGAACGTCTCGCGGGGAGCCTCTGCTTTTTGTCATACCTGAGCCTCTTGGCACTCGCTATCTTTTCATGGGATAAAATCGCGTCTGCTTTAGAATCCAACAAAATCGACGAATGGATCGCTGTTATTTTTCTCTTCGGAATGATCGCGTCGATATGGTTTTCAAGCGTTTATCAATCGGTTTATTCCAGACAGAAAAACAGCGACGGAAGCCGAGATCAATGGCTTATTATATGGAGAGATTTCAAAAAAAATCGATTGGCAATCATCGGTTTAATCTGCGTTTTGGGATTTTATGCCGTCGCTCTTTTGGCCCCACTTTTGGCGGTCGCTGATCCGAATATGCAGGGGGATGTGGTAAAAACTCGCTATCTGTCGCCCTCTTTTGACCACCCTTTAGGCACGGATAAATTTGGTCGAGATATATTCAGCCGTCTGATCTACGGCTCAAGAATATCATTGTCTATCGGGTTCGTCGCAGTCTCCATATCGGTAGTGATCGGGACCGCAGTTGGGGCGATTTCGGGATATTTTGGTCAGATGATCGACACGGTTCTGATGCGATTTGTCGATATATTGCTCGCGTTTCCCCGCATTTTTTTGGTATTGGCGTTGATCGCCATGTATTCCAACTCCCTTTGGTTGACAATGGCGGTTCTTGGATTCACCGGTTGGATGGGTACGTCCCGGATTGTGCGAGGACAGGTCTTATCGATCAAAGAAGAGGGCTATATCTTGGCAGCAAAGGCGTTAGGGATGAGCCACACCCGCATCATCTTTCGTCATATTCTGCCGAATGTGCTCGCGCCGGTGATTGTCGTCGCCACATTAGGCATTGGAAATACGATCCTGGCAGAGAGCTTTCTAAGCTACCTGGGACTCAGCGTCCAACCTCCGACACCCACATGGGGCAACATCATTTTTCAAGGGCAGGACAATATGCTTAGTGCTTGGTGGATATCCACATTTCCGGGTATCGCCATTGTTTTTACTGCGTTGAGTTATAATCTGGTGGGCGACGGTCTGCGAGATGCCCTGGACCCAAAATTACGAAACATTTGAGGATATGATATGAAACGACCGCTTCTGCAAATAAAGAATCTAAAGACCTATTTTTATACTGACGAGGGCGTCGCACGCGCGGTGGACGGCGTTTCCTACGAGGTGGAAAAAGGACAAACCTTAGGATTGGTCGGCGAGTCCGGATGCGGGAAAAGCGTCAGCTCTCTTTCCACCATGCGCTTGATACCGGTTCCTCCGGGAAAGATCATTGAGGGAGAGATATTTTTCAAGGATCAAAATCTGCTGACACTGCCCGAATCCGAGATGCGGCGTGTTCGAGGCAACGAAATCTCAATGATTTTCCAGGAACCAATGACATCGCTGAATCCGGTTTTCACCTGCGGAAACCAGATACAAGAAGCAATCATGCTGCACCAAAATTTACCCCGTAAGGAAGCGCGTCAGCAGTCGATCGAGATGCTCAAAAAAGTCGGCATTCCCGCGCCCGAACAACGAGTCGATGAATATCCCCACCAACTGTCAGGCGGGATGCGCCAACGGGTTATGATCGCCATGGCGCTCTCTTGCAATCCCTCATTGCTGATCGCAGACGAGCCCACAACCGCGCTGGACGTGACGATCCAGGCGCAAATATTGGATCTGCTGAATCGTCTTCAAGAAGAATTTCAGATGGCGATTATTATGATTACTCACGACCTCGGCGTGATAGCGGAGATCGCGGATCGGGTCGCTGTAATGTACGCGGGACGCGTGATCGAATATGGAGACGTCAAGGATATTTTTAATCGCCCCCAGCATCCTTACACCAAAGGACTGTTGGAATCGATCCCAAAAGTCAACGAAGAGAAAAGCCGCCTGGCTGTCATCCGAGGCACCGTGCCAAATCCGATAAATTTCCCGTCTGGCTGTCGATTCCATCCTCGTTGTCCAGACGTTATGGATATTTGCAGGGAAAAATTCCCATCCTTAAAACATAAATTTGAAGATCATCAAGTTTCCTGCTGGAAATTTCTTGATCATGATCAATAGGGTCCGCAAATTTCGCAGATCAATACAAAATTTTATTTAGATATTTCTGATTTATTAAAAAGAGTGATAAAGAGGGTGGTATGTCGAATAATAACTTGATAAGAATCAAAAATTTAAAAAAATATTTTCCTATTCGCAAGGGTTTTTTTTCTCGTATCGCCGGCTATGTAAAGGCTGTGGACGATGTCAGCTTCAATATCCGATCCGGAGAGACCTTGGGCCTGGTCGGCGAGAGTGGATGCGGCAAGACAACGACCGGTCGCTGCCTCCTCCGTTTGATCGAGCCGACTTCTGGTTTTGTGGAATTCTCGGGCAAAGAGGTGACCATGCTGAAGCATAGCCAGATGCGTCCGCTGCGTCGGGAGATGCAGATCATCTTTCAGGACCCTTACAGTTCTCTGAATCCTCGCATCACGATTGGAAGCATGTTGGAAGAAGCACTGAAAGTCCACAAATTGGCTTCCGGCGATGGGGTCAAAAAGAGGGTGGCGGAACTGCTGGAGATTGTCGGACTTTCTCCGGTTCATGCTCGGCGTTACCCACACGAGTTCAGCGGGGGACAGCGTCAACGGGTTGGTATTGCCAGAGCCTTATCCGTGAATCCAAAGTTTATTGTCTGCGACGAACCGGTCTCTGCTTTGGACGTCTCGATCCAGGCGCAGATTATTAATTTGCTTCAGGATTTGCAAAAAGAATTCCGTCTGACATATTTATTTATTGCGCATGATCTCAGCGTGGTTAAGCATATCAGCACGCGGGTGGCGGTCATGTATCTCGGCAAAATTGTCGAGATTACCGAAAGTCAGAAGTTGTATGCGGATCCGCGTCATCCTTACACCAAAGCCCTGCTTTCATCGATTCCGGTAGCGAATCCAGATTTAGAGCGTACGCGGATTATCTTACGGGGCGATGTGCCCAGTCCTGCAGATCCGCCATCTGGATGCCATTTTCATCCCCGTTGCCCCTTTGTCAAGCCTGAGTGTAAAGAGGTCCCGCCAGAGCTTAGAGAAGTGGATCCGGATCATGCGGTCAGTTGCCATTTGTCGAAAATATCCGCCTGATGAAGGTGGCAGTAAGGAGGAGCAAAATTTACCAAACTCTTTCTTTTAATCGATCAACATAAAACATCTTATATTGTTTCAGCATCTCATTTTTCGTCCTGTAGCTCCTTAATTGACCGCTCATATCTTTTTTGATATTAAAGGTGCGATAGGCATGTTCGTTGTGTTGAAGCAGAAAAACCACTTGAGGACGGGAGAGTTTCCCCTCTACTTGGCTCTCCTCCAACTTGATCACCTGCCGCTCCAGACGATCCGTTTTTTTCTGACCCCCATCTTTCGGATCCTTTTTTTGCACAGACAGCGTCGAGTCAGTCTCTGCGCTCTGCGTCTCCTGCGCGCAGAGAACCGACGCGGATAAAAGCAAAAAAACTAAAGTTGTTATCAAAATCCGCATTATTCCTCCTCGGAATCATTTTTTAACTCGGAATCATTTTTTAATTCCGGTTCTTTTTTTAACTCCAATTTTCCATTTAGCCCGTTCAGTCGCAGTTGAATTTTGTCGAGCCATTCATCTTGATATGCCTCTGCCTCCGCCTGATCTACAGTCTTCTGATAAACGGATTGCGCCTCCATAAAATAGGGCGTGACTTGATCTTTCAGCGCGGATTCATAGGCTTGTTTTTCCTCATCGCTCAGACCTTTTGGACGCGGCGAGTCGCCCAATTTTTCACCAAAATCTTCGAATATCAGTCCAATGCGATAAGAAGCTGCGGTCGAGTATGCCGGCACGCCCAAATTAAGCGCGTCGGTATAAGGCTCCAGTGTCACGCCAAAAGCTTCTTGTTTCTCCGCCAATGTTTTTTCGACCGGTTTTTTGATCTCCATCTGTCGATAGTCCGGAAAAAGCATCTCTCCCAACATGAAATAGGCTCCCGCCTCCCATTCGACAGACTCTTTTTTAGAACTTTCGATAAAGTGCTGCAAGAATTTCCGAGCGTTTTCAAACTTCCCAGATTCAAAACTCGCCTTTCCCTGCGCGTAAGTCACATTCGGGTTTTGAGCTTCTTGGGGATAGCGGGCGTTCATCCGGTCGGCAACCGACAAAATATCTCCCCATCGCTCCTCTGCGAGATAGAGACGAATCGCCTCGACATAGCCCTGAGCCGCGTAAGGGTCGGTCGGATTTTTGGTCGGAATCTCAAGAAAGCCTTCTGCGGCTCGGATTACTTTTCCAGCCCTTTCCAAACTGCGAGCTATGCGCCACAGGACAGTTCCACGATCTTTATGCTCTGAAAAATTTTCGGAAAAACGACTCCAGACATCCGCGGCGGACTGCCACTCTGTCACTTTTTCAAACAGTTCCCCGGCTTGCAGGAGAGCCGCCGCGCCCAGATCGGAATAGGGAATTTCCCTGTCAGTTTTGATCAGCATACGAGCCGCTCCCAACGTGTCGGCTTGCGCGAGCATCTCTTTTGCCTGCTCATACAACGCCCTCTGAGTCAGCTCCGAAGCCTGCCCATTTTGGGATGGACCGCTTGTCTGTTCTGCCTGGCGGAACCATTTCTCACTTTCGCTATAGCGATTCAGTTGAAACGCGGATTTCCCGGCCATCAACGCTGCATTTTCCAACGCGCTTGGATCAAAATCGGGATATTCAGAGATATTGGCGTAAATCTCCAATGATTTCTCATAATTTTTGGCGTTAAATTCCGCGTCGCCGTACACAAACAGGACGTCTTGCAGAAATTCGCTGATCGGATAATCGCCGACAAATTGATCAGCCTCCCGCTCCAATTTTGTCAAAATCAGGCTGTCCGCTTCCGCTTCCAGATATTGGCTATAACAGACCACAGCGTTGTAGCGAGACTCCTCAGTATATTCTCCCGTGGGAAATTCAGTCGCCAGCTTCAGATAGTTCTCGGCTGAAGCCGACAGATCTTCCAGACGATACTCGCAGTCAGCGAGTCGAAACAGACAATAATCCCGGCGAGAATGATTTGGAAAATAGTGCAAAAAATCAGAATAAGATTGCCGCGCATGACGCCATTTCTCCGAGTCGCTCTCCTCATTTCCTGACCGGTGATAGTATGCCGCAACCTCGATCAATCGGATGGCTCGCAGGCTGTCGGTCACCGTCAAGACGCTATGAACCAGATTGGCACGACGCCAGACACTGCTGTCTCCATAGTCGTAAGCAAGCCGCTCCTTCAGGTCCACCGAGTGCTCTGTCAGATTCTGCCGCTCGGTCTGGACGATCATCTGATCCAAAAACTGAGGGACTTCAGGATCCTCTGGAAAATGGGAGATCAAGATTTCATAGCCTTGCATTCCCTTGTCATAAAGATTCCGTAGAAAGAAAATTTTCCCCATCTTGGCATAGATATCCCGTTCGTACCAGCGCTTTTTTGTCAATTTGTTGAATATCTTCTCAGCGACGCGAGCATCTCCATATTCGCTCAGACAGATCGCCAAATATTGCAAGGTCTCGTCGATGACTTGCGAGGCTTTCTGCTTATTTCCCATATCCGCGAAATTGTCCATCACTCCCATCATAATGCTGATCGCGTCCGAATAATTGTTCAGGCGGTAATGGGTCCATCCCAATTTGTAGAGTGCCTCGTCATAAAGCGCGTCGACTCGATAGGTCAAGACATGCTGGTACGATTCCAGAGCAACCTCCAGTATATCCTCCTCAAAAGCGATCTCGCCTATCCGAAACCAGCTCTCCGCGGCAAACGGACTATCGGGAAATTGTTCTGTAATATGCCGATAATAGGTTGTTGCGGTCTCCCAATCCATCTGTTCCTGATAGCAAAAAGCCAGATGGTAATTGACGTCGTCGATGTAGTCCGACTCGGGAAACCGCTGCAAAAAATCTTGATAATGGGCAATAGTTTTGGGAAAAACCTGCTCCGGAGCCTTGTCCGAGATATCCGAATCGATCTCGGTCTTCTCCAGATACGCGGCAAACGCTATCTCAAAACGTTCATTTTCCCGCTGAAAATAGAGGGTTCCCAGCTCATAATAAATATCCTCGATCTTTTCATAGTCCGGATTGGTCTCGATGATGTGCAGATAGTTGTCAATGATACTGTCAATCGAGGTCTGCTGCGCGTAACCGATGGAAATGGGCGCGCATATCATAAAAACAAAAATAAAAATCAATTTAAGCACTAAATTATAATTATTCAACAATATTTCTCCATATTTATTGCTTTTATTGCTAAAGTTAAGAGTCCGCAAACTTCATAGATTTCGCATAGGTCTTATCCTATTCCTCGCCAGCTTCCTCTTCAGCGAAAACGATCCGTTCGGTTATCCAGACCATAAGCGGCTTATCATACCGGGTTGCAGGCTTATATTTCCACTGCATGATCGCCTTTATTGCCAGCTGATTAAACCCCATCACGCCCTCATCGTCAAAGCTTTCTTTCACCTTGACATTCAATACTTTGCCCTTATCGTCGATCAGGACATGCAACGTTACTTCTCCGCCTCGATTCTGCCAAGCCTCTGGATGCTCTGGCTCGACGCGCTCAATCAATTCCGGCGATTTGTGATAAAAAATCGTTGTCGGATTGTTGAAAATGTCCATCATCGGGGCGATATTGGGATCGTCATTTGGATCAATAACGGGCGTTTCGGGAGGCTCTTGCTCATTCCCATCCACAACGTTCTCTTCCTCCAAATTTGTCTGGGCAGAATCAGGGGCAGTCGATCCTTCCGGCTCCTCCAGTATGATAACGCTATCGACAGCCGCAGAGCTACCCGAAGCAACTGTCGCGCTATCCGCCATAACCGAGACAAAGTCGGGCGTGGCAAGAAGTGAATCGATCTCAATCGCAGAAGAGTCAGCAAGAGCCTGGACGTCGGCAACTATGGTCGTCACAATTGTGTCAGATTCGGATTTTCCACGACGGGATCGACGAGAACGCGTCTCAGTCTCTCCTGCCTCAACAGAATCCGCTTCTGCGACTTCTTCCGGCGGATGAATGCCAAGGGAATCCCGTATTGCCTGCAATACCGGCTCCCACGGATACTGCTTTATGCGCTCGGTCTTGCCCTGGAATACTTTCAGCAGAATATAATACCCGCGTGCATTTGTCAACACATCGCTGATCGAACCTGTTGCCAACTTCTCCACCTCCGGCACCAGCATCGGATCGATATTGCCAGATTCGTAGCAATCCACCTGCTTGATGACCCCGGTTTGCGAATATTTCTCGGCGACATCGGGGAAATAGCTCCCTTCTGATAACATTTTTTTCGCTTCCTTAATATCGTCATAATTCGTGGAAAAGATCATCAACAGGCAGATCGACTGACCGATTGACCGAGTTTTCCGCCCATCTTCCGATTGCTCGATTAAATCCGAGAGTTCCTCCGCCTTAGCGCATATCTCCTCGTCAGAGAGAATCTGACAGCCGGTTTGATATACATCAAACGCGTCTTCATAAGCCTCCCAACCCTCATAGATCGACCCCAAACTGCGATACCCTTGGGCAAGCGTTGTGTCCATCTCGATAGCTCGGCGTAAGTGGATCGTTGCCTGCTCATAACGCATACTGTCGATCAAGGTCTGCGCAATGGTCAGATGATCTTCCGCACTCCGTCGCGCCTGAGCCGGCAGGGTCTGCAAGATCAATACAAGCAATGACAACAGGATAATTTTTTTCAAGATATGCCGTCCTTTTTGTTAAATTTTCGGAGAACCCCGCCTGTAATGCAGAATAACGTTCTGCGCTACATAATTTTTGATTTTCCGTAGATATTATACTAAGAAGTCGCTAAATTGCAAACAGTTTTTCAGATGTCTCAACAATTGAGCTTATCCAAGCCGATTCGCTATCTTGGTTATGGTCTTAAAATTTATTGACAATCGCGCATCGATTTGCTATCTTTACACACGCTATGATAAACGCATGCCTATAAATGCACAATGCAACTTTTCAAAAATTAACGGAGCAAGCCCCATGGATCACAAACAGGTCTCTTTTGATAGCGAACTTTTGATCTTGGTGGACGAGGACGATAATAAGATCGGTTATAAGCCAAAGTCGGATTGTCATCAGGGGGAAGGAATTCTTCACCGAGCGTTCTCGATATTTATTTTTAACGGGAATGGCGAGATTTTGTTACAAAAACGGGGGGCGGATAAAGCCTTGTGGCCCCTATTTTGGTCAAACGCGTGCTGTAGCCACCCTCGAAAAGGGGAAAGCTATGAGACTGCGACAAAGCGGCGCCTGGAAGAGGAACTCGGCTTGCAGGCGGAACTTCGTTTTCTCTATAAATTTCAATATCAGGCAAATTATCTCGACAAAGGATCGGAAAACGAACTGTGTGCCGTTTATATGGGTCGTAGCGAGGAGCCGATTCGCGCAAATCCCTATGAAATTGATGAATGGAAATTCGTCACGATTGATGAGCTGAATCGAGATTTGGCGGAAAATCCGGATAGGTACACGCCATGGTTTAAAATGGAGTGGAGTCGGATTCAGGAAAAGTATTAATTCTCAATTTTTGAGGATGTATGAGGCAACTCATATATAATTTTAACAAAAAGGAAATTTTTTGTGGATGGCGTGAACGAGATGGACGTGAATGTGAGTAAGCAATGGAATGATTGGAAATGGCAGTTGGCAAATAGGATTGAATCTATTGAACAATTGAGCCAGTATGTAGACCTGACCCCGTATGAAATTGATAGTATCAAATCTGTTTCTAAACAGTTAAGATTTGCTATCAGCCCCTATTATGCGAGTTTGATGGATAAGGGCGACCCAAATTGCCCGCTCAGAAAACAGATGATTCCCGATATAAAAGAACTTGGTGATACTATAGGAGTTTATGATCCTAAAAAAGAGGAGAAAAGCCTCCCTGTAGATTGTTTATTTCAACTTTATCCTGATAGATTAGTGCTTTATTTAACCAACCAGTGTCCGAGTTATTGCCGGCATTGCTTCCGTAAAAGGCGAATTGGTAAGACAGACAAAGACACATCGCTTAATCGTATCGAAAAGGCGATTGATTATCTCAAGCAGGCAACGGAAATTAGAGATGTGCTTATTACGGGTGGAGACGCGCTGATGGTTGAAGATGAGCGACTGGACTATGTCTTAGGCGAGATACGAAAAATAGACCATGTGCAAATCATCAGATTAGGAACGCGAACCCTCTGCACACTTCCGCAGAGAATCACTTCAAATTTGGCAAAAATTATTGCTAAGCATCATCCGGTATGGATCAATACCCAAATTAATCATCCCAAAGAAATCACAAAAGCAACTGCAAAGGCGTGTGACATATTGTTACGCGAAGGGATTCCGTTGGGAAATCAAACCGTATTGCTGAAAGGGATCAACGACGATTCCAAAACCATGAAAAAGTTGATGCACCGACTTTTAGAAATACGCGTCAGACCCTATTATATTTTCCACTGCCACTTTGTAACAGGTAGTACCCATTTTCGTACTCCGCTTGAAACAGGCCAGGAGATCATAAGGGACTTGCAGGGTTTTACAACAGGTTTTGCCGTGCCTCGGTATGCGATATCCACACGTATCGGTAAAATTCCCCTGGATCCGAATTACGTCGTTTCAAAAGACGAGTCGTCATGGACATTACGAAATTATGAAGGGAAAAATATTGAAATACCAAATTCGTGTTAGTTAGAAATTGGATTTCTAACGGTTAATTGAAAACCTTGCAAAAATTCATAACCTTTGCAAAGTTCACCTGTTCAACTGAGGTTCACCATTAATGGATCCGATAATCACTCCTCAATTCATTGGCTTGGGACTACTCCTTAGCCTTTTTTTCTCGGAAGCGCTTGGGTTAGCTGCCGGAGGAATGGTCGTCCCCGGTTACATGGCGTTGATGATTCATCACCCCTCGCGCATTGCCGGCACATTGCTCGCCGCGTTAGCCACGTTCGGACTTATCCGGCTTTTATCCAATTTTATGTTAATTTATGGCCGTCGCCGCACGGTTCTGACCATTCTCATTGGTTTCATATCGGGATGGGCGACCCGTCAACTGTTTCAGGCTCCCATCACGGAATTGCAGATGGATTTTCAGGCAGTCGGCTATATCATTCCTGGCTTGATCGCTATTTGGATGGAGCGGCAGGGCGTGAACAAGACGGTCTGCACCATGATTATGACTGCCGTATTGGTGAAAATGATGATGATCATCTTTTACGGAGGCGACCTGAGCTTATGAACATCTATCGATCTCCTTCCCATTATTTGCTGATTGGTTTAACGCTTCTTTCGATTGCGGTTTACGCATTGGTCGAGAGCTCGAAGTCGCCTAAAGCCCAGCCTTATCTTAAACAGAAAACCGAAGCCACTCGACTGGCATCCCTGGCGCAGAATGCCCTGAAGGAGCGTATTGTCGAGCTGGGTATTCCGATTGATAAAGAAAACGACCCGGCAGAAACCGGTCTGATCGGCGAACAATATACCTTGATCACCACCGATACCGGCGTGTTACATGGAGTTGGAGCCAATTATCGTCACCTCCATCGGTGCTTCGTCATGGGGCGCGAGCAATCCGGATTTCACCTGGTTGGATATGGAGTCCGAGCTTTATCAGAAAGGGCTGATCCACTACCGTTCTAAAGCCGTATCAATAGGCGGCGGCGGAGATCGTGGACGCGGCTTAAGTCGGAAAGGACGTAGCCTGTTAAAAGAAGCGATCAAGAGAAATTCAAAAATTTCCGAGTCTGACAAAAAGATGGACTTTATCCATGAAAGCCATCTCAGCGCGAGTATCGACCGACGGCTGGATATCTACAGTGAAATGGAGAGGAGCCGGAGAAAGAGTATCAAGGTCTATATCAATATTGGCGGTGGTATCGCCAGCTTGGGATCGTCACAGAACGGAAAGCTGATCAAAGCGGGCTTGTCTCGGGATCTGACCGCGGTCGAGTTCCCAGCAGAAGGCGTTATCACCCGCATGGCGGAACGAGGTCTGCCGATTATCCATATTCTGCAGATTAGACGTATTGCAAATGATTACGGCATTAGCGTCATGCCCTATCTTGAGGAAGAAAAATCAAAAATCGGTAAAGGCGCGCTCTATTATCGAGAGACCTACTCCCTCCCATTCACGATAGCGGCGATCCTTTTTCTGCTCACAGTCATTGTCTTATCTCTCCGCCTGGACGTGAAGCATTATATCTTCCAACGAAAGAAATCATAACAGGTTATGAAACAAATTCAAGTCGCTGCCGGAATTATTGAGGAAAACAACAAAGTTTTGATCTGCCAACGCCATCAAGCCGGCGAAATGCCCCTTAAGTGGGAATTTCCAGGGGGGAAAATCGAACCGAAAGAAACCGGTCCCGAATGTCTCCAGCGTGAGTTGTGGGAGGAACTGTCGATTCAAGCGTCAGTCGGAAGACTGGTCTCGCACACGCGTCATGTTTATGAGCGTCACGGATCGGTCGCAATAGAGGTGCATCTTTTTTTCTACCAGATCGAAAACTACATCGGAGAGATGGAAAACAATGTGTTTGAGCAAATTCGATGGGTATCGAGGAGGGAATTGATTCGATACGACTTTCTGGAAGCTGATCTGGACGTTGTCGGTATGCTTTTTAATGGGCATATTTGATTTGTGAAAATAAAGACCTTACCACGATGTTTATGACAAAACAATGAGCGTTATACATAGGGAACTATCTAACAGAATAGCCAGCGATTTTCATCGTGGGGGAGACAATACGGAAATATGATCGATCAAAAAACAAATATACTCGCACAAAACAGTGACTATAGCACCGAAGGCGTTGATTTAACATTGATCCGCTGGATGTTATCTTTGACCCCGCGTGAACGGTTAATGGCATTACAACAGGCAGTTAATTCAGTTGAGAGGTTGCGCCGTGCCAAAATCATCCGTTGATTTCTTCTGTTTATTGGAAACACTGGCTCACTACAAGATTGATTTTATTATCGTAGGCGGCGTCGGAGCCATACTGCACGGCGCGCCGATAACAACATTTGATCTGGATATCGTTCATTCGCGACACATCGACAATGTGGCTCGCCTGATTGAAGCTTTGGAATCCCTGGACACAATCTACCGGGGTCAATTTGGGCGTATTATTAAGCCGGACGCAACGGCTCTGCTTGGGTTGGGTCACCATTTGTTTGAAACCAAACGCGGACCATTGAATGTTCTGGGAATGATCGGCAAAAATCGTGATTATGATAGGCTTTTTCCTTATACGGTTGAAATGGATTTGAGTGGAGATTTACGCGTGCATACGTTGGATTTAAAAACCTTGATTGCAGTAAAAAAAGAGACGTTTCGAGATAAAGATAGGGTTTCATTGATGTTTCTACAAGAATTGTTGAAAGAATCGAGCGATTAGTTGAGCAGTTTTAGTAATAATGCGTTGCAACTCTATCAGAAATTTGAGATTGCAACCGAAAATCGTATTTTTTTATTCTTGAGCCTGCCGTAACTATTCAGCCATGACAAGCCATAGCCCATTCTGTATTATATAAATTGCATTATCAAATAAAATATACGATAGCCGCGCGAACTCGAAACTTAACCCTTGAATTGACGTAAACCCGATCATGCAAACGCTTGTTATTTCTGATAAATTCAAAGGCAGTATGACCTCTGCAGAGGCGGGCAACGCGATCAAGCAGGGTATCCTTGGGGTGAGACCAGACACAAAAGTGATCGCTTTACCAATTGCCGACGGCGGAGAAGGCACGGTCGAGAGTTTGGTCGCTGGGTGCGGCGGAGATTTCCATGAGATCGAAGTAACGGGACCGCTGGGACGACCAACGCTCGCTCGGTTTGGGACGCTGGATAATGGATCGGGCATTGTCGAAACCGCGGCGGCAATCGGACTGGACCTTGTCCCGACAGATAGGCGGCAGCCGCTGACCGCGATGAGTCACGGCGCGGGTCAACTCATCCACGCCTGTTTGGACAAGGGATGCCGGAAGATATTTGTCGGATTGGGCGGAAGCGCGACCGTGGACCTGGGAATCGGTATGACCTCGGCTTTAGGTGGACGATTTCTTGACGCGCAAGGTCGGCGGATACCCGAAATCGGCAGAGAACTTTATCGTTTGGCGCATATTGATCTAAGCCGACTGGACCCTCGCCTCTCCCATAAAAAAAATGTTACGATCATAGGCCTCTACGACGTGACGCACACCCTTTTATCCGGCGTCTTGACCTTTGCCCCACAAAAAGGCGCGAATGAAAATGATCTGAAATTGTTGCGCCGAAATACGATCCATGCCGCGACCATTATCCGGGATTTTTATCCCGATGTGGAGATGATTGTCGGAGGAGGCGCGGCTGGCGGACTTGGCGCGGGACTGGTATCGTTTCTAAACGGATCACTGGTCCCCGGCGCGAAAACCATTTTTGATCTGATCAACCTCCGGGAGCAAATTCGCCACGCAGACCTCATTATCACCGGCGAGGGCTCCATCGATATGACATCGGTTTCGGGTAAGGCGATCAGCGGACTGATGGATTTGGTCAGAGAACAGCCGCGATCTATCCCGATCATCGGATTTGCCGGATCGTTTCAACCCGATGCGGTTCAGACATTGGGATTGGATGCCGCGTATGCGATTGCGCCGCCTAGCATGTCTATAACAGACGCGAAGGATCGAGGCGCGGAACTATTGCAAGCGGCTGTAAGCAATCTGTTTACAATACAATATCCCTTTCGAGGAAAAAGATGACGTTCAACATCCTATTCACGCTTCTTTACGGTTTAAGCGGCATGGTTTTGATTCTATTAGGATTCGCCATCTACCGCGACAATCCACAGGAACGGCTGAATAAAATCACGAGTTTGATGCTGTGGTGGGGCGGGATGGGAGCCTCGTTCGGCGGGTTGGACCTGCTCCTACAAGAAATTTTCCAGATCCAAAATTGGCTGGATTTTCAGATATACCGAGAACTCGGCGCAGCGATATGGGAATTTTTTTTCCCCCAACTCTTACTTTTTGCGCTGGTATTTCCGACCGAGTATCGCCTATTGAGACGTTTCCGTTGGTTGCCTGTAGCGATCTTTATCCCGCATCTGCTCCACTTTTTAGTGATCTTCGTCGCGCCTCAACTATTCGTCCTATACCGCGCCCATATTTCTGGTCAAATGACCGAAAACCTTCCAGAATTTTTGATTTTGTTTGGAAGCATGCTCAGCAAATTGATCGAAGTGAGCCTGATTCTCCATAAAAAACTTTTCTCCATTGCGAACATTATTTTTTTCTTGATAGCCCTTCTCACCCTATCTTACAATTACAACCGCATCCAACAACCGCATCTGAAACAGCAAATTCGATTCGTCATCGTTGGTATTTGCATTGCCGCGGGATTATATGCGGCTCTTATCCTGCTTCCCGTCATATTTGAATTCCAAATCCCCCTACTTCTCCAGAGCGGATTGATAGCGACTGGACTGTTAATCGGCAGCGGTTCCGTAGCGGTCTCGATCATTCGCTATCGCTTCCTGGACATCAACCTCTTGTTGCGAAAAAGCATCTTTTATACATTCTCCGCCGCGCTTATCGGCGGGACTTACCTCATGGTGATCCGATATTTTGATCAAATGATCCAGAAAATTTTTGGACAGGAGATTCCTGTACTGGAAATAGGCTTTTTCCTCTTTGCGCTGATCCTGTTTCAACCGCTGATGAGCGGTTTGGAAACCTTCATGGACAAAATTTTCTTGCGCGGGGGCAGCGATTATCGAACCGCTATACAGGAGTTAAGTAGCGAGGTTCTCACCATACTCGATTTTGAAACGCTGAAGCAAGAGGTGGTCGAACGGCTCTCAAAATCCTTGATGACAGACCAGGTGATCCTCTATCTGAAAAGCCTCAAAAGCGATTGTTATGTGCCGGTTGCCTGGTGTAAAAAAATGTTGGAATGGACAACATTTAATGAAAAAAGCAGATTGATCAAGCAGATCAAAAATATCAACGAGCCGATCTTGGCAAAAAATTTATTACGTATGGTACCCGATCAACAGGAAGCCCTGAAACTTCAGGAATTATTAAAGAAATTGGACGTCTATTTGATTGTCCCGATCCGGCGTCAAGGGAAAATGAAGGGCTTTATCACCCTTGGTCAAAAAATTACTAAACTTCGCTACACGTATGAAGATATGACTTTGTTGAACGTCCTGAGTGCCCAGCTCGCGGTCGCTATCGAAAACATTCATCTATATGAAGAGTTAGCCGCCAGAGAACGCGCAAAAAAAGAGATGGAAATTGCGCAACGGATTCAACAAGTGCTTTCTCCGCCCCAATATCAGACCTTTCCCGGCATTGAACTGAGCTGTATCACCCTGCCCGCTATCGAGGTGGGCGGAGACTACTTTGATTTTTTCAATCTCTCTTCCAAACGGATCGGACTCGTGATTGGAGACGTATCTGGAAAAGGCGTTTTCGGCGCGGTCTATATGGCGATAGTGCGCAGTTTTGTGAGAGCCCATGCACTTCAGGATGAGTCCCCTCGCGAGACTCTGGTTCATGTCAACAGCCTGCTACGTCGAGAGAGTGATCGTCGCCTGTTCATCAGCCTTTTCTACGGCATTTTTGATCTGGAAAATAGGACGCTCTTATACGCGCGCGCAGGTCATAATCATCCAATTTTTCTCAATTCTAAGAAAAATGAATGCGTGATGTTGGACGGAAAAGGGATGGCTTTGGGCATCGCAGGCACCTCGATTTTCGAACCGAATCTGGAGGAAGTAGAAATCAACGTGCAGGACGGAGACCTGTTGCTGCTCTACACGGACGGAGTCACTGAGGCTATGGACGAGCAGAGGGAAGAGTTCACAGAAGAGCGGCTGATCAAATTGATCAGAAAAAATCAACGTGAAAGTGCTCGGAATTTAATGGATATTATACTGGAAGACGTCAATCAGTTCGTCGGGAAAGCGGAACAACACGACGACATGACGCTTGTCTCGCTGAAGGTGTTATTAGCCCCAACGAGCGACCAATTAGGAAAAATAATTTAGGAAAAATTATAAGGAGTAACCCCATGAGATTATCAAAAAAAATCGACGGTCAGATTCGAGTTATCGGCATGGTTCATCTCAGCCCTCTTCCCGGCAGTCCGAGATTTGGCGGCTCAATCGCCCAGATCGAGGAAAACGCGCTGCGAGACGCGCGTCTCTTGGTAGAAAATGGCGTTGATGGGCTGATGATCGAGAACTTTGGAGACGCGCCCTTTTATAAAGATAGAGTGCGATCTCATACCATAGCTCTGATCGCTCGTATTGCCTGGCAAATTCGGGAATTGACAAACGATATGCCCATTGGTATCAACGTGCTTCGGAACCACGCGGCCGCGGCTATCGGAATTGCCAGTGCTGTGGGAGCCTCTTTTGTGCGGGTCAACATCCACACCGGTGCCATGTTGACCGATCAAGGCGTGATAGAGGGGCGAGCCGCGCAGACTATGCGTTATAGACGGGAGATCGGCTGTGGGGCTCTTGTCATGGCGGATGTCGCTGTCAAACACGCGACGCGTTTAGGAGAATTCACGCTTGAGGATATCGCGAGAGACACTGCGTATCGCGGTTGTGCCGACGCGCTGATCCTATCCGGCGCAGGCACGGGTCTGCCCACCTCTCCCGAATCGGCGAGGCGGGTCAAGCAGGCGGTCCCAGATCGTCCTATTTGGATCGGCAGCGGCGTCAATGTCCATAATCTGGAACAATACGCGCCCATGATAGACGGCGCGATTGTTGGAACCGAGTTCAAAATCGACGCGCTCACAACCAACCCAGTCGATCCAAAACGCGTAGCAGCCTTCATAAAAAAAATTCGTAACTCGTAATTCGTAATTACCCAAAGGGATCATACTGTCATGGATCAAATTATTTTTACCGAAAGCCGTTATGCGCCTTACATCGCGTATTGGACTGAGAAACTCGTCGGAATAAACCGACCCTACCGATTTCCCGGCAACAGGGATATCAATTTGCGGAGTTGCCGACATCAAAAGATGACCATTTTGTTAGGCGAAAAAGAGCGAACCCTGATAAAAAATATATCCCAAGCCCGCCCCATGGAGACCTATATCCTGCTTTTGACCGGCTGGTATATCCTATCCGCGAGATACAGCGATCATCGACAAATTGTGATAGATTCGCCGCTTTTTACGCGGGATGGATCAAGCCAAATTTATGAGCCGACCGTGGCTTTGATCGGGAAAATCGACCCGGAACAGTCGATTAAAGAACTCATTTTCCATATCAACGGAGTCGTATCGGACAGCTACCAATACCAAAATTTTCCGCTGGATCCGATCATAGAAAAAGAGAAGCTCGAGCCGGATATTGCTCGAACAAACGTGGCAATTTTCTCGCCGGAGATTCATGGACAACTCGTCAAAAAGGAAAAATATGATCTGATCCTGGAGATCAAGCAAAGTCAAAATCGAGGACTGGTCGTTCATCTCTCGTACAATCCGGATTGCTTAGACAGCCGGTTTGTCCAGCAAATAGCGGATCATTATCAACGCATTTTGGCGAGCTTTTTGGAGATCGATACATGGATAAAAAATATCGATATTCTCAGCCCAAAGGAGTATCACCGAATTGTTTACGATCTCAATGAAACGCAGTCCAACTATCCCAGAGACAAAACCGTTGTTGAGCTGTTTGAAGAGCAGGCGGCTCTCCACCCGGAAGCGACCGCGCTCTATTTCCAGGGACAGAGCATGACATATCAGGCACTCAATGAGTCGGCAAATCGGCTGGCGCATTACCTGCGGGAACAGCGATCGATTCAGCCGGATCACATTATCGCTATGGTCATGGATCGGTCAAATCGGATGATCGTCGCAATGTTGGCAATCCTGAAAGCCGGCGCGGCGTATCTGCCAATTGTCCCGGATCAGCCCGCGTCTCGCACCGCGCTCATGCTGGAGCATAGCGGAGCCGCATTGATTTTGACCGATCAACCTCAGCGAGTCAACCGGTCGGAGAATTCGATTCATATTTTGGAGATTGAAGAAGAGTTGAGCCATCAACCGTCCCAAAATCCTTCTCGGATAACTCGCTCCGATAATTTGATTTATGTGATGTACACCTCTGGCTCGACCGGAAAGCCGAAGGGGGTTATGGTGGAGCATCGCAGCGTTGTCCGGCTGGTGAGGGACAGCAATTATACCCACACGGGTCCTGGCGATCGGATTTTGCAGCTCTCCGATTACAGCTTTGACGGCTCGACTTACGACATATACGCGGCTTTGCTGAACGGCGCGGCTCTCTATCTTATCCCCCACGATTTTCTCTATGATCTGAGCCGCCTGGGCGATTTTATCCTTGAGAACCAGATCAATATCATGTTCATCACCACCGCGTTAATCAACCAACTGATTGATGTGAAACCAGAAACGATCAGTTGTTTTGACAAAATCTATTTTGGCGGACAAGACGCATCGGTATGGCATATTCGATCCGCGCTCGCCCAGCGCAAGACGAAAGACGCGATCGTCCATGTGTATGGCCCCACCGAAGCCACAACATTTTCCACATATTATGTGATTCCCGACCTCGACGAAAACGCGACGTATATTCCCATCGGATCCGCTATCGGCAACAGCCAGGCATATATCCTCGATCCCTATCTGAACCCCGCGCCGCCAGATGTCGAAGGGGAGATATATGTCGCTGGAGATGGGATCGCCCGCGGCTATCTGAATACTGATCAGACGAGCCTGTTTCCACGTTCTCCATTTCGTCCCGGGGAGCGGATGTATAAGACTGGCGATCGCGGCAAGTTACTGCCAAACGGAAAAATTTTATTCTTAGGAAGAAAGGACGAGCAGGTCAAGATACGAGGGTTTCGGGTGGAGTTAGGCGAGGTGGAGAACGCTCTGCTCCAACTTCCCACGATTTATCAAATCTTTGTGACCGCAATTGTCAAGGATCATAATAAGGAATTAGTGGCGTATCTGACAGCAGATCCGCGGCTGACGGTTCGGAAAATTCGGGATTCTTTGTCCAAAACGCTCCCGGATTATATGATTCCCGCGCACTACATCCGGTTGGAAAAATTGCCGCTGAACCGCAACGGTAAGGTGAACAAAAGAGCCCTGCCTGTGATCGACGACCCAATGCCCTTTGGCGCGTATCGGCTGGAAGCTGGGAGCGATTTTCATCCGCCGGAAACTGAGACTGAGCGTCGGATCGCCGATGCCTGGCAGACGATTTTAGGACGAGAATCAATCGGCGTGAAGGACAACTATTTTTCATTGGGCGGAGACTCGATCAAGGCGATCCGCATTGTCTCTCGGCTCCATCAAGAAGGCGTCAAGGCAGAGGTGCGCGACATTTTTCAATATCAAACAATTGCTGAATTGGCGGATTTTTTGGATTTTTCGGTTAAAGGTCGCACAGAATCTCAACCCGAAATTTCTGTAGGTGATTGGTCAGAAAGCGACGAACTCACGCCGATCCAACGCTGGTTTTTTGAAAATTATGGAGCGGATGCGGACGATCCAGTGCGTATTGGTCGTTTCAATCAGTCTATTTTGTTAGAAAGCGCACAGACTCTTCAGGAAGAAGCCCTCAGTCGGTCGATCATGGAAATTTATTGTCGGCATGGGGCGTTGCGCCTTCGTTTTTCAGCCGCGGATCATCCGGGAAAAAAGGACGAGCAAACGATCCTCCAACGCATAATCGATCCGTCGCCGCCTGATACCCGAATTTTCTATCTGATAGATTTAAGAGATAAGAATGACCCCGAATCGTTGATGCGCGCGGAGATCGAAAAGGCTCAGGATGACATTGATCCGGTTTCTGGTCCCCTGATAAAAGCGGTTCTTTTCCGGCGGGATAGCGGGGATCGTCTGCTCATCGTTGTCCATCATCTGGCGATTGACGGCGTGTCCTGGCGTATTCTGATGGAAGACCTGACCGTTGGATATCAAAATTTTCTGAATGATTCGCCCATGACCCAGTATCCCGAAACGCATAGCTATCTCCAATGGACGCAGACGATTTTGCAGTATAGCCAGAGTCAGGATCTGTTGAAGGAGACCGATTATTGGCGGCGGATCGACCTGTTATGCCAACAGGAGAGATCAACTGAGGCGCGTTGTGTCAAGCGTAGCGACTCCCGACGGATCGATCTTTTTACTCTCACGTTAGAGGAGACCGAAGCCCTTATGACACAAGCGCATGACGCGTATAATACGCAGATTAACGACCTACTTTTGACCGCGTTGGTCGCGGCGGCTGGCCCGTTGATTGGCAAAAATTTTCTGACAATCGCTCTGGAGGGGCATGGGAGGCAACCTCTTTCAGGCATAGATATTAACCGAGTTGTCGGTTGGTTTACCTGCCTTTATCCAGTCGCGCTGCCGATTCCAGATCAATCGGATAAAACATCTTCCCCTCTATCCCATCAAATCAAGCGGATCAAGGAAGAGTTGCGCTCTATCCCAAATAAGGGAATCGGATATGGTATATTGAAATATATCTCCCCGATGAATTTGGATAAAAAAATACGCCCCCAAATCTGTTTTAACTATTTGGGTCAATTCGACGAAGCTGAGTCTGATCTGTTTCAGGCGGTTCTCGGATCGAGCGGAGAAGATATGGATCCGTCTCTTCCCCTCTTGTATGATCTGGATTTTAGCGGCATAACGCTTGGGTCGAGGTTGCGTATCAGCTTGACTTATAACCCGCGGCGTTTTACTGAAAAATCGATGAGATGCCTGGGCGCGGACTATCGACAGGAGTTGCTGGACATTATCGATCACTGCCTCAACAAGGAGAATTCAGAATTGACTCCCAGCGACGTGGATTACGACGGATTGGGGATCGAGGAGTTGGAGGAGGCACTTTTAATGGTGGAGGATTTGTAGCGACGTTTCGCTTGACAAAAAAATTTGATATATATATGAGTCCGCTCTAAAAACTAAAAAATCGGGTGATTTCACTAAAGTAATAGATCGTAAGTCCAACAATATCAACAAACGTTTTTCGGCAATTCTCATAAAAAGACCCTTTTTAGAATGGACTCATTGATAGATGCCTCAACCAACTCCCGCGGATGGGTCTTGTCGTGAAGCAGGATGAAGCACTTGATCCAGCAGTTTGGGCGGTTAATCGGGCATTTTCAATGTCCTTTAAATTTTAAAAAAAATTTTGACAGGTTTATCCAATTTTGTTATATTGACTCAGGGTCAGTTTACATTAACTTCGATCCTGAGTCAAGAGAAATTTTGTCCGCCCTAATCCCTGGATTTTGGGAGATAGGTTATTTTTTTTCCGTCTATTATTATGTTATGCCTGAAAGGATTCTTATGAAAAATTGGATACCATTCCTTCAAGACCTATATATGGCCAGCCTTTATCGCCATTGTAATCTTTTTGAATAAATCGTGGTTTAAAGAACTGCTTGATACGCTTAAAGATCGGGTAAAAGAAGGCAGTGAATTCAAACTCGGACCCTCTGGCGTTTCGGTCGGGCAAGCACCAGTTTTACCCGATAATGTTAATAATAACGATGTCATTGATGATGGGTACACTCCAGATGGATTAGGGATAGCAGAGACTACTCCACAAGTTCAAGATGATCTATCTGATAAAGTATCGTTAACCCATCGAACATCATTTTGGAAAATGAAAAATGGTCGTCCATACTACCGTATTTTCGTCAATACACACGCCCAAACGGAAGAGATCAAAAATCTCATTGCTAAAGTCGTATATCAACTACATCCAACATTTAAAAATCCTATCAGAGCAATAATAAGCAGTGATGATGATTTCCTGTTGAAAACAAATGGATGGGGTGAGTTTATTATTAAGGCTGAAGTGCATTTCTCCAGTGAACATCCGCCTGTTAAGTTAAATAGGTATATCGATTTTAAGGCATAACAATCTCTTCCAGCGGACGCAAAAAGCCGCGCCGCTGAAGAGTGCGTTAGGCGGACAAATATGCAAACGGCAAAAAATGGAGAATAATCTGTAGTAACACACGTTATTTGCGTATATTCGATAGGCATAGCCAATGCTAAAAGACAGCCAACACGGCTGAGAGAAATATTACGTTTGACAGAGGATTAAGGAACAAATGAAAATATCAGACCCTTTTAAAATACTTACACCCAATGAACGATGGGTGCCGACACAAAGCCAAATGGACGATTTTCAAAACGCTTACGAAAAGCTGTTGCCGCCACTGGTTTACAAAATTCGTTTAGCAGTTACCAAGTGGCGGGATGACGGCTATCAGGGTGCTTCTGATACTTCAAAATCTTTAATGGATTTTTGGTTTAACCATGAACATCTTATCGGACAAACCCCATTCGGTTTTTTCTTTTCACAGCGTGAAGCCATTGAATCAATTATTTATTTGTATGAAGTGGCAAAAGCCGGAGACAAATACGAATTGATGCGTTTTGATTCTTCCGAGCGTGTCAGTACGGGGATGTTTGATGAGACATGGACAAGATATGTAGTGAAAATGGCAACCGGCACAGGCAAAACCAAAGTTATGGGTCTGACTCTGGTCTGGTCTTATTTTCAT
>NBMB01000030.1 GCA_002084765.1 Candidatus Cloacimonetes bacterium 4572_55 | reverse complement strand
GACGTATTTCTATGTGGTCAAGGCTGGATCGGATGAGGCGATGCGGAAGATGGTTCTGCTGAAATAAGGAAGCGTCTTGTCTGCGCTATTTTATTTTTACGCGCGTTCGCCTGAAAATTCCGCCCATGTGTGAAAATAAATTTCCCCCTATTCCTGATCTTTTCCTTGCCCTGCATTGAAAAAAAATATATACTTAATTCCACATTCCACATTCTGGGATCATTTCTATAAAATTTCACAGATTCCGAGACCCTCGAAGAATGAAAAAGCCATTTGTCAATATGTCATGGGCTTGGCAAAAGATTTGGGTTTAAACGCGGAAATGGATCGTGCCGGGGGCCATGATTTCGGCAATATTGTGGTGAAAGTCCCAGCCTCGCCAGGGTATGAGCAAGCTCCGATCGTCATTATTCAGAGCCATCTGGATATCGTGGCTCTCCCAGAGGAACGGAAAAATGAGCCACTGGAACTTATTCTGGACGGCACAATTCTGCGCGCATCAGGTTCTACGTTGGGAGCGGATAACGGCGTTGCAATCGCGATTGTGCTCACGTTGATGACCGAGAAAGAGATTGTCCATGGTCCCCTGGAGTTGCTATTCACTATTGATGAAGAGACCGGAATGACCGGCGCACACGCGCTTTCCGACTCAGTTTTGAGCGGGAAATATCTGATCAATATCGATTCTGAGGAAGAGGATGTTTTAACGGTCGGATGCGCGGGCGGCAACCGGACATACATCAATATGAGGCTTGTGACCGAATCGCCGGCAGCGGGATACACGCCGATTCGTCTCATCGCATCCGGGTTCAAAGGCGGGCACTCCGGTATGGAGATCAACAGAGGACGAGCAAACGCGGGGCAACTTCTTGCGAGACTGCTGTTCGTCGAGAGGGGAAATTTCAACTTTCGGTTGGTCGAACTGGGATGGGGAACCGTGGACAACGCGATTCCGTCCGAGGCGTTCGCGGTTGTGATGGTGAAAATCGAACAGTTGGCAGACCTGAAAAGCGCGCTGAAACGGTGGGAAGAGTCTTTCAGAAAAGAATATGGCTCTGTCGAAACCAATCTTGAGATCACTTTTGAAGAGGATGTGAATCCGCCGGATTATGTGCTCACACAGGTCAGCATGACCAATACTCTCGCGCTGCTTGTCTCCCTGCCGCATGGAGCGGCAAAGATGAGTCCAGATATTCCCGGCTTAGTGGAGACCTCTTCCAATTTAGCCGTGGTGAAGATGGACCAAAGGGAATTGAGCATATCGATTTCTCAGCGTAGTTCCACGGACCCGTCGCTGGATTGGATCGTCTCAAAATGTGAGGCGTGCGCGATTTTGGTTGGCGCGAACTGGGAGCATAGCAGCCGATATTCTGGTTGGCAGCCGAACATGCAATCCAAGTTGCTGGAGGTATGCGAGCGGTCATACAAATCTTTGTTCGGTAAATCGCCAGGTGTTTCCGCTCTCCACGCGGGCCTGGAATGCGGACTGATTGGTGCCAAATATCCCGATATGGATATGATATCTATCGGTCCGACTATATGGGACGCTCACACGCCGACAAAAGCCGGCTTTCGTCCAGGCGTGGACTCCGGCGTAAAAGGCGAACGCATGGATACGGCGAGAATGAGCGATTTCTGGAAATTTGTGCAAGCGGTTCTAAAAAATTTGGCTGAGTAAAATCTGCCGTCAAGTTTTCCTTTTAATCGAGAATTTTATCAAGAACTTAATTGAATTAAGAAGGGCGAGATAAAAATATATAAGGAAACTTTCATTTTTTTAATTTGTATGAACTTCTTTTTGAAAAGCGAGTCGTAAATTATATTTGGTCTGAATCGAAAACGGTGAAAGGAGTGTCTTATGGAATTTAATATCACGGCGCGTCGTTTTGATCTGTCCTCGAATCTTCGAGAGTATGTCATTGAAAAATTCTCGAAATTGGACAAATATTTTAGAGGGACTGCCAGAGCCGAAGTCACGATGGTGGTTGAAAAACATCGTCAAATAATAGAAATTTCACTTCATGGAAACAAGACCAATTTTATCGGTAAAGAAGAGTCGGGGGATATGTACAGCAGCATTGATGCGTTGGTGAGCTCGATGGTGAAGCAGATCAAACGCAACAAAGAGAAGCGGTGGGACCGAGTGACTAAAGTCGGGAAGTTCTCGGAGACTTTGGTCAAAGAATCCAACGCCGCTGAATTGAACGCGCCTGATCTTGAGGACACGTCCGATCTTGAAGACGTGCCTCGATTCCGAATTATACCGGAAAAAAAGTTTGCATTAAAACCGATGTCCGTGGATGAAGCCGCGTTGCAGCTTTATGTCATGTCCGAGCATTTTTTGGTTTTTCGCGATGCGCAAACAGATAAAATTAATGTGCTGTATAGGCGTAAGGATAATAATTTTGGACTAATCGAACCGGAAATTTAGGCAATTGTCTGTTTCTGGTTCTTTTTGAGTAAGGCGCTGAGTTGGTTGTTTTCTCAGCGCCTTTTTTGAAACCGAGACAATCGAATTTTTTAAAATAGGTGTGAAGAAAATTGACATGAACGACAAAAAGTGTTAAATTGACCTGGTTAATTCGGATAAGTTCGTGATGAGACAAATTTGTTTATGTTTTATTAATTTATAAATGATCCAAACGATATAGGAATAGCAGCACCATTATGAAAGAATATTCCGAGACAGCCGCAGTGACAAACGAATTGGGGATTCATGTCCGACCCGCTACGTTGATCGTAAAGGAGTCCACTGGATTTCAGTCGAAAATTACGCTGTGTAATGAAAATGGATATGAAGCCGACGCCAAGAGCATTATCGCTATGATGCAATTAGAGGCGGAGAAAGGGACGTCGGTTCATGTATCAGCTTGCGGGGAGGATGCCGAAGAGGCTGTCAGAGCGATTATCAAACTATTTGTAGATAAGTTCGACGAAGATTAACTATGGAAAACAAGAATAAAATTCAAAAAAATGTGATTTTAAATGGCATAGCCGCATCCCCGGGTATTGCGCAAGGCGAGGCGTATCTCTACTTTCGAAACGAAATTCCGATTGAGATGCGGAATTTAGGAGTGGACGACGTTCCGGGAGAGGTGGAGCGATTTCTTTCCGCTATTGAAAAGTCTAAGAAGGAAATTCTCGTTCTGCGGCAGGAGTATATCAATAACACAGGCGCAATCCAAGAGGGCATGATCTTCGAGGCGCACGCGCTGATCCTGGAAGACCCCCAAATCTTGGAGAAGACAATTGCCGGTATTGAGCGGACAAATAAAAACGCGGAGTTCTGCTTTAATCTGGCAGTGAATAGCGTGATCGACATGTTCTCCAATATGAAAAATGAGTTTTTCAGGGAGCGGGCACTTGACATTATTGATATTCGGCGCCGAATATTGCGAAATCTGAGTAATATCCAACACAGAGGGTTATCAAATCTGCCAAAGCCGGTGATCGTTGTGTCGCATGATCTGGGCCCCTCAGACACGGCTTCTATTGACAAGAAAAATGTGAAAGCTATTGTAACCGATCTGGGCGGGCATACCTCCCATTCGGTTATTATCGCTCGATCTATGGGTCTTCCGGCTGTGGTCGCCTTAGCGGATATCACCGGACGAGTCAAGCATGGAGACACTCTGATCGTAGATGGGTCCATGGGGCAGGTTATCCTTCAGCCGACCAAAGAGAAGCAAAATGATTATCAAGAAAGGCAAAAGGATATCTTTGCGCTCAGTCGATCTCTGCAGCAAATCCGAGACAAGCCGGCAATCACGAGAGACGGGGTTCACATCGAGCTATCGGCTAACATCGAGGCAGCGGACGAAGCCGAAGATGTGATCAAGCACGGTGCCAATGGCGTCGGTCTGCTCAGAACAGAGTTTCTCTGCCTTCAACGAGGCGAATTTCCTTCGGAAGAGGAGCAATATGAGCTGTATAGCGCAATTATAGAAACGGTCTCGCCGCAATCTGTAGTAATCCGCACATACGATCTGGGCGGAGATAAGTTTGCGCTTCTGCAGGATACGGAAAATGAGCAAAATCCCTTCTTGGGATGGCGGGCGATCCGTTTTTGTCTGGATCATCCACGCATTTTTAAAGCGCAACTACGAGCGATCCTGAGAGCCGGGGCAAAGGGAAATATTAAGATCATGCTCCCTTTTATCTGTGATGTAGGCGAAGTGATCATCTCGAAAAAATATCTGAAGGAAGTGGAGCAAGAACTTCTGGAAGCAGGTATCCCTTTTTGTCAAGATTATGAACTTGGAGTCATGATCGAGACGCCTTCCGCTGCGATCTCTGGAGACATTTTGGCACCGAAGATCGATTTTTTCAGCATTGGAACAAATGATCTGACGCAATACCTCCTCGCTGTGGATCGGGGAAATGAAAAAGTCGCCCGGTATTATGATCCTCTTAACCCTTCTGTTATCAGAAGTATAAAAAATGTGGTGAAATATGGACATGCCGCCGGGATTTGGGTGGGTATATGCGGAGAGATTGCCGCTGACCCGCTGGTCGCTTATTTGCTAATCGGTCTGGGTATCGACGAATTGAGTATAAGTCCGATTTTTATACCAGACGTGAAGCGGCTCATTCGTTCGATGAACTTCTCGGACGCCCGATTTGCGGCGCAACAGGTTTTGCGGATGAGCGGGGCAAGGGAAATTAAGTGCTTTCTCGCCGGACAATTGGAGGGAGTTCGTTATTTTTAAAATTTTATTATGGATATTGAATTATTTATTTAATTTGTTTAATTAAAATACGTTTTAGAAAGGATTTTCAATGAAAGAACGTCATTTATTTTCATCAGAATCGGTAACAGAAGGGCACCCGGATAAAGTGTGCGACCAGGTGTCGGACGCTATTCTCGATGCGGTCATGGAGAATGATCCGTATGGACGGGTGGCTTGCGAGACACTGGTTACCACAGGTTTGACATTGGTCTCGGGGGAGATCACCACCTCTTGTTATGTGGATATACCGAAAACTGTGCGGGGGGTCATCCGGGATATTGGCTATACCAACGCGGCTTATGGTTTTGACTATAATACATGCTCTGTGTTGACTTCTATAGATGAGCAATCCGCGGATATCGCTCTGGGCGTGGATCGAGCGGGCGCGGGCGATCAAGGCATCATGTTCGGATATGCCTGCAAGGAGACCGAAGAGTATATGCCCCTGCCGATCATGCTGGCGCATAAAATCTGCCGTCGGTTATCACAAGTCAGAAAAGAAGGTATCCTTTCTTATCTGCGTCCCGACGGAAAAAGCCAAGTCACTGTGGAATATGAGAATAATAAGCCGATTAGAGTGGATACGGTTGTGGTCTCTTCACAACATGACCCGGACGTGGACAAGGAACAGATCGAACGAGATGTGATTGAGCATGTGATCAAGCCGGTTGTGCCGGATCGGTTTCTGGATCCAAGTTCTGTGCAATATTACATCAATCCCACGGGGCGCTTTGTGGTGGGAGGTCCCCAGGGCGACACAGGTCTGACTGGTCGTAAGATCATTGTGGACACGTACGGCGGTAAGGGAAGCCATGGCGGAGGCGCATTCTCCGGGAAAGATCCGACAAAAGTGGATCGATCCGGTTCTTATGCGGTTCGATGGGTCGCAAAAAACCTGGTCGCAGCTGGATTGGCAGATGAATGCGAGGTGCAAATCGGGTACGCTATCGGCGTTGTGGATCCGGTATCGGTGACGGTCAATACGTATGGATCGGGGAAAATCGACGACCATAAAATCACCAAAATCGTGCGTAAAATCTTTGATCTGACTCCATCGGGAATGATGAAAGCACTCAATCTGAGACGACCGATTTTCCGAGATACCGCGGCATACGGACACTTCGGACGAACCGAGCCGACTTTTACATGGGAACGCACGGATCGAGTTGATGAGATCAAAAAGGCGGCGGGTTTATAATCCGCCAAAAATAGAATTAATATAATAAAGCCCATCATTTTTTGGAAACGGAGAAAGATATGACAGATATTCATAAAAGATTGGATCATATAGAAGGAGAATTGCGACGGCTGGGAGTCTCCACGCTGCCTCATTTTCATTACAAATCTGACGCCAACTTTTTTGGAATGCCGCTGGTAAACATCGAAATCGGCGGGGTGCAAAGTTCGCTAAAGGTGACTCGCGGCGTGCTTGCCGTGGGAAATGTGGCAATGGGCGTTGTGGCTATCGGCGCAGTTTCTCTGGGGCTTCTTTCCATAGGCGGAATCGCCGCGGGTTTGGTCGCTATCGGCTCAAAAAGATTCGAGCTTCGAGACGCGATTCAAAACCGACTGGATATGTTGGAAGACCCCCCTCGTGAGGAAGACCTGTATGAGACAAGGGGGTCCTTGCATTATGGATCGGATATCGAATATATGACGCCTTGTTAATATTTGAGTTAATGTTTATAATGTTTTGATATTTTTATACTTGTTTTTTTTATACTTGTATTGATTAAGAGAGGAAACGAATGAATAAAGTCAAGGTGATTATCATGGGCGCAGCCGGGCGAGATTTTCATAATTTTAATACCTACTTTCGTGGTAATGAGGCTTATGAGGTCGTTGCTTTTACAGCCGCGCAGATTCCCGACATTGACGGAAGGAAATATCCTACCGAATTAGCCGGTAAGCTCTATCCGAACGGAATTTCGATCGAATCGGAAGATAATTTGACAGATTTGATCAAAGAGCATGATATTGACGATGTGGTTTTCAGCTACAGCGATATATCGCATGAGCACGTCATGCACAAGTCCAGCATTGTGAACGCGGCTGGAGCCAGTTTTCGTCTTCTGGGAACCAAGCATACCATGATCAAAAGCACGAAGCCGGTTATCGCGGTTTGCGCTGTTCGCACCGGATGCGGCAAGAGCCAAACAACCCGGCGAGTCATTGATATCCTTCAAGATTGGGGCAAAAAAGTGGTCGCTATCCGCCATCCCATGCCGTACGGCGATCTGGTGGCGCAAAAGGTCCAAAGGTTTGCCTCGCTGGACGATCTGAAAAAGCATAACTGCACCATCGAAGAGATGGAAGAGTATGAGCCGCATATCACACGAGGAAATGTGATCTATTCCGGCGTTGATTATGGCGCAATTCTTGCCGAAGCGGAAAAAGAGGCGGATATCATTGTTTGGGACGGTGGAAATAATGATTTTTCTTTCTATCAGCCCGACTTGACAATTACAATTGTAGATCCACATCGACCCGGAGACGAGGTCAGTTATTATCCCGGAGAGACTGCCCTGCTGCTCGCCGACGTGGTAATAATCAATAAGATTGTCACGGCAAATTACACGGATACCGAAGAGGTGCGGGAAACAGTTCGCAAAAATAATCCCAAAGCTATGGTGATTGACGCGGCTTCGCCTATTTTTGTAGAAAATGGGGATGTGATCCTCAATAAACGCGTCCTGGTGGTGGAAGACGGACCCACCCTGACTCATGGTGGAATGAAATATGGCGCGGGCGTCATGGCGGCTCTGAAATTCGGAGCGTCCGAGCTGATCGATCCCAAACCTTTCACCGTCGGAAGCATTACCGAAACGTTTGAAAAATATCCCGATATCGGCGCGTTGTTGCCGGCAATGGGATATGGAGAGCACCAAATGAAAGATCTGGAGGAAACGATCGCCAATTCAGACGCCGAGGCTGTAGTGATCGGCACGCCAATTGATCTCCGCCGGGTGATAAAGATCGACAAACCCGCTGTCAGTGTCTCTTATAATCTGCAAGCTATTGGCAAACCCGATCTGACCGACGCATTGGCGAAGTTCAAATAAAATTCGGGTGTTATTGGTCCGCAAATTACGCAGATAAAAAGGAGCCGGTTATTTACTGGCTCCTTTTTTTGCTTTTTTTTTATAGAGTATGGGAAGTATCGCGGCTCCCCGAAATAAATCGGTTGACAGTTTTCCCTTGAAGGTTTATTATTCCTGATATGGGTATAGGAGTCGTAACGCAGAAAAACGCTGCGTTACGTGAGATCGTAATACACTGATTTATAAGTAAGATAGGAGGCGTAAAATGCGTAGGTATTCAATTGTTTCGTTATTACTATTTGGATTCATATTTTTTTCGATCAGGAATGGGTCGGCAAATACAAAGGCAGGTGCCAATGCCGCACAATTTTTGAAGATCGGAATCGGCGCGAGAGCCGCGGCTATGGGTGGAAGTTTCGCAGCGTTAGCGGACGATGCGACCACGCTTTATTGGAATCCGGCTGGAGCAGGCTGGCTGCGTGACAAGCAATTTGTGTTTTCTTACACCGAGTCTTTTGCCGAGATCAATCACGGGTATGCCGCGGCGATATTACCCTTTTCCGACGCAACCACAATCGGCGTGAGTTTGACGACTTTGTACGCGCCAGAGATGGAACAGACAACGGTGGAGTTTCCGGGAGGCACAGGCGTGAATTTTGACGCTCGAGATGTGGCTATCGGATTGACATACGCACGACGGATGACGGATCGATTCAGTTTTGGATTCACGGCAAAATATGTGCAGCAAACCCTGTTCAATGAAAGCGCGGAAACCGTGGCTTTTGATGTGGGAGGGCTTCTCCACACCGATTTTCGGGGGATGCGGATCGGAATGGGCATGTGTAATTTTGGCGGTAAGATGTCTCCGGACGGACGGGATTTGCTTATCTCTTATGACGACCAACTGACACATAGCAATCCGCTGACGCCGGGAAAATTAGAGACACAGGGCTGGTCATTACCAATGATATTTCGGCTCGGACTCGCAGTCGAGGCAGTGGGAGGAGAGCGGAGCTTTGTCCCGCATGAAGATCAAAAATTGATCGTCACAATTGACGGCTATCATGTGAACGACGCTGATGAGACACTGAGTTTTGGGCTGGAATATGGCTGGCGCGAGATGCTTTTTCTGCGAGGGGGCAACCGGTTGAATCACGATACTGAAACGTTCAGTCTCGGATTCGGAATCGCCTTAGACCTGATCCGCCACAAAATCCGGTTCGATTATTCATACAGCGATATGTCCGACTTGGGGAACTTGCAGCGATTTGGAGCGGGTCTCCTCTTCTGATTAACGACCTCCTCTACCCATGATTTCCTTCATTCTTAATCCGATTAATCAGCGTAATCTGTGGATCGAATTTGTCCGCAGATTAAGGATTGATAGTTAAAGAGTTAAAGATATAGCGAAATCTGTGGACTCTTAACGATGCTCTTTTCTCAACAGATCAAAAACGGTTTTGACCGGATTAAAGGTGATCAAAGGGACTTCGACAAATAAGGTGATCCAATCAGCCATAGCACCGTTCCAAAGACCCGGAAGCTCCAGTGCCCGCATCTCCTTTCCTTCTTTTGACTTATTGGAAATAAAAGCGGTATCCGGGTCTCGGTAACGAATTAAGTCGAACGGCTCTCCCTTATAGTCGCGTACTGCGCAAACCAGATCGACCGGGTTGAAGTGCGTGGAGCGGCGCATAATCGCCTGCTGTTCCGCTGAATTTATGTTGATCTGGGAAGATTCGAGAATTTGCAAGGAAATTGAGCCGTCACGTTGTGTGACCCAGTAAGGACCTCCTCCAGGCTCGCCTTCATTTTCTACCATGCCGCATACTCGCATGGGACGATTCAGCTTTTCCCTTAAGAAACCGATCCGGCTTGAGGCTGAACCCTTTTTGATATGATCGGGAATGAAAATATGGAGCTGACGTCGGGCAAACTGTAACGCTTTCTCTATAAAAGGCTTATCGGCATCTCCGGAAGCAATCCGTTGAAGATAGTCGAAGCTCTTGCTCTGGAGATCGATCAAGTAACCGGCAAGCAGATATTTATAGCGAATCGTTTCCGACTTTAGCCGGTCCGGTACCACATTATCGATATTCTTGATAAAAATCAGATCGCCTTGTAGCTCATTCAAATTTTCCAGCAACGCGCCATGCCCGCCAGGACGAAAAACCAATCGACCTGACCGATCCCGAAAGGGTCGATCCTCGGTCATCTCAAAACCGATGGTATCGGTGGAAGATTTTTGGACAGAATAGCCAATTTGGAATGGGCGTCCTTCGGGCTCATAGCGCGGCTTCATCCGATCCAAAAAGCTCTCTATATCAGTCCAATGATTTGACGGAACAGTAAAGTGGAGTTTATCCGTGGTGTGCGCCGCGGCTTCGACCAAATGTTCTTCAAAAGCAGTGCGGACATGATCTGCATAGCGATGAAATTTGATCATTCCTTTGGGCTGATTGGCATAGTTCAACCCGGCTGGAGTCAGCGTATATTCGAGAATCAGCTTATAAACGCTCGAATTAAGCAGTTTAGCTATGTCATATCCCGCTTGCTCCAAAGCCATTCTCAAATCGTCATAAAAAGCAATATCTTCGATCTGTTCAATATAATAGAGGGTAAGTTGATGATCCGGTCTATTTGCCTTTATCCCTTTCGCCAACTCTTTATGATTCAACTGTTTATATTGATTGTTGACCGACTGCAACGACCGAAACATCCGGCTTGCCGCTCCAGAAGCCGGAACAAATTTCATTGTTCGACCTTTCTCAGCCGCGTCCTGATATAAAGCGGTCAATCTATTGGCGTCGCTGTCCGGTATGGATACAATGCCGTCCCCAATCAAGCAGGGACGGTCAGGAATAGCCTGCAGAATGCCTCGACGAAACAACTCCGCCTGTCCCATGACTTGCTCAAGAGTCATCCCTTTTTCTTGAATTTGACGAATATCCTCATTCGTGAATAGATCACCCATTTTTCCCCCAAGAAAGTAAATTTTTGATTAACGCCAAAACTATTTCTCATGCAATAACTATGAAATCGATAAGGGTTACAAGACTTCTTCGAGAAGCTCCGTAGGACCTCCCGAGTTGAACAAATACTTACAGAAAATATATATTAAAATCTGACAGTTATCAATGATAGAATGATAAATCAGAAAAAAAAATCGATTTTGTCGCCTAAGTCTACGGCTTTCGCTGGGATATGTCGATTATTTTATTGGATTGAAACATATACCTACAAACGAGTATATCTTTGCCATTGACATGCAAAGAAATCATCATATATTGCGAATATGAATTTTGAAAGAAGTATGTTTTCCATAGATCTATGCCAAAAAGCAATAATACTTCTGTTCGTATTCGCTAAAAGTTAAGGAGAAGGCAATATGGATCATTATCAGGATTCTCAGGGTTCGGAAATCGCGATTATCGGTATGTCGTGCCGCGTGCCAGGAGCGGAAAATCCGAGAGAGTTTTGGAAAAATCTGCACGATGGAGTGGAATCGATCACCCGTTTTACCGACCAGGAGCTTTTGGAATCTGGAGTCGATCAATCATTGATAGACAATCCGAATTATGTCGGAGCGAGCGGGATTCTGCCTGAAATCGACGGCTTTGACGCTGAGTTTTTCGGGATCAGTCCCCGGGAAGCGGAGATGATGGACCCGCAGCAACGTATTTTTTTAGAGCAATCATGGGTCGCGTTAGAAGATGCAGGATATGATCCACAAACCTATCCGGGCTTAATCGGTGTATTTGGCGGCTCCGCCATGAGCACGTATCTTCTAAATAATATCTATGGCAACCGAGACCTGATCGATCTCCAAGGCAGTTTCCAAACAGTGGTCTCGAATGACAAAGATTTTCTGACCACCCGCGTTTCATATAAACTCAATCTCAAAGGACCGAGCTTAGACGTGCAAACCGCATGTTCCACGTCGTTGGTCGCTATTCATCTCGCTTGCCAGAGCCTGCTGAACGGCGAGTGCGACATGGCGTTGGCTGGCGGCATATCGATCCAAGTTCCGCATCGAGTCGGCTATCTCTATCAATCGGGAATGGTGCTTTCCCCAGACGGTCATTGCCGCGCTTTTGACGCCAACGCTCAGGGCATGGTCGGCGGAAGCGGCGTGGGAATTGTGGCCTTGAAACCTTTGATCGACGCGCTTGAGGACAGAGACCATGTGTATGCCGTGATCAAAGGCTCTGCAGTCAACAACGACGGGTCGGTCAAAGTCGGCTTCACCGCGCCGGGCCTTGACGGTCAGGCAGACGCGATCTCATCCGCGATAAACGCGGCTGGTATCTCCGCGGGCACGATCTCATATATAGAGGCGCACGGAACCGGCACTGAGTTGGGCGACCCCATAGAAATCGCCGCGCTGACCCGAGCCTTTCGAGAGACTTCAGATCAAAAGGACTATTGTTCGATCGGCTCTGTCAAAACCAATGTTGGGCATTTAGACAGAGCCGCGGGCGTCGCAGGATTTATCAAAGCCGCCCTGGCGTTGAAATATGAAAAAATTCCCCCATCGCTCCATTTCCAAAAACCCAATCCAAGGATTCATTTTTCCCACAGCCCCTTTTACGTCAACGTGGAACTGACGGACTGGCCAGAGTCTATGGATCCGCGTCGAGCCGGAGTCAGCTCCTTTGGTCTTGGCGGGACAAACGCTCATGTCATCCTGGAAGAGGCACTGGATACCGCGGAATCGACCACAAATCGGACTTGGCAACTCGTGACGCTCTCAGCGAGGAGCAAAGAGGCTCTGGAAAATGCAACGAAAAATCTGGCTGATTATTTCGACCAGAACAGAGAGATGAGTCTGGCGGACGCGGCATATACGCTGCATACCGGGCGTCGGGATTTTCTGCATCGTCGGATCGCGGTCTGTCAAAATATCGACGACGCTGTTGACGTCCTACGGTTCAAAAAGCCGGAGCGGGTTCATACAGGCGCATATAAAATGGATGACAATGAGATCGTATTTATGATCTCCGGCCACGGCGCGCACCACGTCAATATGGGCGAGGGATTGTATCGGACAGAGCCGCTCTATCGAGAAATTATCGACCAATGCACCGATATACTTATGCCGCTGATCGGTCTGGATATCCGAGACATCCTCTACCCTGATGAATCCGACGCGGCTCAATCTCGCGACTTGCTGAGCCAACTCCATATCTCGCAGCCAACCCTTTTTATGGTGGAATACGCGCTGGCAAAATTGCTGATTTCTTGGGGAATCAGGCCAGGAGCCATGATCGGTCATAGCAGCGGAGAATATGTCGCGGCATGTATATCCGGCGTATTCTCTCTTGAGGATGGCTTGACTTTGATATCATCCCGCGGCCGCCTTATAGAGAAAACAGAGCCAGGTGCCATGCTGACCGTTCCGTTGCCCGCTGAAGAGGTGGCTTCCCTTCTGGAAAAGGAGCTATCTTTAGCCGCAATCAACGCCGATTCCTTCACAGTAGTAGCCGGTGCTTGTGACTTGGTGGAAAAGCTGAACGCTCAGTTTGAGGAGCGAGGCGTGGAATGTCGTCTGCTCCATATCCCTTGCGCGTCTCACTCCACATTGATGGAGCCGATTATGGACGCGTTTGCCCAGGAGGTGAAAAAGATCGAACTGCATCCGCCGCAACTTCCCTATATCTCCAATGTCAGCGGAACGTGGATCACTCCGGAAGAGGCGACTGATCCATATTATTGGGTCGACCATTTGCGTCAGACCGTCCGTTTCTCCGAAGGTCTGGCGGAGATATTAAAAACGCCAAATCAAATTTTGCTCGAGGTGGGACCGGGACGCTCTCTAAGCTCCTTTGCCAGACAGCATCAGGATCAAAAGCCAAACCATCTTATTCTGACAACGATGCGCCATCCAAAAGAACAGCAGGCAGACAGCGCGTTCTTGCTGAATACAATTGGAAAAATTTGGCTCAACCACGGGAATGTCGATTGGGAGGCATTTTATGAGCGAGAATATCGGTATCGCGTCTCTCTGCCCGCCTATCCTTTTGAGAAACGCTCATATTGGGTAGAGCCAAATCCGCTTGATTACCAGGCGGGTGAAAATACGCCAAAAATGGACAAAAAGTCGGACATGGGCGATTGGTTTTACGTACCGACCTGGCAGCGACTTGTCGATCCTGTCCAATCTGCGGACCAATCTGCGAAATCTGCGGACCAATCTGCGAAATCTGCGGACAAATCTGCGAAATCTGCGGACAAATCTGCGAAATCTGCGGACCAATCTGCGGACCCGGGCTGGCTTATTCTTGCCGATGAAAAAGGTCTTGGATCGGCTTTGGCAACCCGTTTGCGAAAAAAAGGTGCCAGCACTGTCATAGTCCGAGTTGGAGAGAACTTTTCAAAGAACCATGAAGAGGAATATAGACTCAATCCGAGTAAAAAATCAGATTTTGAGAGATTGATCCAGGAGTTGAAAGCGCAAAATAAACTGCCGGAAAGGATACTCCACTTATGGACTCTTGATAAAACCCCCCAGCCCGTGTTGGAGAATTTGGATCAGATTCAGGATCGGGGATTTTATAGCCTAATCTATCTCACGCAGACCTTGGGACAGGCGGTACTCCGAGAAAATAGGCTGAGGATCGACGCCGTGACCGCCAACCTGTATGAGGTGACAGGAGAAGACTTGCTTTATCCCGAGGATACGCCGATTATCGGCGCGATCAAGATCATCCCCCAGGAGTATCAATCCATAAAGTGCCGCAATATCGACATATCTCTCGCCGACCTCTCTGATGATCCGGCGAGCAAAAAAATTGACGCTGACATGGTTGACCGCATCCTCATGGAGCTTGAGGCGGAAAACGACGATCCAATTGTCGCGCATCGTGGGAAATATCGCTGGAGAGAGTCATTTGAGCCAGCTTATCTGAAAGAAAGCCCGCCGATCCGGCTAAAAAATCAGGGTGTCTACCTCGTTACAGGAGGATTGGGAGGCGTCGGCTTCTCAATTGCCAAAGGTCTCGCTGAAAAAATTCAGGCGCGGCTGATCCTGCTGGGGCGTTCCTCATCGCCTCCAAGGGATGAATGGCAAAAATGGCTCGCTGAACATGACGAGAAAGAGGCAACCTCGGAGAAAATTCGACGAATGATGGAGCTTGAAGAGATGGGAGCGCAGTTCCGTGTCTTCAGCGCCGATGTGGGCGATTTGGAACAGATGCGCAAAGTTGTGGAGGAATCCATCGCGCATTTTGGTCAAATTAACGGAGTGATCCATAGTGCTGGGGTGGCGGATTACGCGGGTATCATTCACGCCCGCACCCGAGACGATATCGAGGAGGTAATGCGTCCCAAAGTGCGTGGCACATTGGTCTTAGATCGGGTTCTCCGAGATGCAAAGCCCGACTTTATCGCACTGTGCTCCTCACTCAGTTCAATTCTTTATCATACCAAATTTGGGCAGGTCGCCTATTGCGCGGCAAACGAATTTCTGGACGCGTACAGTTATCACAAAACAGCTTCAGACGGGTTGTTTACTGTGGCTATCAACTGGACGGACTGGGTGGAGGTCGGTCTGTCAGTCAAGGCTGCGGAAAAATGGGCGGAGTCGTATGATGGTCCCTCCCTGCTGTTGGACGAGATTACACCGACAGAGGGAGTCGAGATATTTCAGAGGATTGTGGAATCTACTTATCAGCGAGTCGCCACCTCAACCCGAGACCTGAAGGCGATCAAAAATGAAGTGGCACGCATTATCAAGACATTTCTGAACGCGTCGGAGAAGAAAAACCAGTCCAAGTCATCACACCAACGCCCAAAATTGAATACAGACTACGCCGCTCCCCGTGATGATATAGAAACTGCGCTGGTAGGAATCTGGCAAGACCTGCTCGGCGTGAGTCCGGTCGGCGTCAATGACAATTTTTTTGATCTGGGGGGGCATTCTTTGTTAGGAACTCAGCTTGTCAGTCGGGTCCAAGAGCAGTTTCACACCACGTTACCGTTGCAAAGCCTGTTCGAAAAGTCCACGGTCGCGCAACTGTCAGATTTTATCCGTCAATTGCAATCGACTCAGGTATTTTCCGACGCGCCAACAACAAGCGGCGAACGAGAGGAGATCGAGATATGAGGCACACGGAAGATTTTTTGATTCGCCTAAGAGAGTCGGATATCAGACTGCACGTCGAAAATGATCGGCTGAAAGTCGATGCGCCAAAAGGAATCTTGACCTCGGAATTAGTCAAGGAGTTGAAAAGGAATAAAGAAGATATTATTGAGTTGCTAAATCAATTTAGTCCAATTGACCCTATTCGACTTGTGGAGCGCGGTTCGAGCCTGCCTCTCTCTTTTTCCCAGGAGCGCCTCTGGTTTATGGACATTCTGTCAGGCGATAGCCCGATCTACAACATGCCCGCCGTTATTCATCTGAAAGAGAAACCCAATCGGGAAGCACTGGAAAAGAGCTTTAACAAGATTGTACAAAGGCACGAATCCTTCCGAACAACTTTCCATGCCCTGGATGGTCAGCCTGTCCAAAATATTGTATCTGTCGCGCCATTCAAGATCAATCGTATCGACCTTCAGCATCTGACCGGCGTGGGGTTGGACAAAGCCGTTAAGAAGAGCATAACAAAAGAGACCCGATTTCAGTTCGATCTGCGAGAAGCTCCATTGCTAAGAGCAAGCCTCATCCAACTGTCGCCTGACAAACAGATATTAATTATTGTGATGCATCACATTATCTCCGACGGCTGGTCCATGGGTGTGTTTGTCAATGAATTGGTGAAATTATATGGCGCATATCTTAACAGAATAGAGCTGGATTTGCCGGAGTTGCCCATTCAATATGCAGACTTTTCTCAGTGGGAACGTCAGCAGCTCACTCCGAAAAAAATCGCCTACTATCTCGATTTTTGGAAAGCGCATTTGGAAAACGCGCCCGATTTGTTGCAAATTCCAACCGATTTCCCTCGACCCCCGACCCGACGTTTTAGGGGAGATTTTGAAAAATTTAGATTAGATATGGAATTCATCTCTCAATTTAAAAAAATATGCTCCCAAAAGCAGACAACATTGTATATGGCTCTGATATCCGCGCTGGCAATATTGTTGAAATACCACACCGGTCAAGAGAGCTTTGTGATAGGTTCTTTAGTAGCAAACAGAGCCAGAAAAGAGCTGGAACCGCTGATCGGTTTTTTTGTGAATACATTGCCGTTACATATAGATATTTCCGGAAATCCTACCTATTATCAATTGCTCGAACGAGTAAAAAAAGTATTGCTTGACGCATACAAGCATCAAAATTTGCCTCTTGGCGTCTTAATACAAAAACTTCAGCCAAAAAGAGACGCGAGCTGCTTTCCTTTATTCCAGATACTTTTCGGATTGGACAACACTCCCGACAACACTCCCATGGATCTATTCCAATTCAAGGATATTACCGTTAACGATTTGGAATCAGAATTTGATTTGTCTCTGAGAATGAGAGAAGTAAGGAACGGTATCGCTTCGGTTATTCAGTATAATACCGATCTATTTAAAGCCGGGACCATCAAGCGGATGATTGATCATTTTCAGAACATACTTAAAGAGATTGTATCGGATCCCAATAAAAAAATCTCCGAACTATCGATCTTGACCCCGTACGAAAAAAGACAGACGCTCACAGATTGGAATAAAACAAATGACCCGTCTCCAAAAAATACATGCATCCATCAACTATTTGAAGAACAGGTGGAAAAATCTCCACACGCAGTCGCAATTGAATTTCAAGGCGACAGGCTCACGTATGATGAACTTAATCAGAAAGCAAACCAGTTGGCGCGCTATGTGCAAAAATATAGCGTGGAGCCGGAAAATATTGTCGGTGTTTTTGTGCACTGCCCACCGAAAAGCATCGTCGCTCTGCTGGCTATTTTAAAAGCGGGTGCCGCGTATCTGCCTTTAGACCCGAATTATTCTCAGGAAAAATTAAGTGAAATCATCCGTGACGCCAAAATAGAGACGATTTTGACACAAGAAAAATCGTCTCTGAATCTTCCAAAAAATTCAACGAGATGGGTTTTATTAGACAAAGATCAAAAAATAATTGATAAAGAGCCGGCTGATAATTTACCGCTTTTGGCTACTGCGTCAAACTTGGCGTATGTGGCGTTTACATCAGGATCAATCATGGGTAAGCCCAAAGGAGTGATGATTGGACATCAAGCAATTTGTCATCTGACAAAAGAAACCACGCGCGCGTTCTCCATAATCCCAAAAAGCCGAATATTACAATCTGTTCCCCTCGGGTATCCAATCTCTACATCGGACATATTCGTCGCTTTGTGTTCCGGAGCCACGCTATGTTTGGCCAAAAAGGAGGATATGACCCCCGGGAGAAATTTATACCAAACCCTTTGGCAATTGAAAATCACCTGTGTGACATTGGCGCCGGGAGCCTTGAGGTCTATGCCGGATGAACCGCTTCCCGATCTCAAGACGCTTGTTGTTACAGGCGATCTTTGCCCTGATGGACTCAGATCAAAATGGGCAAAAGGACGAAAGTTTATAAGTGCTTATGGAGTGGCGGAATATACTGCGTACGCGGCCATCTCTAAGCCACTTAAGCCCACGGATCCGACTCATATCGGAAAGCCTATCGGGAATACAAGGCTCTATATTCTTGACGAACATAAACGCCCTACGCCGATTGGAGTCCCTGGCGAATTGTATGTCGGAGGCGTCGGATTGGCGAGAGGGTACGTAAACCGACCTGATTTGACCAATAAAAAATTTGTCCCGGACCCTTTTACTGAAAAGATGAATGAAAAAAGTGATAGAAAACTATTTAAAACAGGGGATGTGGCTTGTTATCGTGCAGATGGTTTTATTGAATTTCTCGGAAGGCTTGACCGTCAAATAAAAATAAAAGATTATCAGATTGAAACAAAAAGAATTGAGTCCATTTTAGACTCCTACCGCCTCATAAAAAAAAGTATCGTCATTGCAGCGGAAAAATCCGATGATAAACACATTGTCGCTTATCTCATGCCAGATCCAGAATCATCTCTTGACATACACGCGCTACATTATGATCTGCAAAACGACTTGCCAGGATACATGGTCCCTTCAACATACCTTATGATAAACAAAATTCCCCTGACGCCCGACGGAAAAATATATCGGAAAGGGTTGCCAAAGCCCGATCTCATACAAAAAAAGAGCGACGTTCCCGAGAATTCGGTAACTGAACTGGAAAAGAATCTTGCCCAAATATGGGAGGATACTTTGGGTATTCATCCAATTGGAATAGAAAATAATTTTTTTGATTTAGGCGGATATTCCTTGTTGCTTGTTCGCTTATTGGATGTGATTAAACATAGGATGGGCTACGTTATTTCCATATCGAATTTTCTCCGACATGCGACTATTAAAGATTTGGCATTTTACATAGAAAGGAAAAAAAGATAATGAAGCCGATTTCAAAAACTGCGTTTTACACATGCGGCATCCGAGCGCAAGACGCCAACAGTCCCGAACCGATCTGCGGAGATATATATGCAGAACGATTTATGAATAAAGAAGCCATGGAGGTCATGGAGCAATTCAAGATTTTCCAAAAAAATAGCAAATTTATCCTCTATCGACACCTTATGTTGACAGAGTCGATAAAAAAATTTCTCAAAGCCAATCCAAAAGCAAAAGTGGTGCTCATTGGCGCAGGGTTTGATACCCGTGCGTATCAGTTGGGAGGGGGAGAATGGATAGAAGTTGACGAGCCTGCTGTGATCTCCCATAAAAATAGCGCGCTTCCTATTGCCAAATGTCCGAATCCCTTAACCCGAATTCCCATTGACTTTGCCAAAGAATCCCTGCGTGAAAAGCTATCCGCATACGCCCAAAAAAGTCCCACTCTTTTTGTGATCGAAGGCGTCTTGGTGTATCTCGAGGAAGAGGAGATATCAATATTATTTGAAACGTTGCAAGACCTTTTCCCGCATCACGATATCCTTTGTGATCTGGCGACACGAAAAATTGTCACGAAATATAACCAATCGTTCAGTAAAACTATTCAAAAAATGGCTCAGTTTAAGTTTTTGCAAGATAACCCGGTTGCATTTGTTCAGGGAAAAGGATATCGAATAAAGAAGATATCTTCTGTGTTCGAGCGGGTTTACAATGAAGGAAAGCTGGTCGGAAAACCAAATTCAGTTTCAAGATGGATTCTGAATCTGTTTTTTAAAACCGCATTGCAGGGATCATTGGCATGCCACTTTGAGACGCGTGGAAATGCGCGTCATCCGTAACTCAAAATATTATTTTAAGCTTTGTTTTATTGCGATTTTTATTGAGGTCGTTATGTTCTATTAAAAAAAAGGAGTTTGGAAAAATGACAATATCTAAACGTTTTTTTTGGAGTTTTTTGGCATTGATTTTTGGAATTATTCTTATATGCCAATCAGAAGCTCTGTCCCAGGGAGATTCGTTCCAAGAAGAGCTATTTTCTGATGGAACGACATTTGAGGAAATGATCTATTCTGACACGGATCCGATTATTCTGACCGCGACCAAAACCGAAAAAAAAGTTTCCGAAGCACCATCAATTGTCTCGGTGATCACGGCAAAAGATATCCAAAATATGGGGGCTCGAAGCCTTAACGACGCGTTGCGACGCGTGGTGGGTATTGACATGGTAATGGAATCAATTATGCAGATGCCAAATTTTGTTTTTCGAGGCTTACGCAGCCGCAATAAGTATAAATTCTTATTGAATGGAACAGATCTACCAATCACCAATTTTTCATCCCCAGGTCCTTTTATTGCGAGTATTCCTGTGGACAATATCAGACAGATTGAGGTGATACGCGGTCCTGGGTCCGCCCTGTATGGCACAGGTGCTTTTTTAGGCGTGGTCAATATACTGACCTGGGAAGGCGCAAAAGAGAAAAAAAATACGGAAAAGGTCAAAACGCCCTCCTTGATCTCTTTCCGAGGCGAGAACTTTCATACCTATCATCCTGCGGTGGCATTTTCATATTATAAAAGCGATATAACCTCTATCCCACTTTACAAAAACGATCTCCAAATCAGGGTGTTTGGCGAACATCTCGCATCGGACGGACCAGAGATGCACGTGGAGCGCGACGCGTTTGGTTTTTCTGGAAAGACCACATACGATATGGAAAGCTATAGCTTCTTTTCAAATGCCTCATATAAAAATTTTTCCTTCCAGACTATGTTCATAGATTTGGAAGGCTCCTGTCCGATCGGAGTAGCAAACAACTTGACCGACGATAACGAAGTGAGCGTTACTACGTACATGGGAGAATTGGCATATAAACGTCCCTTTTTAGATGATTTTTCAAATGAAAAGGGCAATGTCGCGGTGAGAGCCTCCTATAGCCACTACCTTACTGAGCCTATTTATGAAGTGTTCTCAGAAGATGCCGCAACGGGTATGTTCGGCTTCCCTGAAGGAGAGAAAATGCTGGGAAATCCGTATCTGACATTATCCCGTTTTATCGGAGACGTCAGTGTGTCGTATAAGTTTGAGTTGGGCATTGAGGCTGTATGTGGCGCGCTCTATGAGTATCAGAAACAGTATGATGTGGGACAAGCCGCAACCTTTAACGCTACAAGTGCTCCTATCACTTTGGACGACGGGGTCTCGTATAATCCTATGGAATCATTTGGGCGCATGGTGGACTTTTCGCATATTCGCAACCACAATGTGGACACCACTCGGACCATTACCACAGGGTACGCTCAAACCACCTTTGATATAAAAAAGCTGGCAAATATAGAAACTTTTAACAGTCTGGCATTGACCGGAGGGATCCGTTATGACGATTATAACGATGTCGGATCCACCCTCAACCCGCGTGTGGGTCTGGTTATCTCCTTGATAGAACAGGTCTATTTTAAGACGCTGTACGGCGAGGCGTTTCGCGCGCCCTCTTTCGAGGAACTGTATAACCGCAACAATCCAGCGGCGACCGGCAATCCAAATCTGGATCCGGAGACCGTGACCACCATTGAGGGAATGGTGGGCGTGGATTTCGGCATAGGGGAAGGCAGTATTTCCTACTTTGATGTCCAGATCAAGGATCATATTGATTGGGTCAATGGATTGGCGACGAATTACGGTAAGTTTGCATCAAGGGGAGTTGAGTTTGAAGCCAAAGCGCGATTTCTTGAGGACAGGTTGTCTGGATTTGTGAACCTCACCTACCAGGATGTAGAAAATCGGACAAATCAGACCATTACCTCGCTCGATACCCTTGGGAATGTGACAGCGACGTATACTCAGGAGGACTTTCGCCCGGGCGGCTCGCCAGAGATCATTGCCAATTTGGGGATGAATTTTGTCTATGACGCCCATATGAACGCCAATACATGGGTCAATTATGTAGGCGAGAGAAAGCGGAGCCAGGAGAAAAAATTCGAGAATGGAAATCTTGTTGTGGCGGATCAACGAGACAATATGGACGCCCGATTTCTGGTGAACGTCTCGATGAGCTTTCAAAATTTCGACTTTGCCCCGAGCTTGAAACTGCAATTCAGCGGCTATAATATTCTGGATGAAGACTATCGGGACCCGGAGCTGACTGGGGACATAGAGAAGGATCTGCCGCGGGAAGGCGCGTCCTTTATGACAAAACTGACGTATGAGTTCTAAGCGTCGAGTTATGAATTCCTTGAGAATATACACGTACCTCTTATCATGTCACTACTTAAAAAAAGAAGGCTAACTATGAAGACACTTCAATTTACCAATGGAGACCTGATGCCCATTCTGGGATTAGGAACCTGGGGTTCTGCTGAACCTTCTGTTGTGTACAGCACAATCAAACAAGCCGTGAGCATCGGATACCGACATATTGATTGCGCGTTCATTTATGGCAATGAAGCTGAGATCGGGCAGGCTCTGAGCGATTCGTTCAAGAAGGAGAGCCTTATTACTCGAGATCAGATGTGGATCACCTCCAAATTATGGAGTGATTCCCATCTACCTGAGGATGTACAGCCAGCGTTGGAGAAAACCCTTGAGGACTTGCAACTGGACTATCTCGATCTTTATCTTATGCACTGGCCCATCGCATTAAAAAAGGGCGTGTTCCTTCCCGAATCCGCTGAGGATATGATCTCTCTCGACGACCTGCCGCTCTCGGAGACCTGGAAGGCGATGGAAGCGTTGGTGGATAAGGGGTTGTGCCGGCATATCGGCGTTTCCAACTTCAGTGTCGTTAAACTGAGGGGGCTTCTTGCTGATGCAAGGCTAAAACCTGAAATGAATCAAATCGAGTTGCACCCTTACTTACAACAACCTGAGATGCTCGATTTTTGTAGAGAGAATGGAATTCATCTTACAGCGTATTCGCCTCTGGGATCGCCAGGTCGACCGCCTATTATCAAGGTAGAGGGCGAACCCGTTCTCTTAGATGACCCAACAATCGCAAAGATCGCCGAACAGCATGGAATCACGCCAGCCCAGGTGCTGATTAGTTGGGCAATTCACAGGAATACCGGGGTCGTTCCCAAATCATTCAACCCCAAACGGATGCAGCAAAATTTTACCGCAACCGAAGCGTCGCTTAGCCAGAATGACATGCAAGATATCTCGGATATCGACAAAAATCACCGCTATTTTCTCGCTGACCTTTGGGCAATCGACGGCAGTTCATACACGCTGGAAAATCTCTGGGACGAATAACACGACGATCGTCACGAATTGGCTGCTCTTGGAAATCCCCACAGGATATCGAGATTCTGTGGGGCTTTATTCGTATTAGCCTCAGAGTTCTGAACGCGCTAATTGAGGCTAAAATTTTATTTTATCACATATAAATATTGTTGACAAATCGTTTTTTTTAAGAATATTGATCGGCTCCTACGTCAACAACAAATTTCTTGCATGTCAAAATTAAAGTCAGTATATTGCATCTTATTTTTCTATATCCATAAATAAAATGGGGGGCTCTGTTGTGAGCTGTCGTTTTATTTCTATAATCTTCAAAAACTATGAAGTTGGGGTTTCGAAACGGTATGAACTATAATAATTTAGATATACTTTTTATCCATCCGCCGGCAAATATAAACGACGCAAGTCACACTTTAGATGCAGACGTGGGCTATACAAACCAATTTGTTGCCATACCAATGGGGTTTTTTAGTATGGCAAACAGGCTTGATAAAGCCGGGTATGCAACAAAAATTTTGAACTTAGGAGAAAGAGTCTATATAGATAAAAAAACGCCTATCCAGGAGCATATAGAAAATATATTGTCTATACATGCGCCCAGGATAGTTGGGATGGACGTCCACTGGATGATTCACGCTGCCGGAGCAATGGAGTGTGCGCGCCTCATAAAGAAACTCTCCAAGGATACGCACATTGTATTAGGCGGGATATCCGCTTCTTTTTTTGCAAAGGAAATATTGCAAAATTATCCACAGATCGATTATGTGATGGTTGGAGAGTGCGACGAAGCCATTGTAGATTTTTTACAGGAAAAAATGGGCACCCATCCTAAATTGGAAAATGTCCCAAATCTTGTCTATAGAGATGGAGAAAGCATTGTTTTCAATGATGTGAAACCACCTGATATTTCTCACGATATGGACCTGACAAGGTATGACTTACTAATTGATGCGCCTGTCATTAATCCGGATCGGGCGAACATCTCATTTTTTAGAGGATGTTATAGAAATTGCTGTTTCTGCGCGGGTAGCCGGGAGGCATATACACGTATTATGAAGAGAAATGGGCTTGGCGTCATTAATCCTGAAGTTCTTGTGGATATCATGCGAAAAAATTTGGAAAAAGATCGGCGTAATATTTATATCTATGGCGACATACGCTATTGTGGCAGCGGTTATGCCCAACGTTTTTTTGAGGCGTTGTATCAATCAGGCATGACAAACGCTCATATTGTGTTTGAACTTTTCGAGTTGGCAACAGAGGACTATATCCAACAATGGAGCCAATGGGCGAGAGATACAGGAAATAGTCTTGAAGTGACTCATAGTCCTGAATCGGGAAATATTGATATTAGACGCCAATTTGGGAAAGGATATTCAAATAAACAACTTTTGGAACACTGCCAATTGTTAATTGATTATAATATCCCTCAAAGTATCTACTTTCTTTTGGGATTACCCAATCAAACTCGTGACACCATCGAAGATACACTTGAAATATCTAATGAAATAATACGTGTATTTGCCGAAAAATTTCAAATATCCGATTTGAGGCACGAGATTGTATCGTTTAATTTTATGCAAATCCCTGACGCTGGCTCTACAATATTCCAAAATTCGAAAAAATTTGGTTATAATTTCGAATTTAAAAATATCAAATCACTGGTCGAAAAATTGCAGAATTCTCAGTATTGGTGGCAAAGTGTGGGGTATCATACCGATACGATGAGTAAAAACGAACTGATTCGATCGTTCTATCATATCCAAATATCGCTATTAAGGATGTACCACGCGTATAATTTTATTTCTGATCAACAGTTAGAGCAGCGTCTCGATAAATATATGGAGGATAAAAAAATATATGAACGCGCGCTCCATGACGGGTATTCGATCCGCTGATTACGTTGATTATCGCAGATTAATATTTGATAATTAAAAAGTTATGGCTCTTGGGAAGTTTTTACGGGAACTACAAAATTGGGGTAGTCACCCTATTGCATATTGTATCTCGACAAACGGGTCATAAAGCAGACACGATTTCCCATTAGCCATTCATTATCGATCGAGCATCGGCATCAACCAGGCAGCCAGTTGGGTGGGTTTAGGCTGGTCTTTTGATCTGGGCAGCATTACCAGAAGTCCACAGGGCGGTGCGATTCGAACTTCCTCTAGCACTCCCCTGGAACCCCAGGTCGATTTTGCCGATCCGCCTTTGACTATAACCTCACAGCCGGATATTTACATGGTCAACCTTCCGGGCGGCTCAACCGTGATGTATCCAAATTCTCTTAGCACTGCTCCAGCAACATCGCCGATTCTTGGCTGGTTTGTGCTCATGCCCTGGCAACCCTGGAAAATAGACTTTGTATATTCCGTTAATGATGACGGGGTTACCGTTGATGGCTACACGACCAAAAATAATAGTGCTACAATTAAAGATGATTACAAAGAATTTACGATTACGACCCAGGACGGCGTTCGCTATCTCTTTGGTTTACCCACCCTGAGCCGTTTTAAACCTCCGGAAGGCGTCTATGAGGATTATGTATCGACCTGGCGGCTGCTGGCTATCCTCGGACCAACTTATAGCGGCCCGACAGATTACGAAAGCATTGGAGATTTTGAGCCCTGGAAATTAAATTCGATCAGTCAGGGAGGATGGATAAAAATTGAATATGAATATGAGACTGGTGACGACGTTTATACTCGAGTGCATGGTCCAGGCAATAGCCAACTCACCCAGCTCACTTATCCAAAATATATCAAAACCTCAACTCACAAGGCCAAATTTATTACCAGCATTCGTCAAGATGCCGACCTTGAAATCGATAATCAAGACTTGTTTATCCATCGCCGCCTTGACAGGATCAAACTCTATCGCAATGACAGCTCGACAGCCATTAAAACCATAGAATTTGAGTATGCTGTCGGCGATGACCGCTTAATTGAGAAGACGACACTTCTTGGCATAACCGAATGGAATGAAGGTCAAACGCAATCGATCCCTGGTCATCGTTTTGAATATTATGATAACGGTGAATTTTGGGATATATATCGCAATGACCCATCTTTTTATTACAGAGACGACTTTGGCTTTTTAAAGGGCATTGATAATTCCAAATTTTGGTCTTTGAGCAAAATTATCTATCCTACTGGCGGCTATGATGAGTTCGATTATGAAAATGACGATTTTTTAGACAATTCTTACCAGACAATCGAGTGCAACAACAGTGAATGTAACACCATGGATATTATATTTATAGACCAACAACAAGGCGGGGGCCGGGTGAGCCAAATCAGGAGAAGCGATGGTCACAGTAATACGTTAGAAATCGATTATTCCTTTGGCAGCGGTCATATCTCCGGCATTCCCGAAATTAAGTGGAGAAAGCAGCTACCCTTTTGTTCGAGCGGCATGCGCGGTCAAAATAGTGTCTTTTATGACTGGATCGAGAAAAGCTACCCAGATGGCAGCTCGATCAAAACACATTATCTAATTGGAGAGTCACGGGAAATTGTATATGACAAAAGCACAAGCGGAGCGTTTAGTCTTGTCGCCGAAGGGATTCAGGATTGGGCCTGGGGCAAGTTAGACTCAGTAATCTATTATTCGGCCGGGAACTCGTTAGCAGTCAAAAAGGAAATATATGATTACACCATTCGACCAGAGGGGGACTCATCCACGCCCATTGCCCGGGCTATTACTCCTGCGAACAATCCAAGTTATCCCGTGGTAACGATCGATTTAGCGTATTCGACTTTGGATCGAATCGACAGCTATCAATATGAGAGCGGCCATAGCATTCACAGGCAAAAGTCACTCACCTATAACAACAGCCTCATTTTGACTGCAGAAAGCATCATCGACGACAATGGCGTCCCGCGCAGGTCCGAAACTGTATATGCGAAAGACAAATACCCTGCTATGCGCGAGCGCAATATGCGCGCCCAGGTGGCCCAAAAAACGATTTTTGAAAATAGCCATGTTTTCAGTTCAACTGCCACCACATGGCGAGCGGAAGCTGTCGAGGATGAATTTATTTATGTGCCAGCAGCAATCTATCGCTGGCACAGCGATCAAGCCGGAGGGCTGCCTGGCTTTGATTTTGCCAATCCGGCCGAAACCAGTGGCTGGGAGTTGCACGTTAGTTTTGACAGTTATGACAGCCATGGCAACCTGACCGAATTCATTGATGGCGAGAACAAAACTACCCGCTATGAGTACAGCGATAATGGCGTTTACTTAGAGGAAATCGAACGGGTGCAATCGCCGGGAGACAATCTCATTACCCACTATCAGTATGATGAACGCTGGGGCGCGGTCTCCGCCCGCATCGACGAAAACAGCGTGACCACCAATTACAGCTACGACGATTTCGGACGGTTGGAATCGCTTGCTCATAGCGGAAGCCAGCTCAGCGACTATGATTACTACTATTCCCGCGATGTCGATGTCGAATATGATGACAATAATCCCAACGCCATTACCAGCGCCCAATATCCCGGCGATGGCAGCGAGTATATAACCGCAAGCTATTACGACGGCCTGGCCCGGCTTGTTCAAACCCGCGTCCGGGAGGGCGCAAATGACCTTATTTCGGCCATCAATTACGACCTGCTGGGACGCGAGCAAAAAATCTGGAAACCCTATCGCCGGCCTGACTCCGATCACACCTATGACGGCCAGTATGTTGCCAATGCCAATGCCTGGTATAATGGCGAAAGCGGTCCCAACGGCAATGGCCACCCATACGCCCAGATCGATTATCTGCCCGACCCTCTCAACCGGACGAGTGCCATCACACCGCCCGGGGGCGGTAGCACAGTCAGTTACAACTACAATCACGCCGATCTCGACGGCGCATTGCACCGCTCCGTGCTGACCACCGACGAGACGGGCAAAACCAGCCGCGATTATATCGACGCCTTTGGCGACCGGGTGCGCCAGGCCGCCCGCCAGGCAGCGGCCGACCCGGTGGAATTCACTGAGACCATATATGACGACCTGCATCGTGTGACCGATGTGGGCGTCGTTAGCGGCATTGCCTGGCCGCCTGGTTTGGATGAGGATTATGCCGACAGCGCGGTCTGGAAAGAACGCTACGACTATGATGTCAGCTTTTTGTCCGGCCCCTACCCCAAAGCCAGGCTGACCCGCGTCCGGATCAATATGGACAACGATCCGGATGCGGACTACGAGCGGTTACTGCGCTACGACAGCTTTGGCAATGTGGCATACGAGCAGCTCGAGTTTTATGATGACGATCAGACCATTGCCAACACGCTCGACTACGATTACGACAATCTAAGCAACCTGCTGCGGCTGACATACACCTCCGCGGCTGGGGAATTTGTCCTGAATTATGAGTATGACCATGCCGGGCGGCTGGCCCGGGTATTGGGCGGTCTCGGCGTGGTGGACACGATCAAGACCTTTGCCTACACTCCGGCCGGCCAGGTGAAACATTCCCGCCTGGCCCAGGGGCTGGAAACGTTGGATTATCTCTACACCATCCGCGACTGGCTGGACGAGTTTAACACCGGCAGCAATGTCTTTAGCCTGGATCCGGAATATGAAGCCAACGGCAATGTGAGCTCCATGGCCTGGACTAGCAACGGTTTTTCGGCCAACTATACCTTTGGCTATGACCACCTGAACCGCCTGCTGACCGCGGACGCCGGTGATAATGCGGACATCGATCCTCTCGGCGATGTGGGCTACAAGTATGACCAGCGGGGCAATATCCTGAGCCTGAACCGGGGCACCATCGATATTAATACCGAGACCCATGTTTATCTGCCGGGGACAAACCGGTTGGATTACGCCTTTGACCAATCCCCCGGCAATTACCAGTATGACCCCAGCGGCAATGTGACTGCCGACGCCAGCCGCGGCCTGAGCAGCCTGACTTACGATTACCACAACTTGCCGGTGCATATTGACAGGGCTGATGGCTCGGAAATCGAATATGGCTATGCTGGCAGCGATCGTATTTACAAGAAACGCGGCTCCACCGAGCACTGGTATGTCCGCGCCGCTTCCGGGAAAATATTAGCTGAGATCAACCCCAACGCCGATGGTCAGCGATTAAATTTTGAGTTCACCACAACCGGTGATGCCCAATTAGAGATCGAGCACGACGGCCAGACCGAGACCTTTGCCGGGAGCGGCTCCACCGAGATTGGCCCCGATGCCCTGATCCGCCTGAGGCCATCCACCGCCACCGGCGTTGTGCGGCTGACCGCCCTGTCTATGATAGACATCCCGCCGGTGGCCTATATTAACCTGCTGGCCGGCGGCGTGATGGGGCAAAAGCGGTTTGAGGGTGACGGCGATAAGGATTATTTCTACCTGAAGGATCACCTGGGCTCCAACCGGCTCATCCTGCGCGATGACGACGGGATCGGCGTTGTCGCGGCGGTGAATGATTACTATCCCTTCGGCAAAATCCTGCGCACTGGCGGGCTGGTCGGGGGTGTGAACAAGCTCAAGTTCATCGGTAAGGAGCGGGATAGCGAAAGCGGGCTGGATTATTTTGGGGCAAGGTATTATGATAGTAATGTGGGGAGATGGTTTGGCGTTGATCCGTTTGCAAGTAGGTATGCGGGGTGGAGTCCGTATAATTATGGTTTGAATAATCCGATACGTTTGGTTGATCCTCAGGGTGAGGATGTTTGGGATTCGATTACCGGTTATTCCGTTGGACTGGTGACAGGGGTGAAAGAAACTGTTGTTGGGCTTTATACCACTGTGCGGCATCCCATTGAGACCGGGAAGGGATTTGTCCATGTAGTTAGTCATCCATCTGAAACTTATGAAGCACTTAAGGCAGGTGTTGAACAGAAAACTTCGGAACTGACAAGCGGAGATGATTATAGAACCGGCAAGGCGGTGGGTGAAATTACTGCTTTTGTTGGGGAGGCCTTAGCTGGTACAAAAGGATTAGGAAAGATTTCAAAGACTAATAGATTGACAAAAACAATTAAGCAGGTAAGAAAAGGAGGTAGCCGTGATTGTGATATACTTAGCGGGTGCGACGATTGAAGCTCTCAAAGAAGGTGAGAAAGTGTCTTTACTTCCAAAAGTTCATGGCGATATATTGCCAACCAAGCCAGGTGTTACAAAGAAAGCATGGGCTCATCACTCAGGGGTTTTACTGCCTAATGGGAACGTTGTTGATCCACTGTTGAAAAAGGTTTTCGATTCGCTTGACGACTTCAAAGAAGCTGTTGTTGGTGACGCAAAAGTTAATGGGGTTCATGGAACTTTTTTACGGAATTAGTCAAAGTTAGTAATAATCCTCAATCGAAAGTTATTGAAGTTTCGGAATCCAAATGCCATTCTTTTGATTCGTTTTA
>NBMB01000105.1 GCA_002084765.1 Candidatus Cloacimonetes bacterium 4572_55 | reverse complement strand
ACCCGAAGTTTCGATATTATTGGCACAGTCAGCGCGAATGTGACGGAATTTTCGGATCAGGACGTTGCGTTGTCCAGTGAATATTGCTATCGAGTTCGAGCGTACAACACCGCGGGAAATTCCGATCTCTCCAATATTGCGTGCGCGGTCTTATTCTCAAATCAGCCGCCCGTTGCGTATTCTGGGCAATATAACTCGATAGAGGATAATCCGTTCTATCTCACATTGGTCGGAAGCGATCCGGAGGAAGACCCACTCGATTATCAGATTATTGCCGAGCCGGAACATGGGACGCTTACCGGGTCGCTCCCGAATCTGACCTATACCCCGGACGCGGACTACTTTGGAGCTGATCAGCTGACGTTTCAAGTGAGCGACGGACAGTTTGACAGCGATCCAGCGGACATTAATATCGAGATCGAATCAATAAACGATCCGCCGACAATCACGTTGTTAGGACCGGATGGAGACATAGCCAACGCCTTTTTTCTCGTCCAATGGCAGGATCAAGATGTGGATGATGACGCGACGATTCGGCTCTATATGGATGACGACGACAACGGTCTGGACGGCTCTCGTATCTCTCCTGACCTGAGCGAAGACCAAGCGGACAATCGCTGGGAATGGGACGCGAGTGCTGTACCAGAAGGCGTTTATTACCTTTACGCCGAGATTATTGACAACAGCGGTGCGTCGGATTACAGCTACGGTCCCGGGGATATTATGATCGCCCATCGTCATAAAGGCGACTTAAACGGCGATTCTTTGATAACCGACGCGGACGTGGCGATCCTGGTCAAATTCGTAACTGGAAAATCCCAGCCCAACCTTATCGACGCGTATGTGGCGGACGTCGTCGAGGATGGCCTGATCGACATAAGGGACATAACGCGCTTGGTCGATATGACCATAGACGCAAAATAGCTGCGAGAGTCTCGGCAAAAAGCAAAGAAGTTGAGCATATGGAATAAAATTTTGTCGTGACAATATTAAGAGAGTCGCATAAAAGCACTTGATTTGCTTACAAAAATATATTATTTTTTAGAATGTTTATTCGTCAATATTTTTCATGTGTTTTTTTTTAAGAAAGGGAGTTATGGAATTATGAATCGTTATGTTAAAATGGGTTTCTTCACGTTATTACTTGCAATCCTCGGATTTAGCCTGGTTTTTGCCCAGAGCGACCCGCTAAAGGAAAAATATGATTTTGCGTTGGATGATTTTAATAACGCTAAAAATGCGTCGGATCCGGGTCAGAAGGACCAGTATACGGATTCCGCTTTACAAAAATTCTTAGAAATTCTGGACGAGGACCCCAACTATTCACCCGCTCGATACCATGTTGGGCTTATTTATTATGAGCGGAATCAATTCTCCAAAGCACTTGAACCGCTAAAGCAGGTTGCTAATTTCGACAGTACCGTTTCTACCAAAGCGGTCTGCAATTTTTATGTCGGTATGTGCCATATTAAGCTGGATCAGTTGGTTGACGCGCTTGAGCCGTTGCAATTTGCAAAAGAGCTGGACCCAAAAAGCGTCTATTATGTGTATCAATTGGCTGATACGTATCACAAGCTCAACATGGTTGATAAGGCGATCCCTTTGTATGAGAAGGTTACCGGTATGGAAAACGAAGATTTGGCAACCAGCTCTCGATTTATTTTGCGTGGCAATTACTGGGAAACCGGTCAGTACGAAAAAGCGTTCAAGGCTTGCGAGCAGATAGCGAAAATCAATCCGGATGATAAGGATAACAACATCATGCTGGCGCAAATCTATGAGAAAAAGAAAGATTGGGATTCCGCTATCAGCGCATGGGCAAATGTGATCATGGGAGGCGAGGCTGACGGACAGATATACAACCGAGTCGCTTCGTTGTTGATGACCAAAAAAAATAACTACAATCGGGCAATTGAATTTTTTCAACAAGCCGAAGATAAGGGCGCGGCGAACGCTTTGACCTACTATAGCTGGGGACGGGCTCTGCATAAATTAAAGGACCTGACCGGCGCGCTACTAAAGTTTAAGAAAGCAGTTACGCTGAACGCAAACTATGTCGATGCTGTGACTTATCAAGCAAAGACTGAACTGCAACTTTTGGACTACGACGCGGCTCTCAAAACGATCAACCAGGCACTTAATTTAAAAACATCCGCTTTTGCTTATGCCACTCGAGGAGAAATCCGCACGAAGTTATATAAGAATATCGAAGAGCCGATTGAGCAGATTCGTGAGCTAAAGTGCGCAATCGTGGACTTTAAAAGGGCGCAAAAAAGTGCGAATTATAAGGAATTTTCCACCAAGTATATCGATTTTTGTAATCAAAGCATTAAATTGATCGTGGATAGAGAAATCCTTGTGGAGGATATCGACGCTATTAAATGCAAATAAAACAGCTTCCGATATTTCTCGGATTATAAGCCCCCTTCTCTATATTGAGATGGGGGCTATTTTTGTTTCGATCCGCTAATCCAGGCTATTTCCCTGTAGATTGGATAACGATACCGACAATAATAAATCCCAATCCGGCAATTGATGAAATCAGAATCTTTTCGCCTACGATAAAATGGATGAAAATCAGGGATAAAAAGGGCGAAAGATAGGCAAAATTTGCAATTTTCGCGCTATGTTCTGACAGACTCAGTGCCTTCAGCCACGCTGCAAAAGTAAGTCCCATCTCGAATAGACCAATATATAGAGCCAACCCAAATTCATACAGACTCGGTATATAAAATCGGGAGAATGTGATTGCCACAAAGCCAATATAGATTAAAGAAAAAAGAAAATTCAAGGTCAATTTGACTATCGGATCCCGCGGATCTTTCATATTTAGGATCCAATATGTCGCCCAGAAAAGTGAGCTGACCAAGGCGAGAAAGCTACCGAGAGGGTTGGAAAATTGGAACGAAGCAAGATCGCCCTTTACGGAGATAATTAAAACACCACTAAAACTGATCAAGATCGCGATTATCACTCTGGCTTTGAGCTTTTGTTTAAATGCGATCGCGGAAAGCACTGATAATACTACGGGCCACGTTCAGTTGAGCGGTTGCGCCTCCTGAGCGGGTAATAGTTCGTATGCCTTAAACAAGATCAGGTAGTAGATAAAAGGATTGAAAAATCCGAGAAAAAGCGAGGAGATCACATCTTTTTTTGTCTGTTCTCGAAATAATCTGAGCTTGCCCTGGAGGATCAGAATCAGGAGCAACACGGCGGTAGAGGTAAAAGCGGCGTAGAATAGCAGATGAGTAAAATCCAACCGTTCCAGAGCCAGCTTAAAAGCTGACGCCACAGTGGACCACATCAGGATGCTGAATGCGGCGTATAAGTAGGCTTTTTGTTGCTGGCTCATAATCATTCGTTATCATTCGTTATTTGGAGGTCACGTTCGTATGGATCAATAGTCTCTTTTGTATTTCCCACACAAGTATTGAAGTTTGACATCATCTAATACCAACTCGTCCGAATCGTTTCCCATAAGCTGAGAACTGCGTCCTTTATCAACTCGCTACTGGATTCGGACAGTTTTTCGATTATTTTTTTAGGCGGATTGTACCGGACTTCATAAATATCTGCAGTCTCGTTCATAGAGAGCAGCAGATCATCGCTGGTGATCAATTCGTCCACCAGACCCATCTCTAAGGCGCGTTTTGCCGCCCAATAATCGCCGTTTCCCACTCGGTCAATATCCACCTGCGGACGATACGAAGCGATATGATCCTTGAATAACGTATGGAAATCCTCCAATTTCTCTTGATCCTTTTGTCGCGCCGCGTTGGTATTTTCTCCGAATAGAGTCAAAGTCCGCTTGTACTCCCCGGCTGTCAGCAGCTCATAATCAATATCCTTTTTCTTCAATAGCCGATGAAAATTGGGCAGTCCCATGACCACGCCAATCGATCCGATCATGGCGAACGGCGCAGTCACAAGATGATCTGCAACGCATGCCATTTTGTATCCGCCGCTTGCCGCGATCTTATCGACCGACACAGTCAGACGGATATTTCTGGCGCGAATCCGCTCCAACTGGGACGCGGCTAAACCGTAACCAACAACAGATCCGCCCGGACTCTCCAAATGGATAACCACCTCGTCTCCCTCAGTCGCAACGGAGAGGATCGCGGTGATCTCTTCTCGCAGGGAATCCACCTCTCGAGCATGTAAGTCGCCCTTAAAATTAAGCGAGTACACCCGTTTTTTCCGAGTATCATTCGCCGCGTCGGCACTCTTTTTTTCCTTTTTTAGAGATTTTTCCCATTTTTTGAATGCTTTTTTGGAAAGGATTTGCCTTTTCAACGTCGCTTTATAAGCCTGATATCGATCATTCACATTTGTGATCTTGATCGGAGCCTTAGCCAGTTTCAATTTTCCCCGCGCAGAAATAGCAATCGCTATGCCTATAACGCCCATGAGAAAAAGAATAGCGGTCAGGACAGTCAACACTTTTGCTAAAAAGGTCTTTTTGCGAAAATTGCTGAAAACGTTTGTTGATATTGTTGAACTTACGACACGTAAATTTAGCAAAATCACCCAAATTTTTAGTTTTTAGAGGGGACTCAGATATGCTAAAAACAAAAAATTACTGCTTGTAAATATAAAACAACGGGTTATTAAAAAAATTTATCAGCACATTCCCAATTTTCGTAGGAAGTTTTTCATTGTAGAGGAGGTCTCTTGGTCGGTATGGGCGAGCTTTTCTACCGACCGAATCAGCCGGATCGCTCCGAAGCGTGTGACCTTTCGATCATTGAAAATCGCTCGTATTAGCTGCCGTTTTGCCCGATTGTTCACAATAATTCGGAAATTTTCGTGAGATTTCACGTGTCGATACGTTTCGTTTTCTCGTCCATATTTCTCATTTTGCCAAGAAGCGTCGTAAGATCGGATGTGATGGTGCCGATAAAACGTGACCAATGTCGCGAACCAATAGGCAAAGTAGTTGTTTTGGAAAACATGGTGCAAATAGTCTGATCCTCTGACAAAGTCCTGCAGAATAGGATTATAGACCTTGAGGGGCGGCGGAATCACAATCTGGATCGGAGCGAGATCATACAGCTTGTTCTGCTTGATGATCTTATCGGCTAAACCCGCGTCCATCGTCAATAATCGCTCGATTTTTTTTCGGCGATACTTTGCCCGCAACCGTTTCACCTTGCCTGTGGGGATAGAGACCGGAAAATTTAAACTTTTGATATAATATTCGGGATAGACAAGACTGACGTCGATCCGGATCAACCCATCCAAGAGCGATTTGCGCCTGACGAGTTCATCGTCCTCTTCCTCAATATAGGCTCTAATTTTTTTTTTGCATGATCTGCGGACCCTTATAAAAAATTGATATTTTCAATGCCGGGTCCCGCCGGACAAAAATCCTTGTTATAGCACTTGTGACATGCCTGCTTGCGATGCACGATAAATATCACGCCCAAAAGAAAGACCATGATGCAGACCAACATGAAATGGACAAACAGCGATTTTGCGGTCATGAGACCGATTAGCGCAAGCGGAAACGGCAGGAGGTAAACGCCCAGTCCGGGGATAATCGCTTTTTGATAACTCGGCTCAAAGTCTTTTTTTTCGACTGGGCGGTACAATTTTGCCGCTATCAAACCGGTTCCAGTACTGCATATTTTTCCGAAATAGTAACAATGCGGGCACGCGGTTTTGGCAAAATATCCATATATCACGCCCAAAAATATTATGACGTAAGTCAAGGAAAACCAGACGTTAAAGATTAAAATAAAATCTAAAAACGTCACAAAAATATAGGATACGATCAGAGCCAATTTTGTTCCGACCACAGATTTTTCATAATTATCATAGTAGTTTTTTACCGGCATAACAAACTCCTTTTGTATCCACTCAATAATCTCTGTTTAAGCAGTTTTCATTTGGATTATTTTATGTAACGGCATCATATTGAATTTTTGACTGATCCGGTCTTTGATATAGTTAAA
>NBMB01000029.1 GCA_002084765.1 Candidatus Cloacimonetes bacterium 4572_55 | reverse complement strand
GCTGATGCAGTTACCCTCAGCAATCATAATCAGGGCGCGAATAATTTTAGAAGCGGCCGTGCGACGACCATAAAAAATCGTGCCTCGGGTATCGGTAAAAGTCTTGTGGCACGTATGACAACGATAACGCTGGCAACCTGCTTGACTTTTATTGTTACACATAGCCGCGACCTCAACATGTTATAAGTAAAATAATGGGATGCGATCACTTAAGATAATACGTGAAGCAACAATATGCAATAGGGTGACTACCCGAATTTGCAATGATGATTTTTTATCCACGCCTGATCTTACCTCTTTTTAACAAGTTAAGCCCTCTCCCAGACGGAGAGCTGAAAAATCGGCTTATGTCGTTGGCAAACCGCGCTGGATTTTCGGCAAAAACCATTCAGATAATCGACGGCAGCAAACGCTCCACCCACTCCAATGCCTTTTTCACCGGATTCGGTCGATTTCGGCGGATCATTCTGTTTGATACTTTGATCGATCAAATGGATCATGGACAGATTGAGGCTGTGTTAGCTCACGAAATCGGTCATTATAAAAAAGGACATATCCCCAAAGGATTGGCTTTGGGATTCCTTATGAGTCTGTTCGGCTTCTGGCTGGTGGCATATTTAGCCTCCTGCGGATGGTTTTATATCGCATTCGGATTCCAAACCGACAGCCTCGCTCCCGCGTTTCTGTTGACCGGGTTGCTGAGCGGAGAGATTGGTTTCTGGGTGTCGCCTTTTTTCAACACGATCTCCAGACGACATGAGTATGAGGCAAATCGATTTGCTTGCGAAATGATCGGAAATCCGACGCCGCTAATCAGTGCGCTACGAAAAATGTCGGAGAAAAATCTGACCAACCTCACTCCGCATCCGATTTTTAGTCGTTTCTACTATTCCCATCCCACTTTGGTTGAAAGAGAAAAATCGCTGATGGAATTCTCAGGTAATATGCCCATATCAAAGGAGTTATGACAATGCGTTTTGATAATTCGGAAACCCTGCTAAAAAAAAGTTTTGAGGATTATTCGTTGAGTCGAGGTGAAAGAGACGATTTGCGAAAAGCGATCGTCGATCTTGACCCGAGTCCCCATGACCTGCGCTTCATGCGTCGGAGAGCGTTCGAGATCGCACGAGAAAAAACGCGGGATACAAGCGATTTTCATATCCTGCAATGGTTAGAAGATGTGATCAAAATCATTGAAAGAAGCCAGAAAAAAATTACGGAAGAAAAACATGTCGAGACTTCGGACTCCATAGCGGCGTTTAGCCCGGGTCAGGGCTGCCGAGACGAAATTATTTCATTGATCCGCAACAGCCGCCGGTCAATAGATATTTGCGTTTTCACAATTACCGATAACCGGATTTACGAGTCGTTAATCGAGGCGCACGATCTCGGAGTCCATATCCGTTTGATCACAGACAACGATAAAGCGCATGACACTGGCAGCGATATCTATAAGATATTCCGAAAAAATATTTTGGTCGCTACAGACTCAGGTTCAGACCACATGCACCATAAATTTGCCCTATTTGATCGCTCTGCGCTGGCGACCGGAAGTTTTAATTGGACTCGGAGCGCGTCCGAACGGAATTTTGAGAATCTCATTGTCATTTATGAGGAATATTTGGTAACCCGATTTTCCCAAGAATTTGATCGGCTTTGGGGCATGTTGCCGAGAATGCAAAAGATACGCGGCAATCCTCGGTGCTAAAATTATTGCCAATTTTAGGCAATCGGAAATTGTGCCTCTTGATAGAGGCGATGCTTTTCAATCAATTTTTTGATAAAAATCGGCACATCCTGAGAAATATCAACGCCTTGTTTTATTTTTAACCGGATTTCGGAGCTGGACAACATCTTTGGTTGGTAGTCAGGAGCATATTCGACCCAATGAAAATTGGGGTAATCCGAAGCGTCATAAGTCCGCGGGTAGCCTTCCCGATGGGTAATAATGAAATCGCACCCGGTATTGGGATCAACCAATCTCCCGCCTCTGACCCACTGACTACGGATCGAATCCGGCTGCCAATCAGACCCAAGAATAAAGCAAAATCGAATTGATTGATACTCCGATTTACTTTCCAACTTCCGCCCAAACTTTTGCCCTAGCAACTCTTTCCATAAATAATAAGTAGGCGTGTTTGGAGAACGAAAAATATCGATAGGGTTGACCGAAATCGGTATCTTGGCATGAGGCTGAACAGCACGCGCCAAAAACTCCGCCATTTCCAACCGCAAAGTAGGGTCAATGTGGATCATCTTATCCTTGCGCCCACCGCTCCCAGAGGGAAGAATCATCAGCGAATCGATCCCCAATAGATTGAACCCGCTCGATTTCAGGATACCAATCAGGCGGGTGATGTGCTCGTTGTGGAGTGGGTTAAAGGAGCCGCCGTCCACGGCGATTTTTCTCAGAAGCCGATTTTTTTTCATAACTTTGAGATGGGGACGAAATGGAGAGGATGGTATGATAACTGGGCGTCGGGAGTTACAGCAAAATAACCCCCGACGAATTTATATCGACGTGCAAGACCTACAATAGGGCGCGCCTTTTTTTTTCGGAATTTTTCTCAGGACATTTTTGGTGGCAAGTTCCCAATATTCTTTATCTGGCCAAATATTACTCTGTCCGATACCATCTTTCCCGATATTATTTGGATAGGATCCCGGCAAATTTTTTAGCAGAGTCAAGGTGGAATAAAGCAAGTAGGCATGTTCATAACATGATTTACATCGCCGGAAATGTTTTGTAATTTCTTTTTTATCGATATTAGAAATCTCATTATCAAAGAAATCTTGCAATTGGGCTTTCACTACGTCACAATCTAACATGGCAACCGCCTATTTTTAGGTAACAAAATTATATTATAGATTGATATGTTTCTCAAGCCGCTTTTTCAACTTTTCCCTGGCATAATGCAAATTAGATCGAACCGTACCTTGCGGACATTTCAATATTCTCCCGATCTCTTTTTTGCTGTATCCCTTCACTTCATGGAGAATGATAACTGCCCGCTGTCGCGGGGGTAACTCCATAACCGCCTCCTGAACCAATTCCATTAATTTTCTATTTTTGTATATCAGTTCCGGATTGGTAGGCCATAAAGAGATCAGTGGCATATCGTCGTCTAATTCCTCAGCTTGTTCGTGTAGCTCCACCCATCGATTTTTTTTCCTTGCAAAATCAATACTCAGATTGACCACAATTCGATGCAGCCAAGTGAGAAACGCAGAGGGATTCTTAAGGTTTATCAATGATTTATAAACTTTTACAAAAGCGTCTTGAAGCACATCGTCAGCATCGTCGTGGTTGTTCAACATTTGAAATGCCAAACTGTAAACCATTTTTTCATATCGCCGAACCAGTTCTTCAAATGCGCCCAACTCCCCCCGCTGAGTTTTCAGGATCAACTCCATCGTGTCAAACGGCGTATAATCTTGAGATTCGACCACCCTCAACGCGATAAGATCAAGACTTAGCTTACTTTTTAAGTGTTCAAATTTTTCCTTTAAATTCATTTTGTCGCAATCTCTTCTATCTAAAAGTAAAAGTAAAAGTAAAAAAATAATCGTTAATTACATAGGTCTTTGAATCTATAAAATATCAAACTCAAAGTCAATTAAAATTTTGTGTGAGCTGACAAAACGTCTTTATTATTCCCAAATTATTCCCAATCCCGAACCAATTACGATACGTTTGATAGACGAATTTTGCGTTTATGGCAACTAGAAAACGTGTTCCCCATGTCCATTTGTTCAGATAGAGTGTTCAGGAATATGAAACAATACGAATTTTTTGTTGACAATGGATCGAAAAGTGGCTATTATTTCCATACTTTAAATATATGAGCTATATGAGCAGAATCGAGCTGGGGAATACCCCGCCTCGGGGACTTCTATATGAGGATAGTTTCTGTCATATATTGACCGTAATTCTATAATTTTCGATTGTTCTTTTTTGCTGAAATTCGTCTGAAGTTTGCATGAATTAAGTAGGAACCAATATTTTTTTCCAGTGTAGCCGTCTATGTTTTTAAACGATTCTGTGAATTCCGTCCGTTTGACTGACGAAGATTTGATCGCGTCAGTCGGACAGGGAGACAATCGAGCCTTTGAAGAGCTTGTGAAGCGCTACAAAAACCGACTGATCAACTTCATTTTTCAGATCATCGGCGATCGGGAAGCATCCGAAGATCTGACCCAAGAGGCGTTTGTTCGGGTCTATCGGCACGCGCACCGGTTTCGAGAAGGAGCGACTTTTTCGACATGGGTTTATACTATTGCCTCCAATCTGGCAAAAAATGAACTCCGTAATCGAGCGAGACGCCCCTACTTTTCGTGGGGGCAGGGGACAAAAAGAGATGAAGACGACAGTTTTGATCCCCTATCTCTCATTGGCGACGAGTCTCAACGGCCTGATAAGATCAGTGAGAATAAAGAACTGACAGAGGCGTTGTTTGCCGCTGTCGGGTCTTTGAACCGTAAGTATAAAACAATATTTACCTTACGAGATTTGCAGGGATTGTCTTACGAGGAGATCGCAAGGATATTGAAGATTCCGATGGGGACCGTAAAATCTCGGGTCAATCGAGCGAGGTCGGCTTTGAAAGAAGCCATGCAGCCTTACTTTGATGAAGTCGGGATGATCTTCAGGTCGAGCAAACAGCAAAGAAGTGAAAAAGAGGAGAAATCGGTTAATGAGTGACGGAGGTTTAGCATGGAATGTGACAATGTAGCCGCTCTTTTATCGGATATGTACGAGGGCGCAATCACCGAGGATTTAAAGAAAAAGGTAGAAAATCATTTTTCTCAATGTCACGATTGTCAGCGTGAGTATCAATACTTTCGCAAGACATTGAAACTTTTGGTTTACTTTCCGAAAATCGAGACCTCACTCGATTTTGAACGTCAACTTCGTCAGAGACTCCAGCAGTCTAAGCCGACTCTATGGGATAGCATTCTGTCTTACGTTCCTACCCTTGTGATACCCAGGCCAAGCTTTGTTCCTATTTTAGCTATGACCACAGCTTGCGTCATTATGGGTGCTAGCGGCTTCTTCTTGCGCGGATACATGCCGCTCAGCACTTCGCCCTCCATGACGTCGGAAACTGTCGCGCCCGTATCGTCTGATATAATGGGCGGAACAAAGCCGACTCAGACTTTCCCCGGCGACCCATCGATCAATCCTGTACAGAATTCACCGACGAACTCCTTCGTACTTCCCACAATCTCGCCGAAACACTTTAATACAAACGAGCCATACTTGATCAAAGGGAATAAAGGAGAGACGTTGGAGAACGTCGTGCATGGAGAAAAATATGTCATAAGACCGATCCATCCTGATAGCTTTGATATCTACGACGCGGTGAGCGATACAAGCAAAAATTCGCTCTCTCAAAATGCTAACAAATTTCAGTTTTGAGACGAGTTTTGAGACGAATGAATAAACGGACTCTCTTCATATTATCCTTTTTTTTTGCATCAGCACCCTTCTCTCTTTTTTCCGCGCAGATCACCGTCCTTGAAGGTGAACTGATTTCATTGTTGGACAAAACGTTGCCTACTGTAGTGACCGTGCAATGCAATCATCTATCAGATACTTTGCAACAACGTAGCATCGGTAGCGGCGTTGTCATCCGAGAAGACGGATACCTCCTCACCAGTTCAGAAATAATCGGTAATGCCAAGCAAGCACTTGCCATGTTCACAGATGAGCTTTGGCGCAGGGCGCGGGTTGTCGGACATGACGACCTGACCGGCGTTTGTTTGCTCAAAATTGATCAGAAATGCGTTGCGCCTGTCTTAGGAAATTCCAACAAACTGAAGGCGGGCTCCTGGTTGCTTTCTGTCGGAACTCCCAACGGATTGTCATTCACCCCGACAACTGGGTTTGTCAGCAATCCGAATCGGAATATTGGTATGCAGCAGTTGATTCAGATCAGCATGACGGTTCGGCCCGGAGACAGCGGCGCGCCGGTATTCAATAAATCAGGCGAGTTGGTAGGTATTGTTGTCGCAGGTCTTGAAGACGGCGTCACAGAGGCGATCTCGACGTCGCCAACGATAGCTAAAAATTATGACGTCGGCTTTATCTCCCCCATTAACGACCTGAGGATCAAATTAGATCAATTTATCGAGACGGGTTCAATTGAGCGAGGATGGCTCGGCGTCAGTATCTTGGAATTGACCCCAGGCGTAACCGAACGATTTCATCTTAATCCCGATCTTGGCGGCGTGATGGTGGTTCAGTCATCTGGTCCGGCTCAAGAAGCTGGCATTCTCCCAAAAGATTTGATCGTCGCGTATAGCGGTGTCAAAATTCGAAATATCCGAGAGTTTCGGCAATTTATTCTTTCCCAGCAACCCAACACGCCGATTGAGTTGACGTTGATAAGGAATAATCAAGAAAAGGTGTTAACGATTGATTTGGGACGTTTGCCGAGACGTAAGTATTGGAAATGATCATGCAGATTGTCCTGAAATCTCCATGATTGATGGCGCATCCGCCTTTTTGAAGGTGATAAAAATCGGCTTGATTCTCCTATTTTGCAATTTTTCCATAATAGAGACACCATAATAGAACCAATGGATAAACCGACTTCCAAGACCATTGATCTGCATTGTCATACCAATATTACAGACGGAAGAGATTCTCCGGAACGGATGGCGCGGCGTGCGGTGGAACTCGGCATTTGGTTGGGGATTTCCGATCATTTAGATACCGAGATGTATCTGAAAAATGACCGAGAGGTCGCTGGCTACTATGACCGGATCAGATCCTTGTCAGTGTACACCGGCATTGAGGTCAGCATAGAACCAAGACTTCATGTTTCCACCGACCTATTGGACAGATTCGATTATACTATCGCCGCCCTGCACCAGGTTGATGGGCAATCACTTTTTCATCCGGATTTTGTCTGTCGAAATATTGACACAATAATCGGTCGCATGATTGACCACGTCGATCGTTTTTTGGGACTCTATTCCTTTGATATATTGGCTCATCCGACTTTAATCCCACGCGCCTGGTGGATTCGACCGGAGACGGTATGGAGTGAGAAACGGCTCGAGCAGTTGGTCGATGTCGGCATAGCGCACGGCGTGGCTTTTGAGATAAACGCCCGATCCATGACGCCGTTGCCAAAGTTTGTGGAGATCGCGGTCTCAAAGAATGCCCGATTTTCGGTCGGAAGCGATTCGCATCGAATCCAAAGTTTGGGGAAACTCTCTTATCCCCACCGATTGATTGATGCGTATCAAATTCCTGAGGAGTGGTTCTTTTTTCCAAAATCAAAAATTTGAATTTTTTTTCTAACTCCGCTTAATAAATCAAACCCAACTTAAACCCCAAAGATCTCCTAAAACTTTTTAACCTAATTATCCGGAATGCATTGGATCGGCGGGAATATGCACCATCATTGTCGCTCTATGAATCGTCAAGATATTGAAAAGGTGGAGACTTTCGCCAGAGATCGAGCCGGGAAAAGGCGCAGAGCTCACTATTAAATTACCGACCAAGCAGTCGATAAACGACGTTTGTTGAAAAAAGTAGAGGATTATGGATTTCTCAAAAATTCGAGCTGTGACGTTCGACGCTGGAGGCACGCTGTTGCAACCCTATCCCTCCGTGGCGCATATCTACGGACAAGTGATGCGAGATCATGGGTTGATAGCGGATCTATCGGAGATCAAGAGCGCGTTTCTTTCGATTTATCAAAAGCGGCAGCGCGCGCCGAGACAGAATATATCGGAAAATTCTGAATGGGAGTGGTGGCGAGATACGGTGAAGGAGATACTCGATCTGTTGAATCTGCAAGCCAATGATTTTGACGCGCTGTATCAAGAGATGTGGGGCACTTTTTCTGAAGCGCGGTGCTGGCGGATTGCCGATCATGCACTCTCTGCTATCCAGACCATGAAAAGGCTGGGAATGAAAACGGCTATATTATCCAATTGGGATAAACGCCTTCGCTGCATTCTTACTGAAATGAATATAACTGAATTATTTGACAAAATTTTCATATCCTCGGAGATCGGAGTCGAAAAACCGAACGCGAAGATATTTCGCTATGTGGAAAAGCAGTTCGACCTCCCATCCCATTGTTTTTTGCATATCGGCGACAGCCGCATACATGACTTTGAAGGCGCGAAAAAAGTCGGTTGGAATGTTCTTTTGTTAGTAGACAAAGGGTCTTTTGAGAAAGACCTTTTGTCAAATGAAATTAATGGATTTCGCGAACTTGAAGACATGGCAAATAATATAACCCGTTAAATTTTAAACCTCTGTGCGCTTTCTACGATAATGGATAATCCGGGCTATAGGCGCGGAAATTCACTTATTTGACAGATACATTTCAGACTAAGAGGGGTATCGTCATGTTCCAAAATGCCAATTTAAGAAATAGAATTTTGTTGCCGATTTCCAGTGCTGTGATAATTACCTTTATTACAATTTTCACTGTCGTATCGATACGCGCGACCAATATGGCAAGGGAAGCGGCATATCAAGAGGTGGAGCAAAGCGCGTTCCGTTTTGCCAATCAGATTGACGCGGAACTGGAAGTGGCTATGCACGCGGCTCGAACATTGGCGCAGGCACTTGAAGGGTTAAAAAATAGCGATATGTCGATGAGCCGAGATCGCTGCCACGAAATGATCAAAAATGTGTTGATCAATAATGAAAACTTTATCGGTATGTGCACCGCCTGGGAGCCAAATGCGTTTGACGGCAGAGACGCGCAGTTCGTCAACGCGCTCGGTCATGATGAAACCGGACGATTTATTCCCTATTGGAGCGTTTTGAACGACGAGTTACGGCTGAATCCTCTGGTTGACTATGACAATCCGCAGCTAAGCCGGTGGTATTTTCAACCAAAATTGAGCGGACTTGAGGCGATTGTGGAGCCTTATCTCTATCCAATCGCGGGAGAGGACGTGTTGATGACAACCGTCAGCGGCGTGATCAAAAATCAGGACAATTTTGTCGGCGTCACCACAGTGGATATAGCACTTAGCAATTTGAACGATATAGCAAAAGAATTTCGGCTGTTTAATTCGGGCTATGCTTTTGTTATCTCCTACGATGGCTCGGTGGTGACGCATCCCGATTCAAGACTGATCGGCCAGGACATAACTGCGCTTCCCGAGCAATCGATTATCTCCAGGTCGCAGAAACAAGCGCGGGAAGGCGAGGTGGTCAGGATAGAAGGCATATCCGACGTGACTGGTGAGAAGGTCTACGCGGTGACCATCCCGATACAAGTCGGGTATAGCGAGACCCCCTGGGGATTGGTCGTTATCGCGCCGATCTCAGAAATACTCGATCCCGTCAAAAAAATACTCTCTTTTGTCGCGGGCATCTCTTTCCTCGCCCTCTTCTTTTTGATCGCTTTGATAATATCGCTATCCAACAACATTGCCAAGCCGATCAAAGACGCGGCGGAGGTCGCTAAACAGATATCAGAGGGCGATCTGGCAGTTAAAGTGACGGAAAAGGTGGGAGAGGATGAGGCCGGTCAACTTCTCACAGCGATTCAGAAAATGACCGATAGTCTGAGGGTCGTTATCCGGCAGGTAATGGAATCGATAATTCTAATCGCCGAAACTACGGATAGGCTGTCCGACAGCAGTCGGCAGATTCAGCACGGGACGATTGAGCAGTCCAGCGCGACGGAAGAGACTTTCGCTTCTATGGAGGAGATGGCAAGCTCGATACAGCATGTCGCGGGCAACACCGAAGCGTTGGCAAATAATGTGGGCGAGACGTCTGCCTCTATCGAGCAGATGACCAAATCGATCCAGTCCGTAGCTACCAACACGAATGATTTGACCGATATTGTCAATCGCAATACAGCAATTATCGAAAATATGGTCGTATCGATTGAGCATGTGGCGCATAACGCCTCCACCGCTGGCGTTTCCTCCCGTTCGGCAGTCGAGGTCGCGCAGAATGGCGGCGATATTGTGAAACTGATGGTCAGAGGAATGCAGCAAATCGCCGGAACTATGGGCGATATTATTCGGATGATCGGAGAGCTGAAGGAGAGCAGCAAACGTATCAACAGTATCGTGGAAGTGATCGACGATATAGCGGATCAGACCAACTTACTGGCTTTGAACGCGGCTATCGAAGCCGCACGAGCAGGCGAGCATGGACGCGGCTTTGCCGTGGTCGCTGAGGAGGTCAGAAAATTGGCTGAACGGTCTGCAGGATCGGCAAAAAAAATCGTGGAACTGATCCAGAATGTGCAGACAGATACGGAAAATACGATACACGCGACGGAAGAAGGCGCGCGTCAGGTAAATGAAGGGGTCGCTTCAGCCGGTCGAGCCGGAGAAGCCTTGGAGAAGATTGTGGAGGAAATTGAGTCAGTCAATAAAATGATGGAGGAGATCAGTCATACCACGGATCAGCAGGCGAGTGCTTCCGATCAAGTGGTCAAAGGATTTGAAGATATCCGTCGGATGACCCGCCAGATCAATAACGCCACCAAGGAGCAGAGCCGAGGAGGAGATCAGATTATGAAGGCAGTCGATATGATGAACACCATGACTAAACAGGTCTCCATGGCGATGAATGAACAGAATAGAAGTGGAGAACAGGTGGTGAAAGCTGTAGAAAATATCGCCTCTATCTCCCAACAAAATCAGGACCTGGTGACAAATATCGTGTCTGTGATTGACAACCTGAACCGACAAGCGGAAGAATTACGTCAGTTGTCATCCTCCTTCCGAACCGAACCAAAACATGAGCCGGATCCCGAAACTCCTCCCAAGCCAGCACTCTCTCGACCACGGAAAGATTCGCCGCTAAGCCCTCCTCGATCGGGAATTTCCTTGGGGATATAGGGGGGTATAAATGACTGCAGAACGCGACCAAAAGGATGTGAATGTAAGCCGCATTGCACAAGCTCGGAAAAAACTGAAAAGATTACCGGTGGAACAAAAAATCGCCATTGCCCCACGCAGTTCTCCAGAACTGTTAGACCTATTGCTTGAGCTGAAAAATCCTCAGGTCACGCTGGCGGCTTTGGATAATCCCAATATGAATGAAAAGAAAATATTGTGGATTGTCCGCGACCTGTCCACTTCCGCGGAGGTCCTTGATAAGATCGGTCAGAATAAAATTTGGATGCGATTGGTTAAAATTCATATAGAAATGGTGAAAAATCCCAATATTCCGAAATCGTTGGCAATGCAGCTCTTATCCGGATTTTCAATAATTGACTTGGTCTATCTGTTAGGAGCCAGCCGGGGGATGCAGCCCGGTATGCGCCAACGAATGCTGGATATCTTCCGTCAGCGGATTAGCCAAGCCGGGGAGGAACAACGCACACAATTGTTGGGACGAGGGCCCTCGGATGTGACTCAGATCATTGTCGATCTGGGCGGCGATCGCGTCTTGAGCTATGCCATTCGTTACAACCATATCCGGCAATACCATGCGATCAAGATTGCCAAGGGGTATCAGTCGTCGCCAAAACTGCTGACGCTCTTATTTGAAACGCCGCCATGGGGGCAACAATACGATGTGCGGCTCTCCTTATTAATGAACGACAACACCCCACGAGACATTCGGCTGAAGGTCTTTCGAGGACTCACAAAAGCGGATCAAGAAAATTTTAGACGAAAACATCGAGCCAGGGGATTGTCATTCTAACCAGAATTACGAATCGAGGAAATTTTGATGAATATCAAACGAACCGCCATCTATCCCGGAACTTTTGACCCGTTGACGAACGGTCATCTCGATCTGATTCAAAGATCCGGGAAACTGTTTGACGAGCTTATTATCGCGGTTGCCCGTCATTCCGGAAAAAAAACAATGTTTACTCTGGAGGAACGGGTCGAGCTGATCAAAAAATGCACTGCAGATTTGGATTATACAACTGTCGAATCCTTTTCCACTCTGACTGTTGAGTTCGCGAGAAAACGAGGAGTTTCCGTAGTGGTGCGCGGTATGCGGGTCTTGTCCGATTTCGAGTATGAATTTCAGATGGCGTTGAGCAATCGGAAGATGTGGTCGGAATTGGAAACGGCTTTTCTTCTGACCAATGAGGCGTTCAGTTATATGAGCTCCAGTTTGGTGCGGCAAGTAGCCACGCTTAACGGTGACCTAACGCCTTTTGTCCCCCTGATTGTAAAAAAAGCTATTCTGAAAAAGTTGCACGGAGACAGTGTCGCCTCACAAAATATGCAATAATTAGGAGAGCCAAAACATGACGAAAAAAAAGAACGATATTCCGATAACCGTCGCGGCGGTCGTATGGGCGTTTTTCCTTTGTTTTATACCCGCTTCGGCTGTGGAATCAAGTAATGAAGAGATGATCATTGGGAAAGCAGTATCGATCAAAGGGGAAACACTGTTCATCGCTCCGCTGGGCATGGTGGAACTGTGGGGCGTCCAGTTGCCAGACGAGGTGCTGGTCGCAGACCGAGAGTTGGCTCTACAAGCACTTAACCGGCGGATTCATGGCGAACACGTCTTGATCATCGAACATGTCGCTCAAAATGAGATGCGAACCATTGAAATAATCAGCGAAAATGGAAATGTCAACAAATATCTCATTGATGAGGGATATGTTTTCGCTAACGAAAATGCACTTTTTTATGATTTCGACGCGTACTTACGCGAACTTGACGCCGCGTTTGGAGACGAAATTGTTCAATGGGTCGGAGGAGTTCGAATAGATCCCACTCCAAACCCGATTCCAAAGCCAATCTATGCGGACGAGATGGCTGAGCCGGAATCGTATCAACAGCGAAATATTCCGCTCTGGCAATGGCAGAATAAATCCGCGCCTCCTTATGCCGTTGTTGCAAGTTCCGACGGAAAGGAGACCCCGCTCTCTACTGGAGAACTTCAATCCCAGAGCCTAAGCTATCATAATTCCTCGACTTTGTCATCTGAGTCTTCGTCCATCCCGCCTCTCGTAATTCGCTCTCAAGGCGATCTGGAAATACCGCAATTTGTCCCAGGCATGGAGGTTCCTGACCATGCGGTTGTACCAGCTCCCCTCCCCAAGAAAAACAGAGACCAAGATCTTGCTATCTATCACTTTCGCCGCGGCAGAGGTTTTCATGAGCAAAATCGACTGTCGGAAGCTCGGGCGGAATATATCCTGGCGTTGAATTATAATCCGATATTGCCTGACGTCAATTTTTATCTGGATCAAACCTACAGTGATAAAGCCGATATTGATCAAGCAAAAAGGTTTTATCAACGGGTTAAACAAAAAGCTTCAGAAAACAGTCTGGATCAGTTTTCCGCGGAAGAGCTTGCCATGGAAGAAGTTAAAACCACGGCTATCGACAATCGGAAGACGCAGAGTGCCTCGGTCTCTCCCCCAGTCCCCCCATTACCTACAATGGCGGAAGTTACGGCAGTCCCGCCAGATAAACGGACAGGGCTGGCAAAATCTCATTACCAACAGGGGATAGCCTTTGTGGAGCAGGGACGTATTGAGGAAGCAAGGCAACAGTTCTTGACTGCGCTCAAATATCGACCGACCTTTGCCGACGCAAAATATCGACTTACCTTGACCTATCTGGAGAAAACTGATGGCCGGAAAAAAATGGACGATCCGGCTCAAATCAAAAAATTAGCGGCTCCTTTGCCCCAATATAATCCTGTGGAAACTCAGGAAACAGCCCCGGATCAGAAATCGATCGTCCAGGTGAAAAAACTTTTTGAACAAGCCTATCGCGAGAGTGATCTGGAAAAAATGCGGCGTCTCACACGCAACTATCGTGACCTCATGTCCCAGCTTTTCGACTCGTATCTGACCGCGTTGCGCAGCGGCGTATCTTCCGACCAAGCCGATTCGCTGAAAAAAAAGGCGAGGATCATTGCCAATCTATTTATTATTGAATATCACGACGAAAGTTTTATCGAGCAGCTCAAAGAATGGGAGTAGTTCCGGTATTATCCGATAAGAATTGAGATACAATGGAATTTCTTGTGAGAGACGCCAATTCTTTCTATGTTCTATTCATAATGGAGCGCAGCGGCAAGGTTTTTCTATTGACAAAGCCTTACGCTGAAACTATATTAGAATCATAGCCAATTTATAATTGGATAATTTCGATTCGTAAAGATTTATTAAAATTTAGTGAAAATTCGTTAAATAAAGTGAATCTTTAAGTTAGCCCGTCTACATACGGGCGTTTCTGTTTTATGAAACCTTATTATTTTATGAACATTTGCTATTTCGGATAACTGAGACCGAGCGTCATTTGTAGAAATTATTTAATTTTTTAAAAAGTGCTTCATATAAAAATAGATTTGAGCGCTTGAATGTATATATAAATAAAGACTCCATAAGGGGAAAAGGAGCATTTAATGGCACAACACTCTCCCTCGCATAGTTTAAAGGCGACGATTAATCGATGTTTGATTGATTTTGTTCCGAAATCAATAGATGATATACAAAAATTGATGGCAGATTTTGAAAAAAAACCGCCAAGTCCGGGCGGCATTGAGTTAATACTTGAAGGAAATCCAAATATTTACGTAAAAAACGCTGACGAGTTGTGGTCTCTCCGCTTAGAAAATTTTCCGGAACATAAAGCGGCTTACGAAATATTGAAATCATCCACTAAGATGTTGACTACACTTCAATTAAAGCGCAGAGTGGCGTCAAAACAGCCCAGGAATCAACGAAGCCAGATTGTTCTGAATTTGGAAAAAGACGACCGATTTGTCTGTTATGCCGGTAGAAAATGGACACTAAAAGAAAAGGTGAATATTGGTGATTTCGTATATAATTATTTAAAAAACTTAGAAGAACCCGTCACGGAACGCAAACTATTGCGGATCGTTTCTAATCAATCCAGCGTGGACCCGGGGAAGGCACTGTTTGATCCGGTATCTTATGGCGACAAACGGCTCTATAAGGATAAAAATAGCCGGTGGTTTTTGACGGAAAAGAGGCAGGTTCCGCCAACGGATCCCGCGTCGGAAAAACCAGCGAAACGGAAGTTGGAGGCTCTTCCTATTGAGCCGGAAAAAATGCATGCGGTTGAGAATCTGTTTGACGAGGAGACGCCCAGGCATACTATTGACGAAATTCTGCGAGCGGTTTTTAGACTGAAGCCAGAAGATGAGACATACGAGGCGATGAACTATTCTCTCATTCGGGCGTTAAAGCGAAATTCCTTGGCTCAGTCGATCTCCATAGATGATAAAAAATGGACTCTTGATTCGTTGATTCCCGTAGAAGTCAAAAAATTCCCCGAACTGAAGCCTGAAACCCGTATTCGGATGACTCCCTGGTTGGAGTTTGGCGACGACGATTTCATGAAAGGACGCGGCTTGACAGAAGATGAGATGATGATCGAGGCGCAATTCGAAGAGAGGCAAATCCCTCTCTCGCCAGATATGCAGATTGAGCGTGTTTTGTCCTCGTTCGAGCATGAGTATGGTATCCTTTGCCTTCGTCCGTGCGACCGGCCATTTTTTCCGGAAAAACCAACGTATATCCACTGCCATTTCCAGGATGAATTAAATACAAAATATGATATTTTTATAAATAATAAGCTGAATATGTTATATGGTCTGAAAGAGTGGTATAATTCTATCGAAAATCCGTTTGCCGCTCGATTTTTCATCTTCGGCGATTCGAAAAAATTGAATTATCGCCTGTTATACAAACGAGAGACCGCGTCGTATCATCAATTGCCCACGGAGCGGATCGAAGCACTTAAACAATTGTGGGAAAGAACAAAAAAAGAGGACCTGAGAATAAGCGAAATTGTTTTGGAAGTCATGCGACAACATGTTCACGGCACAGATTCGAAGCGGTTGTTATGGGAGGTCAATTCAATTCGACACACACCTAAGCGGACCGTATATGGAATCTTGAGCTATTTCCAATGCTTTTCTCGGAGGAAAGGTACGGATCGGTGGTACTTGAATGAAAAATTGATATGCAAAGGTTCGAATCCAGAAAAAATCAAGTATCTGGAGAAGTTGACCAAACCGAGACTGGGCGATTGGGTGATGAGCCCCAAAAGCTCGGAAAAATTTGATGAAATTATCAATACTTTTAAGGATTGGGAAGGCCGGGAAGCATATTTTGCCTTCCATGAGCGGACCCAGTGCCAGGTGCGGACAATCGTGAAAAAGATTGTCAGCAAAAAACCCCGATCCGAAGACGATCTGAAAAAGTTTTGTGAGCAAGTGAATCATTTATTCAACACTTTGAATTGGCGTAAAAACGACCCGGAAAGCGGTTGTTGGAATCTGGTCTTGATCAATACCGATAAGTGGGGAATTTTTCATACGATCGAGAATGCGGAAAGTTTTATCGATCTACTCGAATCTTTTTTGATGAAAGAGGACGCCGAATCCTTGGACCAGGCTCTCAGCCAATTTATCAACCGGGATATTCGCGGGATACAATCCGCCACATTATCGCCGCTCCTCTTCTGTCTGCAGCCGCAGTTGTTCTCAGTGATAAACAAATCGATCATAACCGGATTTGAACGCTTGACCGGTTATCCTTTAAGCCCTGATTTGCATGATTATATGACGATCAACAGCTTGATGCGGGAATTTCTGAAAAAATATGAGCTTTTTGATTTCTCGGATGTGGACGGTTTTTTCAGTCATTGTATTTCCGGTCATCTTGAATTAGAGGATTACGACGATTTGATGAAAATTCCGCCGATCAAAAAGGCGATGGATCTGTTGACTGGAGAATTTGAGGTCGAGGAGAACGAGGAGCCCGATGAAAAAGAAGAGAGCAAGCCGGTGGAAGAGAATCCGATTCCTGTGAAATCTGTGCAACTTGAAAAGACTGAAAAGGATAAGGTCGATAAAAGTATGAGAGATCGTATCTCACACCTTGCCAATCAACTTTTTTCCACAGAGGATTTATATACCGATTTGGCGCGTCAGTTGAGAGAGATTCGGATTCAAGGAATCTGGCAAACAGGCGATCTGGCAGAGAATTTCATAGGATTCCTGGATACCAATTTTTCCAGACCTCAACAGGATCGATTTCTGACGCCGCCTCCCCTTGCCCGGCTTGCCGTTCGCCTATTGAAACCGAAGATTACTGAGAAATCGGTTGATTTGTGTATGGGATGCGGCGGATTCTTGACAGCGATCGCCCGGTATCTAAAAGAGCAGTTTGAAGCGGTGAAAACAGAGGAATTGGAGATCGCTATCAAGATCACGCTGCCGACTGGCGAGACTGTCGCCTATTCCAAAGAATCGGTTTTGGGCGGATCTTCGATTCAATCCGAGGAAGGAAAAGCCAAATTGTTCAGCTATATCGTCAATCAAAATATTTTCGGTATCGATATAGATTCGGAAGCGATCGAAGCCGCTAAGATCAATCTGAATCTCAACAATTTTTTCTTGAGCAACATCGGTAGATCAGACGCGCTGGACAAAAATAGCGTCTCGAATATGACCGGTTCCACAGGGTTTGACGTCGGTATATCGCACCCGCCGTCGGAACGCAGTATGGGGAAAAGGTTTATCAAAGAATTTCTGCGCGCGCTCAAACCGGAGGGACGATTAGCCATTGTCTTACCAAAAGATGGCTATCGCTTGCGGCGTCTCAATGCTTGGAAAAGAGACATACTCCGACAGAAAACCATCGCGGTGTTTATAGAGTTGCCCTCTTGGGATGAGTCAAAATATGGTCCAGAGTCGATCTTGGCGATATTTCATGGGAGAGAAAAGAAAGCTCCGCAGTTCAAGGCGACTCTTGATAAATTCGAGAACGCGCCAGCCCTGATCGAATCTTATGAAAAAAGTCTCATTGTGACGGAAACAACTGAAAAATCGATCTGAAAAATTAAAAGGACGAATTATGGGGAGTATTGGAGAATATCTGTGGGTTCCACCTATTCTATTTGCGCTATGTTTCCATGAATTTTCTCATGCCTGGACAGCGTATCAGTTGGGCGACGATACCGCAAAAAATCAGGGGCGGCTGACGCTGAACCCCCTTTACCATCTGGACTTATGGGGTACGCTATTGTTGTTAGTGGCTCACTTTGGATGGGCAAAGCCTGTGCCGGTCAACCCAAACAACTTCCGGAATCCGGGTCAAGGTATGATGATCACCGCTTTGGCAGGACCCGCATCCAACATTCTATGCGCCATAGTGTTCGCGTTAATCTTTCGGATTATTTTTTTATTTTCCCAAGAAATATCGGGATCTCTCTATACTATCTTCTATTACAGCGTATTGATCAACTGGGCGTTGGCGATCTTCAACATGATCCCGATTCCACCGCTTGACGGATCGAAAGTTTTTATGTACTTTTCCCGGATGGAACTGGAGACCCAAATGCAATTCGAGCGGTTTGGACCTATGCTGTTAGTCGGTCTCATCCTAATCAGCGTATCGACTCCTCTGAATCTGTTTGGAATATTCTTGTGGCCCCTGAGCCAATTTTTTACCGCTTTTCTCATGCCTTTTTAAAATTGATTCAAAAACGAGGGATTTTTGTATGAGAATAAAATGTTTCTTTTTTCTGATATTACTTTTGATAGAAATGGGATGCGTTTCCGCCGGCATTCTTGCCGTGCAGCCGCCTGCGCAGTTAGATGGGCAACAAATATTAAAAAACGTTAGAGAAACTTATAAGGATGTGGAGAGTGTCAAAGCAAATTTTAGCCAGGAATTATTCATTTCCTTGACTGACGAAATTCAAAAATCAGAGGGCAATCTGTCCCTCCAATCTCCAGATAAATTTTGCCTGATATATGAGGAGCCGGAAAAACAGACGATTGTCTCCAACGGCGAGAAGGTCTGGTTTTATGACATCGAGATGGAGCAGGTGATTATTCGGGAGGCTATTGTGGTCGATCCCGCGCTGAACCCGTTGACTATTCTGACGCAGATCGAGGAAAAGTATGAGGCTCAGTCCAAAGGCGAAGCCAAGGTGGACGACAAGGAGTGCTTTCAATTGCTATTAGTCGCTGCGGACTCTGTTTCCGCCCCGGCTGTCAAAGAGATGACTATCTGGGTCGATGAAACCAATTGGTTTATCCGGCAATTCCAAATATATAATGAAAATGGCGACTATACTGTGTATACCCTCCGCCGCATTGAACTGAATCCCGATCTGGAAGAGGAAAAATTCAAGTTCGAAATTCCGAAAAACGTAGAGATAATCGACGAAACCTGATCCCGTGTCAGCAACTCCCGCCTATGCATCCTATGCATCAAACGTGCGTAATTACAGGGTTTGATTAAAAAGGTTTCGTAAACATTTCCATAAAAAGCTCGGATTTCACTTGGTTTTATTTGATCATTAATCCGCAGACTTCAGGTTCTTTATATTTTTTATAAAGGGGTAGTCATGAAATTGCGCACACATTTATCTGCTGACGGATTATTTGGTTTAATTCGCAAGGGATTCGAAGAAATCAACGATTTTCGCTCCTCGAGCCGTGGAATAGTGCTAACAGACGCGTTGATGTCTGCATTTGCCATGTTTTCGTTAAAAGATCAGATGTGAGTCTGAAATGCTAGCTAAAGTTCTAAGGTTCTGAACATTAGAAAGGGAGACGAAGTGCGTAACTTGATAAGGATGCTGATCTTTTCATTGGTAGTTCTAAGCACTGCCTATGCCCAGGAATCTGACTACATGGACATGTCACTTGAGGAATTGCTGGGTATTCGAGTCGTCACTGCCTCAAAGCAAGCCGAACCGCTGTGCGAAACACCGGTTCCTGTCACCGTGATCACCAGCGAGATGATCAAGAATAGCGGCGCACTAAATCTAAAAAGTCTTTTGATTACATACGTACCTGGTATTACTTTTAGTCAGGATCAAAACGAGGTTAATGTGGCCATGCGGGGCATTTATGGCTCATCGCAACAAAAAATCCTAATTATGCAGGATGGTCATCGCCTCAACTGCCGTGGATACTCCGAGGCCAACCCTGACTTTAGTATCAGCCTGGAAAAAATTAAGCAAATTGAGGTCATGCGCGGTCCCGGTTCCTCACTGTACGGTAATGTGGCCCTGACCGCAGTGATCAACATTATCACCAAAAGCGGCGATGATGGCGATGATATTGATGGAGAGCAGGTACATGTGGGCGGGGGTAATTACGGTCAACGGCAGCTATCTGTGTTAGTAGGAAAAACCTTTGACCACAGTCATGAAATACTACTGTGGGGATCAGGTTATCGCTCTTCAGGTGAGGTGCGAGACATCCCGGAAGCGAATGATTATTCTGCTTATCCTGCGGACAGCGAGGCTATCCTGGACGGCTTTGATGACGAACCTTCATTTGATCTGGGTCTAAAATATCGGACTGGCAACCTGGAACTCATGGGCATGACTCGAAACAGCCATTATATCGAACCATTTTCCGCGGGGGGCACCACTGGTCAAAGTTACGACTATAATGATTATCGAACTCTCGATGGTGTCGGACCAGGCCTGGGATCAAAGTTTACTCACCTGGGTGCGAAGTATCACTATCCGCTTGGTGATGACCTGGAATTGGATTTCCTCACCTACTATGATATGTTTTATTTTGATGTGGTGCTGATCATTAATCCGGCTAGCAAAACCTATGCTGGCGTACACTGGAACGAATATGATTTGGGAAGCATTGTCCAACTCAAAAAGACCTATGCTTTTAACGATTTAGGCGATGGCAACATAATTGCCGGTTTTCAGATTGACCACATGCAGCTTATCGACAGCTACTTTGCCATCGGGGTAGATGGTGATTGGGTAACATTTAACGATACTGAGGAAAATCGTGTTTTAGGAATTGGCAACGAGCGCATTTACTCCGGTTTTTTGCAACTCAAACATCGTTTCAGCGAAAAGTTGATCACCAATTTTGGATTGCGTTATGATCAAAAAGACCGCCACACCGGCGATGACGTGAGTGCATTAGAGCCTCGTCTGGCCTTGATTTATTTACCCAGCCAAAAGTACGAGTTAAAAATATCCTTCTCCCAATCTTTTGTGGATGCACCATATTGGTATCGCTACAACGGCCTGGCAAGCTATCGTGGTGGAGTTGATCTAAAACCTGAGCATGTGAATTCATTGCAAATCACCCCTGCACTGCATTTGCTTGATAATAAACTTAACTATCAATTCAACTTTTTCTATAACGAGTTGACTGATTTTATCTGGCGCAATAACGCCGCTACAGCCGAGGAACCCATCTATCAAAACGCCGGCGGAATGACCAGTTGGGGGATTGAAAATGAAGTGAGTTATCGCCACCGTCTGTTTAATGTACATGCCAACCTGACCTACCAGCAAGCCAGGGATGCCGAAAACTACGCTGTCACCGATGGCGACATCCACAACGTGCCGAATCTGACTGCTAATGCAGTCCTGGCTGTACGACCTTTTTCCGGCAATATGCAAAACACTTGGTTCAACTTTACGGCGCGCTATGTGGGGTCGCAGCTTTCTCCGGTTAATATCACCTTCAACGATGTCAATGGCGATCTTCTGCAAAGGTTTAATGAACCAGAGCGGGAAGTGGATGCGGTGCTGCTGTTTAATGTCGGGGTGCGGATTAAAGACGTGCTGCGGTCTGGTTTGTCTGTGGAAGCCACGGTTTTCAACCTGCTTGAAACGGGTTATGAGCAGGGAGGCTCGGTTTCACATCCCTATCCGCAGCCAAGCCGCTGGTTTTTTGCAAGTGTGAGTTATCTTTTTACGAATTAAAGGACGTAAGTAATGAATGCGGTCGTTATTAAAAAAATAAAAGTCCAAAAATTATAGATAAGTGGAAATTACTGTCTGTTTCCTAGAATAAACTACTTTTATCCTCCCGAGCAGAGATTTCGGAGTTGCATTTCGAGAGACTGATCGCTCATCATAGTTGTTAATCGTTCTTGATAGAGACTCATAATATCTTGAACAGCTACCTCTCTCACTTCAATAGCATTGACGACCTTAATTTGCCTTGTTGTCAGTTTAAAGAAGCCATCCGCTTTTCCTGCCTGTCGTTCGTCTAAAAAATTGTAGGCGGTCTGTATGCCTAATATTTTCAACAGATAATAAGTGTACTCCTCAAATTCCCTCCAATTGTGTGTAGAGAGTAGTTTGTGAAAGAAAGCAGGAACTAAATCAGAATTGGTTGGCTTTGATTTGTCATTATGATTCTGGGTAACAGGCTCTTCTGTTTGGGGAGCGTTCAGTGCAATTTGGGGGGCGTTCAGTGCAAAATGAATAAGCTTGTGCAAAACCCGCTCGAATTCTAACATTTCATCTTCAAAAATGCGCATCTTGGCACCGACAAACTTACCCTCTACTTTTCTTCGCTGATCTATGACGATATATTTTGAGCCATTCTTTGCTTCCTTAACCTCAAAGAAGTACTTGTGAGAACTGTTAAAATACCGTTCTTTGAGAAGTAGCTTCCTCTCTTCGAGGGTAAACCATTGTTTTTGTTCTGTCATAATTTTTCCTTATAGTCCAATCACTTTTTTTGATACTAACACTGAATCGGCGGAATGAATCCGCCCATCATAATTTAAAAACAACCACTAAACACATACCTAATAAATATTTGAGTTACATATTGAATATCACGAAAAACAGAACTCGCCCTGATATTATTCTTGACAACATAAGGCTAAATATTTATAATTCGCCAGCTTGAATCAGAATATTGGCACAAGCATTTATGGAATATCTTGCTTTAACCACGGATTCAAGGAAAAAAAATAACCGGTTTACCACACTTTGTCAAGGGGAAACATCATGGCTGCCGAGAAAAAACTATTGGATCGGATGCGGGAGACAATCCGCCTGCGTCATTATAGCAAACACACGGAAGGGGCCTACACCAAATGGGTCAAACGTTATATCCTGTTTCATAATAAAAAGCATCCGAAGGAGATGGGCGCGTTGGAAATCCGGGCATTTTTGTCAAATTTGGCGATTGACAAAAATGTGGCGACCTCCACCCAAAAACAGGCCCGCAACGCCATCCAATTCTTGTATCGCGAGGTGTTGGAGATGGAGATCGATCTGGATAAGGTTGAAAACTGTGTTGACCAAAGATGAGGTCAGCCGACTCATCGACCGTATGGACGGCGTATACAAGTTGATTGCGGTCATGCTTTGCCACAACTCAAGCCGCAAAAATAGCTCCGAATTCTCTGTCGTTTTACCCGTAACTTTTTGAGGCTCCGCTCCGATTTTGGCAGGAAAACGGAGCTTTTGCGCGCATTTCACTATAGCCTGAGTAATTCGCCACAGAGTCACAGAGCGCATGGATAATGCAGGCTAATACGTTTTTCTAATAAATAGATCACAGCTTGACAGTAAGGTTTAAATTTCCCATCATCTTTTTTCTTATATTTTTGGATTATTTTCTTTATCTCATTACTGGGCCAGGCGGAATCATTCCCTTTAATTTTCGTGATATTCTCTCTGACTATCTCTATTACTGCCTCTCGATTATCTCTTAATGTTTGCATATTGAGATTTAATATATCATTTAATTCGTTATCAATGACAAGATCATCTGAAAAAATTTCGCCATCGCCTCTATACTTGATATTCAGCTCACATTTTTCATGCGTCGGATTTATGGTAATTTCTTTGTCGCTTTTTTTTGTATCGCAATGCTGCTTTTTACCTTCATTCCCTTCATTCCCTTTACAAGCTGCCAGCAAATTTTTATAATCCAACTGCAAATCTGGATATTTTTTCTGGGGCTTCCAGTGTTCAATTTTTGTAGTTTTCTCGTTATTTTTAATGCGTTGCATACAATAACAACAAATATATCCCTGTTCCTCGAGCAATGCTTTGCGCAGATCCTTTTTAACGTCCGATCGGAGATCTTCATATTTGCAATTATTATTTTTATACAAGTAATTTTGTAAAGAATCCGGCTTTTTCCCCTTAACAATGTGCTTCACTCTCCTAAACCCTCCATAAAATCTATATGAGAATTGGCTCTGACGATTTCGATATCATTACCTCCCAAATCTTTTGACAACTCTGCCAATACTTTTTTTGCCTGCTCAATCTTTCCATCCTTATCGATTAAACTATACACTTTATCTATTTCTTTTTGAAACTTTTTCGGTCTTTTTTCCACGCCCATGAGTTCATAAAGAACAGAGTTTACATCCCGACCGTGTGTATAGGGCTTGTGTTCCAACACCTTGAAATCGGATAGCATAATGATGTGTTCGGGCTTAGTATTGCCTATCACCAATGGCGAATGCGTGGTGATAATAAATTGACAATTCGGGAAAAATTTCCGAAGTTTTGGAACGATTTCTCGCTGCCATCTCGGATGTAAGTGCAAACCCACCTCATCAATGAGTACAATCCCGTGACCATTAAGCGGCTCATCCTTATCAGAATTGGCGATAGCCAGCCGACGCGCCAAATCCAAGGCTAAAACCAATAAAAATTTTTCACCCGATGATAATCGATTCGTGCTCAGAGGTATTTTGTTTTTCTTTATTTTTATTGTTGTCACACCTTTCTGAGAATCTTTTATTTGCCAAAGATTCTCAAATTCATTATTATCATCGCTCAATATGGAATATACCACACGCCTCACCGCATCAAGATTAATATCTTCCTGCCAACTATCCCAATCTTTAAAAAAAGCAACGTCATTACAATCAATATAAGCAAAAATATGGTGGTTGGGCGTATCATAAAAAGAAAGTTCATTGGGATCGAACTGAGACATCCCTGTATATTGACCTTTATTAATAGATACTGTACCTTCTATTTTTTCATCTTCAATAACAAAATCTGCAGAAATCGAGCTTTTTGGGCATTTATATCTAATATCTAAGCCATCTAACTTCAAGGAGATTTTTTTATATTCTATATATTTAAATTTTTCTGCAAGTTTTGCAGAAATTATAGCTATAGAATCAATAATTGCCGTTTTCCCGCTCCCATTTTCTCCGATTATGATATTCAGGGATGAGTCAAGATCTAGGGTGAGATTTTCAAAACCTCTAAAATTTTCCAAGGTAATTTGTTTTAATATGAATTTAGACATCTTCATTCTCCTACGAAGTTTGGCGTTTTTATTATGCGGCGCGGTCGCCAGTGATAGTTATTCTGAAATTATCCAAAAAAGCCGATTTGCCCGAAGGCAAACCGGCTTTTTGCAAAAAAAAACGTTCTGTTTTACTTAATGTCGAGCAGCTCGACTTCAAAGATCAAGGTTGCTTTAGCCGGAATCTGCGGCGGACGTCCTTTTTCGCCGTATGCCAACTGATAAGGGATAATCAAGGTGCGTTTTTCGCCTTTGGTCATATCGATGAACGCCTCATCCCAGCCCTTTATGACTCTGCTCTGGCCCACCGGAAACTCGAAGGGTTTATTTCGGTCGTAGGAGCTGTCAAATTTTGTCCCATCAAGCAATGTGCCGCTGTAGTGAGCGACCACAGTTTGCCCCTTTTGGGGTTTGGGACCGCTACCTTCTTCATGCGTCACATACTTCAGACCTGACGGAGTTTCGATCGCGTTGGGCCATTTTTTTGTGATTATTTCCACATCGTCTGCGGACTGCTTTTTGGCGTCGTCCTTGGCGGGACTTTTGATATATGCGTCAAACGCGGCTTGATCCGACACAAATTTTTCTGCAGCACTCCCGACCCGAATGATCCGAACGCTGTCCATCACATCATCTTTTTGGATCGCGTTGACCACATCTATGCCTGTGACCACCTCGCCAAAAACCGTATGTTTGCCGTCCAACCAGTCGGTCTTGACATGGGTGATAAAAAACTGGCTACCATTTGTATTCGGTCCCGCGTTCGCCATTGAGAGAATCCCAGGACCTGTATGCTTCAGGCTCTTATCAACTTCGTCAGGGAAACGGTATCCAGGACCGCCGCGACCCGTTCCTTCGGGACATCCAGTCTGGATCATAAAATTTTCGATCACACGATGAAAGATAATCCCGTCGTAGAAACGGGTTCCCAATCCTTTGTCAGATTTGATTGTGCCTTCCGCCAATCCGACAAAATTACAGACCGTCATCGGCGTTTTGTCATAATGGAGGCGGAGCAGAATCTCACCTTTGTTTGTGGAAATTTTTGCGTACATCCCATCCGATAAATCTTCATTGGACGCAATGGCTGTTATGGCAAGACCCAGAACAATGAAAATCAACGGAGAAAAAAAGATCACTACTTGCTTCATCACACATCCTTTTCGGTTAGAAATTAGGTTAGAAATCAGGTTAGAAATTTGGATTAAAGATTTGAATTAAATTTGAAACATCTCGAAACAGCTTCACAAGTTAAAAATAAATTAAGGATAAATTTCGAAGCTCGAAAACAGAAAATCGCTACCCATTCATCATGCACAAGTTCCGGTCAAGAAAAATTTGCAAGCAATTTCCAGAACAGAATTCGGTAGTGATGAAGATTACGTCATATATATTTTGATCAGATTACGATACATTTCGACGGCTCTTTTCAAATCGACTTTATTGATTTTCTCGTGATCCGTATGCGCGTCATGGATAGAACCTGGACCGATTAACAGCCGTTCGCCAAAATTCGTTAAATATGGCGCGTCCGACCCGAAGGCAACGACGATACTCTCAAATTTTGGGACGCTCGTCAGACGAATCGGGTCACACCGGCTGATCGTCTCCAATTCGACTTGGGGGTGCAGGCAAGTCATCGTTTTTTCCAGCACTTGTGAATAAGGAATAGCGAGGCGCATGATAATCTCCGCTTCCGCGTAGTCTGGGATCACATTCACTTTAGTTCCGCCTCGAATCACACCGATGTTGAGAGTCGTTTCTCCGAAATAATCGTCTTGAGGGAAATCGATTTGCGTCAATTGTCGGAGAGATTCTATGAGCGGCTCGATTGCAGACTCTCCCAGTTCTGGATACGCGGAATGCGCGGATTTTCCACGAGCCTTCAGCCGGAAAAGAAGCGCGCCTTTCTGCCCTACAGCCAGCCGATTTTCAGTCGGTTCCGATATGACAATCGCTCGCGGCTGAACCATTCCCCATTGATTTGCGGCTTTGGCTCCGTCCGAGTCATATTCCTCTCCGACAACAAACAGCAGACCCGCTGACTGACCCTCGGTTTCGCCATGACTTATCACGGCTTCGACCATCGCGGCAAGCCCTCCTTTCACATCGCACGCGCCGCGTCCGTATAAGGTCGTCTCATCTTCGGATAATGGAATATAAGGTGCCACTGTGTCCAAATGGGCGGAAAATAGCAGGTCAACTCGATCGCTTTTTGATGCGAATATGTTGAATCGACCTGGGCTTACTTCTTGTTCACGAATCGAAAAGCCGTTATTGGACAAATAGCGACATAAAAATCGACCGATTTCTCCCTCTTGACCGGTAACTGAGGGTATGTTTATTAACTCTCTCGTAAGCTGTAATAAGCGGTATTTATTCATGACGTTATCTCACTTTTTTAAATTACGGGCACCCATCGCAACGTCGCATTCCAAATAAAATTCCCTATAAAAATATTGACATAGGATAAGATATAGCATAGAATATTGCTAAATTGGCAGTTCAGTTATGGAGGGTCATCTTCTCTCAAGCCAATTTTTTTTTGTTAAATTATTCAAGGCGCACGACGGCATAAAATTTTTGGATATTTTGTCGCCTCTGACATAGCATAAATCCGATTTGAAATTCTGTCAAGCTATTTGACAAGGTTATAGATATTTACAACGAAAATAAGTGGGTATAATGAACCACATGATAAAAAACATGGTCATCTTTCTGATATTTTTTGCAGTGCAATTCCCTTCTTTTCTTATTTGTCAGGAATATCGCATTGACGAGTTGATGCAGATGGATTTGAAGGATCTACTGAAAATAAAAGTGGTTACAGCCGCCCGAAAATCGCAGATATTGAGCGAAGCTCCGGCAAATGTGATCGTCATATCGTCCAACATGATTCGCCGTCGCGGCTACCAAAATTTGGAGGAGGCTCTGCGCGATCTTCCCGGTTTCGATTTTATCTCTTCCCAACCTTCTGGAGAACATCCCACCCACTTTATCTTCCGCGGTATGACCGACGCGGGACAGACCAAACTGCTCATTATGATCGACGGCGTCATCCGCAACGATATTTCCAACGGCTGGTTCCGATTTATGGGCTACAATATGCCGATGAGTGACATCGAACGGATCGAAGTGATCAGTGGTCCCGGGTCGGCTTTATACGGCGCGAACGCATACGCGGGATTGATCCATATCATTACGAAATCCGTCAAGGATCAATTCGACGTCCACTCAGACCGGAACTATTTCGTCGATTTCCGGCAGATAGCCGGACCAAATCAGACCTATTCCCCTGAGATTTTTGCTGGGTACCGCTTTGACAACGGCTTGACACTGCAGGCAACGGCTCGATGGTATGACACAGATGGAGACAACGCCGTGGATCGGTATGATCCAGGGAATTATTACCATCACAATTTCGAGCCGGATTCCGTAACCACTACCGAATATGGCGTTATCGCTAATGAGCGGGAGCCGGACGGAAGTCGTAAAAAAATTGCCGACGGTTTTAAAACAAATATAAACGATATGGCTATCCGAATTCGACTCCAAAAAGAAGGATTCACGCTCGGATTTAACTATTGGGAAAAAGATGATGGGTTAGGGAGCCAAATTGTTGGATATGAATATTTTACAAATACGGATGGGCTGGATTATCAGGTTCATAACCAGGGGATTTGCGGATTCGGATCGTATCAATTCCAGTTCAATGATCAGATCGAATTCAAGACTCGGCTTCTTTATCGAAACACTCGCGTCTTGCCAAACACCGGTTTTTATTATACCCACCAATATCAAAGCGTGGACAATGGCGTGAATCCTCCTGTGGTGGATAAAAAAAAGGGCTACAACAGCGAGGGTTTTTTATTTGGCTTTGATCAACAGGCGGATATCCAGACGTCTGATCAGAACGATTTGACCCTCGGATTTCAAGTTGAACAGAGGATCAATCAATATTTCGGCATCTCCTTAGGGCCCGAGCAGAGAACCAGTTCCACTATTGTCGATTATGCGTACTCGTCCGAAGAAACGATTGTCCAGCCCATGTATTTCTCGAAAAACGCTGCCTTTTTTGTCCAGGATTATTACCGAATGAGCGACGCGTACCTTCTCACCACGGGGATTCGATACGATACCGACAATCAATATGGCGATGTATGGAATCCGCGTCTGGCATTTACTGGAAAACCTCTCCAATTTCTTCGCTTCAAATTGTTGTATGGCGAAGCGTATAAATCGCCGACTATTTTTGAGCTTTTCGACGAGTGGCGCGGCAATACTGAGCTTAAATCGCAATCGATCAGCACCTATGAGGTTGAGATCGGTTTTCAGCCGCTCCAAACCGCGTCGCTTGGGCTAAACTGCTTTTATAACCGTTTAACCGACCTGATCGTCGAGAAGCCCAATCCAGATACCTCCCTTGTCCCGGTTGGTCCGCGTGACGAGAAAGTGACTTATTACCAAAATGTGGGAGCCACAGAGATCAGCGGGATGACTGCAAGCGCGAAGCTGCTCCCATCGAAAAATTTCCGTTTTTTTGCCGATTATACGCTGACATTGGGCGAAAATGGAAATGAAGTCGATAATATATCAAAACATAAGTTTAATTTTGTCGCTAATTATCTTTTATTAAACAAATTCAATGTGAATATTCGAGGAAATCTGGTCTCCAAAATCAAAGCACCGATTTCCAACCGATATTTTTATCCCAAAGACGAGGAGTCGATACAGAGCGTGGGATATGATTATATGATTGAGGACGACCCGGACGGTTATCTGGAGGGCTACTTTTTATGCAATTTGACCCTGACCGGAATCGATTTGTTTCCTGATTTGACCAGGAAGTTTTCTGTTGAACCGCAATTGATTATTCGAAATTTGTTTGATAAAGACTATCTTGGAATTGGTCGTCAGACTGGCTCCGGCGTGCGTCCGGTCGATGAGATTCAGCCGGAGATACGCAATCCTAAGGGATTTATCCCAGCGTATCATCCCCAGCCGGGGCGAGAGATATTCTTCGCTATCACCTGCCTGTTTTAATTTGTTTTTCTGCCAATCATCTGGGGAAAGTGCTATGAAACTTCTGATCGTATCGACGGAACCTCGACCTCTTTCTCATATTCAGCAAGTCTCAGAGGAGAGAGGAAACCACGTTTCTGTTTCCGACTGGATTGACGAAAGCAGAGAACTTCCGCCTATCCTCATATTTGACTTAGAGAGCGTAAACAGCGCGCGCGTCCGTAGGATTTGCGAGAAAATTCGCTCAACGTCAGAAGGAAAAGAAATCGCAATTTTGACAGTCGGTAGCCGGATGGATATAAACCGAATTATGCTCAAGGCGGGCTCGGATGATTTTATCTGCAATCCTTTTGATCGGGACAAGATCGACTTGCGGCTGGAGATCGCAGAGCGAATTGTCTTTCAGAGGCGGGAATGCAATCGGATTCGGAACACGCTCAGTCAATCCTACCAGGAGCTGGAAAAACGATCTACTCAGATTTTGCAGGAGACTCACCGGAAACGGCGGGAGTTGGAGGAGATTGTCACAAATGGTCCCGCTGTGGCTTTTTTGTGGCGAAACGAGCCGGGCTGGCCCGTTGAATTTGTCTCTGAAAACGTCTCTCGATTTGGTTATAAGTCAGAAGATTTTTATAGTGGGAAATTTTCTTTTTTTCGATTGATCCACTCGAATGATCGGGAACGCATCACATCTGAATTTCAACGTTATCAAGAGGATGGATTAAAGAAATTTGTCCGTGAGTACCGAATCATCACCCATTCTGGAGATGTGCGTTGGCTGGACGCCCGAACCTGGGCGCGGTTGGATTCCAGCGGTTTAGTGACCCATTATCAAGGAATTTTGCTGGATATTACGGAGCGAAAGCAGGTGGAGAAATTGCTCCGAAAACGCACCAAAGATTTAAATGATCGGATTAAGGAGTTGAACGGGTTATACAACGTATCCCGTTTGGTGGAAAAGGACGGGGTCTCGCTATCGGAGATATTTCAAGGCACTGTCGAACTTTTGCCGCCAGCCTGGCAACTTCCGGATGCGATGACTTCCGCCCGAATTCGCTTTAAAGATCAGGAGTTCAGATCGAAAAAATTTGAGGAAAGCGCGCATAAATTGAGCGTTGATATTGAGGTCTATGACGAATCCGAGGGGGGGATCGATCTGTTTTATAAGGATGATCCATCTCGAGCCGATCTGACGTTTTTGCCGGAAGAAAGAAATTTATTGCAAGCAGTCGCCAGGCGTCTGGGGAAAGTGGTGGAGCGCATCCAGGCGGAGCGCGCTCTGAAAAAAAGTGAAGCGGAAAATCGGGCACTGTTAAATGTCATCCCAGATATGATGTTCCGATTGGACAAAAATGGCGTTTTTATCAATGCAAGGGTCACGGAGGAAAGCAAATTGGCGACTCTGACCGACCAGTTTATCGGAAAATCGGTTCGCCAGATTTTGCCGCGTATTTCTGACCAGACCCTTTATCATATTGCGCGGGCACTCCAGACTAATGATCTCCAAGTTTTTGAATATCAATTAAAAGAGAAAGATTTTGAGGCGCGAATCGTGGTTTGTGGGAGAGATGAAGTCCTGGCGATTATCCGAGATATCACGGATCGCAAGCAGACCGAACGCGCGCTAGAGATCGAACGGACGCGTCTGGCTCAGAGAGTCGAGGAGCGCACGGCAAAGTTGAGCGAAGCAAATGCAAAACTGGCTCGTAGCGCACGGCTCAAGGACGAATTTCTCGCGAATATGAGCCATGAACTGCGCACTCCGCTGAATACGATTTTGGGTCTTTCGGAAGTCCTGCACGATGAAGTTTACGGAGAAATGAACAAAAAAGAGATGGAAATTTTGACCATTATTGAAGAGAGCGGGCAACATCTGCTCGCCTTAATCAACGATATCCTCGACCTTTCCAAGATCGGCGCAGGCAAGCTGGAACTGGACATCCGGTCCGTTGGGATCAAGTCGGTATGCGAGGCAAGTTTGAGATTTATCAAGCAGATGGCTATTAAAAAAAATATAAAAATTCATTCCGATTACGACCCCCGTGCGACCAGTATCCAAGCCGACGAGAGGCGGCTTAAGCAGATATTAGTCAATTTATTGACCAACGCTGTAAAATTTACTCCGGATCACGGTTCCATCGGTCTGGAAGTCGTGGGAGACGCCCGGCAGCAGGCGGTGCTGTTTACTATTTGGGACACTGGCATTGGCATTTCTCAAGAAGATATGAGTCGGCTGTTTGAACCGTTTACTCAATTGGACAGCAGGCTTTCTCGTCGGCACCCTGGCACTGGTCTTGGTTTGTCGTTGGTCTATAAGATGGTAACTCTTCACGGCGGCGGGATTTCTGCTGAGAGCGAAGTCGGCAAGGGCAGTCGTTTTACTGTGCGGCTTCTTTGGCAAGATTCGATCGATTTGAACGTCGCCCCATACCCTATTTTTTCTGACAAAAACTCCTTCGCCTCTCTAATTAACCCGAAAAGTTCAAGCCGTGACAACGACGCCCCGCTCGTTATGGTTGTAGACGACAATGAAGCCGCCATAGATGCAATTTCGATCTATTTGCGGGCAAATGGTTACAGATCATCGCCTATCAACGCGCGTAACGGGAAGGAAGCTCTGGAGCGCGTCTATGAAAAGCGACCCGACCTTGTTTTGATTGACATCCAAATGCCACAAATGGACGGGCTGGCGACAATACGCCGGATTCGAGGGGATAAACGTATCTCGAACACACCCATTATCGCTGTGACCGCGTTGGCAATGGAGGGCGACCGAGAGTGCTGTCTCGCCGCGGGCGCAAATGAATATTTCAGCAAACCTGTCAGCCTGGCTAAATTGACGCAAACGATAAAGAATCTGGTGGCACCGTAGTCTCAAAAGATCACACTTACGACGAAATTTTGTTGACAAATACGCGAAATTTCCTATCTTTTTCTGTCCAAACCTTACGAGCGTTCGATAAGCTCGTCGCTCTTTACGATTCGCAAAATAAATGAAAAATCCAAACACGTTACAAAAAATATCGGTTGCAGTTCTCTTCTTAACTTCCCGCTGCAATATGAAATGCCCCTTTTGCATCACATCCGATCAAACGGAGAGTTTCCCTTTTGACGAGGCGGTCGCTCTCCTGCGTCGATTGCGGTCCCAATCGGTCAAATACGTTGTTCTGGGCGGAGGCGAGCCCACGCTCTGGAGAGGTGACCTTTTTCGACTGGCAAAAGAGGCGAAGGGGCTCGGCTTTATCGTGCAGTTGGGGACAAACAGTATCGCTCTGTCTCCGGGATTTGAGTATGCCGACGAGATCGACCGCTATGTGATTCCGCTTGAGGCAATGGACGAAAAAATTCACAATCGGCTACGACCTTATAGAGAAAGCCATTATGCAATTGTCCGAGATCGGTTGCAAAAATTGAAACATGCGCGCAAATCGCTCACAGTATCGACCCTGATAACGAGAGAAAATATTGTCTCCATAACAGCGTTGGCGCATTTTCTAAGAACCTACAGCGAGCAATCGCGTCTGCATGCTTGGCATCTCTATAAATTGATCCCGTTCGGACGAGGCGGCGCAATGCACGCCAACGAGTTAGACATCCCGGATAGCGACTACTGGAGAGTTTGCCGTCAAATCCAAGCAATGAAGTTGCCTTTTAAGGTTTATTGCCGGGGAGATATGTATCATTCGAAGAACGTCGAATTTTTCTGGTATGAAAAGGGCGCGGTTCATCGAGGTGCTGACCAATGGGGCGACGTATCGTGGGATTGATAAATAATCGATTTAAAACAATGAATGTCAAGGAGTTGAAATGGGCGTACTGATTCATCATGCGACGATATTTACCGGAAATGATCAGGACGGTCTGCTTTACGATCATGCAGTAGCGGTCCATGGCAACCGGATATGCGAGGTCGGACCGGAGCGAGGACTCAAAGAAAAATACGCGAATTTTAATTGGATCGACGGGCAGGGGCGGCTGTTGATGCCTGGTCTGATCAATGCGCATACCCATTTTTACAGCGCGTACGCTCGAGGTTTGGCTCTATCCGATCCGCCGCGAAATTTTTTTGATATTCTGGCTCGATTTTGGTGGAAATTGGACGCGGCTTTGGATCTGGAAGCAGTCTTTTACAGTGCCCTGACAGCCGCGATCACTGGAATCAAAAAAGGGGTGACGACTATGATCGATCACCACGCGAGTTTCCATGCAATCGACGGGAGTTTGGATCGGATCGAAGACGCGCTGAGTCGAGTCGGTATGAGAGCCGCGCTCTGCTTCGAGACTTCTGATCGTCACGGATCGCGTCTTGCCGATCAGAGTCTGAGAGAAAATGCCCGCTATATCGAAAAATGTCGTCAGGCAAAAAAGGAGAATCCGCATCGCCTATTCGACGCTATGATCGGGCTGCACGCCTCTTTTACATTGCACAACCGGACGTTAGAACGGGCGTATGATCTAAGCTGTCGGTACAACAAAGGTTTTCATATTCACCTCGCGGAGGACGCGGTTGACCAACAGATGACAATGAAATTGACTGGCGAATCCCTATTCCAGAGATTATCGGGACGAAAAATCCTCGGACCCGATACGATTGCCGCGCATTGCGTTCATCTGAGCGACGACGATCGACGAATTTTGATAGAGAGCCGCGCGATGGTCGTTCACGCCCCCCAATCCAATATGAATAATGCAGTCGGCGTCACAGATATTTTGCCTTTAATGGAAAAAAGGGCAATGGTCGGGATCGGCACGGACGGCATGTCGCCGGACATCAAGCCGGATGTGCGGACTGCAAATCTGGCGCATAAACATATACGAAAAGATCCCAGGATTGGATGGGATGAGGTCAGGCGGATGACGCTGAAAAATAACCCGGAGATATATGAACGAATCAGCGGGGAAAAAATCGGCAAAATCGAACCCGGCTATTTGGCTGATATGATCTTTATCGACTATTTTCCGCCCACGCCACTGACGTCCGACAATTTTTGGGGGCATTTCCTGTTCGGCATTACCGACGCGGAGGTGAGCGGTTCGATCATTAACGGCACGGTCGTGATGGAAAATGGAAAGTTACTTCATATCGACGAGGCAGAGGTAGCGGCTCGATCCCGACCCGTTGCAAAGCGCGTGTGGGAAAAATTTTATAATTTGCCGACCTTATCTTCTTTATCCTCTCTTAAAAAATGAAATCTTAAAAAATGAAAATTGACATAAGACGATATTCTGTCAACGATCCCGTTCCAGACATTTCCTCGGCTCAGCTCCACCTCCTGACCGACGAAATCGACTCTGGAAAAACGACGTGCATCCGTCGCTGGCTGCACGAGTGGAGAAAAAATAGAATCGACATTTTTGGCGTCGTCAGCGAATCCGTTATCGAAAATGGCGTGAAGGTAGGGTATGACCTGCTGGATATTCGGACAGGCGAACGCCGCGGTCTCATCCGTTCCCAGCGATTTCAGGAGAATTGGCAGTTGGGACGGTTCCACTTTGATCGACGCGGTTTTGCCCGGCTCATTGAAGGACTGTTGAGCCAACGCGGCGATCTGCTGATCTTAGACGAAATCGGACCTTTGGAATTGCGACGCAAACAGGGATTTTATCCTTTGTTGCGCCATTTTTTACAAAATAAGGAAAATCATACGCGGCTACTGATCGTCACGAGACGATCAGAAATAGACGCGCTGAAAACGACGCTGAACCAACTCGCTTGAGGCGATCCAATGCTGGAGCCCAACTCTTCCTTATATTCCCAAAAAATCCGAGTCGTAGCCCGATTGACCATGTTATGGGCATTCTCCGAGTCCGTGATCGGCGGGGTGCTGCACGCTGTGGGGATTCCGATCAAGGGCATGGCTCTCGCTGGACTTGCCGTCCTGTTTATCAGCATGATCGGGCGTTTTTCCGACCGGAGAGGAGATATCCTGCAAGCCACGATCACAGTCTTGCTCGTGAAAGGTCTTATCAGCCCACACTCACCGTTTGCCGCCTATTTTTCCGTATTTATCCAAGGATGCCTGGGCGAGCTGATTTTCAGCGCATTCGGGGTTCATCGATTCTCCACTATTGTGCTCGGCGCGATCAATGTCTCATTCTCTTCTGTGCAAAAAATCTTTATGCTCACGATCTTATTTGGCATAAATTTTTGGGAGGCGTTAAATCAAGGCTCCGCCCAACTAATCCGTTCATTTTTCGGCGTCGAAACCGAGCATTTCATCACCGGCTTGATGATCCTCTATGTGACAATCTATTTTATTGCGGGGATCATAGCTGGATGGATCGCCTGGAAACTCCCGCGACTTATTTCCGATTTTTCTAACTCAACAGAGTTCCGAAATTTTCATTCAAATATTCTATCCGAAAATCTATCGTCCGACTCTGACTGGGGCGTAACAAAACGAAAAAAACCCTCCTTCTTGAGGAGATACCGATTCTATGTTCCCCTTTTGATCATCATTTCTTGTCTGCCGATCCTTCTGACTGGCGTGATTCCACCTGGAGATGTCCTTTATATCCTCATCAGATCCTTTTTGATCCTTGGCTTGTGGTCGATTTTCTTCTCAAAAAATCTCTTGCGATTTACCCGGAAATATTTATTTAAGACCAAAAAGTCTCGCTATCAAAAACAGGTAGATGAGATCATTCAAACATTTCCAAAACTTAACTCTATTTACGGAAGAATATGGAAATCCACATCGGATTGCTCGATTCTGTATAGACTGAGAATTTCTCTTTTTTACCTGCTCGCCGTGATTTTATTTGACGTTGAGAACTCTGAAAATTCCGAAGAAATCGAAAAAAGCACTGATGGAGCCACATAAAATTTCCCCATTACCCCCATTATACGGATTGGCGCTGTGCGGCGGGAAAAGCCGTCGGATGGGTCAAGATAAAGCCTCGCTTCGATACGAACAGAGACGCCAGATAGAACGGGCGTTCCAACTATTGAGCCGGTTTTGCGAGCGGGTTTTTGTCTCAATCCGGGAGGATCAGCGAGAAATTTCGCTGTATGAATCTTTTCCATATCTAATTGATCGGCACAAAGGAATCGGACCCATCAGCGGGATCGCCGCGGCATTTGACGCGTATCCAAAATCTGCCTGGTTGGTCATGGCAATCGATCTACCGTTGGCGGACAGCCGGCTTCTTATTCGATTGGTCGAAAATCGTTGTTCGGATAAAGCCGCGATAGCGTTTTCCAGAGATAGGTCAAGACATGGAAAAAAAGTTGTGTTTATTGAACCGTTATGCACGATTTACGAACCCTTGATCTTGCCTTTGTTACGAAAAGGGATTGATTCCCACGAATATTCCATACGCGGATTGATGCTCCAGACGGATATTCGGTTGATCCACCTTTCCGATCGGGCAGATTTAACCAAACTGACCAATGTGAACGATAGAGAGAGCTATACGAAAATTATTCGCCATAAAAATCCCATAAAAATCCCATAAAAATCCCATAAAAATAAAGGATAGGCGCGTCATGGAAGACCTAAAAGCCGATCAAAGCTCCGAAAGGCAACAGGAGCCAAATTATCCCTTGGAAACGCTTTTGGAGATATCGAAAGCGGTCAATTCCACGCTGAATCTGGATGAAATTTTTCAGCAGATCACCAGGCAGGCAGTCAATGTGTTGATGGCGAGTCGAGCCGTGCTTTTTCTGCGTCCCGCTCCGGATGACGACTTTGTTATTTTGATGAGCGAATACGACGTACGTGATCTATATGAATCTAAGAATCGGGGAAGGTATGATCTGAGCAAACACACTCTTAACAGAAAAGTAATGGAGACTCTCAAGCCGATTCAATTCCATGTGGATGATTTGTCTGCGGATCTGGAGAAATCGGTCAGGGAATCCTTGCAAGAGCTTGGGGTCAAATCGATATTGATGGCACCTTTGATTCTGGGGGACAAGGCAATAGGACTTTTTGCAGTGGATCAGGTGGGGGAGATTCGCGTTTTCACACAGGGCGAAATACAATTGGCTCAGATATTGGCAAACCAAGCCGCTATCGCGCTGAAGAATGCAGAACTCTTTGAATCTGTCCAGAAAGAAAAGAGACGGGTCGAGGCGATAATCCATTCTTCGCTGGACGGTATTGTGGTGACGGATATGCAGGACGTGATTATCCATGTGAATCCCGCGTTTTCCAATGCCTTTGGGGTGAAAAATTGAAAGTCGTCACCAGTCACAACGGACGATTTTATCAGGTCGTCTCCTCTCCTTTTTTGTGCCAGTCGAATCAACCTAGCGGCAATGTCCTGATCTTTCGGGACATGACAGAAGAAGAGAAGCTCCAGCGGATGAAAGAGGATTTGACGCACATGATTGTGCATGATCTGAAAAATCCTCTTGCCGCGACTATGGCTTATATCGAGACGATTCTCTCCGGCGCGATCGGCGAGCTTCTGGAAAAACAGGAGGATTTCTTAAAACGCGCGTATAACAACTCCAACTTCCTACTGAATATGATCTGCGACATATTAGACATATACAAAATCGAGGAAGAAGGCGTGGAACTCCATATCATGCGGGAATCGTTGGTCGTACCTATCACACACGCGATCCATCAATTGGAGGGAGAACAGATTGCCAAAAATATCTCTGTCAATGTGGACTTTGGAGATCTTCCGAATATCCCGTTTGACTGCAAGATGGTGACGCGCGTCTGCGCCAATCTTCTGCATAACGCCTATAAATTCACGCCAACAGGCGGCGATATCGATGTGCGTCTCTATACCGACGACGCGTTTCATTGTGTACAAATCCAAGATTATGGACTCGGAATCCCACAGAAATATCGCAAAAAAGTGTTTGATAAATTCGCTCAGGTGGGAAACGACGGGATCAAAAGTCGATTTTCCAGTGGCATTGGACTGGCTTTCTGCAAATTGGTAATCGAAGCCCATCACGGAAAAATTTGGGTGGACAGCGGGATGAAAAAAGGAAGTGCTTTCACCTTTCGGCTGCCAATTCATCAAGAAAAGGAAAAGGTGACGTTATGATCAAAATGATCAAAAAAATATTTTTGCTTTTCGTTCTATTATTGATCCTTCCGAGCGTCGCGCAAGCGGGGAAAGGCAAGATAACTTTTGTCGAGACCGAGGTAGACCTTCGCGCTGACGGAACCGCTGTGGTGGCGTATATTGTCCAATGGGAAGTGATCTCCGGAGAGCTCCACGGCTTCTATTTTCAAGGAAACGACCGTCTGAAAATCCGTCGTATCTCCAGCGACTCTTATGCGATAGACGATGATGAAACCCGCTATGCGCTGGATATATCCGAAGTTGGCGGCGGGACATGGGACATTATTCTCGCTCATGGAAAAGGCGTCGGCAGGGGGCATCTCACCTATATTTTTTACTTTGAAACCGATTTTGCATGGGCGGGATATGTGGAGCCGACCGAGAGTGAAGAGGGCAAAAATTTGGCTGTTTTTAACTGGTCGCCGGTGCAATGGGACGAGGCTCACGATCAAGATCATTACACGCTAAAAATCTTGACGCCGCATACGTTGCCGGTCGGACAAATCCCGCGTGAATATGTGGAGCAAAATGGCTTTATCCTGACCGAAAAATGGGTCAACGAAAAATACCTGATAGATTACCAACGGAGTGAGAGCGCCCGTTTGCAGATCATTTTCCATCGCAACAATCCGGGCAATCGTTACCAAATGAAAACCCAGTTCTATATGCCGGCGGAATGGTTTGATCTCAGTAGCGACGCTTCCTCTCGTGCAGATCAATTAGAGAGAGGGACAGAGATCGGCTATCTGCTGGAACATAAGAAAAAAAAATCAAGGACGTTCTTCCTGTTCCTGCTGATCATCCTGGGCGGCGCGTTTTATTTTATTGTTGTGGGAAAGCAAAAATCTATGATATCCGCATTCAAAGGTTTAGACCATGTGCGCTGGGAAAATCTCGACTGGACCCCGCCAAAACTGACCCTATCGGATTTTCAAAAGCCTGGAAAGATATGCAAAAATCTGACGCGATTGGAGGTCGCCTTTTATTTGGGAATTCCATTAAAGCGGATCATTAGCGGAATGTTGGATTCCATAGAGCGGGAGGGTTTCATCAAAATTGAGTCCCAGACGCCGTTGAGGGTACAAATGATCAGCCAACCGGATATGAGCCAGCTGGACGAATTTGAACAACTTCTGTATCATGCGGTTGCAGACGACGGGGAGCTTTCCCAGGAAGAGCTGGAAGACCTGATGAATCTCTCGGTGAAAAGTATTCAAAAAAAGGCTTGGGACGCAGATATTGAAGCGACGAAAATCTATTATCGCGACCGTATGCGCGGCTGGATTGAAGAAAATAAAAAAAATATCGAGAAGGAGATCGACGATAAGTTTAACTATCAGTCGACCGAGTCTGACGAGTCGGAAATGGGTGAAGTCGGGGAGCCTCGAAACAAGGATACGGACTGGTATTACTGGTATCATAACAGCCATTCCTATTATTCGCATCGATACCACTATGACCGCGATCCCTATCGGCATGAGACCTTGATTCCGGCTGATGTTGATCATATCATTCAAGGATCGATCAGTTCTGACCTGGTTTTGGATATGAACGTCTGCCACGACGCATGCCATTCTGCATGCCATTCTGCGTGTCACTCAGCGTGTCATTCTGCCTGCCATTCTGCCTGCCATTCCGCATGTGTCAGCGGCGGCTCTCATTAAGCAAAGAGCCGACCGCGTTTTTCAAAGCCTATTATCTCGGATCGATCTGATAGGCTTTCATCTTTTTATAAAGATTGGTTCGTTCCACGCCCAACATATCGGCGGCGCGGGTCACATTTCCGTTTGCCGCCTTTAATTTTGTCGTAATATATTCTTTTTCCACAAATTCCTTCACATCTTTTAATGTCTTATTTCCGGCAAACGCTGTGGAGAAGATGTTTCTTCTGGCGAACAAAGATTCGGGAAGATCATCGACATCAATCACTTGAGACCTGCTCATAATCACCATGCGCTCGACCTGATTTCTCAACTCCCGAACATTGCCAGGCCAGGAATAATTCTTAACGACCCTCAGTGCTTCATTGGTGATCGCCTTCTTGAGAATGTCGTGTTCTTTGCAAAACATATTCAAAAAGTGAAGCGTCAGGGATTTGATGTCCTCTTTTCGTTCCCGCAGAGGCGGGACAAGGATAGGAATCACATTAAGCCGAAAATAGAGATCTTCCCGAAACGTACCCTTTTCGATCGCTTTTTCCAAATCTTTGTTTGTGGCGGCAATGACCCGGACGTCAACGGACAGAGTTTCTGTTCCCCCGACGCGCTCGAACTCCTCTTCCTGTAATGCTCGAAGTGCTTTTGCTTGCGTCTTCAGGCTCATATCGCCGATCTCATCCAAGAAAATCGTCCCGCCATCCGCTTGGAAAATGATCAAATCGCTTGCTATTTTTATGGATAGCTCGGGCGACCAGTTCTTTACCCGTGCCGTTTTCTCCCAGAATCAGAACCCGGCTCTTAGTTGGCGACGCCATTTGAATTTGTTCAAACAGCTTTTTAATCGCTGTCGAATTCCCGATCATTTCGTATCGACTATCGAGCAGATGGCGCAACGACTTGTTCTCGTCGATGAGCCGTTTCAACTTAAGCGCGTTTGTCAGAGAGACCAGAGTTTTTTCTTTGGAAAGCGGCTTTTCCAGAAAATCATACGCGCCGATTTTGATCGCCTCGACTGCTGTTTCAATAGTCCCGTGTCCGGATATCATAATGACGCCCAAATCTCGATCGATCTTTTTCAATCGGCGAAGCGTCTCCATCCCATCAATCCCGGGCATCCAGATATCCAGCAAAGCCGCGTCATAATTCGCGGATCCGACCTTCTCGATAGCACTTTCGCCGTCTGCCGCCTCGTCCACTCTATAGCCCTCGCTTTTCAAGATCATCCGGAGCGTTTTGCGAATATTCGTCTCGTCGTCAATGATCAATATGCGACCTCGCGCCATTTCTTTTGCTCCTTACCTCGAACGTGACTGAAATGCAGAGGATTTTTCAAACATGCTGATGTCGATCCGTCGACCCCCGCCTTCTTCCTCTTCTTCCGAATCGCTGAAATCAAGTTCGCTCGGTTCAATCTTACGGGTGGGAGTATATGAAGAATTGCGAGAAAAGGAGCGATTTTCGTAGCTATAATTGGTCGGATAATCCAGCAGCATAGCTTCTGCGATTGGATAAAATTCGTCTGCCGCCTCTTTCAAGTCCACGGAAGTGTTATGCGGGAAGCCGTACACCTCGACTCTGGGACCACGAGATTTGATCAGATTGACTAAGGAGACAAAATCGCCGTCTCCGCTGACTATCACCACCACATCCAACTGGTCGCATAGGCTGATTACATCGATCGCCATACCCATATCCCAATCGCCTTTTGCCGATCCGTCCAGACGAAGCCGCAAGTCCTTTGTTCTGACCTCGTAGTTCTTATGCTGCAACATCGCAACAAACGAACTCTGATCCACTTCCGGCGTCTGCACAAGATAAACTACCGCTTTGATCAACCGACGAAAATTCACGCCGGCTTCCAACAATTTGGCATAGTCCAGACGAGCGTTATATTGATTTTTCGCAGCGTAAAACATATTCTGCGCATCGACAAAAACGCCGACGCGGGAATCTTTTCCTCGCACTTGACGCGGAATATCGCTCCTCTGAATTTTGATCTCATGCCGATTGACTTTAAGCTCTTCGACAATCGTATCCAACTTCGCTAAAACCGATTTATTTTGCAACAAAATTTTATCTTCCAATCCATTCAGGTGATCTTGAAAGCTCAAAAATTGCTGAGCCAAAGACTCCATATAAGGAGACGGAGTTTTGGCTTCCTGTGACTTTTTCTCGATAAGTTCCTTTTGCACCTGTCCCAGTTTCGTCTTCAGATCTTCATTTTCCACACAGATCCGGACATAATCCTGGTCTCGATTTCTCTCTTCCGGACGTCGATATTTCGAATGAGAGCGCGGCTCTCGGGACAATAAATTCCTTCCGCCGCCACTACTTTGATAATGGTGGCGCGCGTTCCATGGCGTATCGTAACGATTCCGCCCTTGACTGGGTCCACCCGATGAATCTCTAAAATCATGAGGTCCCGACGAATCGCCCCCTGACCGATTTGCAGCTTTGTATTGGTTGATTAGCATACGATGCAAGCCAAATATATCCCTTCGGTTGTCTGTCAGGAGTGCCCACAAATAAATCCCGATTTTTTCCTCTCTTGCCGAGGAAATAAGTCGGCTTAAACGCGCTCGAATACTGCTTACATCAAGACTTTGTATCTCTTGCATAACCGACAAATTGTTTTTTTCCAGCTCGGAAAGAACCGATAGACCCCGATCCGTCTTGTTGATGATCTCATTAGTCAGTTCTCGAACCATATCCTCATGCGAATAATTTTTTAAAAAATCTTGGTTATCTGCACTAAATAAGGACTTGTAAATTTCCTTTAATTCACTTTTTTTAAAAGAATCCCTGATAATCCAACTAATCTCTTGACTGGAAAGGACATCTTTTATTGTCGTAAGTAGCATATTATCAATCATTTAAACCTCTTTATTTGAAAATTAAAACAAATATCCCGCTAACCATAAATCCTGTAAGGCTTATTCTGTCGATTCGGAAAGAAAACCGTCTTAAAAGTTATAAAATGTTTATATTTTGATCAGTCAATTAATTTTAAACGGCTATGTGAAGAGCACCTCGATCTTCCTCCACTCAGATTTTTTTTAATATTGAATCGAATAAACAATCTGCCTGATAAAAGGCATGGCGCATCCAATATTGCGCGACCAAAAAGAACTGGCTTTTGGGAAAACATTTATGAAATTAAATACAGTAACGAATATAGAGACTCGGTGGATTGAAGTCAACTCATTTTTTTACGCAAGACTCTTTTGGCGTTCATATAATGGAATGGAAGATGTTCCTCAATAATTCAGACACAGAGTTAATGGATGGGACAAGATAGTGCCTTAGAATTTAACCTGTATTGTGAAGTCAAACCGCCTTCCATTTCCGAGCGGAATTTCGTTTGAGCCTTTTCTTCTCACATATTCCGGAATGGTCACATCTGTATCAAAAGCATTTTTTATCGAGAAATAGGCATAGACCGTATGAGATTTCATTCGATACGCGTACCTCATATTAAAATCAACCGTGTATGTCACGTCAATATTTTCCTCGGGTCCCGGTGTTTTCGAGCGATAATTTAGTAGGCTGGAAACTGTAAGTTGTCCGATATTTTTATCCACTCCGGTCGTGATCAGAAAACTCGGCGTATATTTAAAATTGTAATAATCACTCCCTTCAGCCTGATCTCCCTGGTTTCCTGTTCGATAATTAAAATTGAGAAAGGCGTTGCCAATGTCTGAAATTTGGGAGTTCAGCTCTGTTTCAATTCCGTAGCCAAAAAAAGAATTGCCGTTTTCATACATATTTACATTCTCCAAAAAAGTCCCGTCATTAAGCGTCAAATCTTTTTTAATCCGATAAATTTTATTTTTAAACTTTGCCAGATAAGCATTTGCCTGAAAAGAGAACGCTCTCGTCGAAGCCATATACACCGCTTCAAAAGAGATGCTTTTTTCTGGCTGCAAGTCCAGATTGCCAAAAATGGTTTGTGCTGAGGTGGTAAAATATAATTCAAATATGGAAGGAGATCGAAAGGATTGACCAATAATAAATTTAAGGCTGTTTTTATAATTTATGGAATAAACCAAGGATCCACGAGATGATACGTCATTTCCGAACAACTCGTTTTCCGTAATCCTCGTGCCAAGCAATATATTGAACGGGTTCCGTTCATATCGAATTTGGCTGAACAGCGAGTACTCATTGACTGACCTGCTTTTGAGATTATTGTGCGAGGTCGTGGAATCCGTCTCAGCGATATAAATTCGATACGCCTCGCTTTCTCGATAATTATGGTTAAGACCAAATTCAAATTCGACCTTACTCTTTAGTGGCATATTCAATTTCAGCTCATTGTCAACCCTGTATCCAAACGCGTCAGCCCTGATCGAATCGTCCAAATTCCTTGAAAAATCACGCCGATTCCAATCGTATGTGCAGGAATATTTTATATCTATATCTCTATTCGCCAAATAAATTAACCTTGAATATTTGTAATTCAATAAATGCCCTTCTAACTTGAAACTGTTGTTTTCACCTTTCGTGAATCGGGGTATAATTCCCATATTCACACGATCAATATCGTAGAGATTAATCAAGATGCTGTGGCGATTTTTCAGATCTGCAACAAGAGTGATATTCGCACTCCTCACATAGTCTTGAATCTGCCCAGTTTCCCCAAGCTCATCTGTAAAATCGAACGTATTTCCGTCTTGGTCTTGAAAATGACCTGTGGCAAAAATAGAAAAGTTCTTATTAGGTTTATATATGCCATTTCCACCGAATTTATAGCCGGAATAACTGCCAACCCCTCCATAAACAGAAGTGCTTTTTTCATTCTGATCTTTCAAGATAATATTCAGCGCGCCGGCATACGCATTTGTTCCATACAGCACAGACGCGGGTCCCTTCAAGACCTCGATACGCTCAACGTCGTTGATATGGATTCTGTTAAGACATCCCTCGCCAGTGATTGCGTGCCAGGTAGGCACATTATTGATTATTAGCAATACTTTATTTGCATAAATATCTTGCAAGATCCCTCTCGAAGTTGCTAAATTATTCATAAAGTAGGTTCGTAGAACAGCAAATCCGGCAACCGTCTGAACCGCCTCTGAAATGGATGCGTAGTTGTATTTCTCAATCTGATTCCTGCTGATCACGGAAACGCTCGACATAGTGTGTAACAGCTCCTCAGGCTGTGTTGAGGCAACGCTGATCTTGATATTCAGCAGCTCTTCAATATCCTTTTCAAAAAGATCATTGATGTCGTATTCATCGGATTGCTGGCTTTGCACAGCGTTGCAAAAAATGACAAATATTGCAAAAAATACGAGTGATGCTTTTAAAACAAAGTTATTCATTTTTTTACCACATTTTAATTTAACACATTAATTATCAATATACTGCCTATTGATAGTTTTTTTGGGGGGGGGGTTCCAGCCATTATCTCCCTCCTTTTTGGAGATACATGCGCAGTGCGCCTTCCTGGACTGATGAAGAGATATCTCGATTGCGAGAGAGCTGCCTCAGATCGTATGGCGACAGTGTCCGCATCAGCTTTAGTGCCGCGCTTTGGGGTAGATTCTGGTGGTTGACCACTTCTAATAAAATCGAGTAATTATTTATCCAAACAGGATTTGAGGCGATATCTTCCAGCACAGCTCCGGTGGTGAATTTTCGTTTTGCCAACTTCATGATGTGGCTCTCCCGAATACCCGCGCTGCGCAGGAGCGCAAGCAGAACGGTTTCATTTTGGTCGTCCAAAAAGACATCGACCAGTTCGATAGAGGCTCTTTCCGCCATCTTTTCCCGTTCCTCGATCGACAGCTCAGAGATACGGTTACGGAACTGCTGCTCCGCTTTTGCGCGGACCGACGGTGCAACCTCAGAGCTTTGGATCAGCCGCATGAGGTCTTGTTGCAGCAGATCGACTATGAGTCCAAGCGAAATATCGAGCGGGGTCTTTGGATTGTTGACCAGGGCGATTTTAATCGGGTATTTACTCACCCAATTTTTGTTTTTAGCAATTTCTTCTAAAATATTCGAGGCAGTCGTTTTTTGCAGTGCCAAGACCATGGCTTCTCGCTGAGTCGCCAGTTTAGATCTCAGCGTGGCGGCGACCACATTCGGGTCTGGGTCCCGCACCAGGATCCGCACCACATCGACTGGTGCTTGTGGTATCAAAGAAATTTTTTGTTTTGCCGACAATTTTTTCAGCTCTTGCTTGACCTTTTGAATTTCCTCTTGCGTAAACTTCCGTTTTTTTGTCGCCTCTTTGCTGCTGCCGAATGTCTTCAGCTCACCCACTGTCAAAAATTGACCTAAGTCGAACATGAAATTGCCGTTCGCCTGACAACGGAATCCGGAGACAAGCAAGCATTCTGTGGCAAATACCTCTTCATCTGCCGTGTATCGCATGGATCGGGAGCCTAAGAAAAGGGTCTTGAGATCAAAGAATGAAAATGTGGGTCGTAGTTGCTGCACCGCCTTCAATAGATTCCAAATAAAGTCGAATATCTCGGTTACAGTAATGTAGATAGGGGCTTTTCCTTTGATGCGGCAAAACTGCTTCCCCAGTTTCCAAAATGTATGAACCAGCAAAGCGAGCGTGCCGGACAGCTCTTTGTAGGGCAACATCAGTGCCCATGTCTTTAGCAGCGCGGTGCTTTTGATCCGTTTCAAATAGCCCATCACTTTACCGAAAGTCTCGTCGCCCCAGATCTCCCGAAGCAGTTCGATTTCCAGCAGGCTGAGAAACAACCGGTCATAATTCCGTTGTCCGCCCGATGCTTTTCCATGAATAATATCGCCGATCAAAGCGATATTTTCTGGCGAGAGTCTCAACAGAATCTCAGCCATTGTATAAGTATGCTGTTCCATCTCTATAATCGGCTCTAACTCTTTCGCCAGCATATTGACCTGCTTTTCCAAACGCGCTTTTCGTATCCATTCGCTTAAATCCAAATTTTCGTCGTATTGCTCATAAAATAGAGATAAAATAAAATTGGCGTGTTCAGGATATTCTTGTAAGACATCCTTAAAAATTGTGAATTGTGGGTTTTTTGTTAGATGCCGAAAAATAGCGGATATCGTCACCTTAAAATTGTTTTCTAACATATACACGATAATCTTGTCCGTGACATGCGGCGAGACGCAGATCGCCTCCACAATTTTCGGGTCATGGATGTAATGGGCAAGTGCTTGCAAAATTTGGCTATCGATATGTTCGCTTCTTAATACGTGGATCATCTCTTTAGAATCGAAATCCATCAGTGTCATCGCGGCTTGACTGCGAACCTCTTTATCGGCGTCAACCAGCAGTTTTGAAATAATTTCAATGGGCAGAGGATCGCCGCTCGGAGTTTTTCCTTGAGCAAAAATCAGCTTAGTCTCTCTCCGGATCCTATTCGGGCTAAAGTTCTTGATCAGTGCTTTTTGCACGTCGGTCGATTCGCTACGTTGGTGTTCTCCGTCATCTTCAAAAACCTCGGCTTCCAACAGCGTATCAAGCACAAACCGTTTATCCTCGGGTCGAGCTTTGAGGTATGAGAAAAGGATTTGCCCGCCCACAATCCGAATGATCGAGCGTGCTAAAAAATGGGCAAAAATATGAGGGAATTTTTCAAGGCAAGTCTGTTTTGCTCCCATGTTGATTCCAGGATCAAAAAATATTGCTCGGATTTTTTCCTCATGCTTAGAAAATCGATTGATGATAATATCCATCAACTCAGGGTCGTCGTAGGGGCCCCAGAGAATTTCATAGAACACGTCCTCGCCAAACTCAGAAATGAGCTGGTGAGCTTTCAGCCGCACACCCCTACTCGGATCCCTAGACAATCGCAGAATGATGTCGACTGGCACCTCGTCTCCATTCGGCATTTTGCCACTCGCCATGATCATTTTAACCGTGTCTGGCATTTTGCCTTTACGCAGATTTTCTCGAATGAGGCGAAAGGCGTTATCTTTGGTAAGTTGGGGGGTGAGAGGAGACGGGGTCGGCTTAGTGGTTATCTCCGCTACATTTTGGACAGGAGCTTTTGTATTTTCACCCATGAAAATATCCTTTATTCTCTTAGTATTCGATTTTTTATCAATTATGTCGAACCGGCGTCACGTTTATAGACTCGCGGAAAAATATAATCTTGACATCAAACTATACCTCTTATATTATCTCATTATGCTATTTTGTATGTATTCGTATTTTTAAGTTTTTAATGTAAAGTCTACCAAAAGTAGGAGCGGGATATGGCTAATATAAAGAAATTTATTTTATTGACAACGGTTATTTTTTTATTTATCTCGGTTACGTCAAATGGACAGCCGATCCATGAGAGCCAGACTGGTATGGAAGAGAATGAGAATCCTGTGCGCTCATTGATAGCGGTCGGCGACATTATGATGAGTGGAAAAATGGAATCCTTTATCATTGAGAAAGGGGCGGATTATCCTTTCAAGTACACCAAGGAGATGATCCGAAGCGCAGATGTCGCGATCGGAAACTTGGAAGCACCATTAGGACCCGCGTCGGATTTTAAAGGACCGGCTGATCCCACAAAGACATACACTTTTTTGGCGTCGCCGAAGTGCGCAGACGGGATTAAAAACGCGGGATTTGACGTGCTTTGCCTTGCGAATAATCACATTATGGATTTCGGAGCCCGCGCGTTGACAAGCACAGTCGCGATTTTGGACTCCGCCGGACTGATTGCGTCTGGCGCGGGTGAAAATCTGGAGCAGGCGCGACAGCCGAAAATCTACTCTATCGATGGGTACAAAATCGCTTTTCTCTCCTATTCAGCAACCTATCCCAAGTCATTTTACGCCACGGCTTCTCGGCCCGGGACGGCGCAAGCTCGGAGAAATTATATTCAAAAAGATGTGTCAATCGCGGCGCAACAAGCGGATATGGTTGTAGTCTCTTTTCATTGGGGACAGGAACTTCTGGACTATCCGAAAGGATATCAGAAAGATCTGGCTCGATTGGCGATTGACAGCGGCGCGTTGTTGGTTATCGGGCATCATCCCCATATTCTTCAGGGAGTTGAAGCATACAAAAATGGGGTGATCGCATACAGTTTGGGCAATTTTGCATTCGGATCATACAGTCCAAATGCAAAGACCAGCGCGGCACTGAAGGTCTACTTTGACCAAAACGGGCTAAAAAAAGCCGAACTGATCCCGCTCATTGTCGATAACTTCAAGGTGCATTTCCAGACCAAAATCGAGACAGGGACCGCGGCTGAAGCGATCCTGAACGAGATTGTCACGTTATCAAAGCCTTTTGGTACGGAGATCGACGTCAAAAATGATATCGGTGTTATTTCAATTAATAAGGACAAATAAAATTGATAAATCGAAAGATAGATTTTGCCGCATTCATTTCTGAATGCACACGAATTTCAAGCGTTTTCCTTTTGATATCCGCACTTTATGCGACGCCGCTCCTTGCCCAGCCCCAACCTATGAGCGCAAGAAGTCACGCATTAGCCGGCGCGATCGGATCCCTCTCTTCTCAGCCGGACGGTATGTTCGCCAACCCTGCGGAGTTGATAGGATTTTATCGACGAATGGTCTCCTTTTCCACATTCCGCCAACGCTACTCATGGACGAGTGGGATATCTGACTCGCCCTCGGGCAGCGAAAAAATAATCGGCGGCGAGACGAAATCCGACGGCTATTCTCTCACCTATCTTCAATCTTACTTCGGAGTTGCGGCTACGAAAGGGTCACAAAAAGTCGAGCTGTCCCACCCGCTTGGATACGAGGACTATCTTTTCAGCGATAGCGATTTTCTTAGCGTCCGGTCTGCTGTGTGCGACTATTCAAGCCCGGATATGATCACCGGCGTCACTGCTGTTTATCAAAAATTTGACTACAAAAAGCCGAATCAGAGCCGGACCACGCATGATTTTTTCTCCGTCGACGTGGGCGCGACATACTTTGAATCGATTTATCGCCTCTCATTTTATATCAAATACGCGTTTGGACAAAAGGGGAGAACGCCTCGGTTTGACGACTATTCCCGCGCGATACTCCTGGATCGTGAACCTCGAGATATGCACATCAGCTTCAGTCTCGGATCCGGAACCCACACTGCTTTTTTGATCGATGTGGGCGGCGCGTACGCCCAATCGGCACATATCGAACCCCTGGAATCAGAGCCGGGAGAGACCGAGACTCAAGAGTGGGGAAAGTGGAAGACAAAACGGCGCGTCAGTCTCGCTGTCGAGAGGTTGGTTTCATCAAGAACAGTCCTCCGATTTGGCATGACAAGAGGGAAAACGCTGCGTTATATCGATTATGAACAACGAAAGCTAAGCTTCGACGATCGGACAACGTATTATGTTGGCGCCAATCTCAATACGAACAGAATCCAAGCCGAAGTCGCGCTGGGGTATCATCGAAGGCTTGGATCCAAGGGCGACAATCCATTGCAAAGCGAATTTTATGATGAGATTTTCGATACCAAAGAGCGGCTTTTTACTGTTGTGTCAACCCTTAATTTTATTTTTTAAGTAGCTATGCACGAGAATATTGTAACTGCTTAGGCATAAATTATTGATATATAAGCGAGATTCATGGCGACAATATTGGTAGTAGAAGACAAAAGAAGTTTGCGTTCCATGATCACCCAATCCCTGGTCATGGAAGGGTATCGCGCGATGGGCGCGGAAGACGCGCAAACCGGGCTGTCAATTTTTAAAAAACAAAAAATCGATCTTGTATTGACGGATCTAAAAATGCCGGGGCAGGACGGTCTTTCCTTATTATTGCAAATCAAAGCTATCGCAAATCAAGCGAATAAGGATACGCCGGTCATCCTGATGACTGCGTTCGGCGATATCGAAATCGCTGTGCAGGCGATGAAACAGGGCGCGTCAGATTTCTTGACCAAGCCGATCGATTTAGATCATCTTTTTCTGGCGATCAAAGAAACGTTGGAAACAGCGGAATTGAAACAAAAAAATTCGCTATCGCGCTCTCAGATCGACACATTGAATCTGCCGGTGGAGATCGTGGGCAGTTCCCGTGTGATTCGAGACCTGTTCGACAAGGTCAAGCGCGTGGCGTCGAAAAATACGACTGTCCTGTTGTTGGGAGAAAGCGGAACCGGTAAGGAGCTGTTTGCGCGAGCGGTGCATCACCTGTCGCCGAGAAGAGAGAGAAAATTTGTTCCGATCAATTGCGCGGCGATTCCGGATACGCTCTTAGAAAATGAGCTGTTCGGATATGAGAAGGGCGCGTTTACTGGAGCCGCTGAACGGAAATTGGGTAAATTTGAGTTGGCGCATCTTGGCTCCATCTTTCTCGACGAGGTGGGCGACCTGAATTTAAATCTCCAGGCAAAACTCTTGCGGGTTCTTCAAGAGCGTCAAATTGAGCGGCTCGGAGGTTCTCGACTAATTCCAATTAATGCGCGGGTGATCGCGGCGAGCAATATTGATCTGAAAAAAGCGATTGAGGAAAAAAAATTCAGGGAAGATCTCTATTTTCGGCTGAGTATTTTTCCGCTGACCGTGCCCCCACTGCGGGATCGGAAAGACGATATTCCAGAATTGATCTATTTTTTTATCAAGCAAATATGCGAGGAGTTCAATATCTCGCCGGTGAGAATATCGCAAAAACTCATCAATCGATTGTGCGATTATCAATGGCGGGGCAATGTGCGGGAACTGCGCAACACCTTAGAGCGGGCAATTTTGCTCTCCGACGGTCATGCGTTAGAGTCCGACCATATCATCTTGCCGGAATGGACGGACGAGCCGCAGTCGAAAGTTTTTGATCTGACCCATGAGCATCCGCCCTTGCAGGAGGTCTCAAAGGACGCGGCGAGCAAAGCAGAGATACAATATATCCGTCAAGTTTTAAAGGAAACTGGTGGAAATAAAAGCAAAGCCGCAAAATTGATGGGCGTTTCTTATAAAACACTATTAAATAAGCTGAAGTGGTATAATTTAGATTGATATGCCTAAATCAATGATCAACTTTCTCCTTGGGCAGGACTTCCGGTCGAATTCGATGGCAATATAGGAGAGTGCCGCCCACAACTGACAAGGGAATGCTGATAATATTCACAAATGGGATTGCCAAAAGCAGACCGCTTGCCGCGCCGAAGCCAAGTAAGGTCAGCTTGTATCGAGAAAAAATGCGCAATTTATCGGGAAATCTCAATCTGAGGCGAGAAAGAGGCAGATCCAAGTATTCAAAACCTATAAAAGTTAACGTGACGAGAGTGATCGCTATTTCTCCAGCTACCGGAATCAGCAAAGTCGGCAACACGCAAATCCAGATTGCGCCGAAGAAAAGTAGACGTTGGATCTGCTCGATTATGGTATTTCGGGCGTCTCGTAAAAAAATACGCCAATCAAAATCTTCATCTAATGAGACGCCAAGCGCGATTTCTTCGGTTCGCTGCGATAACATATCATAGAAAGGAGCCGCGATAACACTACTTAACAGGCTGAAGCTAAAAAATATAAATAATAGGAATAAAATCGAGGAAATGATGATAATAGCCGAATAGAGCAGGGTGTATCTCCAACTCTCAGACGGATGAATGATGGAATCGAGCCAATTATCGTATAAATAAAAACTGACAGCAAATAAAATGAGAAACGCTACCGAATTTATTATCAGGGGATAAATTAGGTATTTCAATAGAGAAATATTATTTTTGATAAATTTAATTGAGACAATATGATATGAAAACGCGCTTAAGCCGCTTCCGAGAAAAAATTCCGTTTTTTTCTGTTGCAAATTTATCATAATGAACCTTTATTTTTATCAAAAGTCTTATATTTTTATCAAAAGTCTCAGCCAAAAGAGTTTTAATTAAACAGGGGCGCGCAGTGGTCAAGAAATCGTATTGTATGACGATAAGATCAAATAAATAAGTATGTTAGCTTATTACGAAAAAAATAATTGTCAATTATTTGTTGACATCGCTTGTCTGACATGATAAATTGACAACCTTATCGAAATTGAAACGAAATTTTAAAATAAATAGAAAAATGATGCGAGTTTATCAACATTTTTTGCGTACCGCGGAAACTAAAAAAGCCGGTTTTATTGTATTGATCGATCCGGATAAAGTTTCATTAAAAGAGGGCGTTCAGCTTGCTGTTCGATCGGAGCAAGCCGGCGCAGATATCCTATTTGTCGGCGGAAGTCTGCTTTTTACCAATGAACTGGACGCGTTGCTCACCGCGATCAAAAAGGAAGTGACTTTACCCGTTGTGCTTTTTCCCGGCGGGGTAAATCAGATTTCTAAAAAAGCCGACGCGATCCTCTTCATGTCCCTGATCAGCGGTCGTAGTGCCGAGTACTTGATCGGCGAGCAGGTCAAAGGCGCGCCTCTTATCAAGAGAGCTGGGTTGGAGCCGATTTCGGTCGGATATATGCTGATCGAATCCGGTAGACCAACTACGGCTCAGTTTATGAGCGGCACGTTCCCGATTCCTCGACATAAACCGGAGATCGCAGCCGCGCACGCACTAGCCGGCGAATTCTTGGGCATGAAACTGATCTATATGGACGGCGGAAGTGGAGCGGAACAGAGCGTGCCAGAACGGATGATCGGGGCAGTGCGGAAATATGTCTCCATCCCATTGATTGTGGGCGGCGGAATCCGTACCCCAGAGTCCGCTGAGAAAAAGGTGAAAGCCGGAGCGAATTTTATTGTCACCGGAACTATTTTCGAGCAAAAAAAAGACCCGAATTTGATGGTGGAAATGGCGGATGCAATTCATGGCGTATTGACTGTCTGATCCGCAAATAAATGCAGACTGGCGTTCTGCGTTATGGGCGATTTTTTTTTTGTGGACCCCTACCGCCAAAAACTTTCCCCTAATACCTTCTATCTCAACAAGTTCCAGATGATTGCAGTTGAGTGTGTCTCGTATCTCGTCGAGTCTGCGGTGGATATGGATAAAGATAAATTTGCCGGTCGGCATGAGGATTTTCTGGACTGTTCTGCATATATCGTCAAAACAACAGGCGACCTCGTGCCGAGAGATCCTCCGAGTCGGGTTGGGGGGCAGACGACCTTCTCCCAGTCGAAAAAAAGGAGGGTTCGTCATAATAAGCGGGTAGTGCTGTCCGGCAAAAGGCAGATTCAGATTTCGCAAATCTGCTCGCTCAATTACGACGCGATCTTGTAATCGGTTATAGATAATGCTTCGTTGTCCCATTTCCGCCAATTCGTTTTGAATTTCGATGGCTCGAATTTGGCACGATTGCCATTCATGCGCCAGTAGGAGAGAAAGAATTCCGCCGCCCGCGCCGATTTCTAGCACGGATGGAACAGGTTTTCTTTTTTTTATGAAATTAAACAACAAAATAGCGTCTTCTGTGTATCGATAACCTAACTTTTTTTGTATGATATAAAGTCGGTCGGTGATCAACGCTTCGAGTTTTTCGTCCTGTCGCGTCAAGTCTGATAACGGAGGTTTTCCAGATGGCCACATTGATCCAAGTTCTTAGGATAGTCGTTTTTTTTATTGTTGTTCGGATGATTTGGGGAGTTTTATCGTCAGTTTTAGTCCCGAACTCTGATACGCATATCAACGGGTCGAGACAAAAGAAAAAGAATAGCTCGATATGGGATAATATTGACTCCGATCAGGTCGAAGACGCTGATTATCGAGAAGTAGATTAGCCAAATTCCCCATCGCAATCGGCTCTGACACGCGCGATTGCGTCTCGGAAAGGCGGGCGTAAAATCCCTTTTTCTGTAATGATCGCGGTGATGTATCGATGCGGAGTGACGTCAAAAGCCGGCACAAACGTCTTAACTCGTAGAGGTGCCATCCGTTTGCCAAAACTCTCCGTAAGAGCGACTTCATCGTGTTGCTCGATAGGGATATCGTCGCCAGAAGCGATTGTGGGATCAAATGTGGAGAGAGGCGCGGCGACATAGAACGGGATTGCGTGCTCTTTAGCCAGGATCGCTAAATTATACGTGCCGATTTTGTTTGCCACATCCCCATGAGTCGTGATTCGGTCAGCCCCCAAAATCACGCATTGAATATTTTTTTTTCGAATCGCATAAGCCGCTGTATTATCAGAGATAAGCGTCACGTCAATCCCTGCTTGCGTCAGTTCCCAGGCAGTTAACCTGGATCCTTGCAGCAGGGGTCGGGTCTCATCCACGAACAGATGAAATATCATCCCCCGTTGTCGCCCCACATAAATTGGAGCTAAGGCGGTGCCAATACCGCCGGTCGCCAAAACCCCTGCGTTACAATGGGTCAGAATTCTATATCGGTCATGAAGAAGTTCCACCCCGTGCTCGCCAATCTGTTCGCAGCGGTGCCGATCGTCTTCGTGGATTTGGTATGCCTTGCGCAGCAGGAGAGAAGCCAGTTCGTCGGAAGGCGCGTCTTTATGATCGGAAAGAACCTCTTTCATTTGATTCAAAGCCCAGAAAAGATTCATAGCTGTGGGACGCGTCTCGGACAATTTTCGGATCGCGTGCAGGATCATCTGATTTCTCTGCGCCGGCTCATCCGTCTCCAGACCTGCGTGAAAAGCCGCGAGAGACACGCCGTAAGCCGCCGCGATTCCGATTGCCGGAGCACCGCGCACACTCAGCCTTTTGATCGCCCTGCAGACGTCGATATGCGTCCGGCATGTCAGGTTGACCATACGCACAGGCAGCCGAGTTTGGTCGAGCAGTTGCAGCGTATTGGTCTCAATCTCCCATTGAATGGGTTCAGGCATTTTTTGGCGCATATCTATTTTTCCTTTTCAGCCTCGAGGTCAGATCAAGGGCAAAATTATACTAAATGTTGTTCCGACACCCTCTTCTGTATCCACGTTGATCCAGCCGTCATGGTTATCGATAATTCGGTTCACGATCGCCAATCCCAGACCGGTTCCGCTTTTTTTAGTCGTAAAAAAGGGCTTGAACAGAAATCGCTTATTCTTCTCGCTGATACCGCATCCGTTGTCCGAGATACTCAGCTTTGCCGATCCCAGGTCCGTTGGTTCCTTTGCGAAAAAGGTGGGCGTTTGTTTGTCGGGTTTCTCGGCGACCAACTCGAATTTTAATTTCCCTTGAGGGACTTCTTGCATCGCATCCAAGGCGTTCAGAGCGATATTCAGGACGGTTTGGGTGATCTGACCGTCGTCCATTTTCACATAAATCGGATTTTTAGGGAAATGAGATTCAATCTGAATGTTCAACCTCATTTTCGGATGGTTTTTGACCAGTCCGATAATGTCCTGTACAACCTGCTGTAACGACAAAACTCGCATGGAACCCGGTTTTATGCGGGCAAACGTCAAGAAGTCGCCGGTGATGCGACCGAGTCTTTCGGATTCTTTGACAATCACTTTCATCAAGCGTTCGTTTTCGTCAGCCAATTCCAGCTCGGTCATCAAAAATTGTACGGACCCGCTGATGGAGGCAAGAGGGTTGCGGATTTCGTGGGCGATACTGGCTGAGAGTTCGCCAATAGCGGCGAGTTTCTCCGATCTTCGAATACGATCCTGGAGGTTTCGCTCATCGGTCAAATCCTCAAAAACAGCGATCAAACCTCGCCGGAAATTTTTTTCACCGATTAGGATAGAGGTGCTGATTCTCAGAGGAAGAATAATATTTTTTGTTCGTTCCAAATCCATTTCATAGTGGGTTACCTCTCTCCCGTCACTCATACTCGTCAATAGAAATTGGCTAAAATTCGGAATATCGTCTTGAAAAATATCCTGGCAGGATTTTCCCTGAATATTTTTTTCTTTATAACCTAATATACCTTCTCCCGCTTTGTTAAAAGTAACAATTCTACCAAAGCGGTCAATGCTGATCACACCGCCGCTCATGTTGCGCAGAATCTCATCTGTATCCAGGCGGATACGGGACAGCTCTTCTTGTGCATTCTCTAATTTTCTATCTTTCTGCTTTTCTCGCTCCGCAAGGAATCCGCTGACAAAGGCAAGTATGTAGAAAAAGCAGAGATGCAGATAGACCTTTAGCAGAAGATACTCTTTTGAGACGCCCATCTGTCCGGGGAGGCCGACCGGATGCGCGGGCGGGATAAGATTGGTGAACTCCAGCGCGACCAGAGTGCTGTACACCACTGTGGTAACCGTCGCGATGATTAAGCCGCCTCTCAAGGAGAGAAAGATTGAGCCATTCAGGATGACGACAAAATAGAGTAGGGAAAATTGACTCTCAATGCCCTCTGTGACGTGAATTGTGGCGCTGACCAACAGAATGTCAAAGATGATTTGGACATAGAGTATTGGAACGACGGATATACCGACTTTGAAGGCAATCAGATATAAAGATGTTAAAATGTATGTGAGGACCACGATAATAGAGAAGGGTTTTAGATATACCCAAGATTCGGGATAACGCAGGAAAACAACGCCGATACCAACAATTCCTGTTACCGTAATCAGCCGAACGATCATGAGCCACTTGATGCGCAGGATAGTTTCGCTATTAAGATAAGAATCTGGCGAATTCGATTGTGCCAATTGCCTGATAAAAAAATTCTCAAATTTCACGTTTTTACCCCGATAAAAAAGGCGTCCGAAGCGAGTTAACCGCCATAAACGGACGCCTGGTTACTTATCGATTAAATTTAGCCTTTTTTCCTTCGGAACAGGATATCAAAAAAACCGCGCTTTTTTGGTTTTTCATCCTCTTTGGGCTCTTCAGGCAGATTGACCTCTTCTTCTTCGACGTCTGAAGATGTATTTTTCGACATGTATTGCCTCTTTTTTGCGCGGATTTTTAATTCAACTTCTTTATGCTGATTATGTAAAATTCGTTGTATCAGCTTGGTCGAATCGCCCTGCGCCAACTCTTTCGCCACATCGGTTTCATAGCGTTTCTTCACTTGGCCATTCATAATGATTACCGTCACTACGTTTGGGTGGGTAAATTGGCTTTGAATTTGGATCATTTTTCCATGATACTTCACCATTGAATTTGCGCCGGCAACTTTTCCAACCATTTAAACCTCCTCATATATAATAGCGATTCCGCTCATTAATTATATTTCTGAACTCTTATAAGTGATTGTGAATAAATAAATTATTAAACGCGTAATGCATTTATCCGATCAACAGTTATCTCGGCAACCTTTTGTCGATGCGGGGATATTAAACGCCTACTAAGTACTGACGGGATTCAAAAGAATAGTATATCCAAAGACATTTGTCAATAAAAAAATGAATTCCATAAAAAAAGCCGTCATAGATTGCAAAAAGTCATTGGAAAATTGTTGAATAATCCTTGAATATCAGTAACTTATATATATTTTTATATAACCGAAATATGTTGTTCATTTTCCAGTCAAGTTCTGTTGATATCGGTGTCAACGGTATATTTAATTTTTAGTTTTATCTGAGATAAGGAGAAGTCTATGGCGCAGAATTTGTTTGATCTGGTGGTGAAAAACGGAGACGTCGTCGCTGATTCCATCGTCCGAAAGTTGGATATCGGCGTGAAAGATGGAAAGATTGTCGCCTTGTCGCCGGAGATTACAGACAGAGCTGATAAAATCATCGAATCTGAGTGGAAAATGATTTTTCCCGGATTTATTGATCCCCATACCCATATGGATATCCCGATCAAAGAGACCCGTTCTGCGGATGATTTTACTTCCGGCTCCATTGCCGCGGCTTTTGGCGGGGTGACAACGATACTTGACTTTACTGTTCAAGACAAAGGCGAGAGCTTAGACCATGCTTTGCAACGCCGTTTGGACGCGGCCGCGGGGAAATCCCATGTCGATTTCGGTATGCACATCAATGTGACTGACTGCCCCGATCGTCATTTGGAGCGGATACCGAAATTGATCCAGCGAGGATTTTCCAGCTTCAAAACATTTTCCACATATCGGGAAGCGGGTATGATGGCGACGCTGTCCCAGTTTCGAGAAATTCTTCGTCAGGTCGATTCCCACGGCGGCATACTCATGCTTCACGCCGAGGAGAACGAAATTATCGAGCGTCTGACAAAAAAATACGTCAGCGAGGGCTGTTTTGATCCTATCTATCATGCGCGTAGCCGCCCTCCAGAAGCCGAAGCCAAGGCGATTGAGCAAGCCGCCCGCATCGCCGGCGAGCTGAACGCCCGCTTATATATTGTCCATCTCAGCAGCCGAGCCGGTTTGGAAAGCGCTTTGAATGCGAGAAGGCAAGGCGTCAAGATCTATCTGGAAACTTGTCCCCAATATTTGTTGCTGACCGAAGATAGTTATCGAAAAAAAAACGGGCATTATTATATCGCTTCGCCTCCGCTTCGCAGGCAGGAGGATTGCGAGGCTCTATGGCAAGCTCTTGCCGACGGTCATATCGATACGGTCGGCACAGACCACTGTCCTTTTACCGTTTCTCAAAAGGATATTGGGCACGGGCATTTTTATCAAACGCCAAACGGATTGCCCGGCGTGGAAACACTGTTTCCACTTTTATATACGTATGGGGTTGTCCAGGGACGCATCTCGATTTCCAGGATGGTACACATATTGTCGAAAAATTCAGCTTCGATTTTCGGAATATCCGACAGAAAGGGAGAAATCGCTATCGGAAAGGACGCGGATTTGGTTATCTGGAATCCGGCTATCGATTCCGAAATTTCCACGGATAAACTGCATGGTGCTGCGGATTGGTCTCCTTATGATCAAAAGCCGATTGCCGGGAAAATAGAACATGTAATCTTAAGAGGAAAGTCCCTGATCGAGAACGGAAAGTTTGTCGGAACTTCTCCCGCGGGTCAACTTTTGCTAACCTGAATTATTTATTGCCAGAAAAGGATATTTTGATGAACAAAGATGCGCGCGTATTTGCTTTTATTCAAGAAAAATTGCGGCGAGAAGAGCCTGTTATACTGCTCGTTGTGACAAGTTGTCGGGGATCGAATCCGGGCAGGGTCGGTTTTAAAATGGCTGTCGATAGGCTCGGAAATAGTGTCGGCTCTATTGGCGGCGGAGAGATGGAGTTTCAATTGTCCGAGGAAGCCCAAAAAATAGCAGAGCGTGACGGGCGCGATCCTGTCTCTCGATTTCTCTCTCACGACGAACGCTCTCCAAACAGTTCGGGTATGATCTGCTCGGGCGAACAGTCCGCTATCCTCTATCCATTCCGGACAGACCACCTGCCGATCATTGACCAATGCCTTTCCGCTATCCGCGATAACATCCCGATTTTGATAGAGTTAGATCTGGATAGAGCGCGCATTTCTCCCATATCTCGGAAAACAAGCACCCCTCGCTTTTATTGGCAATATGACGACGAGGATCCCCATTTTTGGGCGTATCGAGAATGGATTGGCTTGCATAACAGATGTTTTATTATCGGCGGAGGACATATCAGCCTTGCATTATCGCATGTATTATCGTCGCTCGATTTTGAGATTTCCGTCTTTGAGCAGCGAGAGGGTGTCCCTACATTCGAGAAAAATCCGTCCGCTGACGAAAAACGGATCGTCTCCTACGATCGCGTTCAAGAATATCTTCTGGACAGTAATTGCCATTTTGTCGTGATCGCCACGCATAGCCATCGAACCGACGAAATAGTTTTGCAAAGGCTTATCGAGAAAAAATTACGCTATTTGGGGATGCTCGGCAGCCGGTCAAAGGTCAAGGCAATTATGAATCGGCTCTCTGATGCGGGAGTTTCCCCAGAATTATTGGCGCGCGTTCATGCGCCAATCGGCATACCGATCCACAGCCATACGCCGGAGGAGATCGCCATAAGCATTGCGGCTGAAATGATTTCAGTCAAAAACAGATCGGATCAAATGGATAATTTCACGTAGCGGGGTTTTCCATCGATCGATTCTGCTCCGCGCAGCGATACGCGTCCATCAACAAAATACCTGCCGCAACCGAGGCGTTCAGCGACTCAACTCGGCTTGACATGGGGATTTTTATGGAGACAATCGGGTGATCCGACGCGAGTATAGCGGAGCGAATTCCGTGGGCTTCACTGCCAATAATCAGGAGCGTATCTAAGTTCCATTCGACTTTTCGATAGGAAATATCGGCATGCGAGTCGGCAATAACAATTTGGGTCCCGGGACGGATAATCTGCTGAAAATCGATCTCATTCCATTCGGAAAACAGCGAAATAGAGAGATGAAAATGCGCGCCCATGCCGCTGCGAACAACTTTTGGATGATACGGATCCACGCTTTCTCCTATCAGATAGACCTGGGTCACATCCGCTGCCCATGCCGTGCGCAGAATAGTTCCCATATTGCCAGGGTCTTGGATACCGTCCAGAACCAGACCCAATCCGACTCTCGATTCGTGACGCGGGACAATCGGGAAAACAGCCATAATCCCCTGAGAAGTTTTGGTCTCAGATAGAATTTTCATAACCTGCGGCGCGACGTGGATTATACGCAGGGCTTTTTTTTGTAGAGCCTCTATGAGTTGCGAGGCGCGAGATTTTCCTCGAATGATCTCTGGGCAGACGACTAATGTATGAAAAACTTTTTGGTTATCTGCATACAAAGCCTCCTCCAATAGCCGGACGCCTTCCGCTATGAAGAGTTGCTCACGCGCACGATTTTTCCGCAACTGTAAAGAGCGCAGCCATTTGATACGCGGATTGGTTCGGCTTTCAATATATTGCATTCGATTCCTTTTTATATCAGCGTTTTTATATCAGCGTTTTTATATCAGTTGTCTCTTTGCGCTGGATTATTCAGATAGGATGGAATTTGTTCCAAAAAATGTGACTCGTCGATAATCTCTATATAAAGTTAGGTGGGAAGAGAAATCTTTCGCTTATCTTTTTATCGGATTCCGAAATTTCTTAGCAACCTGTTTTGATTCCATTTCGTAATATTCCGCGTTACGTACGTAGAAAATAATCGAAGGCTTTTTATAAATCCTTATGGAAAGGAGTTTTGACCATGAGATTTTATGCAAAACTATTGACATTATTGATGATCGGCTTGTTGATGTTTTCAACGATTCAGTGCGATCAAACCCAGGCGAATGGCACGCATGAGACCGGAGAAAAAAATGAGGATGAGATGGAAGAGAAAGAAGAACTGGTTCCGGTGGAAACCGCTCCGGTCATGCGAGGCGATATTTCCTCGTCGCTTCTCTTCAGCTCGAATTTAGAAACGGAGCGGATGGCGGACGTCTACTCCCGAATTCAAGGATTGGTGGCGGCAATTCATATTGAGGAAGGCGACTATGTGAGGAAAGGTCAGATGTTGTTGGAGATGGAGCCGGAAACATACAAAATGGCGGAGACTCGAGCCCACTTGACATATCAGCAACAGGAAGCCGCGCACCGACGAATGGAAGCGATGCACCAAAAGGAATTGATCAGTAGCGAAGAATTCGAGCAATCGAAATTTTCTCTTGACATCGCCAGGGTGGGTTGGGAAGAGGCAAAGTTGAATCTGGAATATACCCGTATCACATCGCCGATTAGCGGCGTAGTGGGCGAGCGTCATTGCCGTCCTGGCGACCGAATTCAACCTTCGGCGCGGCTGTTTCAGATCAGCAATACGGACGAGATTATCGCTGTGGTGTATGTCCCGGAAAAAGAGGTGGACAATGTGGTCAAGGGTCAATTCGCTTTTCTGACGTCCGATTATCTCGGCGACAAGAAATTTCAAGGTTGGGTCAAACGGGTGAGTCCAGTGATCGATCCCAACACCGGCACCTTTAAGGTCACGGTGGGGGTCAAAAATCCGGATAATACGCTAAAGCCAGGCATGTTTGTGAATGCGCATGTCATCACCGATCTTCATGAATCGACGCTATTGATCCCCAAGACCGCGGTTGTGTATGAGAATGAGTTGATGAATGTCTTTGTGGTCAGAGACAGCGTCGCGCATAAGGTTCTATTGAACATCGGCTATCAGGATTATGAAAAAATAGAGGTCTTATCCGAGCTTCAAGATACCGACCGGGTCATTGTGGTGGGTCAATTCGGCTTAAAGGACAAGACAAAAATCAAGGTCGTCGCGGAGCGAGATACGTTATAGTTGGCTTTGACAAAATCGAATTTCGGGTTTATCGTAAGCCTTTGTCGATTGGGAAAATTGTTTAAACCGATCGCCGCGATAGACCCGTTTTTTTTACTCTGAATACTTGAAATAACACCTTTATTCACATATATTTATTATAAGCGATAGGGCAATGAAAAAAGAAATATTCCGAGAAGACCGACGTAAAGACCATGACTTTTTCCGATTTACTATCACCCGACCGGTTGCTATCCTGATGTCGGTCGTGGGCATTACGGTATTCGGCTTTATCTCATATAAGCAACTTCCGTTGAACCTCATGCCCGACATCTCTTATCCATCTCTCACGGTCCGCACGGAATACCCCGGCACTGCGCCCGAGGATGTCGAAACCACCATATCTCGACCGACCGAGCAGGCTTTGGGCGTTGTGGATAATCTGGCGCGGATCAGCTCCATTTCCAAAGCGGGTCAATCGGATGTGATCCTGGAATATACGTGGGAAACAGACATGAATCAAGCCGCGGCCGAGGTTCGGGAAAAGTTGGATCAGGTGTTTTTGCCGGAAGAGGCGAAGCGACCGTTGATCCTCCGTTACGATCCCTCATTAGACCCGATCTTGCGGCTGGGCGCGTATGGACCGCAACAACTCTCCTACCTGCGTTATATCTCGGAGACCGATATTAAAAGGGCGTTGGAGACCGTGCCTGGCGTGGCTGCAGTCAAGGTGAAGGGCGGTCTGGAAGAGGAGATACGAGTTGAGTTGAACGAGCAGCAGCTGACCTTGATTGGCATCGATATCTCGCGTGTGCGGAACCGGTTGGCGCAAGAGAATATTAATCTCGCCGGCGGTAATCTGAAAGAGGGACAGACCGAATATCTGGTCAGAACTTTGAATGAGTTCACCGACATTGATGAGATCGGCAATGTGGTAATCGGGTCGTGGAGTGGCAAAGAGATAAAAATTAAGGATGTGGCGACTGTTTCTCGCACGACAAAGGAGCGGGAGATCATCACCCGGATTAATGGTCGGGAAAGCGTGGAGATCGAGGTCTATAAAGAGGCGGACGCCAATATTGTGGCAGTCGCTAAACGGGTGAGTGCTATTGTGCTTGGAACGCCGGAACAACAAGAGTTTGTTGCCGAGATGGAGAAAAAGAAAGATGAGAAGCCAAAAAAAGAGGATAAAGATGAAAGTAAAGATAAAAAAAAGAAAAAAAGCGGTCGCCACGGAGGTCCTGGAGGAGAAGATTTTCGCGCCAAGTTGATGACCAATTTTATCGCCTATAATATGCCTGAAGGATCGAAGATCGAAAAACTGTCCGACCAATCTCTTTTCATCGAAAGTGCTATCCGAGAAGTCAAGTCCGCGGCGATTTTAGGCGGACTTCTCGCAATAGCAGTACTTTTTTTCTTTCTGCGCTCACTGCCCCCCACCTTGATTGTCGGCGTATCCATCCCTGTATCGATCGTGGCGACTTTCGTGCCGATGAAAATGTGTGACGTCTCTCTCAACATCATGTCATTGGGCGGTCTGGCGTTGGGAATCGGTATGCTGGTGGACAACTCGATCGTGGTCCTGGAGAGTATCACCCGCTGTCGGGAGGAGGGCGACGAACTGGTCCGATCTATCACACGCGGAGTTGGAGAAGTTTCTGGAGCCGTTGCCGCATCAACCTTGACCACTGTGGCGGTATTTTTCCCGATTGTATTTGTCGAGGGAGTCGCTGGACAAATTTTTGGCGACCTGGCACTCACCGTGGTATTTTCTCTGCTGGCGTCACTGATTGTGGCACTTTTTCTGATCCCCATGCTCGCTTCCCGCAATACATTAATGCTTCAATCTTACAAATCTATTGATTTTCAGACAATCAAGCAGAGTATATTTCATTTTTACTGCTATCGCGTTTTTATGGCTGACATGCGGTTTATCCGAGATTGGTATTGGGTAAAATCCATCGGGATGAGACTTTTTTTATCCCCAATAATTCTTTTACTTTTTCTGTTTGATCTTACAAAATTTATCTTTTATCTCTTATTTGAAGTTGTATCAAAAGTATTGCAGATACTGTTCTTCGGTCTTGTTTATGTGGTTAGAGCCATCTCGTATTTGTTCAGTATTTTTCTGAAAATATTGATGCCTATTCTAAACGTATTATACAAGGGCTACCTTCTTATCGAGAAGAGCTATCCAGCGATTTTGCGATTCTCCCTATCCAATCGGATCGGAGTTCTGGGCGTGACAGGGGTCCTGTTTATCGTCTGCCTTTTCGGATTGGGGCCAAAGTTAGGCACAGAGCTGATCCCCATCGTGCATCAAGGCGAGTTCAATGTGGAGGCAACGCTTCCGGTTGGAACCCCGATTGAGCAGACTGACGAGCGGGTGACCGATATAGAGAGCATAATCAAAAATCAGGAGACAGTTCGAGCGGTCTCTACGGTCGTCGGGTCGGACAAAACAGGCTCCTCTAGTTCGGAAGAGGGCGAGCATACTGCAAAATTGACCGTGTTGATGAATCCCGCAGAAAATATTATGGCGGAAGAGGAAAAGCTGATCGGTCAAATTCGGGACATGATGAAAGACCTCCCCGGGATCAAAACCAAGATTTCCCGACCCATTTTGTTCAGTTTCAAAACGCCTATCGAGGTCGAGATACAAGGATTTAATCTGCAAAAATTACAGGAAATCTCGCAATCCGCTGTCGAATGGATGGAGCATATCCCTGGAGTCAACGACGTCAAGTCGTCAATGCAGAGAGGCAATCCAGAGGTTCAGATCATCTACAATCGAGACGCGGTCGCCAAACTGGGCTTGAGTGTCACCGATATCGCGTCAATCGTGCGGACAAAAGTTCAGGGCGAAGTCGCGACAGAGTTCAAAGAGCAAGATCGAAAGATCGACATATTGGTGCGGCTGAAGGACTCGGATAAGCGGAGTATCGAAAATTTGCGTCGGTTGATCATCAATCCCGGATCGGATCGCGCGGTTCCCCTGGAAGCTGTGGCGGAGATCAAGATCAACGAAGGTCCCGCACAAATTCGACGGGTGGAGCAGCAACGAACCGCGCGTATTACTGCTAATGTGGTTGATCGGGATTTGGGTAGCGTCAGCCAAGATATTTTCTACATTCTGAACCAAATTGAAATGCCCGCGGATTTTTCTTTCCACATCACAGGTCAAAATAAAGAGATGGAAGCCTCGCTCAATAGCTTGACAATGGCTTTGTTGTTGGCTATCTTCTTGGTCTACATCGTGATGGCATCTCAATTTGAGTCCCTAATCCACCCCTTTGTGATCATCTTCACCATTCCGTTAGCACTGATCGGCGTGATCCTGTTTCTCTATCTGTTGCACATACCGATCAGTATCGTTGTTTTTCTCGGCGTCATCGTGTTGACAGGGATCGTGGTGAATAACGCTATCGTGCTGGTGGATTACATCAATCAGCAGAGAGAGCGAGGGTTGGAGAAAATAGACGCGATTGTGGAGGCGGGGAGAGCCAGGCTGCGGCCGATCGTGATGACCACAACCACCACGGTTCTGGGTCTCCTGCCTATGGCGATGGGATTTGCCGAAGGCGCAGAGATTCGTCGCCCCATGGCGATTACCGTGATTGTCGGACTGATGACCTCCGCTATTTTAACTTTGGTCATCATTCCTACGGTATATAGTATTGTAGATCGAAAAAAATAAATTTATTATAAGTTTACCAAAAAAAAATTAATAATAGAATCGAGGGTACATAGTATGAAATCGGAGAAAACTAGCATATTCCCCCGCTTTGCCTTGAATCGTCCGATCACGGTTTTTATGGCGATTCTCGGACTATTGGTCATTGGCGCGATAGCGTTTAGCAGGATACCGGTGGAACTGATGCCAGAGGGATTTATACCGCCTTTTCTCGGAGTATGGGCGCCCTATCCCAACGCCAATCCTCAGGAGATCGAGGAGCAGATCGCCAAGCCGATCGAAGAGCAATTGCGCACGATCGGCGGAGCGCGGAGGATCCGTAGCTACAGCGGTAGCAATGGGTGCTGGACTGAGATCGAATTCTCTCAGGATACTGACATGGATTTGGCGTACTCCCAGTTGCGGGACCGGCTGGATCGGGTCAAATCGGAGCTGCCAGACGACGTCGATCGTCTCTGGGCGAGAAAATTCTCAGATAGCGACGACCCTATCGTCTGGGTGGCGATTATTCCGAACCCAGAAGTGGAAGACCCATACTATTTGGTAGAACAGTTGATGCAGAAACCGTTGGAGCGGATAGACGGCGTCGCCAAAGTAGATATCTGGGGCGCACAAAAAAAAACTATCCAAATCTTGATCAATCAGGATAAGGTCAAAAGCTATAACATCAATCTCTATGCGGTGATTCAACATCTGCGACAGGAAAATTTCACGCTATCCAGCGGTCATGTAACAGAAGGCGAACAGAAGATTTATGTCCGCTCGGTCAACTCTTTTGACTCGATCGAAGAGATGAGAAATCTCCCGATTCCCTCTATTTCTGGAGGATCGAACATCCGGCTGAAAGATATCGCCGAGATTCGATACGGAGTCCCAGAACGACATTGGCGGCTCTATATCGACGATGTGAAAGCCATTACCCTCGGCGTGTACAAGGAGTCTAACGCGAATACCGTGGCGTTGTGCGAACAAGTGGAGACCATGTTTAGCGACCAGATTCGAAAAAATCCCAATCTAAAGGGATTCCGCACAGAGGTATTGTTCAATCAGGGCGGCTTTATCATCGAGTCCATCAATAATCTGAAAAACACCATGATTTGGGGCGGAATATTTGCCTTTGTGGTGCTATTTTTCTTCCTGCGCCGATTCCGCATGACACTGATTGTCAGCATCGCCATTCCATTTTCGATTTTGATCTCACTCGCGACGCTCTATTTTATCGGCTGGTCCCTGAATCTCATTACCATGATGGGACTGATGGTATCTATCGGGATGGTGGTCGATAACTCGATTGTGGTGTTGGAAAATATCTACCGGAAACGCACCCAGGGCTTGCCCGATAAAAAGGCAGCATTGGAAGGCGCAAGCGAAGTGAGTCTGGCTGTGATCACCGCGACACTGACGACAATCGTGGTCTTTCTGCCATTGATTTTGATGAACGACGAGGTTGGATTCAGCTTTTATATGACGCGAATCGGCTTGCCCATCATCTTTTCCCTGCTCGCCTCACTCCTGGTCGCAATGATTTTTATTCCGTTGGCGTCGGCTCATATCGTCAGTCGACGGGAGATGAAAGAGCCGGCTATTATCACCGGAACCAACAATATTTATAGTCGGATTCTCAATTGGTCGCTTCATCACCGAGTCGGAGCGTTTGTGATTCTCTTTTTGGTTCTATCCTCAATGATCTTTGCGGCTGGACAGACAAAAGTAGCCGACCGTACAAGCGGAAATATCAATGACTTCCGCCTGATTTTTGATCTTCCGCAAAATTATACGATGGAGGACACGGAAAGGCTGTTTTTTCAAGTCGAGGAACTGGTCAAGGAGAAGCGAGAAGAATATGGAGTGCGCACAATTCTGATGCGGTTCAGCAATGATTGGGGACAAATCCGCGTCTTCCTGAAAAAACCGCCCCGGCAAAGTTGGTATGAGGTGCTATTCAAAAATAGCATGGTTGCAACCGGTCTCATGGAAAGAGAAACCATGCTCCGAGAAGAGGTGGTAGAGGATGTCAAGAGCCGGCTGCCAGATTTCCCCGGCGTGGATATCCGCACCACCTGGTGGCAGGAGGGCGGCGACGATAACTCGGTCTCCATCGTCTTATATGGGGATGATACCACTACGTTGACAGAACTTTCCAAAGAGGTGGAGAGGCGTCTCCGATCCATCGAGAAGATCATCAGTATCGAGAACGATCTGGAAAAGGGAAATGATGAAATCTGTCTCCGGGTGAATCGAGAACAGGCAAAAAAATATGGGATCAGCCCCCAGGTTATCTCTGGAACTGTGCAATATGCGCTGCGCGGTTTCCCGCTTCCAGAATATCAAACTGAGGAAAAAGAGATCGACGTGCGCCTCCAACTGCGGGAGGAGGATCGAGAGAATCTGAATCAACTGAAAAACATGACCTTTTTCACTGAAAGCGGAGTCGAGATTCCATTGGACGCGGTCGCCACCTTCTCAGTTGAGAAGGGAATGGGAGAAATTCGGCGAGAGAACGGCAAAACCTCGCTCTCTATCACAGCAAAAAGTACGAGCGATGATATGGAGGGGCTCTATCGCAGGGTGGATAAAGTGATGCGCGATTTTCAGATGCCTTACGGGTATTCATGGAGCAAGGGTCGGAGCTTCCAACAGATGCAAGAGGGGGGTCAAAGCCAACAGTTTGCCCTAATCCTGTCGATCACATTTGTTTTTCTGCTCATGGGCGTGTTATTCGAGTCCTTTATCTTGCCATGGGCGGTGATCATTTCCATCCCATTTGCCTTTGTCGGAGCCTACTGGATGTTGTTTCTCACCGACACTGCTATTGAACTGATGAGCCGCATCGGTTTTATCATCCTTGTAGGAATTGTCGTCAATAACGCCATTGTGTTGATCGACTTAGTCAATCGGCTGCGACGAGAAGGATTGAGCCGAACTGAAGCGCTTCTGGAGGGCGGACGTCAGCGATATCGTCCCATATTGATGACCGCTTTTACCACCATTTGCGGATTGATTCCCATGGCGGTCGGAAACGCCAATCTGATCGGCATCCCATACGCGCCGCTGGGACGAACTATTATCGGCGGACTGCTCACATCGACCATTCTGTCGCTGATTGCAGTTCCGTGGGCATACACTCTTTTCGACGACGCCCGGATATATTTCTTTCGCTTGGGAGCATTGCTGTTCAAACGGTCTGAGTCTCTCAGAAAACAGCCCCTGCCCGCGTCGGAGTCGGCTTAAAAAAGATGTTACTAAGCTCGAAATTTAAAAAAGTATGAGCGTAACTTATATATACAGTTATCAAAGGAATCAAAAACTGATACCTTATTCTACCAATTGGTAACTCATTTTACCAGTTGGTAACTGTATCCGCAAGTTCCGGATAATAAATAGCTTATGAGAAAAATTAAGAAAGGCTTGATTACCAAACGGTAATTAAGCCTTTCTTAGCTCTGTCCTGAATGTTCGGCTAACTCGTTAATATTAAAGCGATTAGCCAGTTTTTTTTTATCTGGCACACTTATCGCACGGTCGCAAGCTGTATTCATCGAATCGTTATAAAATCGGTGGAATCCGCGGAATGGGCGTGTATAGTTCTATAATTAAATCTAATAATATATTTTTTGGGAGGTATATAAATGTAGCTAAAGAATGATTCAGTTTAATTTATGTTGAGATTGGTTTGATTTTTGTAGTAGAATTGTTTTTTATTTTTGAATTACAGAATAATCTGTTAATTAAGGGGGACAAAATGTTTCGAAAGCAAATTTTATTGATCGGCTTGATACTGATATTATCAGGCATTTTTGTAGCGAACTTACCGGCTGTCGAGAGGCGTACCTGTGCGACAATGTCAGTTATGAATAACCTGATGGCTGAAAATCCTGAGCTAAAAGAGAAAATGGAAGCTCTAGAAATCATTCACCAAAGAATTATTAAGGAGACTGAGAACAACGAGAATGACAAAGTTACTGGTACAATTACAATTCCTGTCAATGTGCATGTGATCTGGCATACGGCGCCAGAAAATATTAGCGAGGCTCAGATTCAATCTCAAATTGCTGTGATGAGCCAAGATTTTACAAGAACGAATACCGATTGGGATAACACTCCATCGGAATTTGTGAGTTTGGTAACAAATGCGGAAATACAATTCACATTAGATAACATTGACCGAAGATATAGTTCGGTAGCTGCGTGGGATCCCGATACCAATCCAGAAGGTATGAAATATGACTCATCTGGTGGACTTGACACTATTACTCCCACAACGCATTTGAATATATGGCTTTGTAATCTTGCCGGCGGTATTTTAGGCTATGCTTATCCCCCAGGCGTCTCCAGGGATATTGATGGTCTTGTTATCAGGCCCGATGTCTTTGGCAGCGAAACTTATGATACCAACAACGACTTCTATCTGCATCCCCAGTTTGACCTGGGTCGCACTGCCACTCATGAAATTGGCCACTGGATGAACTTGTATCATATCTGGGGCGATGGCGGTTGTGGAGTCACTGACAGGGTAGCCGATACACCGGACGCTGCCGCTGCAAATTATGGCTGTCCGACCCATCCTCACCCCAGTTGTGACAGCAATGATATGTTCATGAACTATATGGACTATACCAACGATGCGTGTATGTATATGTTCACTGATGGTCAAAAATCAAGAATGAGAGTGCTTTTTGAACCTGGCGGAGCAAGAGAAACCTTTGTAAGGGATGGAATCGCATCCGCAGAAATGGCATATCTTCAGGAACGCAACATTATCGGCGACTACACGAGCAATCCCAATATCCCGGCTCCTGGAGACGCCGAGGTCAGGGTTCACTTTTTGGTCATGTTGGTGCGGGCAATCGAGTTCGTATTCCCGAATTTGCCTTATACATCATCCGAGCCTTACCAGGACGTCAATTCTGGAGACTGGTTTTATTCCGATGTATGTAAGGCGAGAAGTTGGGGCTTGATTCCCGATTATCCGGGTCCTTATTTCGAACCCGGTGAGGTTTTGAAACGAAGTGAAGCTATGCTCATGGTCAAGCGCTCTATGGAGCCGGAAAAAGATATGTGGCAGTTGCCCGATCCGCCGCCAAACGCACCCAACTTCCCTGATCTGAACGGGATACCAAATAGCGAACGTCTCGCGGCATGGTGGGGATTATACTACAATATTGCACGCGGTTATAACGGGGACGGCACAGGCAATTTTGGTCCGAATGACGATATTATTCGCGATCATTCGGCAAAGCTCGTCTTCCGATTGATGATGATTCCACGAGATATAAGTGCTTCTACAAATCGCGATATCAATGTGAACGCGGGTCAGGAATTCGATATTCAGTGGGAAAGTGTGGACGGACGCTATAACTACCAAATGCACCGGGCGGATACGGATATCTTTACTGACAGCTCGCTCCGCTATAGCGGGCAGCAACCCTCTGGGACCGTGGTGGAGAATTCTGAGGGAACGTATTTTTACCGCACGAGAACCCGATTTTATCATGCAAATTGCGATCCGGCAATTGTGGAAGGCGGCTGGAGCGAAGCTCTTACTGTCAATGTAAATGCAATATCGGCACGGGTGTAGCACCGGCTTCAGTCATCGGCTACTACCTATCTGACGACGCTAACTGGGACGCAAACGACACGCGATTGCGTCAGGATAATATCGGCTCCCTTCAGCCAAACTATACCAGCATCAGGGAACCTTATGTCACGATGCCGGATGATCTCGATGGCAATTACATCCTGTTCCGTGTCGATGACGGTCAGGATGTGGCCGAGAGTAACGAGAGCAATAATATACAGGCGGTCGAGATTCAAGTGAATAGCAATGAAGGTGCAAATCTTGTGATTGAAAGCCCGGACGTCAATCCATGGAACGGGGTTGAGCCGGGCATGAGAATGTATTTTAGCGGAACAGTGCACAATATCGGCGATACAGGAACGCTTATGACCTCTCGGGTCGGTTTTTTCCTGTCAGACGACAACCATTGGGACAGCGGCGATCTGCTTCTGGTAACAGGGTATTTCGGCAGTATATTGCCGGATGGAACAGCGGAGGTATCCAGAGATATCCCGCTACCAGCCAATCAACTGCCAGGAACGTATTACATCATTTTCTATGTCGATTATCAGGAGCGGGTTCCGGAATCGAATGAAGATGATAATATCGCAGCAATGGCGATCGAAGTGACTTATGTGCAGGAAATGACTATCTTTACCCCGAATGATCAAACGGTCTGGGGAAGGGATCGGGATCATCTGATCGAGTGGGCCAGCAATCAGGGCGGCACGGTGCGGATCGAGCTATTCAAAAGCCTGTCTCTGAATCAGCTTATTGCTTCAAATGCACCTAATAATTGCAGTTTTAACTGGCATACTCCTGGTGATTTACGACCGGAAGATCATTACCGCATCAAGATCACCTCAAATCATAACGCGTCCGCGTCCGATATGAGCGATTATTTTGAGATCGTCTATTCCGACGAGGTCACAGTGATCGCGCCTAATGGCGGCGAGGAACTGGGATACAACACAAGTCGGAATATTTCCTGGCAAGGCACATGGAACGGCACTGCTAATATCGATCTCTACCGAAACGGCATATTTTATCGACAAATCGATACGAATGTCCCAACTACGAGCGTGAGGCCCGGGGTTTATAGCTGGCTCATACCTGACGATATTCCAGTTGGGTCCAATTATCTTGCTTATGTGTATAATACATCCGATGCGGCAACGAATGACATAAGCGATGCGACGTTTACCATCTCCGAAACCGATCCCAATGACCCCCCGGTCGCTGTGGACGACGGCGCGGTCACAACCCGGGACAATCCGGTCACTATCATGGTCCTTGACAATGATAACCCTCCTCCCGGATCGTCATTACAGATCGCGGGCGTTACGCAGGGACAAAACGGCAGCGTCGCTATCGATCCCGGAAATACAAGCGTCACGTACACGCCGAACAGCGGATTCATCGGCTCCGATTCGTTCGAGTACATAGTCGATAGCGGAGAAAGAGCCACCGTGTTTGTCACGGTTCTGGACGCTGGGACCGACAATGACCTGTGGGCGCGACAAATTAGCGGACCAGAGGGTGCTAATGGAAATAAAATCGCGGTGGACTCGGCCGGTAATATCTACGTAATCGGCTCATTTAAAGGTAGCATATCGTCTGGAAGTTCGCGGGATGTCACACTGACCTCCAGCGGTAATTATGATGCAGTTATTGCCAAATATAACCCGTCCGGTGAATTACAATGGGCGCAGAAAGCCGGCGGTATCGCTAGAGACCTCGGGAATGATATCGCGGTCGATGATGCTGGAAACGCCTATATTGTCGGGACTTTTGACGAATCCATGAGCTTTTACAATGGAGAATCTGTGGTTTATACCCACGAACAAATTCCGGGCTCCGGCTGGGAAGTCTTTGTCGCCAAGTACAATTCACAGGGAGTGTTTCAGTGGGCAGATATAGGAACGGGCATTTTTGATGACGCCGGCAAATCCATTACCATAGACCCTGCCAATGGACGTTTGTATGTCGGCGGCACGTTTAGTCATGCTATTACTTTCGGCAGTGGCGCATATTCGACCACATTGAATTCAGACGATACCGATCTTTTTATCGTCCAATATACCCTGGACGGCAATCCGATCCAGGCAGAGCAGGTTTCCGGCGACGGACCGGGAAGTATAAGATCCATGGCAGTGGACGCTTCCGGGAATCTCTACGTTGCGGGTTACTTTAATGGCGAGGCCATATTCGGCGGATCGATCACATTGACTGAACCCGGGGACTTCTTTATTGCCGCTTTCAATTCGGCAGGTAATGCCCTTTGGGCACAAAAAACCCACAGTAGCTATAGCTGTGAAGGTTGGGGGATTATTGTCAGTCCCACTGGTGCTCTTTATACCACTGGCTCTTATGGTCAGGAGATCGACTTTTATTATGGAAACACAATTGTCGAAAGTATGACCGGAAATAACTACGATTTTTTTGTGGCTCGCTATAACCCTGACAATGGCCATTTGGTCTGGGCCCGGAAGGCAGGCGGTCTTTGGTACGACTTCGGCTTTGATATTGCCATAAACAGTGCCGATCATCCGGTTGTGACCGGTTACTTCAGTAATATTGCCGAATTTGACGCTGGATCCGAGCCTCCGATATCCGTAACCTCTGATAGAGGTTCCAGTATTTTTATCGCTGAATACGACCAGAACGGCGAACTTGTGACAATCCAAAAGTCTGGCAGCGGCGGCGGAGCTATGGGGATCGCCTACGACCAAACCGGTAACATCTGCCTGACCGGCTCCTCTGGCAACTATTTGACATTCGGGCAGGGCGCGTCGTTCGTCGAGTTGAGCGGCAATGATAACGATATAGGGATGTTTGTCGCCCGCTTGTCGGAATCGACTGGTTTTCCCAACAACCCGCCGATTGCCGAGGATGATGAAAGCTTTACGGAGATGGACATCCCCGTCACTATTCCCGTGCTGGAAAACGACGAAGATTTCGACGGCGATCCTTTGCTCATCACCGATGTTACGCAACCTGCACATGGAACAGCGATTATCGATGTGGACGGTCTGTCCATTGTCTACACCCCGATCGCGGGATACTACGGAGAAGACAACTTCGACTATACTATTAGCGACGGAAACGGCGAAACCGCAGACGCTGCGGTGGATATAACCGTTATCCTCACAAGTATTGTAAACGGCGACGAACTCAAAATCTTTTCCCTCGATCCCAGCTCTGGTTTTGGTTCTTCGGTTTCAATTCACGGAGACTACGCTATTTCCGGTGGAGGCTCGGCATATATTTTCAGGCACACAGCGAACGGTTGGGAACAAGAGGCAAAAGTAGACATCGAACAGCCATTTAATATATTCGGTGAATCTGTTGCCATCGCAGATGGACACGCTATTGTCGGAGCCTATGGTGATAATGAAGACGGGAGCATCTCTGGAGCGGCTTATATTTTTAGTTGGGACGGAACCGATTGGATTCTGGATAATGAAATCGACGCCGATGATAATGAGTCGGGCGACCAATTTTCCAGAAATGCGGTATCTGTCTCCGGCGATTACGCGATTGTCGGTTCTGTCGGCGACGACGACGCGAGCAGCTATTCTGGTTCAGCGTATATTTTCAGGCGTAACGGATCAACGTGGTATCAACAACAGAAATTAACGGCAAGCGACGCGGATTACTATGCCTTTTTTGGCAATTCTGTATCGATTTCCGGGGAATATGCTGTCGTCGGTGCCCCCAGACATCAATATCGTGGCGGAAAAGAAGGGGCAGCGTATGTGTTCAAATTTAACGGTCAAGGCTGGGAACAGCAAGCGAAATTAATTGCCAATGACCGGGAAATAAACGATAACTTTGGTCAATCTGTGTCTATCGATGGGAACAAAATCGCTATCGGTTCTATCGGCGATGATGATAACGGTGAAAACGCGGGCGCAATTTATATTTTCGAGCGCGTCGGGACCACCTGGAATCAAATAGAAAAATTGGTCACATCTGATTATGAACAAGGACAGCAGATCGGAAAGTCAGTATCGATTTCCGGAAATCGTGTGGTTGCCGGTTGTGCTTTTCAACTCGGATCTGTATATGTATTCAAACAAACAGAAAACGGTTGGGTCCAGGAGCGAAAACTGACAGCCAGCGATGGGGAGCAAGGTGATTCTTTTGCAGAAGATGTTTCTGTTAGCGGGAATTATGTCATTTCCGGCGCTTACGGCGATGACGATATGGGCGAGAATGCAGGCGCAGCCTATATCTACGATCTTTCAGAAGTTGAACAGACGCCGACGATCTCTGTCACGCCAACCAGCATCGACTTCGCTGAAATAACAACCGGAGAGTGTAGCGAGTCCCAATCGATCACCATCGCCAACATCGGAAACGCGCCATTAACTGTATCGGGTCAAACAATCGACGACGCTCAGTTTAACATTGACAGCGGTGGTGGCAGCTTCACGTTGCAGCCGGGTGACGCGCATACTACCGAGATTCTGTTCTGCCCCACATCCGGGGGAGAGCAAAGTGCTATCTTGCAAATAAACAGTGACGACTTAGATAATCCGCAGGTCCAGACGGAGCTATCTGGAACAGGATTGGAAGCTGTCGAGTCGCATTGTGATTATACCGTAACCGGTTCCCCCTCCACCCTCATCATCACCGGTATCGAGATCGACGGCGAACCGTTAGAAGCCGGCGATGAAGTCTGTGTATATGACGATGATCTGCCCGTTGGATCGGTTGAGTTTGAAGGGACGTACAATCTTCCGCTAACTGCCTGGGAAGGAGTCCCGTCGCAGGGATTGCCGGGATATACCGCCGGGAATGATATCTCGATCCGAATCTGGGATAGCAGCGAACAAAGCGAGATCACTGCTTGCGATTTGAATTTCGCCATGGGCGACGGCGCGTTTGGTTTCGCTCCTTTCTCGGTTTTATCGATCTCGTGCAATAATGTCGTGGAGCAGTGCGTTGACCTCACCGCTAACCAATATAACATGATCTCATTCAATATCGATCCGGGTATTGTGCCAGTTTGCGACCTTTTTCATACAGGGTTGGGCAACGCCTTACAAATTGTCGAAAATGGTCTCGGGGGAAGTTGCGCGCCGGAATTTGGTATAGACACAATCGGTGATTACATTCCGGGCCAAGCCTACCGTATCTATATCAGCGGCGAAGATACCCAATTATGTATGGAAGGGATGCATATACAAGACCCGCCCGCGGTTATACTGGAGCCAAACCGTTGGAATTGGGTCGGTTATACCTGCCCAACGCCTGTGCCGGTTGAGCACGTATTTTCTTCCATTGATTGCATCGATATGGTTCGAGATAATAACGGTAATGCCTGGGTGCCGGCGTGGAACGTTAATTCTATCGGGGATATGTCGCTCGGTTCAGGCTATGAGGTCTTCATAACATGTAGCGATCCTGTAGAGTTTATTGCGAATTGCACTGTTGGAAGGGAGCTGGCGTCTGCTTCGATCATCGATCTGCCGATTCCGAACCCATCCTCGAACTCAGGGGATGAAAGCAGCGTGAATCCAACGACTTATGACCTATCGTGCTTCACCTATACCCAAACTGGCTTAGCTTATACATTGATTTTTTCCGACATAACCATTGACGGCGAGCCGATTGAAGCCGGTGATGAGATCGCGGTCTTTGACGACGATTTGACAGTCGGCGGCGGCGTATTCGACGGCGATTTCAATTATGCGTTTTCAGTTTGGCAGGCAGATAGCTTATTTGACATGCCCGGCTTTCAGTCCGGCAATCCGATGAGTTTCAAAATTTTCGACCAAAGTAGCAATCAAATTCTGGACGCGACGCCAGCGTATATTGTGGGAAGCGGCGCATTCGGAGATAGCATTTACACTGTCCTGTCATTGGCGGCATTTTCGCCAACCGAACTGCCGGCTTGTCTTGCTTATGGAATCCATGATGAAGGACGTAATGATTCACAATTTTTTACAATCGATTTGAATAATAATAATCAAATCGATTTATTAGGCGATATGCATGACGATTATGATATTGAAGGCATTGAGATTCATCCTGCAAGCGGCGTGATATTCGCCACTGCCGGATCAGACAATGAACACGATCTGGATGGATTCCTGTTTACTGTTGACGCGGAAACCGGCGAATTAAATCCGATTGGATACACGGGTTACAGTGAGATCGTGGGCTTATCATTTCGTCCGTCAGACAATACCTTATGGGGCTGGTCAGAAGGGTATGGATTGATATTTATCAATATCGGCGATGGGTCAGCCACGCTGGAGTTTGAGTCAAACAGGAACATGGAAGGTCTGGCATGGAACAACGAAGGCACGACTCTTTACGCCTCCATGAATCGAGAACTCTGGACGTATCACCCAGGGGATGATGCCATGATCCAAATCGACGAAAATCTGCCCGGCGTCACCGAGGCTCTCGAGATGAGGCGAGACGGCTATTTGATGGGATCTACGGATCAAGTGGATAATTTAACTATTTTTGCCTATGATGTCGAGATCATGCAGGTCGTGGCAACGGAGGAGATAGTCACGGATTATAACGACATTGAGTCGCTGGCGTGGCCCGACTGGTGCGATTGGGACATAAGAACGCGGTGCATTGATATTTATGCCAATCGATACAACTACATATCGTTCGGCTGGGAACTGACAAATCCAGCGGTCGAAAATGTATTTTCCCAACTGGATAGCTTGCTAGTAGTCACGTCTAACGATGGCGGAACATATATCCCCGGCAATATCAACACGATCGGGGATGTGACTCCGGGAGAGGTTTATCGCCTGTTTATCAGTGGGGAAAACGCTTCATTATGTGTAAACGGCAATTCGTTGGCGTTGCCCATACCTCCTGTCTTACAGCCGAATCAGTGGAATTGGGTAGCTTCAACCTGCCAGGATTTGGTCTTGGTTGAGGATTTCTTTTCCGAAATACTCGATGACATTGTCATCGTCACAGATGACAACAATGGGCTGGTCTTCATTCCGAATTTGGTCAACACAATCGAATATATCATGCCTAACGTTGGCTACAAGGTTTACACCACGCTGGGAGGCGTCGCCTCTTTTGGATACGACTGTCCAGGAAACGCTGCAGTTGCCGGCATGTCAGAACTAACTGATGCTCCGATGTCAGAGCATTTCACCTTCACTCGCACCGGTCAATCTTATACAATCGTCGTAACGGAAGCGCAACTCAGTGACCATTCGCTCGAAGCCTGCGCTGAAATCGGCGTGTTTGACCGAAATCTGTGCGTTGGCTCTGTTATTGTGACTGGTGAGAATTTTCCGTTGGTAATTCCGGTCTGGCAGGGCTCAACAGAACCTGATTTACCAGGATATGCAGATAGCTATCCCATCAGCTTCAGAGTTTGGCAGGACGATCAGATAACTGAACTTGAGGCGGAGTTTGAGCATGGAGACGGAACTTTCGGGAATGATCTGTTCACAAAGGTTTCTTTATGCGGAGATCCGTTTATTTCTAAAGAAGAAACCCTGCTGCGTCAGAATTATCCCAACCCGTTTAATCCTGTGACCGTAATCCGATACACGCTGGCAGAATCTGGAGAGGCGACTTTACAGGTTTACAGCAGCGCGGGCCGGTTGGTTCGCACATTGTCAAGCGGTCTTCAGGAATCTGGCGAGCATTCCGCTACGTGGGATGGACAAAATGACAGGGGACAGAAGGTTGCTACCGGCGTCTATTTCTACCGCCTGCAAGCGCATGAGGGGAAATTCGATCAGACCCGTAAAATGATTCTGATGAAATAATCGAAAGTGAATTTTCTTGAATAAGTAAAATCTCGAGGGCTTTAAAGCCTTCGAGATTTTTTTGTTATATTTCGGGTATGTTTGAAGAAAGACTTGGCGTTCTCGCATTTTTGCGGCAGACAATTGTTAGATGTAAACCACAACCCGCCCCTCGATTCGCCCGCGATAGACCTCCGAACCGCTGACGTAGACCTTTCCGCCGCCCGGCTTGGCGTCGAAATGCGCCTCGCCGTTGCGGTCGGTGAACTCGTTTCCGGCAACACCGCGAGAAAAGCTGTCAAAGCCGATGGCGACTTTTTTGCTCTGGGCCGGCTTGCCGGAGCTTTGGTAGATGACTTTTATTGTGACCATGTTTGTCTCCTTTTTAAAGATTTAAGTTGATTTTTTGTTCAAAACTTGATAAGATGATAGTGTGATGCAAAAATTACATTCGATTTGACTGGACAAAAAATTGTCACTATGGAGATAAACACTTATGATTGTTTCACAACAATACGGTCCACAATTATTAAAAATCCTGGAAACCCTGCCTGCGGGCAAAGTGCTTGAGATTGTTAATTTCGCTAAATTTTTAAAACAGCAATACGGCAGCCGCACCCAATCGCAAATTGATGAGAGTAGTTTGCTTTTACAGCAGCAATCGTTGTCAAAAATTTGGGATGACCCGGGGGAAGACCTGTATGAACTATAATCGCGGCGATATCGTCATCCTGCCCTTTCCTTTTGTAACCAGGCAAGGCGCCCAACAAAAAGCCAGACCGGCCCTGATCGTATCAGATCATAGCATCGCCCGAAGATTTAGCGATGCTATTTTAGTCGGCATTACGTCGCGTGTGCCGGACAAATTGGTTGAAACCGAGTATGTTATCGCAACCGAAACGCCGGAGTTCAGACAATCCGGGCTGGCAAAATCATCGGTCGTCCGCTGCGAATATGCAATGACGATTCCACACGATGTCATCGCCTACAAATTGGGTGCCTTGCCCACCGCAACCATGACCCGGATTGATCAAAAATTGAAGACGAGTCTGGGGTTGGCATAAATCGTGCCGCTGCTTTGCCAGACGACTTTTACGGTGACCATGGTTTTCTTCTTTTTAATAATGCTCAAAATAGGAACACCAACCAACAGACTGACTCTTATCCCCATCTATGTATTCGTTTCTTCTCTTGCACCAAACCGCTGGAAATGCAGTGATTCGCAAACCCATTTCTTCTGCTTTCCACATTTCATTTTCGTGGATGCGGTTAGTGGCATCTTCATAACGGCAATTGCCGCAGTATTTTTTTTCATTCATAATTTTGATCTCCTATTTCCCCTCAAACACACGTTCTTCAAAATTGCAATTTCCATTCCGACAGCGATAAGTTACCCAGGCTCCCTGCGCTTGCTTTTCCTTTGGCCTAATTCAATCGGTCAAAAAGTTATTATAGATTGCCCAGCATAATTCAATAAGCTTTATGGCAGTCTTTATAGGTTTCCGAAACGGTATCAAATCCCACAGGATCCCACATAGTTTAAGCAATAAATCAATAAAATGAAGCGATTGCTTTTGTTAATGCATTTAATGCATCGCTTTTCAAGTTCCCCTTAAGCATTCGCAACAATGCATCATCATTTCTTGGAAATTCGATGATAATGTCCATTCCATCCAAATATGCACATTTTATGTCGAGATAAGAATCATTACTGTTAATGACGTGTGGATAGTCTTCGAGTATAAATTCAATACTTTCGGGTATTTCCGTTTTAGAACCAAATAATCCAGAAGATATACGTGTTGAGTAATTCGCAGAGTAATCACGAGCCTCGTCGAATTTCTGGTTCGGTTTTAAATCTACCTCAAATTCCCACATACCCATTGAATATTTAATGATTATATTTTCACCTATTTTTTCAAATTTCGATATATCCATACATTGATAACCAAACCCCTGACAAATATCTAAAAATTTAATTGGGGTATTAAGAAGAATCGCTAAGCTATTTTCCTTTAGTTTCCTCTGTTGCCGTAATTTCACGAGCCGTGTTCTAAAAATTTCACTATTTTTCCCCTCTGGAAATGCACTCAAATACGTTTGATAGTCCTCAATTGATTCTGCAAAAGATGCAGCTATTTGTTCCGCTTCATCTTTAAATTCAGGATATTTTTGGGCGGCATTAAAAGCTTCAGTTATATTTTGACTGCGATCAATATACTCTCTTTTTACATTCAGCACTTCGACACTATTTGGAAATGTTCGAATTAGGCCGGGCAACTCAGAACGATGAGCATTGGGTATGACATTTCGCATAATAATGTCCGCATATTTGGCTTCATCAAAAAGATCGACAAACAAATTAGCTTCTTCAAAAGTAGAGGTATTCTCTGCCACTTGTTGTACGATAGAGCTAACAAACTCACTTTGCGGAAAATACGTAATGAAGGTTTTATAATCCCGAATAGTTCGCACTAGCCTTGCCGCTTTAGGTTCAATTTTGGAGATGAAGCGACTTTCAAGGTTTTCATCAAGAATTCGTATATAGGCCGCAAATATGTTTTCCCTTTTAGCCCTTTCAAATTGCTCTTCATCAACTTTGTAGTAAATATCATCAACTTCCCCGTCATGATCATCATCGACCCCTTCAGCGGCCACAGAACCGGATTCATAAAAGAGCCACTTATCCATACGCCCGTCATGATTTTCATCCGAAAATTCACGGGTCAGAGTTCCGCGGTCATAGTAAAATCACTGATCATTTTGCCCGTCATAATTGGTGTCCTTGATGTGAAGATACAAGCCGTCATTATCGTAATACTCGAAAGAATCCGGCTTTTCATCATTGTTATTATCGTCATAGACCGCGACCTTTTTGCCGCCTTCAGAAAAAATCCAGTGGTCGGCTTTCCCGTCATTTCCCTTCATGTCCTTATGCTCTATTTTTTCAGCAAAGGCAGGGGCGAGTTGACTCAAAACGAGGCTAATAATCATCATAAATTGAACAATACGTAATTTCATAATAGCAACTCCTATTGTTTATCGTGAGAGTGATTTTCCTTTAAATTCCACATTATCAAATTCAACAGTCAAGTCACCCACTGCAAACAGCGTGATTCCATCAAATGCCTGAATATCGTTAAAAAATGTTTCAGCCACGAGGGTATCATTTAATCGCACTTGCATTGTGCCTTCGGAGTTATACGTCCAGTTGATAGTGTTCCAACCGGATAGAGGATCGATATCGATCGGTTCGATTACCCGAGGGTCTCGCCACTCGCCGGCAGAATGATCCGCGTTCCATTCCCAAATTGGAACATACAGTTGATTATCTGAGTTTATGAACACATAGATATTTCTCTGGTCATCCAAACTTGACATAGCTAGGCCACATTTCCAATCACCCACAACCCGATAGTCAGCAGAAAAGCTGAATTGTCTAAAAGGAGTTAATTCATGGTATGCGCCGCGTAAATAGCCATCAGAATCCAGGGTGAAGCGATAGGCCCCATTTACTACCTGAAATGTGCCCTCCTCACTTTCATCCCACCCGTTAGCAACGCCATCATTGAAATTGTCATTAAAAAAGACATCATACGTTTCTTCCGTTTCCTCATAAGCTTCATCAAAAATATAAGGCGCGTAGAGCGCAGCTCGGTCATCTTCTTCAGCGCAACTCCAGCATGTCAAGATTAACCCCAGGCTTAACAGGAGTTTTAGCATTTTTGTAAAGGTTTTCATCTTCTCATCTCCATTGTTTTAGTGGTTGTTGAATTGATTAAGATGTTGAGAGGCAACCCCTAAGGGTCTTAGCTCAGTCGCTATTATTTTGGGCCGCGCCGAGAGCCACAAGCACGACAACTAACCCGACATAAGCCGTTTTTAAGGCATCGGTTCGCAGTCCGATATCATACTGGTCCCAGTCCGAATACTCTGCGTTAATAGATTTCCGATAGCGGCCATAGCCTGCTATGTACTTGTGAAAGCTAACCGACAAGGCGGCTTGCAGGAAAGGGCCCGAGTTGTCGAACAGAACATCGTCCTCATTTTCCATCTCCATATTGATGCCCATACTCATAAAACCCACACCGATGGAAGGCACAAAAACCCGGGAGGGAAAGATCGTGGTCGAAACAACGCCAAAAAGAGCGGAGGTCGCTATTTTCTCTACATGGTGAATGCCAGCAGAGGACATAAACCGATAGTCGGTATCAGCCATATGAAAAAAGAGGCCAGTTTCAAATATTAATGGGGTCTTTTGCCACTCTAAGCTGACGTTAAACGCGACATTCTCTTTTTCTCCTGTTAAGATTGACTTATAAGGGGTGGCAGACGGATTAAAATTCGAAAGCGTTGAAATAACGCTAAAACCGTTGATATAGGGATGGTTAAGTCGATTGCCGATAAATACTTTGCTCAACAAATTGGGCTGCGCATTTTTCCAACGCTTTGCCTGAAGCCCCATGTATTCGGAATTTTCACTGACAGCCTGCTTAGTTTGAGCCCGTTTTAGCATGGAGTCGATATCCCGTTTATCCGGATATCGATCATGCAGATTCTCGTAGATCGAGATGGCCTGCTCCCAGTCGTTGCTTAGCTCAAATTTCAGTGCTTTTTCAATCTCTTGCTGCTGCGAGAAGGCAAACAGCGGGTAAATAAACAGACTAAAACTTAGCACATAAAAAATCAGTTTTTTGCTCATTGCTTACTCCTTGATGAAACGATGAATTCCGCCAAGCGAGATGGCATATCACTACACATACCCATTCCGCCGATTCCACCGATTTTATAACGATTTGATGAACTACAGCTTGCAACCGTGCAATAAAGCAACGGGTGTGCCAGATAAAAAAAACTGGCTAACCGTTTTAGTATAAACGAATTAGCCGAACATTCAGGACAGAATTAAGAAAGGTTTAATTACCTTTTGGTAATTAAACCTTTCTTAATTCTTCTCATAAGATGTTTATCATCAGGAACTTGCGGATACAGTTACCACCTGGTAACTGTAATTTTATCAGGTGGTAACTACACGTTCTTTTTCTTCCTTTTCCTTTGATTATACTTTGTCTTAATCTCCTCAAAATTTTTTAGCAACCCATATACGCCTTTTTTACTCATCTTTAGGGCGATTGCAGTTTTCTCCACATTCCAGTCATTGTTCGCTAGGGCTTGATGGAGATATTTTTGCTTGATATTCTTGATCATTTCATTCCAGCCGCTACCCGGGGGTAGCACTCTATTTTTGGAATCTAACCCCATTACTTCAGCCTCGCCCAGAAATGTATCCGAGGCTGAGATCGGCTGGTCGCCTTTATGCAATACAACAGCCCGTTCGACTGCCGAGCTTAACTCGCGGACATTCCCGGGCCAATTATATGCAATCATTTTTTTTATGGCGTCCCTGGTAAAGCCATAAATTTTTCTGTTGTTATGGCGACAAAAATAATTCAGAAAATAAAAGGCTAAGGTGATTATATCCGCGGGACCTCGTTCACGAAGAGGCGGCAAATCAATACGGATCGTATTCAACCGATAATATAAATCCTCCCGAAAACGCCGCCGCTGAGTTTCCTGCCATAAATTTTTGTTTGTCGCGACCACCAACCGGACGTCGATCTTGATGATTCGATTGCCGCCAATTCGGCGGATCTCGCCTTCCTGAATAACCCTTAAAATTTTCGCCTGAGCCTCTATTGATAAATCGCCGATCTCATCTAAAAATAGAATCCCTTGATCTGCGCGCTCAAAAGCCCCGATTTTTCGTGCAGTCGCTCCGGTAAAAGCGTTGCGCTCATGGCCAAAAAGTTCGCTCTCTGTTATTTCTTTGGGTATCGCCGGGCAATTGATCGCAAGCAAGGGTTTTTTCTTACGTGGACTATACGCATGAATGGCTTTGGCGACCAATTCTTTGCCAACGCCTGACTCACCATAAACACAAACTCGGCTTGTAGCCGGAGAGACCAACCGGATTCTCTCATAGACGCTTTGCATAATCTGGCTATTTCCGACAAACTGGCCCAAATATTTTTTAGATGATTGATTTTGCAATTTCCGAATAGTTTTTTCATCCAATTCAAACAATTTCTTTGCATTTTCATATTTGAGCAGGATCGGGGCGATGCGTCCTGCCACCTCTATGATCCGGTTGAGTTGCTCTTTATAAAAAATATTGATGCAACCCCCGGTGTAACGGTGCAAATAAAGTGCTCCAAAAACTTCGGATTTTTCTTTGACCAATGGAATGGCAAGGACCGATAAAAAATCTCGACGCTGGATGCTTTCTTTTTCTTTGAACTCAGGTTCCTCCTTTGCATTGGGGAAATAGATGGGCTGACCTTTGGCAAAAACCTTGTTCAGGATGGTATGGCTGAACTCATTATCCTCATCGTGCATGTTGATGCAGGCTCGTTCGATGGGTTCCCCTTTGGCGTTCCTGACAAACAATCGGCAGGAATCAGCCTTAAACTCCTGCCGCAGCAGAGTCATCCAACCATGATAAACCAGGTCCGCCCGTTCCGAATCCACGATCTGCCCAAGAGGCTGGATCAGGTCGGTCAAGCTAAAGCTCTTATTCTGCTGAAACATATCTGTTTTGAGTAGCATTTTTTATTCCTTTATGATGATCGTGCACTTATGCCTGAAGCTCCTCAATACGTTGCTTATACTCGTACTTCGGCGTTTTTTCATACAATTTTCGATATAGTTCCAATGCCTTCCTTCTATGCTCTTGAGCTTGCCCGGTTTGATCACGTTGCTTATACATTTGCCACAATTCGTTGTGCAGGGTGACAAATTCGTATTTGTCCTGGGTCTGGGCCAGCATACCGGTCAATATTTGGATGGCTTTTTCTGGTTTTCCGGTGGCGTAGTCGATTTTGGCTGCAAGCATATCTGCTTTAAAAACCATATCGCTTCGATTGATCCTCCTGGCAATTTCCCGTCCCTCTTCATTCAACTGCTTTGACGAGTCGTAATTTTTTAGGAAAAACCGAGCTTCAGCTTTATCGGTTAGAGCAGCGCAAAGACCATAAACATACTGTATCTCTTTGCAAATTGATATGGAGTTATCAAAGCACGATATGGCTTTGTCAATATCTCCTTTGCTGTAATACATTACCCCCATATTTGCATAGATTGTTGAAACGCTGCGGTTATCACGCAGGGTTTGGCTAAGCTTCAATGAGCGTTTATAGTAGGCTAAAGCAGCGTCGAACTCACCTTTGTCAGCAAGCAGAATTCCGATTCTGCCAGTAGTGAGTATTATTTCATGATTATCGCCCATTTTTTCGCCTATTTTCAGAGCCCTTTCATAGCAGGCAATTGCCGCATCATAATCACCCTTAAAATACAAAGCCTCACCCAAACTGCCTGTAATTGAAGAAAATAGAATCTGATTTCCCGTCTCATGAGCAATTGTCAACGCTCTCTCATAACACTCGATTGCTGCATCATAATGGCATTGTTTGAAATGAACTATGCCTATACAACTCAGAGCATAACCAACATTTCTCTTATCATCCAGTTCTTCGCCAATTTTCAGAAGCTCCTCGTAATAGCTTAGTGCTTTTTGATAGTTGCTTTTGCGCGAATGGACATTGCCCAAATTGCCAGCACAGATGCCAATTGACAATTTATCGTTCAATTTGTGGGCGGAGTTATAGGCGTATCCATAGCATTCAAGTGCTTTATCATACTCTGCTCGATAACTGTAAATAAGGCCCTTGTTGGAAATGGTTGCTGCAATGCCATGTTCATCGTTCAAATTTTTATGAATAGATAATGATTCATCAAAATGACTCATTGCTTCATCAAACATGCTTTTTCGCCACAGTATGTTACCATAGGTGTGATGGGCACGGCCTAATAATTGATAATTATTTGTTTTTTTCGCTAAATTCAGAGCTTTTTCCCGCAATTTTAATGCTTTGTCCCACTCACCAATAAGTACCGCCAGTACACTTTTTTTCAACAAATAATCGACTTCCCCCTCTGTATGGCCCGCTTTCCGCAGCATCTCGATCGTCCAATCATAAAACAAAATCGCCTTATCATTTTCATACTTCTTTCCCGCTAAATCGCCAGCCCGACCACAATACCCAATCGCCTTCTCCAGATCATGACTAGCATGATAAGAATGCCGCGCCAACTCATCGATCACAGCATCCTTATTATCGGCGTATTTACGCTCCAACGCGTCGCCAATCAGCCGGCTCCAGTTTTTGCGTTGGTCATCTGCGATCGCATGGTCTAAAGTTTTATGCTCGGAATCATAGACAAACTGGTATTGATCATTTCCAATACCCTCGATCCAGTGGGCTACACGGGCGAACTCCAAGACGTAACGCAGCTCGGATTCAGCCAAGCCCGTCGCTGTCTGCAAGATGTCAAGGTCAAATATCCGACCTATCACGGAAGCGCACAACAGAACCTGCTGAGTTGTATCCGGCAGGTTGCGGAAGCGACGGTCAATAATCTTTTTTATAGCAATTGGCAATTCAGTCGGATCAATTTTATTCAACATCCAGTGTCCGTCCCTCTTTGACAAGCGTTCCGTCTGCGTCAAATAGCACAGCAACTCACGCACAAACAGGGGATTTCCAGTAGTGATCTGCATGATTGGTTGGACAAAATCCTCTGCCTGACGCACATCTGTTTTGGTCAAGCCCAGCATGGACGCCAGCATCTCGAATATGTCTTCCGGTTGCAAAGAATCAATAATCAGGCGGGGAAGTTCTTTCTTCTTCTGCAACTCGTTCTCCAAAAAAATCACAGTCGGCAGCTTGACCTCATCCTGGCGATAAAGGGCTAACAAAAAAACCGGAATGGATCGCAATTTGATATTCCGAGCGGCATAAAATAGGAATCGAGCAACCCGTTTGCCTGCCCACTGCACATCGTCCAGGCAAATCAGAAACGAGGTCCGGGCAATATTTTCGATAAATGTGATCAAAGCGTCAAATAAACGGCTCTCGACGGCTCTCGCGTCGATCAAATCCGGTGGTTTTTCTAACTGCTTTACCCAGGATCGTTGGATCAAATCCGGAGCCAGTTGAACCAAATCCCATCCAAATCGACCGATCATCTCTCTTTTCTCATCATCAGGTCTGGTTTCAATCGAATCGACCAGTTTAATGACAATATCGCCTAAGACCCGATCCGACCCATGATTCAATTCTTCGGCTTTGGCATGAAAGATGGGAATTCGTCGAGAAGCCAATTCCCGCTGAAAATGGCTATAGAGCCGAGTCTTTCCAATGCCGGATTCGCCGCTGATAAAAACTGTCTGACCCTGTGGCTGTAACGCCTTGTATTGGAATTGTCGGCGCAGGAATCTCAAGGGCTGAGCGCGATTCACAAACCGAGATGGCAACAAATAAACGCCTTTGGCAGTAATTTTTGTCGAGGTATGTTGTCCTTCGGGCGTTTCCTGGAGGGCATAAGCCAAAGACGCGGCATTTTGATAGCGATCTTCCGGCTTTTTTGCCAGCAACGTGAGAATGGCTGTTTGTAATTCCTCTGATATGCCAGGCGGCATGGCAAGATCAATTCTGCGCGGCGGATCATAACGGTGTTCGCGCTCTAACTGTTCCATATTTCTGGCTTGAAAAGGCAACTGACCTGTTATCAACTCATACGCCAGCGCGCCCAACGAATACAAGTCACTTCGTTGATCCAGCGTGGACGGTCGGCGGTCAAAATGCTCTGGCGAGGCATATTCTGGCGTTCCGATAAACCGACCTTCTTCTCGGACATCGTTGTCAATCCTGGCAAGATCAAAATCAATGAGCTTGACTGTGCTATCGGGCTGAACCATAATGTTGCCCGGATTCAGATCGCGATACACGATATTCTTGGAATGCAACTCATCCAGCCCATTACAAACCTGAATTATTGCATTGACGATTCCGCTGAGATTATCGCCTCGATGGGATTCATCCCTCGGCTTGAGACAGGAGATCGGCTCCCCCTCGACCAACTCCATGATCCATGCCGTATCGTCATGGGTTCCGGCCCACTCGATCATCCGCGCGCAATGGAGACTCTCGATATGTCGCATGGCATTGAAAATGCGTTTGAAACGGTCTGACGGCGTGTTGTCAGAATGAATTCGTTTGAGAGCTGCCAGAAGATTGGCGTTTTTGTATTGAATTTTGTACACAGTGCCAAAACTTCCTGACCCGAGTTTTGAAATGATTTGATACGTCATTATTTTCTCCGGAGTTCGATTCGCTGATTATCTTATGATTGAGAGAAGCTGGTCTTTCTAGATGTCGTTGACGCGCATCCCATTTTATACAAAGCTACACGATATCAAGCCGCGTAATCACGATTTCTTTATCATGTTTAAAAACCCTAAGGGTCTCGAAGACCCTTAGGGTTTCCGCGGATTACATCACCGGATAAGAACCATCTTTCGAGTCGCCTCAAACTTCCCTGCTTTCAGGCGATAAAAGTAAACGCCACTACTTATTGCCTGACCGTTGTCATTTTTCCCCATCCAACGTGCGGTATGCCGTCCAGCCTCGTAATCCTCCCGATCCGTCAATGTTCTGACCAACTGACCAGCGGCATTGTAGACCTGGAGCGTCACTTTGCCTGGAATCGGCAGTTCAAAGCGGATGGCGGTCCAGGGATTGAAGGGGTTTGGATAGTTTTGATGCAGCGCAAATTCTTTGGGAAAATTGTCGGTGCTTGGATCGTCAATGCTCACAAGATCGAAATGAATTTCGACTATATCGCCGAAAGAGGTCCATATAAGGTCGCCCGATATCTGCCAGCTATCCTCGTAATCTGGATGACAGATATAGAGTTCAACAGGTTCTCCCGGCTGAGGACCCTCATCGACTTCAGTATAAGCGTCGTCTCCGTAGATCGCCATCAATCCGAATTGTCCCGCTGTATGCACCTCAAACGCTCCGCAAGCCACGCCCTCAGCGTCGTACGCAATGATCCGCGCGCCGGTTGGCAGGGGTTGCTCGTTCAATGTCAAGTCCTCGCCGTAAATCTCGATCCATTGGTTTGTTGGCGTGACATCCGGCAGGAAACAACTGTCGTTCCGAACAGAATTCGAGCCGTCATAGAAGACCTCGGCAATTTGCGACATAGCAAGTTGATCCAGAGGAATTGAGAGAGCTGTTTCTGGATAGATCAGCGTGTCCGCCGCATCGACCCGCACCCAATAGCCATATTTTTGACGCATGATCTTCAGGTTCGAGAACTGGATCAGGTCAGGACGGAAACTCTGCGCGGGATTGTTCGGCGAAAGAATAGGATCAAATCCCAACACAGCGTCAGTATGCGCAATAATTGAAGCAATGGCATGATAGGTGGAGTCCGGCGGAAATGGCTGATAGCCGACCAGATTCCAACCTGGATTCAATTCTACGGGCGTGTACGCAGAAGCCGTGACGCCACTAACCCACAGCGTATCAGCCTGATTCATCTTGACCCAATAGCCATGCAGATGATCCGTGACGCGCAAGTTGCTGAATCCCAGAGGGAGACTCGGTCGATAGGTCAGACTGCCCCCTTCATAGCCCATAATAGCCTCGACATTGGGCATAACGTCTTCGAAAATCACCTGGACGCTATCGTTCGGAGTCTCCACGTTCCAAGAGATCAGATTCCATCCAGCTCCAGAATCGGTTAGCGGGATCATCACCGTGGGGGACGCAGTTGTACTCAGGCAGAGCGGTTCCACCAGTCGATCGTGCCAGACCGGATTTCCCTCGATTGCATCAGCAGGCAGACCGTTGATACTGAATGAGATGCGTTCTCCGTCCTGCATACCCTCATCTTGATCCGTGTATGGGTCGTCCCCATAGACGAAGATGCTATATCCTCCTGGGTTTGGCTCGCCAGATGTGAAGGATTTACCGCACACAACGCCTTGAGCGTCGGTCGCTACGACCACATCTCCGGCGTGCAACAGTTGATCTTCATATTCACTGGAGTCGATGCAGTAAAATTGGCAAAAAATATTGGTCGGAGCCACAGTCGGCGAGGCTTGCAAAGAAAAGTCCACCTCGCTGGCTGGAGTGGAAATAGAGCGAATGATTTCTGGGAAATAGGGATAATTTCCGCCGCTCTCGGAGCCGTTTGACAAGCTATGCGCCCGCAGATCGTATTCGATATTTTGGACCAATCCGTACAGCTCATACAAACCCTGACTATCCGTAGTGTCCCGCGCAACGATCTGCCCATTGGGGTATGAATCCCACGCCTGCACCACAATATCAACTATGGGTTGATTTGCCGGCGGGGTCTCAGATCGATAGATACTGCCGCTCACAGTTGTGATGGACGCGTCGATTAGATACGGAGTATCCGGGCTGGCAACAGTGGAGATTAAGCCGTGGTTATCCGTAGCTCGGATGTAATACTCCACGGATTCGGTCATTGCGTCACCTGGAATTTCCGCTTGGTATGAACCGTCTCTTTCTGAATCCGGCTGCATCTCCAATAAGGTATAGCTCAGGTCTCCTTCATGGCGATAGAGCAGTTCCACACCCTGGGGAGACAAGGCAGGTCCGTCGTCGTTGACTACCGCGGATATCGAAAGCGGCGCGCCCAATTCCGCATAAGCGATCCGCGTATGATCTATGTCCGGAACCTGATTCGGCATCACTGAAAAATTAAAGGGATAACTCGCCGGGTCTGTCGAAGGCAGTGTGATCGTCGCATTATCGGAAGAAGCTCGGATGTAATATTGCACTCCCGGATAGGTCATCTCTTCAGCCGGAATCATGGCACTATAGGTATTGGATCGAGCGGAGTGACTCATCAGTGCCTCGTTGTACGCTCCCTGACCTGAAACGGATCGATAGAACAGGGTCGTTTCCTCGCCTCCCACCAGCTCGACCGAGATTTCCACGGGGGTGCCAGGCGGCTGCGCGGATTCATTCATAGCCTCGCTCCCATCAGTTAATGTCATATTCGGGATAAGAGCTGGATTGTACCACCCGTCGTCGATTTCGCTCCGACCAGAGTAGTTGACCGTGATCTCTACATGCCGATTTTGATCAGTCGGAGTGGGGTGGTCGGTTCGATAGCGGATCACATACGTATGAGACGCGGTCTCGCCGATCTCTGTCAGAATCGGATCAAATCCGCCTGAATCATAGATATTATACCACTGACCTCCAGTCGCGTACGTGATCGCGTCTGGATCGACATAATCGTAATCGCAACTGCCATAGTTTTCCCGAGTTACGCCATAGATCGTCGCGCCCGCGGCGTTGATAAGAGATATGCACTCCTCACGGCTATATACATGACCGTCGCAGTTCTCTGGATAATTCGCTTCGTCGGTCACCAAAATGATCATCTTTTGCGCGCCGGGACGGAAATTCATATCCTGAGCCGCGACCACGCACGCATGATAGCTTGGCTCCTCCACCGCGTTGCTGCCCACGGTCACGTTGCGGTCCCAGACATCACCCACAAAATAGTCCATATCCGACGTCAAATTTCCGTCGTCTTCGATAATGGGACATCCGCCGTTTGCAATAGTCCCATACCGCACCAGACCGAAACGAAAATCCACGCCGGACTGCTCCATAGATTGGGCAAAATCCGAGAGATTATTCCCGATTCCTTCCTGCTCCTCGCCCATACTGCCGCTATTGTCTATCACAAAAACGACATCGGCAATGCGTTGATTTTGGTTAACGTCTGGAGGCGTGACGCCAAATAGGTCGGATTGTAAGCCTCCGTCTTCAAAAGCCTGAAAATGGCTTTCGTTAAGATTCAACAGAGGCACCCCGTTGTTAAACACATTGACATGCGCGTAGATAATCGGGAACTCGCTCGTTTCCAGATTGATCAACTCTATCCACAGGGGCGCGCTGATGATGTCCGCTATGCTGCAATCCTCCCTGCAATAGCTGGAATTTTCTTCCGAATCAAATCCCTGCACCCGATAGCAATATTCGATCGCTGGATCCACAGCTTCATCGATAAACACAGCCGCGCCGCCCTCCACGACGCCGATCATACTGAACACGCCGCTTTGCCCAGGTCGCCGCTCAATCGCCACGCCGATTTGGGTCTCGGAATGGGTAATCCAACGCAACTGCAACGCATCGGAATTGTTCGGCGAGACCACCAAATCCGAAGGGGATCCTAAAAGGATTTCGAACCCATCGTCAATCGAAAGGGGACCGTCGATCTCATTCTGCACGACGACGTCCCACGAACCTGTCGGAGCGTCCGTTGGCAGTGTCAGTTCAGCGGTCAACAAAGTGTTGACGGTCACATCGACACGCTCTGCTTGAATCACTTGATTCCCCCGTATCAGCCCCACTATTGGAGTCGCGCTCGCGTCTGCAAAATGCGTATTCTGTCCGCTCAAAATCAGCGTAATGGATTGATCTTGCTCGGCATAGCTCGGCTCAACTCCAGTCAATAGCGTGGGATTGGATTGGGTGACAACGCACTCTTGATTGGAATACTCAGATAGGATATCCGAGCCTTGTCTCGCCTGCAACCGATAGCAATACTGGCTATTTTCCTGCAAGGACACATCCGAGTATGACGTTTCCGTGGGTGAGATTATCGCGATCTCTTCGAAAGCGCGAGCGTTTCGGCTCCCCGCGCCTTGGGTTTGGGTCTCCCGTTCTAAAATCAACGCGGTTTGTGTCGAGGAATGATTGACCCAACTCAGGTCAACCCGATCGCCCGATGAGGAAACCGCTTGTAGATTCGACGGCGCGCCCAAATTGACGAAAAATCCGTCAGGGAAGCTGATCTCTCCATCGGTCTCGGTTTCCACCGTTACCTCCCAGAATCCGACTTCGGCATTGGGAGGCAGGATAAAAACAGCGTCCAATTCCGTATCGCCTTGCACGGTTATGCTGTTCGCTTGAACCGCCCATTGACCATAATCCAGACTCGGCTCGCTCTCATTATCGAAGTGAGTTCCTTGTCCCACAATAGTGAGCGTGACAGTCTGATCCTGCTTCCCATTGCCCGGTGTGACAGAGACAATTGTCGGCAGGGAACTGGTTTCGGTCGTCGCGCAAGAGACGTCCGAATAGGTGGAGACATGATCCTGATCGTCAAATCCTTGCACGCGATAGCAATATTCCGTATCTGGATTGAGATCGCTGTCACTGTAGGATGTCGCGTCTGACTCCGCGTCATCAATAGTCGCAAACGAGCCGGTCTGACCCATCCGCCTTTGGATACGGACGTGGGTCTGAGTCGCTGAATGGTTCTGCCAGATCAGATCGATAGCCGTTGCAGAAACAGTTTGCGCGTCCAGATCGTCCGGCGCGCCCAGCCGAATCTCGAATCCTTGGCTCAGCGTCAGGGTTCCATCCAGATCGTTTGACGAGATCACATTCCAATCACCGACAGGAGCACTGTCCGGCACAGTCAGTTGACCGAGCATCTCGCTATTGCTGATCAAGGAAATATTATCCGGCGTCAGCGTAGTCGATCCCTGAGTCAGATGAAATTCCCCTGCGCTCAAGAAGTGGGCGGCACTCCCAACGACCGTGATCGTGACCTGCTGATCCTGCTCGATATGCGTGGGAGAGACGCTGACCACGGAAGGCGTCAGACCTGTGAACTCATCCGCGCCAATGTCCGGCTGACCGTCAAAAACCGCGTCGCAATCGATATCTTGCAAGCGGTCCGAGGTCGTTGATCCCGCGTTGATCGCGGGAAGTTCTTCGGAAGCGAGGTGCAGATCCCCGATCTCGTAATCGAGGAACATTCCGCTGTACGCGTCTGTGTAGTTATCGCTCACAGACGCGGACGCTCCCTCTCGGTCACGCCAGATCGGCTCGTCGGTCAGATTATTCTCAATAACGCATTCTGTGGTCTCGGAGAATCTCGCTTCGATAGAGTAGGGCCAGGCTTGCGGAGAATAGATTGTATTATAGACTACCGTCGCGCCCTGCGCCCTGACCAAGCCAACGCCGAAATCGCTGCTGGAATGCCCTTTGATGAAATTATTACGAATAATTCCGCCCTCATGCTGCACCCCAGAGCCGCCCGCGTTGCCGAACGAGATGCCGAAATCGCAATCAATAATCCGGTTGCGTTCCACAATGGTTCCGCTGCACCCGTGCCAAGCTAAGATAGCGGGTCCTGCCAGAGCAGACCCGGGCGCGGCTTTGATATTGCGCGCCACATTGTCCCGGATAATCCAGTTATCCGAGTTCAAAATATCGATACCGTTGGTATAATTTCCCTGATCCAGCGTCGTAGTGTACTCAAACACCGAGCATTCAATAATTCCATTTTGCTTTGGCGGATCCTCGGTTCCGCTTGATTTGAAAATCTGCTGCCCCGTGTCCACGCATCGAATATTATGAAACAACAAATTCGACGCGCCGTTATCCGGTTGCACCTGAATTGCGTGATATCCCACGTCCCGGATAGTCAAGTCCGCTACGGTGACATGGCTCGCGAAGATTTGGATACCGTGCCCGCTTGCCGCGTCTATACCAGGTCCCTGGATCGTCACATCGTCTCGATTTCCGGAGAGCGATCGGATGGAAATATTGGGGTTATGCACTACGATAAATTCATTCTCTGTAATGGGATACACACCGCTTTGGAGATAAACCGTCGTGGGTCCATCAGCGTCTGTCACAGCGTTGATCAATTCCGTTGTGGTCGCGACAGTGACCACAGTTTCATCGTTCCCAGGCGCGGGAAGAGGGTCGCAGTTGCAGGGGTCCTCCAGAGTGATCACGGTAAACACGGGACCCGTGCTAGTACCGCTCGAACTTGTCACAGTCACAACGCCGGTCGTTGCATTTTCCGGAACCGTCGCGGTGATCCTGGTATCGGAATTCACAGTGAAATCGACAGCTGTCACACCGCCAAAGATCGCCTCGGTTGCATCCTCAAAATAGTAACCCGTGATCGTCACAACAGTCCCGATGGGGCCGCTTTCTGGACTAATCTCCGTGACCGTGGGCAGAGGAACCGGAAGCGTTTCTACGCATAACTCGTTGGAATAATTAGAGTTACTCTGACCGTCATACGCCCGGATACGATAGCAATATTGGCTCTCCGAGTCGAGATGATAGTTCGTATAAAAAACCCGATTACCCGCGATCTGAGCGATCTGGACGTAATCGCCATATTCCATCCGTTCGATTTTGATATGGCTCTGGGTTTCGGATTGGCTTGTCCATGTGAGTCGAATTTGATTCATGGTCGTATCCACCGCGGTCAGATTAACCGGCGATCCCAGATGGATTGTAAAAACCTCATCGGGAGTAAGTTCGCTCACCACAACCTCCCACGCGCCGACTTCAGCGTCCGCGGGAATGACGAGGTCTGCGGTCATCTCTGTGCCTCCGGACACGTCGATATTAGTTCCGATCACAGTCTGGGACCCGTTGCGCAGAACGACTTGTGTGTTCCCGTCAAAACTGGTATTTTGTCCAGATACGATCAGGGTGACAGTCTCGCTCTGCTCAGCGGAAGTTGGAGTAATGGAGATGCTCGGATCCCCTGTCTGTCCACCGCCTTCCGCGTATTCGACGTAAAGCAGAGGCGGATTCCCGTCGCCATTATAGGATTCCGCTACGCGGCTGCCACTGCCGTCAATCAAAATCGTCAGACTGCCGAGACTTTCCCAGTCCCCACGATTCACAATTTCCTGAATGATCGAAGAGATATCCGACGTGCGCTGATCTGCGCCTTCCTCTCCTCGAGAGTCCCATTCTGGCGGATTCCAAGAAACAGCCGCGTCGGTCAGCGCGCGATCCGTGACGTCGTATTGGGAGGAGCTGAAGCGAGAGCTATTTCCGACCGCTTCGCCGTATAACGTCAGCTCTGTCTCATCATCCGAGGTCTCATCCGCGGCGAATTGGATATGCGCATAGTAGATATCCGCGTTTTGGGGAAGCTCTACATCCTCGAATCTTATACCGACCCGCTGCGTGGCTCCGCCGTCTTCGGTCAACTCCAGATCCGTGCTTGTCAAGTTCACACTACCGTTGGAGAGATTCTCCTCGGCGTCATCGTTTCCATGGCGCACCTGGATTTGGAACGTGCGCAGACCGTCGTCGTCGTCTATCGTCAGAACCGCGTCCCACGGTGCTGAGAGTGCCGATCCAACCGCGCCAGAAAGTTCGAGATTAACGGTTTCAGAGCCCTCAATATCGCTATCCTGTAAAATCGGGATCGACACGGTCCGTTCGCCCACTACTCCGCTTTCCCATTCAACCATAGCACTCACAGCGGTATAGTCCGACCCAGAGGTCGCAGATCCATTGCCGGTCGTGAGTGTGACAGAAGCCGCGCCCAAATTCCCGCCTTCTCGAATCAGAGTGATCGTCGCGTTCTCATCGCCCTCGATCGCCGTGTAATCCACAGCTGTAAATCGAATTTCTCCCGGATTTTCTACAACGTCGCCGGTGACTCTAACCGCGTCGATAGCTACATCGCCCTGGGAACCGTCGCCAGTATCCCCGGTGAACCGGATGCGGATCGTCTCGCCCTCATAGTCGGACAGATCCACCTGCTCGTCGAACCACTCCTGCACATCGTCGCCGGATTCATTGAACACCCTTTCCCAACTACCGTTAGAGAAGATATGAACCTGCAACCGCTCGACGTCGTTTCCATACATGTGATATGCGAATGTGAGAGATGGATTTTCGATATGCGTCAAATCCAGACAAGGACTCAGCAATCTGGCGCGATTATTCCGATTGCCCGCGCCTGACGACTCGATATACATATAGACGTCGTTCCCGCTATCATAGCCAGATTCCGGTCCCGTATAGTTTGTGTCGGTCCCGCCTCGCCAGGGAATCCAATCGGTCTCATTATCTTCATCATTGGTCCAGCCGTTGGTCAATTCCCATTCATACGGTCCCCAGGTGGGAAAATCCCCGGGAATAGACGGCACAGGAAAACTCTCGAAATCCTCATCTATAGGCAATTGCTCGCCAGAACTCACGGTGATATAATTGGTTTGAGTGACAGTATTGTCGCCGTATTCATTTCCCGCGGTCAACGAGACCGTATAATACCCCACCCCGTCGAACTGGACGCTGGGATTTTGCGACGTGGGTCCCGTATTGCTGACGTAGGTCACGGTCGAGGGATTGAACGACCATTGCCATGATTCTGGGCTGGACGCGGTCAGATCTGTAAAAGAGATGGTTTGCGGTTCCCCGCCACAATTGGAGACGTTGATCAAATCCGCCTCAAAATCCGGAATCGGCGGCGTGGGAGCAAAGCTATCCATCAGATTGTTGTAATACTCCCGCGACGGTATCTCATGCTCATAAATCGGCGTCAACGACGGGTTATAGGTCGCGGTTCCATCCACGTCGTTGATATCGTAGACCTTTGCATTGGGTCCCACGCCGATCTGCAGCTCTTCGATGGACGCCATATTCATATATCCGGTATAATAATCGTCCGTGATTCTTTTATAATTAAATGTTACCATACGCCGTCCCCCAGGACCCGTATGATAGCTGTGATAGCGCGCCATGGGATCATTCGCGGTCGGGGGATCGATCACGTTCGAGGGATAGGGATCTTTTTGCCAGATTTGAATTGTGCCGGGGTCTAAGCTGCCATGCCCGTTGACCACTTCGGTATCGTCTGGGATAATCAGCACGAATCGATCTGTATCGTCTCCCCAGATCGCGTCGCCAAACGAGCCGGTACCAAGAAATCGTCCCCCAGTCCATGAATTGTCGGGTCGATTATT
>NBMB01000104.1 GCA_002084765.1 Candidatus Cloacimonetes bacterium 4572_55 | reverse complement strand
ACGCTGAAAATATAACCACATTATTTTGTGGTTGTCAAGCGATCACATCACCATCAAAAAAACACTCCCTTTATACCAGATATCATTTCCATGCAATCCGTCTCTAGCTTGTATGGGTTCAAAAATAACCGCACCTCCGTCAAGTTCGTTCCTAAATCGGACGGTTCTCGTAAACACCTGTGAGTTAGACGTAATGGTTAAGGTGTATGTGTTCCCGGCGCCTGAATCGGATAGCACCTTTAAAGCATCTACGGTAGATTTTAATTGCAGGCCCTGGGTTTCAGTGCTGATCAAAGTGATGAATCGCCCGGCTTCCAACCCATTGAATTCTTGAACGACCACACCGCCCCCGAGTGTTTTTTCAACGGATAATACTCCGCCGGGCTTTCTTTGGATGGCGTAGCGGGTAGACGACGATCCGAGTGCTTGAATGTTCGCATTGATGATCTGCGGTTGCGTGTCACCATTTCGCTTATCGTTTATTGAATTCAGAGCGTCCAGGATCATAATGTGAACTCCTCGTAACTTTCCGTTTCGGCGGTTGCCCAAACGCTTGTTGGTGTAATGGAAATCCCGTAGGACTTGATTTTAAGAAGTTTGTCCTTTAGCCCAAAATGACTATCTGACACGGATATCCATGACCTGGGGATAACGTGAGAACCCTTGTGAAGGAATTTAAGGGACCGCTTTTTCGTCAGATAATAGGCTCCCTTGGACGGGTCATCCAGCCATCTCTTCCCTCGACTCACCGCTGCACCCTCGGACGTAATGAGCGCGTCGCTGATTGATGGGGCTTCTTTATTGCCTGTGCCTTTTATGCACCGAACTGTGATTGCCATTATTTAGGCTCCTCGTATAAATAGGATTTCCAAACCCCGTCTACTTTGAATTCGATTTCAGAAATCGTGGTCTGGGACGCAGGCAATCTATCCCCGGTACTCCAATAAATATATACAGAAAGGTATAGCAGGTCATCACTCCCAAACGATAATTCAATCTCGGTGCCTGACACAGACCCCTCAACTGCCTGTACGAAACCAACTTCAGCGAATGCAGAATCCGTTATAAATACTTCGTCGTACCAGGATGCTCCCGCGCCATAGGCGGGCTTGCTACTGGAGTAGGTTACGCGAACATGTGTTGGACGAAATCCAGAAGCCCAGGAACTCCCTGATTTCGGCTGCAATCGCAATAACCCATCGGCTATCGTCCAGGTATCTCCCGTCCAAGTAGCATAGTTAGACTGCCACAAGCTCTGCGTAAATCCCTCTGAAGTGCAGCAATGATACCATAATGGGTGTGTTAGATTACTCTCGTTCCACCAATCGACCGGATCGTCAAGTTGTGGGTACTGATAGATTGTCCCGGATACGGTATACTCAATCCAATAACCGTTAGCATCTAGTGCCCCCACGACCTCCACTTCCCATCCTTCTTGAGCCGCGTTGTACACAGAGACGATGGGTACTTCGTTTTGAGAGCTATCGTATAAAGCTATGGAAACCGTAGCGGGATTTGCCGGTGTAACTGGAGTTACCTCATCACACGTCCCAACCCATATAAACCAATAGGAGCGCATCTGCATCTGAGTCCTCAAAACATAAGTCCCCATTCCAGGTTTCTGCATATAAAAAGTTCCACTATCCCCGCTGAAACTACTCCCGCCGCCATTCTTGTAAGTCGTTACGTCAATGGCTTTTTCAGTAGGGACTGAAACCTTCGGGGTTGCCATTGTTAAACTTATTATTTGTCCCATTCTATGATACCGTAAAAGTGTCGTTTGCCAAATCGTCCAGGTCGCTGTCAAGATACCCGGTTTTCGTCAACTTGATCGTGTGATCCCCAACAGCGATCCCCGATAGGTTCAAATTACCGTTTGCATCGGTTGTCCCTTTCCACGATCCATCAATTGTCACTGTGACAGATTCAAGCTCCACCTCAGTGGCACAGTCTTTGATGTTTATCGTGATGTCTCGGGTTACACTTTCCGCGGTCACTGATTCTACTGTGAGATCTATAGCTTTTGTCTCACAATCACCTATTTCAAACCAAACATGAAAAATAGTTGATATCCAGGACAGCGGGACCGTTACTAAGTAAACTTTGTAGTCGGTATAGTATTCAACTGTTGCCGGGATCGCATAGTATTTAGGATTGTCTACAAATGAAGCTTTTTTCAGAGTAGATGTGCCAGGTGCAAACTTCGCCATAAGTGAAAATGGCCGCCATGGTGTCATGCTAACGTTATAGTCGATCTGAACAACATTAGTGCTTTTTATGTGACAACTGATTGGGTATTTTAGGGTTGCTGTTCCATTTGTGAAGGTTACCGTTTCCGTCTTTATATCCACTTTCCACTTTCCTGTGGTTACCGGACGAGCCGCATCACTATAAGGCTGTATTGATTGCTCCTTACCATAAACTCGAAGCTTGACTACAGAGCCAGGGACTACTGTTGTCGGACTTTCTTTTTCCACGACTATCGATTCGCAGATACCAACATCCTCTGCATCGTCCTCTCCCTCCGCCGCAACGACCGAAAACGAATAATTTGTCGTCGAGGCTTTGTCTTCAAAATAAAACATAATCTCATAATCACCAACGGCATCAGCAACCACGTTGTAATCAGTGTATTGGGTCTCGTATGTTTTGCTCACTGTGGTTAAAGGTATATCCTCATTCCCAAGTACCTCAGTTTGTCCATTTTTATCCGGCTTCGATGTATTTCCGCGACCAAATGTCAAACGCACGTCCTCTGTGATACTCTCATAATGCACCGTGCTGTATGAAATAGTGAGAATCGGGATGCAACTCCCATCATCGAAATAGGCAATAACGGATTTGTTCTGGTTGTGCCAATTATATAATCTGACAACGTGATTTCGGCCTGGATAAATATCTCCGCTATCCTGTCTTTTGGTGGACATCGAAGCATTGACCCCACCATCTCCGCCTCCGCCCCCTCCGCCTCCGCCACCACTATCATCATATCCATTAACAGTGATCGCATTGTAGCCGGAAGGGATGTCAATGGATTCGTTCAATTGTGTGATTTCGTCAAAATCGTTATAGGACTCAACCGGAGAACCTTCGTCAACGGAATACGATTCAACCGACAGGGAGCCGTCGATATCCGCCACAAGTTCGGCACCGATTACAGATGCCAGGGCCGAAATGATGCCAATCGGGGATTGATTGCTTGCACTGAAGCTGTCTTTATAAACAACAAAATCCGTGACATTCCAAGAAACGGATGGTGGACTATCACAATAATTTGCAATCACGTAAGCTACAATTGCTGACGCCGTTGTGCTTCCTGTTTGCCAAGGGTGTTCTGACTCTTCTGTATCCGTAACGGTTCTTGAGAATGGGGTTGATAAAACCGCTTGCTCCGACCTGCCCCAGATAGAAAACCCTAACCCTGACCCGGACGATTCGGTATCCCGCTCTTCAAGTAAGAATTGATAAGTGGTATCTCCAATTATTACTTTTATTCGCAGATCACCCCATTGGTTTGTTGGTTCACATAGATTCCAGAACCGTTTGCTTTTCAGTTGAATATCAACCGTTAGGCAATATGAGCTTTCTTGCATCTTGATGTCGCAAGATACAATATCGTCCAATAGCGTTTGATTATCGACTGCTATGTTTATCTTACTCATAATCCATGGCCTTTTGAGAATTCATAATTGTTTTGGGTCACCCCGTTTCCCGAATCAAGTATTCTGTTTAACAGGTCCAGGGTGCCGAAGACCTTTGTTCTTTCCTCAATGTCCATTACGAGATTGAGTTCACCCTCCAGTCTTTGAAGAATACTGTTGATAATATTGATATCCCCATTGATCCTTTGGTTCAGACTGTTGACTAAATCAACGGTTGACCCTAATTGGAGGCTGTTGATCAGGTCGATTGATCCTGAAACAGCAATAAAATCCAATAAATTATTAACTAAGTTGATCGTTCCTGAAATAGGGATTTCTGAAAAGGTGTTCATCGAATCCCATAAACTATGATATGTGGCCTTCACCCATGATGCTGACCTGGAGTCACCTATGGTGATCCTGAATTCATCAATAATAAAATCACCCAGCGACCAAATCCCATTATAAGATCCTATGAAAAACGAATCATCAGTGTTGTCGTAGATTGTTGGAGAGCCTATGGTCGTGGCGGTACTAAGCTCAGCTCCATTTTGGTATACATGGACGTCAGATCCGGCACGACGAATTGAAAAATTATACCAGGTGTCTGTAGATAATGTTACTGTCCTTTGGACAAAGATAGTGGGTGTGGCGGTGCCATTGAATGCCTGAAACCTAAGATAAAGTACACCTCCTGATTGCATTAAGTCTAAAAGGTATGAGCGTCTATCAGGGGTCGGATTAGCTAAATTGAATATTTGATCTGCTTCCCCACCGTTTGTGGGCAGATTGTTGAAGTTTATTGTGAAATTGAATTCAAAATCGTCAGAGCTTAAATTAAGAGACGAGCCGTTCGCTTCCAGGTCATCATCAGTGCCGTCAAAATCAATGGCTTTTCCAACTTTACCATCCACTAGATCAGCGGACGTCATAGAACCATTGGGGGTCAGGTCTAGGGCATTACTGGTGCTATCCTTAATGGCATCAGCGCCATCGCCGTCAGGGTCTTGAGCCATATGCCAGACAGCTTTGAAATCCGTATTCCATACATTGTGAACAATCGCATCGTTAGAATCGCCAATATATGTTGTGTTGTCAGCGTGATTTGAATCAAAATATAAATAAATAGTTGTGTCGATAGAACTTGAAGCAGATGGAATTAGGACGTGCATCCATGCCTCATTATTGTCATAATCAAATAGCTCAATTTCAGCATACAGTTCTGTGGTCCCGTCCGCCGACGTGAATGCGATTTTTTTCCGGTTGGCGTTAGACCCTAATTCATCAAAAACACATGATAGACCTAAAGGCTCTGATATGTGTACCATATTAGGGAAGTCTGATTCCGTAGAATCAAAATTGTCCTTATCGAGTGTAATTTTTATTCTATTGAATTGATTCCAACCCGAAAGAAAAGCCATTACGCACTTTCTCCCCGCCATCCGATTCGCGTCACGCTATTTGAATATGATGCGATTCCTGCGGGAACAACTTCTTTTACCCATATCGATTTCCCTGCGTGAACGGTG
>NBMB01000028.1 GCA_002084765.1 Candidatus Cloacimonetes bacterium 4572_55 | reverse complement strand
TAAGAGTCCGCAGATTTCGCTGATTAAGAGTAAGAGTCCGCAGATTTCGCTGATTAAGAGTAAGAGTCCGCAGATTTCGCTGATTAAGAGTAAGAGTCCGCAGAAAGGCGTTAGCGGATACATTCGTAATTCATAATTCGTAATTCATAGGGATGTTATGCTGAGAAAAGAGAATCTAAAAGACATATTGCCTCTCACCCCGATGCAATCTGGGATCCTGTTTCATACCATGCGCAGCGATCCTACAACGTACATCGTTCAATTTTCCTTCCGTATGCACGCGGATTTGGACCCGGTTCTATTTCGCCGAAGTTGGAACGATCTTTTGCAGCGTCATGATAATCTGCGCTCGCTTTTTGTGACCAAAAACGTGCCGGAACCGCTCCAGATTTGGCTGAAAAGCGCGGAAGTCGACTTCTCATCTGAGGATATTCGCCATCTGCAGAGTCAAGATCGGGAGTCCTATTTAGACCGTTATAAGCGAGAAGATCGGAGCCGCGCTTTTGATTTGAGTCGGGATAGCCTCATGCGCGTCTCCCTGTTCCGCACGGATCGGGACGCGTATGATGTTGTGTGGACATTTCATCATATCATCATGGACGGCTGGAGCGTAGGGATCGTTCTGGAGGAGCTTTTTGCCCTATATCAAGCTCGGCTGGAGCGCAGAGAACCCGATTTTCCTCCTCCGCCCTCCTATCGAACATACGTCCATTGGTTGAAGAATCAGGATCAGGAAAAGGCTCGGGGGTTTTGGAAAAATTATCTGAGGGGACATGAAAGTGCCGCGCACGCCGCGCCGATCATCAAGCCACATGATCAATCCGCCGGGTATTCGCCGGGAAGGCTTTTGATGAAATTGGATCCGGACGCATCTGCGCGCCTGACTCGGCTCGCGGTCAGATACCAGGTGACGCTAAATACCCTGATCCAATTTGCTTGGGGCCTCCTGCTTAGCCGTTATAACGATATTGACGACGTTGTCTTCGGGCTGGTCGTATCTGGACGCCCCGAATCGATCCTGGATATTGACCGGATGGTGGGACTGTTGATCAATACCGTGCCCGCTCGACTTCGGATTGATCCAGATCAGCCTATAGCCTCGGCGTTAAGCCAGATGCAGCAGGAAGCGTTTGACGCGCAGGATTTTCATTTTTATCCACTGCCCGATATTCAAGCGGAATGGTCTGAGCGTCGATCCGGTAGCCAATTGATCGATCATCTGATCGCTTTTGAAAATAGTCCTCTGGATGATCGTCTCAACCGCTCGGTCATTACGCTTTCCAGCGGGCTGACCCTGGACAGAGTCGAGTCGTTTCTTCACACCAACTACAATTTCGAGATGGTGATCCTGCCTGGGGAAACGATCCGCTTCGATTTTCGGTGGAACAAGGCGGTCTACTATCAAGATCAAATAGAGAGGATGGGCGATCATCTGAAAACCCTGCTGCAATGGTTTGTTGATCACCCCAAAGAAAAAGTCGGGAACGCAGCGATATTAACCCAATCTGAACAGCGTGATATCGCCGGATTTCAGGAGAAATCCAATAGGACATATAGGAAAAATGTGATCGACCTATTTGAGGAGCAGGTCGATCTGACTCCGGATCGTCTCGCGCTGATCGTCTGCGCACAGCCTCAGGATCGACGGATCTCCTATCGGCAGTTGGGTTTGCTTGTGGATCGGATCGCGTTGGATCTGTCCGAATCCGTCTCAAATCATGGTTTGATAATCGGCGTGATCGCGGATTCAAGCGAATTTATGATTGCGGGACTGCTGGCGATTTTGAAAATTCGCTGCGCGTATCTGCCTATAGACCCAAAATATCCAGCATCGCGTATCGACTACATGATCCGTGACAGTCGGTGCGCGTTTATTTTGGCGCAAAACGAATATATCCCTTTGACATTAAATTGCTTAGCAGATCAAGGAGTCCCCAAAAGTAAACCAATAGCCGATATACCCTGGCAACTGGTTCGGACTGGTTATTTGCCTTGGGATATCCCACAGTCTGACAGCGATCTTGCCTACGTGATTTATACCTCTGGATCGACCGGTGATCCCAAGGGGTGTATGGTGGATAATCGAAACCTGGTCAGGCTGTTCAAGAACGACGCGTTTCCTTTTGACTTTGATAGTTCTCAAAAAAACAACAAAAAAGATGTCTGGATATTTGCCCATTCATTTTGCTTTGATTTCTCAGTGTGGGAGATGTATGGCGCGCTTTTATTCGGCGGAACTCTGGTCGTTCCCAAACGGGAGGATGTGCGAGACACAAGCCGTTTCCTCCAGATTCTGAGCCGGTATCGGGTAACGATTCTTAATCAGACGCCCACTGCGTTTTATAATCTGATCGCTTTTATGAGCGACTCCCCAGATTTTGATCAGGGTCTCGATAATCGAAAATTAGACGCGATTCGGCACGTCATTTTTGGCGGAGAAAAGCTCAATCCCTCTCATCTCCGACGCTGGATTGAGTGCTATCCTCTGGACCAATGTCAATTGACGAACATGTACGGGATCACTGAAACGACTGTGCATGTCACATATTACCGGCTCACGGAACGGGATATTTTTGGTTCGACCGACTCGACCATAGGCAGTCCTATCGGGCGTCCTCTTCCGGAGACAACGGTCTATGTCTGCGATCGACGGATGAATCTGACGCCGCCAACCATCCCTGGCGAGTTCTACGTTGGTGGAGGCGGGGTGTGCCGAGGTTATCTCAACCGCCCAGATTTGACTGCGGAACGGTTTGTGCCAAACCCATTTAGCTCGGGACGCGATCGGCTTTACCGGACAGGAGACGTCGGATTCCAGCTGCCGAACCGAGACCTGATCTATCTGGATCGGAACGACAATCAGGTGCAAGTGCGGGGATTCCGCGTGGAGTTAGGCGAGATCGAGAGCCGTCTGCTCGAATATCGTTCGGATTCTGTTCAGATCAAAGAAGCCGCGGTTATCGCTCGGGAAATCGATGAGGATATGCAAATTATCGCGTATGTGGCGACCGGAAAATCAGGCGATCTGTCGATCTCGAGTCTCAAGGAAAACCTGCGCCGCAGTCTGCCAGATTATATGATCCCGGCTCGTTTTGTCCTGTTGGAAAAACTACCGATTACGGCAAACGGCAAAATCGACGCGGCGAACTTACCGGATCCAGATATTTCGCTTAAAAAAGTTGAGCCGGAAACAGAGAGAGAATCAGACGATCTGACTCGATCTTTGATCTCGATATGGCGGGACGCGCTGGGATTGAATCGCGTGGGGATCACGGATAATTTTTTCGATCTGGGCGGACATAGCCTGAAAGCCACCCGTCTTTTGTCCCGTGTGCATAAGGAGTTGTCGGTGGAACTGCGGCTTGCGGATATTTTCCAAGCCCCGAGTGTGCAAGAGTTGGCGGCTCTGATCCGATCCCGTACGAGCCCGCAGATTGCGAGAATTACGCGGATTCCCAGCGCAGAGTCGGATAAGGGCTATTACCCTCTATCTCATGCGCAAAAGAGCTTATGGCTTGCGGAACAGATGGAGCCAAACAGCAGGTTGTTCCACGTGTACGGCGCTCTGAGGCTGACGGGCGAGCCAGACGTCGATCTTCTGGAGCGCGCGTTTGTCGATATGATCAACCGGCATGAGTCTCTGCGCACCGGCTTTACTACTATCGACAGTCAGCCGTATCAATGGATCGAACGCTCCGATTCAACGAGCGGGACCGGGTTCAAGATCGACCTGCGAGACCTGTCCAATCTGCCGGCGGGTCAACAGGAGGAGGAGATCGTGGATCGCTCAATTTTTGATATGAGCCGTCCTCCTCTGCTCCGTGCCAGGCTAAGCCGGATCGCTAAAAATCAGTATGCGCTGGGGATGAATATGCACCATATCATTAGCGACGGTTGGTCTGTCCATGTCCTGATCCGTGAGCTATTTACACGCTATCGGGCGTATCAGTCCGGGAAATCAGATCGCGCGCGGCTCTCGGATTTGCCGATTCATTATAAGGACTATGCGGCCTGGCATAATCGATTATTGAGCGGCGAGAGCGGTTTGCGGTTGCGGGACTATTGGCTCAATCGGATGCAAAATCGACCAGATTCCCTGAAAATTCGGACGGATTTCTCACGCCCTCGGATAAAAACATACAACGGAGAGGTCGAAACTCTGGAGATCGGGGACGCGCTGAAGAGACGGCTGGATCATGTTGCAAAATCCCTCAACGCTACCCTATATATGGTGTTGACCGCGTCGCTCATCTCATGGCTTCATCGATACACGGCTCAGAATCAGATTATGATCGGCGCGGCGTTAGCCTGCCGGAATCATCCTGATTTGGAGGAGCAGATCGGCTTTTATATCAACATGTTGCCTCTTGTTGTGGAGGTCGAGGCGGGAGACTCCTTTACCGCTGTTGCGGAGCGGGTCAGAAGCGGGATTATGGAGATGTATGACCATCAATATTATCCGTTTGACATGTTGGTACAGGAGTTACAAATTCCACGAAACATGAGCCGTCTGCCCCTATTTGATATCGCTGTCGATATTCAGGAAAGTCTTTCTTTGGACCTTGGATTGCAGAACCTGACCATCGCCGAGCGACAGGATCGGGCAAAGGCAAGTAAGTATGATCTCACGTTTCTGTTCTCAAACGAAACCAGAGCCGGGTCAGACGATTCCAAACTGCGACTTTATCTGGAATATAACACGGATCTGTTCAAGCCCGCTACAATTCGCCGCATGCTGGATCAGCTTTATGCGCTGACGTCTGAGGCGAGCCAACAGCCAGATATAGCTGTGAGAGATATCGCGCTGGGAAATATGGAGCTGTCAGAGCCGAAAGATCGTATCTCCACTGGCTTTCAATTTTGATCCGCAGATTTCGTGGATTATTAACCAAACCCTGAGGGTCTTCAAGACTCTCAGGGTTTTTTTTCCTCAATTCTGGAAACTTTTCCGATTTTAGGAAAATTCTCCCTATATTTAAGAGACCCTTGCCTATCGACGATCCCGCCGTTAATCTCTAATTTGTTGCAATATAATACGTTATGAAAATATCGGAAAGCTCGGAAAAAATGGCATACTCTGTGCTAATCTCCTGGTGACGCAGCGCTGAGATTGCGTTGTTTCCAATTGCTGTGTCCAATTCAAGGGACTTATTCCAAAATTCGACCAAAAAGAAAGGAGGGTATCGTGCTTGCATATCAGATCGGCTTTTCGCCATAGTAAGGAGGCTTCCGCGTTTCTGAGAACTCACAGAGTGCAAAAAACGCAAAAATATGTTTTTTTGTTTTTACAGAATATTTTTTCTATGAACGAATTTACGCTTTAAAAGGAGTGTATAATGAAATCTAAATTTTTATTTTGCCTAACATGTGCCGCGGCTTTTATGCTGATGGCTGGCTTTTGTTATGCTGACGATGAGAGTGGCGGCGATGCGACCCGTGATTATATCCGTATTGAAGAGCTTGATCTTTTCGATTGGGCCGGGAATCAATTTTCAATTATCTCTCATGCCATTGTAGATACAAGGATGATTTCCGGTAGCCGATTGCTCGTTGGTCATAGCGATTCCTTGTCTTCGATTGGAACCGGAAATGAAGATGAGTTTGGTTTCCGACATCGTTTAACCGTTTATATTGAGACGAATATTCGATCTATCGATCAAGATGGCGATATAGATATTAATTACGATCTTCTTGATTATCCGGAGGACCCGTCTGCTTCGGCAAGACAGGTTTCAAATTCAATAATTACCGAAACGTCTTTATCTGGTGGTGGATGGTCTTATGAATTTCCGATTTATCTTTCCAACGATCAAGGAACCACCTTTGACTTCGAGGATGTGGACACTGTCATTCCTGGAGATCCTTACCTCGAAATGGGCGGGGCTGATAGCAGTGGGTTTGATTTGTTCATTCAAGTAGAGAATCTCGAAAACTCACATGATATTTTCAATGTGGGTCCTAACGTAAGCGCAGGGGATGGTCTTGATACCAGAAACGGAATAAAGATTCTGTATGATTCTTGGGAGCCAAAGAAGATTGCCAACAGCGATTCCGTTGGTGCCATTCAAACCTATGATGAAGCAACAAATCGATGGGAGCCTGTAACTTGTGATGATACTTTAAGTTTTTACGTGACGGTTCAAGATTCAGCCCCTGATACCACGTACACAAATGCCGGAATCGATGCAAGTTATGCTCGGTTCTTTGTGGGGGGTACTTCTTATCCATTTTCGGACTCCACGCGAACCGGAACACGAGTCGTGTTTTGTTTTCATGCGCTGCCAACCTATTTTACCGACGGAGTGCCGACTGTTGTGACATTTGCGGTATCGGATAGCGCGGGAAACAGGATCAATTTTGATGGTTCCGGGCGTCCATCCGATGGTGGATCTGCAGCGACTGCCCGGTTAAATTGGGGTAACAACTCAGACCAGGTTACTGTAAATAAGGATATGCCACGGATTAGCGGGTGGGGTTTACTATTCCCTTTTGAAGATAGAGTTGCCGATACATCAGGTGTGTTTGCCTGGTATGACACAACGGGGTCAACGACTCCAACCGCATTTAGTCCGACATACCCTAATGGTGCGATCGGTCATCCGAGTCGTGCGCTTGAGTACGAACATTTCAATCCATTCAATCCTGCGACGGATGTCAGCCAGGATCTGAACACTGATACACTTTTCACCGATATCAGCACCGGCAGTGCCGATTCTTTTTATGTGGTTATTGAGGCCAGAAGCGGTTGGTTTTTACGTAACAATGCAGCCAATGACACAGTATTAGTTGGATACGATTTGTTACGACTTGACGGCGGATATTTCGAGGTGTTAAGTCGATGCAATGTGCAGACAGATTTGGCTAGCCTGGGGGAATTGGTTGTTGTAGCAAGGGATTCAGGACGTATTGTAGCCGCGTACGTTCCCTCAGGAAACGAAACATCTACTTTTGGCCAAGCTGAACTTCATTATCCCGGTAGCAATAATTTCATAGTAGGCGGGTGCGAAATTACTGATGATTTACGAAGCACGTTTTTCTTCGATTATGAAGGCGGAACGATCAGCCCCCATAACAAGAACAACGAGGGTGGTGAAGGCGGCTGGGAATATGGTTTTTCAGCCTCGCCTCTCGGTGATTCACTTTGTACTGATCCCACGCCGAATAACAGTGAAGCCCTAAACAGCCCCCATCTTAGCATCCCGACTGAGTGGGAATTCACCTGGCAACTGGTTGCCGAATCTCAACAGACAGTTTGTGTGGGCAATCAGACTGAGGTATTATTAGGTGGTTTTAATCTGCCAGACTCTTCAGGATATACCACCGCCATGAATGCTTCCGGCTATGATGTCGCTTCACAAGATACCCTGTTACGGATGATTTATGCTGTCTCAGGACACGGATTGAATGACAGCACACCGGATTTGGAAATGGCATTACGGCCAACAAGTGCCCCCCATTTGATCAAAGTTGTAAATACTGCGTTAGCAGCACCCGGAAATCCGCATTGGGGATGGGACACCACAACTGATTTTGATGTGTGGCAAGTCGCCTATGCAAGGGATTTGTTTGGTAATACAATTGATCAAGGGTTTGAGGAGCAACATACATTGCCTGGCACTGGGATCACCGGCGAACTTTTTTATCTGAACTTTGCGTCCATTGGGATCGAAAGTGTTACTTTCCGATCGACCAATCCAAATGATGCGACAGACTCAACCCTTGATCCGGGGGCTTTTACGCTGATGCCAGGCGACACGGTGTGGGTTGGCATTTTGGCAAATATCGCGATGGAAATTGAGCTGCCGCGGCCGATTGACGGGACCGACCCGGAAAGGCTGTTGCCAACAACGCTTGCAACCCCCGATACGGCTAACAGTTTTGTTTTTATGGATACGGATCAATCGGCTTCCGCTGGCTATGCGAGCGATAATTTTAAATATTGGGACTTTTTCGGTTTTGGAGACCCAGATAGCGAAGTAGTTTCAATGGTTGGAGCGCGACGGTATTATACCTGGTATCATTATGTTGCCGACGGAACGGAGGATCCGGGTCATTACGCTATCGGCGTCTGGTCGGTACCGCAAAATGGATGTAATGCTGGATTTTATGTGGATTCGCAAGTAGATGCCGGATGGACTGATCCCTGTGAGATGCCAGATTATGTGGAAGCCGGGAATAATGTCTTTGGCACCTCGGATGACGAGCAGTATCGACTGGATACAATTTATTGGCTTGATCCCGATGTGGGCGGTCCTTCAAACTTTGTTGAAAATTTTTACTTTGTCCCACGTCCGCCCCAATTGGACGCCTGGGAGTTGTTTGATCCGACGGCTTGCTCCAATTTCAATACGGACGGCTATTCCAGCGGCGATAATTTTGGAATTGATCCGCTCAATGAAGAGCTTATTGGCGGCCGATTTTCCATTATTTGCGATCCCAGTACCAGCCAGATTAGTGGTCCAATTGATCAATTTGCCATCATGGTTGGCGATATCGGAACACTGGGTTTTGATGCCGATGATTTCCAGGTATGGAGCTATATTGAATCTGATTCTTCATTTGTTTTATCGACGAATCCGCCTACGCCGATAGAAATTTTATTCGACATCAATGACCTATTGATTGGAGGCCATCCTGGTCCATATACGGAAGCCCCCGACGGGTGGTATAACAACATTCGTATTGCGGTGCGCAGTTCAAGTCGACCTGAGATTTTTGATGTGTGGACCCCATTTGGCTCTTTTGATCAAAATGGCAATTCAGGTAGCGACATTAACTCAGATGGCACAAGCCAGATGAACTGGTTCCTTGACGAAGTTCCGCCGGTCATTACATTGGATACGCCGGATACGGATTTTGCTTTTCCCGATCCGAACGGCGGCGATTTTTACTATACCAACCTGGACGATGGCGTTTGGCAGTTGCCCTTTACTGCATACGACCCGAATCCTGGTGCCTCGTCCGGTCTTGCGACGACTGAAATGGAAGCCCTGAGCGCGGATGGCAACACAACGACTGTCCCTCCTACGGGCGATCAATTTGTCTATACTGGAGCCTTGACAGACGGCGATGGGCGATACGTCTTTACAGCAACCACTGAGGATAACGCCTGTAATTTGTCTGACCAGGATACGTTAGTAATGATTCTGGACAGCGAACCTCCGGAATTAGCCGATGCGGTTGAGACATTTGACACGGATCTGAATATGACAGATGTGACTACCAACCCAGAATTCTGGGTAGCTATTGATTTTACGCCTGAAATTCCAAATCCGTACGTGCCTTCCCTATTTGGGATGCCGAACAACGATCCGAATGGTTTTGGCGGCGGAAAAATCCATATTTTCTGGCGTGAAGGACCTGTGGGCGTTCAGCCTGTGGGCGACTTCTCACTGTATCAAACCATTGATCTTTCAACCGCTACAGACGGCGTTTTATTCACCGGCGACAGCGACGTGGAATTTTTGATGGATGTGACGCCGACCACACGGGATGGCAGCGGACGTTATGAATTTACCGTGGTTTTTGAGGATCAGACAGGCAATCTGTCGGAATTTCTGATTCAAGGCGTGCCTCCATCCGATCCTGACCCTGACATGACCTCTTACATTGACATCAGCATAATCGGACCGGAATCTTCCATTTCCAGCGTGACTGGCGACGATGCTATTTGTGTGGATAGTGCTAACCAAGTCGTTTTGAGCGGGACGTCCACAAATCCGGATGCGATGATTGTCGATCCTGGCGTGCGTCTATTTTATCGCGTGGGCGATTCGCTCGGTGACGAAAACGGCGACTATGCCAGCGTGAGGGAAACGATTCCCAATTATGACGGCGTATTTACGCCTGATGATTTCGATGAGGAGAGCGTTGACTTCACCTTTACGCTCACACGCGCCGAATTGGAGCAGCTTGCCGGCGATAATGATCCGCATGTCGTCTATTTCAAGACAAATGCGTATGGCACCGGCGACGCTGTCGAGCACACGGTCACCAGCAACACAATAAGCGTGAGCACAAGCGACGCGATGGTTTTGAGCGGGTCTGATCCGGCGACAGCTTTTACCACAGTCGAGATGGTTCAGCCCTCCCCATCTGCTACAAACGCGTCCAGCATTACATTAGCATATAATGTGGCTGTAGCGGATGTGTACGATGTGGATAGCGTGGAGTTATGGGTTGATAGTCCGGTTTCGACAACGTATCAATTGGCTGATACCGAGACTTTTACTTCTGGTAGTGGGAGCAACAGCTTTGATTATACCTTTGTTCTCATTAACGATGGCGAGTATAGTTTCCAAATCATGGCATATACGAACTGTGGTCTGGCTTCCGAGATGAGCGACGAGATTACCGTCTGTCTGGATCGGGGCGTCCCGGCTCCGACGCTCACGTTGACCGATTATTCGCCAAATGGAATTCTCAACATTGAGTACCCGAATGTTCTTATCACCATGACAGAGAATCCCGATGATCCGGATCCGGCTTGTGGATCTACCGTGCCGACGATCTACGTGAAAGGTCCCAGCGAAACTGTTTATACCTCTTACAGCGGCTCGACTCTCGATATGGAAGCCACTGAGAGCGGGATTTACTCCTTCTATGGGAAAGTTGTGGATGCGGCTGGTAATGTCGATTCGACAGAAGTTTCATCTATAGAAGCCGACATGGACGCTCCCGACGTATCCTGGTTGGACTTAATCGATGGCTATAACGAAAACGACTGCTACCCGCCGGAAAGCGGCTTTACGAATATCAATATGGTTGAGGCTTCTGTAACGACCCAATCGGATGATATTGTCACCCTGAATTTTAGCGGTGATTTGGCGGTATCAAGCGATTTTAATTATGTGCAGGGCACTGAATATAGCTTAATTCTGGACACTGATTTAGTTGTTGACGGTTCCAAAGTCGTCGTCGTAACGGCAACCGACGACGCAGGTAACCTCTCAATAGCGATGCGTGACACAATCATGCTGGATATGACTGCGCCGGATTACCGTTTTGACGAGTTAGATTCGCCCTATACAAGCGACGACGCTGTCACTTTGGATATTAGCGACTATACGGATGACGGAAACGGCGAGGAAAATCCTCTGGAGATGGAGATCTGGTATCAGCAACCTGGAACTTCCTGGAGCACGATAGCGGATAACATCGTTGCCCCGGCCACAACTTATGAGTTCTTACCTGTCAATGGGCAGGGAACATATTATCTCGCGATTCGCGGCGTGGATAGGGCTGGAAATTGTGGCCCGGCCCCAACCGATCCCGAGGCTACGATCACCTTTGACTGGACAAATCCGTCGTCTGAAATCGTTACAGATGTGGAAGATTGCCAGACCGGAGACATCTCGGTTACAGTGACTTATGAAGATGTCTCAACCGATATTTATGGATCGGCTCTGGACGGTGCCGGCGTAACCCGTATAAATTTGTATGAAAGTGTAAATGGCGAAGCACCGGTAGTCGTGGATTCTGTCATAATGAATCCGCCTTCGGCTGACGGCACAGTAATTATGAGCTATACGCCGACTCAGCAGGGAACCACCGCGCTGTACGCTCAGGCGACCGACGCGGCTGATAATGTCGAGGCGACGTATCATATCGTGAATTTTCTGCGTGACACAGTTGACCCCGTGGTCAGCCAAGAAGTGGAGATAACTTCGTCGCAGACGGATCTGCGCATTATTGCCGGAGCGTCTGTCTCTGACTCTTACGGTCTGGATTATGCCAACTGGACTGTCAATGGTGAAACAGTCGATACAGAGGAACTCAGCGGATTAAGTGCTGATGTGAGTCTGGATTATTCTGGTATCACAGAGGGCGGCGATTATGCGATCACTTTGGAAATCTTTGACGGATGCGGGAACTCTGCAACTTCCCAGGCTTCGATTACTATTGATAACCAATCGCCGGAATCGGAAATCACCACCCAGGTGACAGACTGTCCCTCTGGGCAACTGAGCCTGACGGTTAGTTATTCCGACGACGTGGTTGGCGTGACGGATATCGGCTTGTGGCAACGGGTCAATGGCGGAACAGCCTTACAGGTCGATAGTCGTGACTTTTCGGCTAACGTGGGGCCATCTACTGTGAGCTTCACATATACCCCAAGTGTGCAGGGTGAGATCGAGCTGTATACCATTGCCACGGATAGCTATGATAATGCAGAACAAGAGCCGACTACGGCAGACGTCGTCTTCAATTACGACGGAACCAATCCGGCTGTAAGCATTGGCGTCACCATTACTTCGGAAACTGACGAGTCCCAGATTCAGGCAAGCGCGGTTGTTTCGGACGCGCAAAATCTGGATCGGGCGGAATGGTCTGTCAACGGTCTATTGACTGAGACTCAGAGCTTGACCGGTCAGACGTCCGCGTCGCTCACATTTTCCCATGACGTGACCCAGGACGGTTTATATACCGTCACAATGACAGTCTATGACGTGTGCGAGAACTTTACCGACGCGACTCCAGCTTCGATTCAAATCGAGTTGGCTGGTCCTGCGTCTTCGATCGAAACAGACGTCTCGGATTGCGCGACAGCACCGATCAGTCTGGAAGTGGATTACTCCGACGGCACAGTCGGCATTACAGCCCTGCGTTTGTGGGAAGTAATCGACGGCGATGAGGAAAATGTCGGAATCCAGATCCCGTCTAATTCACCGGACATGGAAGGAACCGTGACATTTTCCTATACCCCGAGTGAAGATGGAAATATCGGCTTATATACGACGGCTATAAACGCCTCAGGTGAAGAGGAAGACGAGAAGAATCCGACTGTGACTTTCCTGTATGACACAACAGGACCCTCTGTTTTCTCTAGCGTGACCATTCTCTCCACAGATCAGGATACGACATTGCGGGCGCAGTCTGTTGTCCAAGATACGTATGGTCTGGGTTACGCGGAATGGTATGTCAACAGCGACTTGGTGGAAACGCAGCAATTAGATGGCGAGACTGTCAGCACAACTCTGAGCCTCACATACGAGTTGAATGGCGGTGGCGTTTATAACGTAGATATGAAAGTTTTCGATACGTGCGGGAATTTTACAGATGCAACACAAGCCACAATCTCTATCGACATTCTGGCACCCACGTCGGAAATTCTCACGACGATCGGAAGTTGCCCCACCGCGCCAATGACGCTGACGGTGCAGTTTCAGGATGATGTAAGCGGCGTTGCCAGCGTCTATTTATACGAAAGTATAGACGGAGGCGAGGCATATACCGTATTGATAAACACCCTTGATCCGCCGAATCAGGGTCCATCCACGACCTCCTTTTCTTATACGCCAACCCATAGCGGAGTGGTTTCCCTTTACACAGTGGCTGAAGACGCGGTCGGAAATACGCAAATTGCGTTGCAGGATTTTCCTACCTTTATCTATGGCGACGAGGGAGCGGTTGTCGATTGGACAGGTTATGCTGACAGCGTGAATACCGATGTGGAGCCGAATGAAGCTCTGGCTCCACGTATTGACGTGAGCTACGAATCAGACGTCGCATTGCAGAGTGTGACTCTGTACTACCGTTTCCGTGAGTCGCAAGACGCGGCTTATGGCGAGTGGACGAGTTACGGCGAGACAAGTAATCCGATGAACTCTTACGTGACTTTCGACACGGATAACGCTGCCGCGCAGGGCGATGGATATTATCAGTTCCAGTTTACCGGAACCGATGCATGCGGCAATACCAGTCAGTTGGGAAGCGGAGTTATTTCGGGCACAGTCGCTTTCGATTTCTCTGTGGTCGATTTTGTCTGCAATTTCACGGTTTACACTGCGAGCCAATCCTCTATTGGCTTAGAAATTGGGACAGCCGCGGACGCAACCCAAGGATTTGATCCCGATTATGATCAGATCGCTCCGACGTCCAATCAATTCTACGCATACTTTACCGGTTCCGGTTATGACTTGGCGCATGACTACCGAGCCACGAACCAAGACGTGACCGTATGGGAGCTTTATTTAGACGCCCCCTCTTATCAGCGACCCATCTATTTCAATTGGAATTTTGAGGGTTTAGACTTGGATGAGGGCGGCTTCTGGCTCCAAGACATCACAGCGTCGGTTGTGGATATCAATATGCGAGAGGTCGGCTCTTATACGGTCCCAGATGGGATAACTCGGCTTCGTATTATTCATACAAATACCCATTTCCCCTATTTTCAAACTGGCAATCCATATTCATTAGTCTTTACCGCTATTGATGTGGACGGTCAGTTGATTGAGGCTGGCGATGAAATCGGTGTATTTGACGGTGATTTGGGCGTGGGTTCCGACATGTTCGACGGTCAGTTCAACTATCCGATGTCAGTCTGGCAGGCGGATCTTGAGCATGACATGCCAGGTTTCACCAACGGAAATACTATGCGTTTCAAATTGTGGGATCAGAGCGAGCAGAGTTTGGCGGTTTGCCAACCGACTTATATTCAGGGAGACGGAACGTTTGGTCATGGGATCGGCTCCACACTCTCCCTTTCCTGCACCCATAATTGCGATCTTTGCATCGATATCAAGACCAATCAGTTCGATCTGGTGTCCTTTAATCTGATGCCAAACGAGCCGAATGTCTCCGATATTTTTGGTCAATTGCCTGGTCTGGAGATTGTTCAGACTTCGGATGGTCACGTCTATATTCCCTCCCAAGGTATTAATACTATTGGCGATGTGGAGTTGGGAAAAGGCTATCGGGTCTATATTACCAGCTCGGATAATCAGGATCAACAACTCTGCGAGATCGGTCAGTGTATTGAGAACCAACCCGACCTGACTGTGAATCCTGGTCTCTGGAATTGGATTTCCTATCTGTGCGACTCTCCGCATCCGATCGAGACCTCGTTGGGCGATATTTCCTCCTCAGTGGAGATCGTGACCAACAGCGATGGCGACGCGTGGATTCCGAGTCTTGGCGTCAATACCATCCAAAACATGGAGCCGGGAGACGGCTATCGAATCCTTCTGAAGCCCTCTGTCACCAATCCGGCTGTATTTTCCTATAACTGTTATGGAGCACCGACGGCTCGCAGTGATGGCGAGGATTCCAGAAGATTGGAATCGGACGAGATGGAGACTCCGATATCGAGGCAGCCGCATTTCAGAACAATCGAGACGGGTCAGTCCTATTCGGTTGTGATTCAAGAGCTGGACTTGAGAGGAGATTCTGAGGAATCTGTTCTGGAAATCGGTATCTATGATCAAGATACGTGCGTAGGCTCGGCGGAAGTCACAGGCGAATATCCCCTGTTGATCCCCGCGTGGCAGGCAATACCGGAATTTGATCAACCTGGATATCTTTCTGGAAATCCCATGAGTTTCAGAATTTGGGAAGATGGTCAAGACCGGATCGTGAAGCCGATTTATGTGCAAGGCAACGGGTCTTTTGGCTATGGCGGATACGCGGTCGTGATCCTGACAGATCATCATATCGAGCAGTATGACGCGGAAGTTTCCTCTATATTTGGGAATAATCCGAGCAAGACCGAATTGTTACAGAACTATCCGAATCCTTTCAACCCCTCGACTCAGATCAGCTTTACGCTGGCTTATGAGGGCGATGTGGAACTCAGCGTCTATGATATAAGTGGACGGCTTGTCAAACGGTTGATCAACGAATCCATGTCCGCGGGTCATTATCAGGCGGTCTGGAATGGGGATCAAAGCGATGGCAAATCGGCTCCATCCGGCGTCTATCTTTGCCGGCTTAGAGTGGACAGCATGGGAGAGAGAGAGCCTTATCAAGAACACAAACGGATGGCTTTATTGAAATAAGCTCACCGTTGTCATCAGGCGGCGCGTTTCGAAAAAAACGCGCCGCCCTTGTAAAAGAAATAATTTTTCGGGGATTTTTAAAGAAAGGATAGAAAAAATGAAACAGATTTCTTGTTTAATACGGACGATTTATCACATATCTGCGTCTTTTCTAAAGCTCATATTATCAATAGCCGGCTTGTTATCCATATTCTTAGTCAATATGTTGCTCACGACGCCCGCTTATGCCCAATGCTTTGATTACACAGAAACCGGATTACCGCATATCATAGTCATCCAGCAGGCGACAATCAACGGAATTTCTTTGGACCCCAGAGATGAAATCGGCGTTTTCGACGATACGCTGTGCGTTGGGGCTATGGTTTTTGAGGAAGGGGATCACAACCGCGCATTGACAGCATGGAAAGGAGACTCTTCTCAAGGTATGCCGGGATATGTGGACGGTCATACCATGTCATTCCGAATCTGCCTATTTCAGAGCGGGCAACAGATCGAGGCAATAGCGAATTTTATCTCGCCGAGTGTCGGGGAATTTGGCGAAACGCCATACACAATCGTGATGCTCACGGGCGTGTCAGACGATACTGACGGCGACGGCGTGAATAATGACGAGGACAATTGTCCGGATCACTACAATCCGGGTCAAGAAGATAGCGATGGCGACGGTATTGGAGACGCGTGCGCATCGACGACCGAGTGTCTGAGCTACATTGTCACAGGCCAGAGCCATAGCGTGGTGATTCTCAATGCCGAACTGGACGGTCAACCGATCGGCGCAGGCTATGAGGTTGGGCTATTCGACGGATCGCTCTGTGTGGGTGCTGTGGCTTATGAAGATGGTTTTAGTCTCCTTTTACCAGCATGGCAAGCAGTTTCCATGACCGATCCCGACATCAATATGCCCGGGTACACGGTCGGACATCCCATGAGTTTTGTCATTGCCTCTCCCAATTGCGAGACTCTCTATCCCGCGGTGGCTTCTTATACTGAGGGAGATGGGACTTTTCCAGAAAGCGGCAACGGCGTTGCGTACACAACAGTTTCTCTTGTCTCTTGGAGGCATAGCGACTCGGACAGCTTGCCGGACGTTCGGGATAATTGCCCGACCGTGCCAAACAACGATCAACTGGATCAAGACTCGGATTTGATCGGCGACGTATGCGACGCGTGTCCATACGATTCGCTGAACGATGTGGATAGCGATGGAATTTGCGGCGATACCGACAACTGTCCCGATGCGTCCAATCCTGACCAACTCGACATGGACAACGACGGTATCGGCGACGTATGCGATTCCTGTCCAAATGATCCGCTGGACGATGCGGATAACGACGGAATTTGCGCTGACGCGGACAACTGTCCTACAGACTCGAATTTCGACCAATCCGACATGGATGGGGATGGCGTCGGAGATCTGTGCGACAACTGCCCGGACGATTCCAACCCGAATCAGGAAGATATTGACGGTAATGGCATGGGCGACGCGTGCGATCCAGCGAGTCTTGATACCGATGGCGACGGCGTGAGTAATGAAGAGGATAACTGCCCTGATTACCCCAATCCCGACCAACTCGACATGGATAACGACGGTATCGGCGACGTATGCGACAGCGACGATGATAACGACGACGTCGCAGATGAGATCGATAATTGCCCTACGATCCATAACCCAGATCAAGCTGACGCGGATCAAGACAGTTTGGGCGATCTGTGCGACGATTTTCCCAACGATCCAGACAATGATATAGATGGGGACGGCGTTGGTGCCGACGTCGATAATTGCCCTACGATCCATAACTCAGATCAAGCTGACGCGGATAACGACGGTCTTGGCGATCTGTGCGACGATTTTCCCAACGATCCAGACAATGATATAGATGGGGACGGCGTGAGCGGCGATGTGGATAACTGCCCGGACGCTCCGAATACAGATCAATCCGATACAGACGGCGACGATCTCGGCGACGCGTGCGACTCTTGCACTGATACGGATGACGACGGGTTCGGCGATCCTGGATTCTCTCTGAATAACTGCCCAGAGGACAACTGCCCCGCGTATCCCAATCCAAATCAGAGGGATTCAGACAACGACGGTCTCGGCGATGCGTGCGATGACTGCATTGACACGGACGGCGACGGTTTTGGCGATCCTGAATTTTCTTTGAACCTGTGCTCAGACGACAACTGCCCCGACGTCCCCAATCCTGACCAGAACGATGTGGACAACGACGGTCTCGGCGATGCGTGTGACTCTTTCCCCAACGACCCAGATAATGACGTGGATAACGACAACATTGGCGGCGATGTCGATAACTGCCCGGCACTCTATAACCCAGATCAATCCGACACGGATAGCGATGGCTTCGGCGATGCGTGCGATGACTGCATTGACACGGACGGCGATGGCTTTGGCGATCCTGGCTTTTCTCTGAACCAGTGCTCAGAAGATAATTGCCCCGACGACTCTAATCCTGACCAGGCAGACGCGGACAACGACGGTCTCGGCGACGTGTGCGATCCTTTTCCAAACGATCCGAGCAACGATATTGACGGCGACGGCGTGGATGGCGATTCCGATAACTGCCCTACGATCTCTAACCCGGATCAGAGCGATACGGATAACGACGGTCTTGGAGACGTATGCGACTCATGTCCTAACGATTCGCTGAACGACTATGATAACGATGGCGTGTGCGGCGATGTCGATAACTGCCCTACGCACTCGAATTCGGACCAAGCCAATAGCGATGGCGATGAGACTGGCGACGTATGCGATCCCTATCCGTACGATCCTCAGGACGACGCGGATGGAGACGGCATAAGTGCTCATATCGATAATTGCCCCGACATTTTTAACCCAACCCAAGCCGACATGGATAACGACGGCGTGGGCGATGTGTGCGATCCATGCCCCAACGATTCCGCTGGCGATAGCGACGGCGACGACGTATGCGATAGCGAGGATAACTGCCCGGATAATTTCAATCCCGATCAGATCGATTATGATCTTGATGGGATGGGCGATGCATGCGACGCATGCCCGTATGATTTTTACAATGACGCAGACAATGACAACATCTGCGCGGATGCGGACAACTGCCCGGATACTTATAATCCGAGTCAAGCCGACGAGGATGGCGACGGTCTTGGCGACGTATGCGACGATATGCCTGACATTGATGGCGATGGCGTGAATAATGAAGAAGATAACTGCCCCACGACCTATAACCCGGATCAGAGCGATACGGATAACGACGGCGTGGGCGATGTGTGCGATCCATGCCCCAATGATCCCGCTGGCGACAGCGACGGCGACGATGTGTGCGATAGCGAGGACAACTGCCCGGATAATTACAATCCCGATCAGGGCGATTTCGACGGCGACAATATCGGAAATCTGTGCGATTCATGCCCTTATGACGCGTCGAACGACGCTGATGGTGATTATATCTGCGCGGACGCGGACAACTGCCCAGATAATTACAATCCGGATCAAACGGATTCTGACAACGACGATCTCGGCGACCTGTGCGACGATTTTCCGTTTGACCCTCTGAACGATACGGATAACGACGGCGTAGGCAACAGTTCGGATAATTGTCCCGCACTCTATAACCCGGATCAAGTCGATAGCGATAGCGACGGTTTGGGCGATCTGTGCGACGATTTTCCGTTTGACCCTCTGAACGATACGGATGACGACGGTATAAGCGGTCATGAGGACAACTGTCCAGATACCTATAATCCCTCGCAAACAGATACCGACGGCGACGGTTGGGGCGATGTCTGCGATCCCGATCCTGATGACCCAAATAACCCGGGCGATCCGGATCAAGATCAAGATGATGATGGCGTTTCCGACTATCTGGATAACTGCCCGGACACTCCCAATACGAACCAGGTAGACAGCGACGGCGACAATATTGGCGATGTCTGCGACGATTGCCCCTTGGACCCGAACAACGATCTGGACTTTGACGGTATCTGTGGAGACGAGGACAATTGCGTAGCCGTATACAACCCGACGCAGATTGATATCGACGGCGACAATATTGGCGATGTCTGCGACGAATGTATCGACGCGGATTACGACGGCGTCTGCGAAGATCAAAACGATAATTGTCCTTATGATTTCAATCCGAATCAAACCGATAGCGATGAGGATGGATTGGGAGATGTGTGCGACGACTGCCCAAATGATCGGTTGAATGACGTCGATTTTGACGGCGTATGTGGCGACGTGGATAACTGCCCGGTCATGCAGAATCCCGATCAGTCCGATAGCAATGGCAATGGTATCGGCGACGCGTGCGAGGGACTTGGCGATTTTGATCAGGACGATGATGGCGTCTATGATTATCTCGACAACTGCCCGTATCACTCCAATCCTGACCAGTCAGACAGCGATAACGACGGCAGAGGCGATACGTGCGACGACTGCCCATACGATCCGAACAATGACTTGGATTTCGACGACGTGTGCGGCGACGTGGATAACTGCCCTACTATGTATAATCCAATCCAAAGCGATGAGGATGGCGACGGTTACGGCGACGCGTGCGATCCAGACGGGACAGATTTCCCTGATAGCGACGACGACGGCTGGTATGATTTTCTCGACAACTGCCCGAATGTCTCGAACCCAAATCAGGCTGACTCTGATAACGACGGATACGGCGATGTCTGCGACGATTGCCCCAACGACCGGTTGAACGATATTGATTTTGATGGAATTTGCGGCAATGATGATAACTGCCCTGTCGCGTACAATCCCGACCAATCTGACGGCGATGACGATGGATTGGGCGATGTCTGCGATAATTGCCTGGATATTGACGGCGATACGATCTGCGATTATTACGACAATTGCCGTGGTATCCTGAATTCGGATCAGTTAGACAGCGATCACGACGGTCAAGGCGACGCGTGCGACGACTGCCCCAATGATCCTTTGAACGATTTGGACGCGGACGGTCTGTGCCGGGACAATGACAACTGCCCCACAGTCTATAATCCGGATCAGAGCGACTCGGACGGCGATCTGATTGGCGACGCGTGCGACGGCTGCCCAGATTTGGATGGCGATTCGGTCTGCGAAAGTGTGGACAACTGCCCCAGTATAGCGAATCCGAATCAGTTAGACAGCGATCACGACGGTTTGGGAAATGTGTGCGACGAGTGTCCTAACGATTCCTTCAACGATCTCGATTTTGACGGATTATGCGGAGACCACGATAATTGCCCCATCACATACAATCCGGATCAGGCTGACGCTGACGGAGACCAGATAGGCGATGCGTGTGACTCCTGCCTGGATATGGACGGCGACGGAGCATGTCTCTATGACGACAATTGCCGAAATGATTACAACCCGGATCAAGCCGACGCGGATAACGACGGTCTTGGCGATGCGTGCGACGACTGCCCGGATGACCCGCATAATGATCTGGACAACGACGGCGTGTGCGGAAATCTGGATAACTGTCCTACGACCTCGAATGCGAGCCAGCTCGACGAGGACGGAGATGGTTACGGCGATGTCTGCGATGTCTGCAACGATCCAGACTATGACGAAATCTGCGGTTATATGGACAACTGCCCGTCAATCGAGAATCCCGATCAGCTTGATAGCGATAATCATGAACGACATGGACAATGACGACGTATGCGGCGACGTGGATAACTGCCCATCAATCGAAAATCCCGATCAGCTTGATAGCGATAACGATGGACTAGGCGACGTGTGCGACAACTGCCCTCTGGATCCCATGAACGACATGGACGGCGACCTCATTTGCGGCGACGTGGATAATTGCCCGTCGATCGAGAACCCCGATCAGGCGGATGTGGACAATGACGGTATCGGCGACGCGTGCGACGAGTGCGAAGATGCGGACAACGACGGCGTATGCAGCGATATCGACAACTGCCCAGATACTGCCAATAGCGATCAATCCGACGTGGATGGTGACTTGATTGGAGATGCGTGCGACAATTGCCCGGATTCTTTCAACCAGGATCAACTGGATAGCGATAACGACTCGGTTGGGGATGTCTGCGACAACTGCCCTGACGCGTTCAATCCAGATCAATCCGACAGTGATAGTGACGAGATCGGCGACACGTGCGATGTCTGCCCCGGATCCGACGACCAGATTGATAGCGACAGCGATAGCGTACCGGATGGGTGCGACAATTGCCCTGACGCGTTCAATCCAGATCAAACGGACAGCGACGGCGACGGCGTAGGAGACCTATGCGACGATCAAGAGCCTCCACAGATCCAGCATGAAGATCAACTGACCGCAGTTCTCGGAGAGCAGACCGAAATTGACGCAGAACTCACTGACAATATGAGCCGCGTGGTTTCCGCTACGCTCTATTATCGCCAGCCAGACCAGGTGGATTATCAATCTCTCTCGCCTTCTTTCTGGGAAGAGGAGAATAATGGCGCAGTGCGCGTCAAATGGCAAATCTCTGGTCACGTGATCACAATCAAGGGATTAGAATATTATATGACCGCCGAGGATGAAAATGGCAACAGCGCGTCTACTATAGTATCAGATGGGGGTCCGACTCAGCTTGCTGTGACGATTCCCGCAAATAGCACCCAGACCCAATGCGACTATCAGGGCGGTGAAAATCAAGCCGATTATCACCTCTTCTCGATCCCGTATAACCTGGATAACGACCTTGTCGAGACCGTGTTGAGTCCTCTGTTTGACGCGTACGACGGGTATGATAATCGCTACTGGCGGCTGTATGATTACAATGCTCAGACTCAGAGTTTCAGGGAATACTCCGCTTTTAATCGGTTGCAATCGAGCAAGGCATATTGGATGATCAGCCGAGACCCAGTCCATCTGGATTTTGGATCGGGCATGACAACGACTTCCGTGAACGAGACGACTATAGACCTGTCTCCGGGATGGAACTTTGTCGGCAATCCCTATTGGTTCACAGTCAGTTGGAATAGCGCGGTGGAATATTCCGGACCCGACGCTCTCATGTTGGAAATGCCGCAGCGATTTGAGGGTGATTTTATCCCAGAAAACAAACTCGAACCGTGGCAAGGATACGCGATATTTAATAACTCGGAACAGGTTGTCCAACTTCGTATTCCGCCGAGAGAGTCTTATGGGACCTCTGGAACCCTCTTTTCCAGCGACCAATTCGATTGGCTGATTCGTGTAAATCTGCTGACTTCCGACGGATCGGATCGGCGCAACTATTTCGGCGTATCGAATTCCACTTTTGATCATCACGCAGCGAAAGCGACCAAGCCGCCGCTGATCCAGGCAAAGAGTCGTCTCTGCTTTAACCGCGACCAAGCTATGGATATTCGGACAGCTTCGGATGATCAGAGCTTATGGACTATGGAAATTCAGAGCCAGTCCGGAGACGAGGCACTCTTGTCTTGGGAGATCGAAGCCGCGCTTCCTGACGATCAGGTTGTCTATCTGATCAACGACCGAACTTCGGAATATATCGACATGACGCAAACGAGTTCGTATCGCTTTGTCCCATCCAAGACGTCGCATGAATTGCGCGTGGTGGTGGGAGACAGAGAGGAATTGACGCAAAGTATGACGCCGTCCGATTACCAGCTGTCTCAAAACTATCCGAATCCGTTTAATCCCTCCACCAGGATGACGTACGCGCTCCCTCAATCCTCGCAAGTCCGGCTGACAATCTATTCGATTGGCGGCAGATTGGTCAAGACATTGGTCAACGAGACTCAGAGCAAAGGGAGCTATGCCATAACTTGGGATGGAACAAACGATCAGGGTGGTCAGGTCGGCAGTGGCGTTTATATCTACGCGCTGGAAATCGGAGATGGAACCCCGGTACATGTCCAAAAACGCCGTATGACTTTATTACGGTAGATTCTTAATTTTTAACAACTTGCCCGCTGAATTTTATATAGTAAAATTTCTATATAAAACTCAGCGGGCCATAGATCAAATAATTAGATCGAATAACTAAAAAAAAAGGAAATTCTCATGCTTAAAAAATTATCGCTTGCTATTATTATGCTTCTTCTGTGCGCCAGTTCGAGCCACGCCCAAATGGGAGCGTATCAGATCGTGAAGATCAACGACCCGGCTTTGGTTCGTCAAGTCGTTGTGCAGCGCAATTTTCAAAAGATCGAAATCAAGTCCACGAATGAGTTGTCGCAACTGCTTTTCCCCGGCGACGTGGTGAAGCTCCTGAATGATCAAATTGAGGTCACTCTGCGGACTCCGCAAAATGACGCAGTCCATCTCGCTGGGAAACAAGAGGTGCGGTTGCCCGCGGAGAGCGGAACGTGGTTTAACATCAAGGACGCTACCTATCAGGTTACACATCCAGTCAAAACCGAGTTGTTGGGATTGACAATCACCGCAAATCAGGCAAAATACAATGTGAGCGTCAATGATGAAGACGAGGTCGTGGTGCAGGTGATGAGCGGCGATGTGGCAGTGTGCAGCTATTATCACGGTCTTATCACTAAGAAAATCTCCGCGGGTCAATCTACATTGATATTGCCGGGGCAAGCTATCCCAGACCCCAGGTCTACCAAGTTAACGGCACATCAAACTCGCCGTTTCGACTCAGCGGACCTGGCGTCGGTGTCCTCTGTCGTCCCTATGACTCCAGTTCAGAAGCCTCGTTCTCAATTCAAGGGCGTCAATGAACCAATAGCAGTGGTTCCCGCTTCGCAAAAGCAAAAAGAGGGCTCGATTGTAAAACCCCAGTCTAATATAGCGCAAGTCAACCAGCCAAATCGGACAACGGACCCGCTGAAACGAATGAATATCCCGAAAGTGAGCGGACCATCATCAAAGAGCTGGTTCAGCCGTATGGTCGGAAGCAAATGGTTCCTCGCTGGGGGCGGATTGGTTACCAGCGGAGTCGTTATCGCGATATTTAGGCCAGATCCAACCCCATCGACCTCATCGCTGAGCGAACTTCCCGCGCCTCCAATTCCACAAAATCCTTAACTCAATACCATGACTTACCAAAAAAAGCCTCGGTTCTGTCGCAGGACAAGAACCGAGGCTTTTTGTTATATGAATCGCCTTAATGATTATGAACACTTATTTTCCGCTAATAATTTTATAGTTCTCTCGACTTTCGATATGGCAAAATTATCGATGCGGCTGGTAATATTGGCTGAAAATCATTCATTTCGATCAGGAGGTCAGCCGCTTGCGAACGTTATTCAAGGCAGAACCGCTCTTGAACCATTCGATCTGTTCCTCGGTCAGCGTATGCTTCACCATAAACTGATTTTCTTCTCCGTTATCTCGCTTAAGAATCACCTTGAGCTCCTTCCCCGGTGCCAGATATCTCAAGCCGACAATGCTCACCCGATCATTTTCTTTCACCAGATCATAATCCAATGGATCTGTAAAACAGAGAGGCAGGACGCCTTGTTTTTTCAGATTTGTTTCATGGATGCGGGCAAAACTGCGTGTGACGACCGCCTTTGCTCCCAGGTGACGGGGACTCATAGCCGCGTGTTCCCGGCTGCTTCCCTCGCCATAATTTTCATCTCCAAAGACCACCCATCCTATGCCTTGGCTTTTATAATTTCGGGCAATTTCCGGGAATTTTTTAGTCGATCCGTCTATCTGGTCTTTACCCATTCCCGTATCCTCTGTAAAAGCGTTCACCGCGCCGATAAACATGTTGTCGCTGATATTGTCCAAATGCCCACGGAATCGGAGCCACGGGCCCGCTGCGGAGATATGGTCTGTGGTGCATTTCCCCTTCGCCTTGAGCAAGACCGGCATATCCGTATAGTCCTTGCCGTCCCACGATGCAAACGGCGTTAGCAATTGGATCCGTTTGCTATCCGATCCGACGTTCAACTCGATGTGACTTGCCTCGTCGCCGCTTGCCGCCGGAACAATGTACCCGCTGTTGTCGAATTCAAAATTCTGTTCAGGCAATTCCGGAGCCGTAGGCGGTTTTAGACACATACTTTTCCCTTCGGGCGTGGTCAGGCTGTCGGTCAGCGGATTAAAATCCAACCGACCCGAAAGTGCCATTGCTGTCACGATTTCTGGGCTGCTGATAAACGCCAATGTCCCGCTATTGCCGTCGTTTCGCTTACGAAAATTTCGGTTATAGGAGGTCAAGATTGAGTTGTGATATCCCTCCGTGATATCCTCCCGATTCCACTGACCGATGCAGGGACCGCAAGCGTTTGCCAACACATTCGCGCCGATAGCGGACAAGGCTTCCAACTGCCCATCCCTGCGAATGGTCTGATAAACTTGATCCGATCCGGGCGTCACCAGAAATAGGCTTTTTACCTTTAACCCCAGTTCCGCCGCCTGTTTCGCCACATGAGCCGACCGACCCATATCCTCATAAGAGGAATTGGTGCAGCTTCCGATCAATCCCGCGGTCAATTCCAGCGGATAGCCTTCTTTTTTTGCATCTGCTTTCAGTTGGGATATGGGACGAGCCAGGTCAGGCGTATGCGGTCCCACAACATGCGGCTCCAATTCCGACAGATTGATCTCGATCGTCTGATCATAAAAATCCTGCGGGTTGATAATTACTTCGGGATCTGGAGTCAGCTCTTGAATGTGCGCCTGAGCCAGATCCGCTATATCGGACCGGCGAGTCGCTTTCAGATAATTTCCCATACGTTGGTCAAAAGGAAAAACCGACGTGGTCGCGCCCAACTCCGCGCCCATATTCGTAATCGTCGCCTTTCCGGTGCAGCTGATCGACTCAGCACCTGGACCGAAATATTCGATAATTTTATTTGTCCCGCCTTTCACCGTCAGGATTCCTAACAGCTTGAGAATCACATCTTTTGGCGACGCCCATCCATTTAATTTCCCTGTCAGACGAATACCGACGAGCTGGGGACAAAGTGCTTCCCATGGAAATCCGACCATAGCGTCCACAGCGTCTGCTCCACCTACGCCGATCGCGAGCATACCCAATCCGCCAGCGTTTGGCGTATGAGAATCTGTGCCGATCATCAACATTCCGGGCGCAGCGTAGTTCTCCAGAACCACTTGATGGATGATCCCCGCGCCTGGTTTCCAAAAGCCGATGCCGTATTTATAGGACATATCTTGCAGAAATTTATAGACCTCCGAATTTTCGTCCAGCGCATTTTTCAAGTCAGGGGTCGCGCCGGTCTGCGCCCGAATCAGATGGTCGCAATGCACAGTCGTCGAAACCGCGACCCGCTCTTTTCCCGCTAATATGAATTGCAATAGAGCCATTTGCGCGGTCGCGTCCTGCATCGCCACTCGATCGGGACGCAGAGTCAGATAGCTTTTCCCCCGCTCATACGCCTGATTATCTATATCGTCGAAATGCGCCCAGAGGATTTTCTCCGCAAGCGTCAGTGGGCGACTCAGCCGCTTGCGAGCGACGCCATGTTTTTCTTTGAAAGATTCATATAGTTTTTTGATCATTTCAGCCATAAACATATCTCCTTAACATTACTTAAATTACTTACATTTTTCATATTTTTGCACATTGATCGAGAATTTTTTTTATCGGGTCCAAACCTCTTTGGCTTGAACCCGATAAAGACGCGTCTCTAAACCGCTTCAACAGCCATTGCCACTGCGTTTCCGCCGCCCAAACAAAGCGTGGCAAGACCAGTCCTTGCCCCTCGATTTTTCATAGCGTAGATCAAGGTCGTCAATACCCGTGCGCCGCTTGCCCCGATCGGATGACCCAACGCAATCGCGCCGCCATGCACATTGACTCGATCCCAGTCCCATCCCAGACCTTTCCCGTCTGCCAGACACTGCACAGCAAACGCCTCATTTGCCTCGATCAGATCAAAATATTCGATGTTGACTTTCATCCTTGCCATCAATTTTTTGACCGCGACAATTGGTGCTTCAAACAGGTCCTTCGGATTGATGCCGCCAGTTGCATAATCTATAATTTTTACCAACGGGGTAACGCCCAATTCCAGTGCTTTTGACGCGGACGTCACCATCACTGCGGAGCCGCCGTCGTTTAGACCCGGAGCACTCCCAGCTGTCACCGATCCATTTTTCTTGAACGCGGGACGCAGCCTCGACAATACCTTTAAAGTCGTGTCTGCGCGAGGACGCTCATCCTTTGTGAATATGATCGGATCCTTTCTTCGACGAGGTATCTCGACCGGCGTGATCTCCGCGTCAAATTTACCAGTATCTTGCGCTTTCACCGCTTTTTGGTGACTTTCCAAAGCGTATTGATCCTGATCCTCCCGACTGATTCCCCATTTCTCCGCGGTGCCTTCAGCCAGAACTCCCATGTGAACTCTGCCAAAACTATCAGTCAAGCCATCCTCAATCATGCTGTCTATCAGCGGCTGATTTCCAAACTTGACGCCGTTTCGCAAATTTTGGAGGAGGAAGGGGCAATTGCTCATACTCTCCATTCCGCCGGCAACGATAATCTCAGCGTCGCCTAATTTCACCGCTTGAGCCGCGAGCATGACTGCTTTTAGCCCCGAGCCGCATACCTTGTTGATCGTCATTGCGCCCGCTTTTGGAGGGATGCCCGCATGAATCGATGCTTGTCTCGCGGGTGCCTGACCCGCGCCTGCCTGGACAACCTGCCCCATAATAACTTCATCGATCAGATCGGGATCGATACCCGCTCTCTTGACCGCCTCTTTGATCGCTATTGCGCCCAATTCCGTAGCTTTTTTTGGTGCCAGTGTGCCCATAAACTCACCGATTGCCGTCCGGCAAGCACTCGTGATTACAGCTTGTTCCATTATATTCTCCTTTTAGTAAATAATTCACAAATAATTCTTAAATAAGTAATTAAAATAAGTATCTACAAATCAATTAAGCAAAACGATATAAAATTTTGATATTGGTATAAGCCTTTAATTATCAAATACTAATATTCGGGTCATAAATAATTCAGGCTATATCAACATTCCCGCAATATTTGCCGTCACAAAAGAGGCAAATGTGGCGGCGATTAACGCTCGGATTCCGAGACGCGCCAAGTCCCCGCGTCTGGAAGGAGCTATGCCGCCGATACCCCCGAGTAGGATTCCGATTGAGCCTAAATTGGCAAATCCGCACAGCGCGTAAGCCAGAATCACCCGACTGCGTTCGGTCAACTGCGCGAGTTCTCCGGCAAATGGGCGACCGTTTATGATATCTCCGAAATGGGTATATGCTACGAATTCATTCAGGATTGTTTTTTCGCCCAATAGTTGACCCGAGACGAGCAGGTCTTGAACCGGAATTCCCATCATCAAGGCAAACGGGGAAAAGACATAGCCCATAACTTCTTGAAACGTATCGATAGCCGACAGGTTCCATCCCGTCAAACTGGCGACCACGCTGCATACCCATCCCCATATCGCGTTCCCCATTGCCACGAGAGCAAGAAACGCGATCAGCATTGCCACAATATTCAGTGCCAGCTTCAAACCTTCGCTTGCGCCTCGAGCCGCTGCGTCAATGACATTTTTATCCACTTTTTCAAAATGCATCTCCATTTTTTCCGATGTCTCCGGCGTTCCGATTTCCGGCACGAGAAGCTTGGCAAACACCAATGAGGCTGGAGCGGACATCACTGACGCGGCCATCAAATGACCCGCGATATCCGGAAATTTTGCCGCCAAAATCCCAACGTATGCCGCCATAACGCCCCCGGCAATCGTTGCCATGCCGCCGCTCATAATCGCCATCAGTTCGGACTCAGTCATTTTTTCCACGTATGGCTTGATCACCAGCGGGGCCTCGGTCTGACCCACAAAGATATTCGCCGCGGCGGATAGAGATTCCGCTCCGCTTGTTCCCAACGCCTTTTTCATCACAATTGCAAACAGATATACGATGCGCTGCATAATTCCCAGGTGATAGAGCAGGGTCATTAATGAGGAGAAAAATATCACGGTGGGCATCACGGAAAATGCAAAAATCGCACCCGGCTGCGCCCAGAATCCAGAACTGGTATCCAAATCAGCGAATCCGGGCGGGGGCCCCTCCTGGGGCGTTCCAACCGGAATATTGATCTGCGTCAGGTTTCCGAAAACAAGAGACGCGCCTTCCTGCGTAAATCCCAGCAGTTGGACAACGACGTCGTTCATGTAAACGAAAAATTCTCGACCCAGAGTTGTCTTTAAAATCAGTAAAGCAAAGAGAAACTGCAGCCCCAATCCCACCCCGACCAAACGCCAGTCGATTTTTTTGCGGTTGCTCGATAGAAGGTAGCATATTCCGACTTGAACAAAAATTCCGAACAGACTTATAAATTTATACATTTTTATCCTTTTTTGAAGATTTGAAGATATGATTTGAAGATATTGTCTCGCTATGAGTTGACCGCCTGATTAATTTATTCGGGAAAAGCAATTATGACAAGATAAAAGTCGTTTTGATGCGACAAATTTATATAAAAATCGCAATCTGATTGACAAGAGCTGACGATTTTATATCTTTTAAAAATTTGGGATAAGGAAACGCGATAAAATTTAGACTCTTCTATCCAATGTGTAGAGCAGATTTTGGAACTTGTCGTTTTTTCTTAGGAAATTAATTGCATTTTCTATTGAATACCATTATTTTAGCTCGTGTGCTTATAATTAGAGAGAGACGGCGTGATTTGGGTTCGTTATCTTACCTTACGTAACGTAAGAATTGCACATAACCCAATAATATGAGAAACTACTTTAACTATGGATAGTCAGAGGATAGTCAGATTTTATGCAAATAAGTTATAAATGGCTGCAAGATTATATCAAAATTGGACTTCAACCGGCAGAACTTGCACGTCGATTGACCACATGCGGCTTGGAAACGACCAATATTCGCTATCTTGGAGAGGGCTTGGACCGCGTCGTTGTCGGCGAGATTACAGAAATTGAAAAACATCCACACGCGGATCATCTTTTTTTGTGCGCTGTGGAAACCGGGGTAACCGGCGAAGATACGATTTCCGTGATATGCGGTTCTCCCAATACCCGCGTGGGACTCAAGTCTGCATTTGTTCCCCCAGACGTCACGCTGCCGACCGGGATTTCCGTCAAAGAAGCGCAGATACGAGGAGTTGTTTCATCGGGAATGCTTTGCTCGGAAAAAGATTTGGGCATATCGACGGATCATAGCGGGATCATTGAGCTTGGTTCCGAGAGCACCGCGGGACAATCCATTGTCGAGGCTATAGGGCTTGATGACTACGCGCTTGAACTCGATTTGACAGCCAACAGACCAGACACCCTATCGCATTACGGAGTTGCTCGGGAGATTAGCGCGATGTTAAATCTGCCCTTACAATCTCCCAACCTCACTGTCAACGAAAATGACAGGGACGCGCATTCATTGGCAAAAATCACGATCCAACACCCGAACTCTTGTCCGAGATACGCCGCGCGGGTTATCACCGGCGTCAAAATTGGCCCTTCGCCTCGTTGGCTTCGAGAACGTTTGATAGCTATTGGGCAACGCCCGATCAATAACGTTGTAGATATAACAAATTTTGTATTATTTGAACTCGGGCATCCTCTTCATGCTTTTGATTATGACGAAATTGCCGGACATCATATCAATGTGCGTCACGCTCTGGATCAGGAGCAATTCACCACTTTGGACAACGTGGCATATACCTTGACGCCCGAGACTCTGATGATAACAGATGAAAACGGAGGCATAGCGGTCGCTGGTATCATGGGCGGTTTGCACTCGGAAGTAACGGAAAAAACGCGTAATATCTTGCTGGAAAGCGCGTATTTTAACCCCCAGACCATTCGAGTTGGATGCAAACTTCTCAATAAAAAAACCGAGTCTTCCCATCGATTTGAACGGGGCACAGACCCAGAGAATGTCATCGCATCGGTGAACCGAGCCGCTCAATTGATCGTAGATATTGCTGGAGGAGAGACGGCAAAGGGAATTATCGACGCGTATCCGAAACCTATTTTATCGAAAAATATCCACTTTCGATTGGATCAAACAAAGCGAATTTTAGGAGTTGAGATACCGACGGAAAAAATTTATCAAATTTTCACCTCTCTCGGATTCCAGATTGAGCAAAATCAGTCTGATTCCAGTCAAGATCAAGCGTGGCAAGTGGTTGTTCCCACCTGGCGCCAGGATGTGGAGAGAGAGATCGACTTGATCGAAGAAATCGCTCGCCATTACGGCTATGATCATATACCGGACAGGCTGATCTTGACAGCGACAACGCAAAGCAACGACCAAAAAGAGACAGCGCGAAAAAATAAGCTGAAGGATATAGCTCGCCAGTTTCTGACAGGCTCGGGTTATAACGAGTTTATAACGAACAGTTTTGTCAACGACGCGTCTTTTGAACGTTCACCGCAATTTGGGATTGATCCCCAAACATATCCATTGATTCGCATCAAGAATCCGTTGACTTTTGATCATAACTGTTTGCGTCCGTCGCTATTAACGACCGTGTTGCCTCAGATAAGAGAGAATATTCACAGAAAGAATACGAATCTGAAAATTTTTGAGATCGGGACGGTTTTTCAGAAAAATAAGCAAACCGGTCAATCGATTGAACGAACGGTTTTGGGACTGTTTTTATGCGGAGACCTTTTGAGCCGAAACTGGCAGTCAAAAGCAAAGTCCTCGTCTTTTTATGATCTAAAAGGAACAACTGAAGATCTGTTTTCTCTCTTGCAAATAACGGGCATAAAATTTACATCTGTCTCGCACGCGCAGTATCATCCGTATCGTTGCGCCGAGATACGGATTCATAACGAGCGAATTGGCTCAGTCGGAGAGCTGAATTCCAAATTGTCGGCGGCATACGATATTGAGACCCCCGCTTATTGGGCGGAGATCGATTTTCAGCTTTTGACAAAAAAGATTTCTTTGGGTCGGGTTTATCAACAACTGCCCCGGTATCCTGCGTTAGAGCGAGATTTTGCTCTGGTGATGGATGAAAAAACGCCTTACGAACCGATTCGAGACCGGATCCACGAGATTGCCGAAGAATATCTAGAAAATATGACCTTATTCGACGTCTATCATGGCGCGCCCTTGCCGGAAGGGAAAAAAAGCATTGCTTTCTCAATGACCTTCCGAACACCAGGACGGACGCTTGTCGATGAGGAAATTGACCGTCTGACGGATCGCATTCTCCAAGCTGTCGAAAAAGAATTTCAAGCTGTTTTGCGAGGTTGATATCTCGCAGGGACTCACACGAGGGGTTTGGCGTTATGGCGGACAATTATCTAACGAACCTTGAAAAAAAAGTGCGACGAGCGGTCACATTGATCCATGAATTACGTAAAGAAAATGGGCGGCTACAAGAGGAAGTCCGACGACCGTCTGAGTTTGTGATTCCCTCAGAAGAACTTGAACCGTTAAAACAACAGATTGAAGATTTGAAGGAAGAAAACGATCTGTTAAAAAAAAATAAACAAAAAATCCGTGAAAAATTGCAAATAATGTTTAAAAAATATGATATCTTAGAGTTATAAGAAATGAAGATTTAATAATGTATTGCTTAATTTTTTTTTTGAGCTTTTGCGCAAAAAGAATACGGCTCTTCTCAAGATTGTGAAATCGAAAACTTATCAAGCATCACTACTACTGAACTACTACTGAATTCAAGATTGAATATATAAATTTCGGGTAATTTAATAATGGATGATCGATCTCATACCGTAAAAGTGATTATATTTGGAACCGAGTATTCCATTAAGGGCGACGCCAATCCCAAGTATGTCAGCAAATTGGCAAGATATGTCGACGAAAAAATGCTGGACCTCACTGGGGGTAGCACATCATCGGCAACGGTCCGTTTAGCGGTGATGGCGGCTCTGAATGTTGCAGATGAGTTGTTCCAATTAAAAGAAGAATTCGAGAAGTCCAAACAACAACGTTCACAACTTGAGGAAGTTGACCAAAAACTTGTCAATTTAACCAAAGTTTTGGACAGTGCGATTCTTTCCGAAAAAGAATCGGCGGATAAATAATTTTGTTGGAAAAATCGACATTGAAATAGAAGCCAAAATGATAATATTATCATTTTTAGCACATTTTCTCCTAAAATTTTATTATAAATAAAAATAAAGAAGGGATTTTCGTCGTTTGGTAAATTTACGAACTCCATTCACAGAATTATTAATAGAGACAGACGCTGGTTTCCCGAAAAATTTAGATTTCGTTTTCATAGCTGGTTGTTTATTATCCCTGCTATGCGCGTGATGATTTGATGGTTCCAAATTGGTGCGCTTGGTTGACTCTCAGGAAGGATCAGAAGGGCTGCTGTTTGAGAGGAATCGTTTCACACGGTATGTGCGGGGATTTTTTGTATCTGAATTTTTGAATTTATAACCATATAGAGTAAGGATATTGCTTGTGAATCGCATATTGGTAACAGGGGGCGCGGGTTTTATCGGATCCCATCTGACGGATCAATTGGCAAAAGATGACGTGACAAAAATCGTTGTCGTTGATAATTTTGACCCCTATTATGATCCGTCTCGGAAACGGAAAAATATCCAATCCGCTTTAAAGAAAAAAAATGTCGTTTTGATTGAGGGCGATATTCGAGATTCCGATTTTATGGACTCGGTATTTCGTGATCATAACATAGAGACCGTGGTGCATTTGGCTGCGCGCGCCGGTGTTCGAGCGTCGATAGACGAGCCTTTGGTTTACCAATCTGTCAATATCCGCGGCACATTGACGCTACTGGAATTGGCTCGAAAGTACGACGTTCGGCAGTTTGTATTCAGCTCGTCGTCTTCGGTGTACGGGGCTGATTCAGCGCATCCCTTTAGAGAAGATGCGGCGTGCGCGCGTCCCACCTCTCCGTATGCCGCGACCAAAAGAGCTTGCGAACTGTTATGTTATACCTATTCCTCTATTTACGAATTGCCAATTATTGCGCTGCGGTTTTTTACGGTCTATGGTCCGCGGCAACGCCCAGAAATGGCGATTCACAAATTTTTCCGTTTGGTAACAGGCGGCAGAAAAATTCCCATCTTCGGTCTCGGCAAACTGGTGCGGGATTATACGTATATCGATGATTTGATTGCCGGAATTACTGCGGCAATCCACATACAAACAAAGCGTTTCGATATTGTGAATTTGGGAACCACGCACACGTTGACGATCAATGATCTGGTAGATAAAATTGAACAAATCACAGGGGAGCAGGCAAAAAGGAAATATTTACCGGAGCAGCTCGGCGATCTTCGATCGACCCAAGCCGATATTTCTCATGCCCGCGACCTATTGAACTATAACCCAAAAGTGACGATAGAAGAAGGGCTCGAAAAATTCTGGGATTGGTATCAATCCGAACTATGACCGCGCCGGCTTAACCCTTCCTGGTTACTGACACAATCGGTAACGGGTTGGCGAGTTTGCCGGGTCCGGTAGTTGACTCCCGGGAAATATCCCGGGAGAGAATTGCTCGACGCCATATAGGAGAGAGTTGGAGGTATGTTTTTTAATGGAAGTTTTGTTATATATTTTATTTAGTATTTTTCTTGCGGCAGGGATTTTTTTAGGGGGGTGGTTTCTTAGTCGGAAGTTGGGAAATGAGCGCCTGGCAGACGTTGAACAAACTGCGGGACGGATTATCTCCGAAGCTAAGAAAAATGCTGAGACGCTGAAGAAAGAAGCGTTGCTTGAGGCAAAAGAGGAGTGGTATCAGGTAAAGGTCGAGTTTGAAAAAGGGGCTCAAAGTAAGCGGATGGACCTACAAAAATATGAGCGCCGTCTGCGAGATAAAGAGTCGAATTTAGACCGAAAAATGGATTTGCTGAATCAGAAAGATAGGGAGTTAAAACAATTTCGCCGAGATATAAATCAACGAGACAAAAATCTTAAAACAAAAGAGAGTAAAGTTGGCCTTTTGTTTGAAGAGCAAAATATGCGTTTGGAAAAAATTGCCGGCTTGACAAAGGAACAAGCAAAGCAGGAGCTGATACGGAATTTGGAGGAAAAAGCCCGTCACGAGGCAGCCCATGCCGCTATGGAGATCAAAGAAAAAGCAGCTCGCGACGCTGAAAAGGAAGCGAGAAAAATAATCACTTTGGCAATTCAACGATATGCTGCAGAGCATGTTGCGGAGACCAGCGTTTCTGTGGTTTCTCTACCCAATGAGGAGATGAAGGGACGAATTATCGGTCGAGAGGGGCGTAATATTCGGTCATTCGAGACTGCGACCGGCATTGATGTGATTATCGACGATACGCCAGAGGCGGTGATTTTATCTGGATTTGACCCGATTCGTCGGGAAGTAGCTCGTCTCGCCATGGAGAAATTGATCGTCGACGGTCGAATTCATCCAGGTCGGATCGAGGAAGTGGTGGAAAAGACTCGTGGAGAAATTAACCAGTCAATTATCGAGGCAGGGGAACAAGCTGCTTTTGAATTAAGTCTACACGGAATCCACCCGGAGATCTTGAAACTGTTGGGTCGCCTGAAATATCGCACCAGCTATGGTCAGAATGTTCTCCGTCATGTGACCGAAGTGGGCAGTATCTGCGGTATAATGGCCGCTGAACTGGGGCTGAATCAAACACTGGCAAAACGAGCCGCGCTTCTGCACGACATCGGCAAGGCGGTAGCTCATGATGTGGAAGGGTCTCATGTAGAGATCGGCGTCCAAATCGCCCGTCGATACGGAGAGAATAATTTGGTGATCAACGCGATAGCCGCACACCATGAGGATGTCGAGTGCGAGTCGCTTATTGCTGTGCTGGTCAAAGCCGCAGACGCCGTGTCCGGCGGGCGCCCCGGCGCGAGGCGCGAGACGCTGGAGAATTATATCAAGCGTCTAGAGCGACTTGAAGAAATCGCGGAATCCCTGCCAGGCGTGGATAAATCTTACGCTATCAGAGCGGGTCGAGAAGTTCGCATTGTGGTTCAGCCTGGAAGAGTAAACGATATTCAAGCAGCTGAGTTGGCAACGACAATCTCCAAAACGATTGAGGGTCAACTACAATATCCGGGACAAATTAAGGTGACTGTGATTCGGGAGATCAGAGCTATTGAGTATGCCAAATAATACGAAACTGTGGATAATAATCGGGCTATCCGTTTGTTTGCTCATCTGTTTTTGTGGATGCGGCAGCCGGTTCACCATTCATTCTGTGGATCCAACCGGAGAATTCGATCTGGCGTGGATGATGAAAATAAGAAGCCCAGTTATTACCCAACCTGTTCTTTATCAAGACCAACTCTATCTTGCGGCGTTGGATCGTCGGCTATATAAAATCGATCTGACAACGCAAAAGATTTTATGGAAAAAGAAATTTTCGACGTATGTTTCGCAGATCGCTCCGACCGATTCGATTCTGTATGTTGTCACAACCTTGCCGGATGAGATGTTATATAGCTTATCTCTCTCCAAATCGAAAAACTCCAAATCGAAAAAAAAATGGGAGCGATATATAGGCGAAAGCGAATCGAGTATTGCATTTTTTGATTCATTGTTGTTTATTGGAACAAATGCGAGCCGGTTGCTTGCCTTGAGCCGGCTTACAGGCGAAACAGTATGGGATTATCCGACAGCCGATTTTGTCCGATCCAAGCCGGTCATAGCGGATTCGCTTATTATATTTGGCAGCGACGGCGGCGTGACTTTGGGTTCGTTAAATACAGGCGCGTTGACCGCGCTTCGTTTGACAACAGGCGAAAAGGTGTGGGAATTCGTGAATCCGGCAGCGATTTCACTTGATCTCGCGATCAAAAATAATCACCTTTTGATAATCACGGAAGACGACCAATTGATCTCTATCCGAACCGAAACGGGCGAGATTCGATGGCAGAAACAGATTCCTGGAATTAACTCAAATCCGCCTGTTTTGGTAATGGAACGAAACCAGGTTTTGGCGCACTCCTTAACTGGCGTTTGTCAAGCGTTTGACCTTGACGACGGTCAGGTTCAATGGTCTGTCCAATGTCCAAATATCAGCACTGCGCCATTGGTTTATGGGAAATATGTGATTTTTGTGGATCAAAGCGACGGAAAAATTGTTGTAATAAATTATCAAACAAACCAAATTATTTGGGAGTATAATCTTGACCAGGTTGTCCGCACTCGACCATTAATTTGGAAAAATATGCTTTTGGTTGGGACGGTAAAGAAACATTTATACGGATTTTGGCTTCCATCTCTGCAACAAAGATAAGAAAAAGTGTGTCTGCATAGGTAGACGGGGGTATTCATATGAGACAGATGCTGATTGTTCTCCCATTTTTATTCTTCCTCTCTCCGCAATCCACGCTCGCGCAACCTCTGGAAAGGGTGATTCAGAGTTTACCTATATTCGTGGCTTGCGCTGGAATTCAGACGGATACCGGCGCGCTTATTGTCGGCGTTTTCAGCGAAAGCCAAGACCAGGTAAATCCTGAAATTCTTGCGCAATTTCGAGAGCTAAAAGCATGGTATCGAGAAACCGTGATCAGTATCACCCTCCACGATTCCGTCCTTGTCATTCCGGTTAATAAAAAAACGCTTTCCAAATTTAACGGGCATATTTTATGGGTGATCGACGCTGATAAGTCGTCAAAAACCCTTAGGAAATTATCCAGAAAAGGCGTCTTTACAATAGCGATGCAAAATGAAAAAATGGAAAATGCTCTGTTCGCTGTGGTGCATTACAACAATATCAGCGAGGATAAAAATATTGAGAAGTGGCGGCTGGTCAAATTTGTCGCTAACTGCACAATATCCCCGTTGCGATTTAACCGAACAATCCGAAAAAAAGACTCATACGTGGAGAAGGGTTGCGACTGATCCTTTATTTTTTTCGTCGGTCTTTCGTTTTACGCTTTTTGCTTCTCTTGATTTTTTTCATTTTAAGTGTCAATTTTTTTCTTATTTTTCGCCGATAATTGATCACCGCGGAATATGAAAGATGATATCCCACGATGGCAATCGGTATGCCGAGAACAACCCCCCCAAAAGCGATAGTCCAAAAAATCTCAGGGGTTTGGGTCAACATCTCTCTCATCCCGCTTAATTTTATCCGATAGGAAGAAAAATTTCGGCTACTTGTCAGCGTCAGGATCGACGCGCCAATAAAATAATTGGCAGTATAGATAAATAGCGCGGTGAAAGGGTTCGTAATCCAAACTCCCATTGCCGTGGAGAGCTTATTCCATCCAAAAATTGCGGCAATAGAGATCGCTATCACGGTCTGAACCCCCATGGTGGGCGACATGCCGACAAATAGCCCCAGCGCAAACCCGAAAGCAATCTCTCGGGGATGACCTCTTATGGTGATAAATCGCCAATAGATTTTTTTCAGCCAACTATTATTTTGCAACTCGAATTCGGAGGGGTTCATACAAGTGCCATTTTGAATTTGAATAAGCAAAATTCTTATCATGTTTTCTTGGAGAAGAGTTGATACGCATGGATCATATCTTTTGTCGATTGTTCCACGCTGAACCGGTTCCGGACAGATTCCAGCGCGTGGATGCCCATCTCCCGAATATGATCAGGGTGTGACAGAAGAGAGCGGATGGCGTCGGATAGTGTCTCGGCATTGTTTGGATGATAGACAACGCCGCCTCGGGTCGTCTCTACGATCTCTGGAAACGCCCCGATTTTTGGCTGTACAACAGGCACTCCAGATGCCATTGCCTCGATTTGGAATACGCCAAAAGCCTCGCCTTTCCGCACCGGGACAGATAATAGGGAAAGCGACTTCAAAAATTCAAGCCGATTTTTTCTATCAAAATCTGGGATGAAATCCACATCGGACAGAAAGCCGTTTTTCTCCAATTTTTGACGTTGACTCTCGATAAAATCATCGTCGTCGGTTGTTTTTCCGCCAGTGACACGCAGTCGAAGATTGCGGAAATCAGGGTCTTGCTTTAATCGGATAAACGCGTCCACCAATATATCAAATCCATGCGATCTTGATATTCGGGAGAGATAGCCGATTGTCGGCGGATCAAGGTCAAGCGACGCGGGTTGATATCCATCCAAGTCAATACCCGGATAAACGGGATAGATTTTCTCGTCGGGAATCCTCATCTTGGATTTCATTACATCGGCGTAATAGCGGCTGACCGGAAAAAAAACGTCCACAACCTTTCCTTTTTCCGCCATTGCGTCCCATACAAGCTGGATGTATTCGTCTCGCATCGCGTCCACCCACTGATCTTCGTCCTGCAACATACAAGCGATCGTCGCTCCAGTCTCCCGCTTGATCCGATCCGCCAGCCCCAGCAACAGGGCGTTGGATAGATGCACGACATCTGGTTTGATTTCCTTTTTCAGCCAGGTTGTCAATTTTTCCAATTCATTCGCCTGATTTCCTTCATCGCCCCGCAGCATAGAGAGCGTCATCTTTTCCATCCCATAGGCGCGGGTAGAGCCGGATTTTTTGGCGGCAATTTTCAACAGGAACGGAGAATCCAAAAATCGCTCAACCCATTGCGGAGCTTTGCGGAAGATAGGGATGGTCTGCTTTAGATACACATTGATTGCGCCATAAAAAATCGGGGTATTTCCCGTTATTTTCGGCTCGTCCACAAACAGCGGCAGATACATCGGAATCATCGTCACATCATGCCCGCTATCTCGCAATGACCTGACCAATAACCCATCTCTCAAACAGTTTTCACAATAAAAAGAACCCCCAGAACCTGGAACAATATGCACAATTTTCATCTAATTATCTCCCGAAACAGTAGACCAGTCCATCGCCCGATCCGATGACCACAGTGTTTTTTATCACAGCGGGCGCGCCGACAATTTCAGCTCCCACTTCATACGACCATATCTCGCTCCCGTCGATTAGGCTGATCATATAGAGGCGTCCGTCTCCAGAGCCGATCAGCACCTTGTCTCGACAGATCGTCGGCGAGCCGTCCACTTCGTCACGCGTGTGGAATTTCCAGATCATCCTACCATTTTTGCGGTCCAAACAATACAAAAATTGATCGCGGGACCCGATTACGACCTGATCCTCTGTCACTGCCGGTGAAGAGATGAAAGCCGCGCCGTTCTCCTCGTCGCCATATTCCCAAATAATTTTTTTTGTAGCGAGATCGACAGCAATCGCTTTTCCGCCGTAAGTTCCTAAATATGCGTTAGTTCCCACCAACGCGGCGGAACCGGCGACATAAGATCCGACGTCAATTATAGCCGATGAAACGCCCTCTTTTGTAGAGATCAGATGCAGATGCGCGTCGCAACCTCCGAATATGAGTCGTTCGCCGTCTGTGGCAGGCGATCCATTTATGAAATTTTTCGATTCATACGTCCAGACCGATTTGCCGGATTGCGCGTCCAAACAATAGATTTTGCTATCGTAGCTTCCAAAAAAAATACGCGGCATACCTTCTATTAGGCTATAATTTGCGGAGCCGACAATTTTTCCGTCCGTCTCAAATTTCCATTTCAGCGAACCGTTTTCAGCGTCCAGCGCGTATAATATGCCGTCGAGAGAGCCGACAAACACCGAACCATCCGCCAATAAAGGGGGAGCTTCCACTACAGAGTCGTCGGTTTTATAAGCCCAGATTTTCTCTCCATCCGATATATTCAAGGCATAGACTGCGCCGTCGCTTGACCCGATATAGGCTTTATTGTCGTCAATTACAGCAGAGGATCGTATCTCATCGTCGGTTTTGAATGTCCAGAGAAGGCGAAGTTGCTCGGGCAGTTCGACGTGGGAAACGCCGGTTAGATTGGCGTCTCCTCGAAAAATTTGCCATTTCTCTTGTGATTCCGATCCGAAAGCCCAGCTGCATAATCCAACATGAATAAGTAAGATATAAACAAATTTTCTCATAAAATATTTTCCATCCGCATTGTTTTCAAATTTTATTCAAATCCAAGCGCGCCGGTAGGACACGCGTTTACACACTCGATAGCGGTCTGTTGCAAACCTTGAGCCAATGTTTCGTTTAACGGTGCTTCTACCCGCACGTCGAAACCCCTGCCGATAAAACAGAGACCAAATCGCTCCCCAGCTTTTTCCGTAATCTGCACGCATAAGCCGCACTTAATACATTTGCCGGTCTCAAATATTACTGTTCCTGGATAAAGCTGCCTTTGGAAAAATTTCCGAGTTTTTTGCTTATATTTCTTGGATTCTGCCTGATATTCTTCGGCATAGATACGCAATTTGCACGAATTTGGTTTGCAACAATCGCAGCGCAAGCACCGTCGAGATTCCCTCGTCGCCTCTGATGACGAAAAACCGATTGTTTCAATTTTTGGGAGGATCCGATCCTCCTGGCTCACACCTTGCGAAAATTCGGAAATCTCCCCGTCCAAGAGTTTGCCCATCCGCGAATGGAAGCGCGATCTCGGACCATCTATCTCCCGACCCATCAAAAATTGATGGGCTGAATCTGCGACAAGACGCCCTTGAGCGATCGATTTAACTGCCATGCGCTCCGTCTTTACAGCGGATCCGATAGCAAAAACTCCCGGAAGGTTGGTGAGAAACAGACGTGGACGGACGGCAATGCCTCGCTTGCTCAGTGTGACCCCAAAGGCTTCTGCTCGTTTCAAATCGCCGAGAATCATGGGATCAATTGCGCCGATAGCGATCACGACTGCGCGATAATCTTTTCGTAACTCCTTTATTGATAAATCCTTACTTAGCTCGTGATTCATATAAAAAGAATTATGAAGAGAGGCACTTAAACCTCGGATGGTTTCTATTTCTCTGTCCAACGCCTGGGCGGACAATCTCTCCCGCGGAATTTTGTATCGAAGCGCGCCGCCAGGCTCAGATCGGTTATCAAAAAGGTGGCAGCTATGTCCTTTTTGCCCTAGATAATAGGCGGCGGAGAGTCCGGCTGGTCCCGCGCCGATAATCGCGACTCGGAATCCGCTCAGAGGTTTGCATTCGGGCGAATAGGGTGATTTTGAATTCAAATCGATATCCGCTACAAATTGTTTCAATAGGCGGATTCCTACTGGATTGTCCTGTAGAGAACGGCGACAGCTTTTTTCGCATGGCGCGGGGCAGATTCGCCCCAACACTGCCGGAAGGGGGATTCGTTTTTTTATTGTGATCAAGGCGTCTCGATAGTTCCCCGCCTCGATTTGACGGATAGTTAGCGGGATGTGTACGCCCGCGGGACAGAGTCGTTGGCAGGGAGCTTCGCAATCACCGACATGTTCGCTTAATAGCAACTCCAGAGCCGCGCGTCTCATACGCCGGGTCTCATCGCTGTGGGTCTCAATGACCATTCCTTCCCCCACGAGCGCGGAACACGCTGGCAAAAATCGACCCGATCGCTTCTCTTTTACTACGCAGATCATGCAGGAAGTAGCCGGCTCATATCCCGTTTGATGGCACATAGTCGGCATCCTGATGTTCAGCTTTTTTGCAACTTGGAGGATCGTGGATCCCGTCTCGGCTTCGGTTTTGATATTGTCAATCGTCAATTTAATCGAATGTTGCACCGATTATATCCCTCGAATAGTCCTTATCTTTAATTATCAATTCTTAATCTGCGTAATCTGCGTAATCTGCGGACAAGTTTTCGTGATTCACTACGCAGATCATGGATGTAAAAATGAGTATTATGGATATGAAAGTCAAGAGAATTTACTCTTGCTCTTTGATTGAGTCGCATTATTCGGAAGTTATCTTGCGTCTCACGGATTTCAGCAGATATATAAAAGCGTCCGTCTCCTCCAACCGAAGCAGTCGAACGCTCCCCGCATAGCTGACGACTCCCGCGGCGATCGCAGCCAACACCATTATGGCGTTTGGAATATTGGCATGTTGAAATCGGAACATCGCGCCATAAAAGTAATGGACAATGATTCCCATCACTGCCGCGGCGAATAGGATTTTTGAGAAAGCGATCCAAAGTTTGCGCGTCAAAATGGTGCGTCTCTTATCCATACGTTTGGTCTTCTGTTTGTGCAGAATGTAGAGCAGGAGGCTCATGTTGACCATAGCGGATAGGGATGTGGCCAGAGCAAGTCCGCCAAGTTGTAGGGGTTGGATCAATATAAGGTTGAGGAGAATGTTGATCCCCATGGCAAAAGCCGCGGCTTTAACCGGAGTTTTTGTATCCTTTTGCGCATAAAAAAACTGCGCAACCGCTTTGACGCCGCCGTATGCAAACAGCCCCACGCTGTAATACAATAACGCGGAACTTGTCAGCTTAAGGGACGTTGCGTCAAACGCGCCGCGTTGGTATAGCAGTTTGATCAGAGGCTCTCTCAGGACGATCAGCCCGATTGTGGATGGAATCATAATAAGGAAGATCATGCGCAGACTGTATGTCAAGGTCGATTGCATGCCTTCTTGATCATCCTGCGCCGCCTGCTCCGAGAGTTTCGGCAGTATCGCTGTTGTCACCGAGACCGCAAAAAGCCCTAACGGAAGTTGCATCAATCGGTTGGCGTATTCTAAAGCCGCTATACTGCCCTGTTGCAGTAGAGAGGCGAGAAAAGTATCCACAAATATGTTGATCTGGGTGACGCTGAGAGCGAACAGCCCAGGAACTGTCAATTTGACAATACGGCGCAAGCCTTTGTGGTTCCAATTCAGATAGGGGCGGAATTTTATACCGATCCGTTTCAAGGCTGGAATCTGGATTAGGAATTGTCCTGATCCGCCGATCAGAACACCGTAACCTAATGCGTAGATTCGGGTTTCCTGACTCTCTCCAAAAAGCGGACATAGGAAAATCATGGCGATGATCATGCTTCCGTTCAGCGTAATTGGAGCCAACGCGGGGAGAAAAAATTTTTTGTGACTGTTCAAAACAGCCATGCTGAGCGCGGCGAGACCGACAAAAAGGATATAAGGAAATAATAGTCGCGTCAATCGGACAGTGAGGTCAAATTTTTCGGGAACAGCTCTAAATCCTGGGGCGAAAATCTGGACCAAAGTGGGAGCAAATAAGACTCCGGCAAGCGTTATAAACGCCAGTATCACGGTCAGAAGACTCAATGCGGCTGCGACCAATTGCCGACTCTCCGTCTCTGTCAGGCGCAGTCGATAGTCGGCATAGACTGGGATAAAAGCCGCGCTTAACGTTCCTTCTCCGAAGAGGCGGCGCAGCAAGTTTGGCAGTCGAAATGCTACGGTGAACGCGTCCGCAGCTAATCCGGATCCAAAAAAATATGCTTTTAGCATATCCCGAGCCAAGCCTGTGATACGACTGAGCGCGGTGGCCGCGGTCATTAATCCAGCGAAACGGGCGATTTGACGGGATTGTTTCATTCCGAATTATGTGGTTGACTATCCGTAGACGGGGCGCGAGAGTCCCGGCGATGATTGATAACTGATGGATTGGGCGCGGCTTCTCCGGATTTTTGTAGTGCCCATTTAAAGAGCGCGGGCCCGAGCATCAAGTTTAAAACGATTGTGGCGATCACAATATTTTTGATGGTCTCTCCGATACCTGGCAATTGATCTTGAATTATGATCGCAAATCCGAGACTGACGCCGGCTTGTCCGATGAAGCCCGCCCATGCAAAATGGCGGATATTGTGATCGTCTCCAGCCAGCCGCGCTCCGGAGTAGGTGCCTAAATATACAGAGAGGATTCGGGTAGCAACGATGATCACGGCAATGTGCCACAGGTCGTAAAGAACCGGCAGATTCAATGTGGCTCCCGCTATCGAGAAAAAAACCAGATAGACTGGCAGCGATCCTTTTTCAACGGTTTCTAGAAAATCATGCCCATATTTTGAAAAAGTCTGGACCACAAATCCGGTGGTTATGCAGGTCAGTAAAAATTCCAGGTGCAATTGATGAGAGATTTCGGTGATAAAAAAGACAAAACCCAGAATGAAAATCAGTGCCTCTTGTCGAACGTATTTAAAATAGAGGATGATCAGACCGCCGAACCCCAAACCCGCGATTATAGAGGAGATTATTTCGATGGAAAGGTGGGTCAGTGAGGAGAAACTCAGCGTTTCTCCAGGGTTTATCATGGACTTGATCGTGCTCAGGGCGATGGTGAAGAGGATGATCACGATCACATCTTTCACCACGGTGATGCCGAGAACTGTGTCCGTCATCTTGCCTTTTGCGCGAGTTTCGACGATCACCGCGATGGTCTCTGCCGGTGATTTGGCGATGCAGATCACCGCGATGATACAGCAAAACCCCCACACCACTTTGATTGGTTGGTCCGCCAGAACGGCAATGAGGGGTCTGCTGAAATAAATCGCAATCGAGACCAGAGAAAAGGTGATAATCGCCTGCATGAGGATAATGAGGCTGATGCTGCGGATTTGCTTCTTCAGATGGGACAGGTTCAGTTCAGCTCCCGCTGTAAACGCGATTAAAGCCAATGCCAGCTCGTCGATCAAGGTCAATTTTTCTAAGTGCGGCTGTGTGACAAATTTCAAAATCCAGGGACCGCATACCAATCCCACGAGGATATATCCAGTAATACGAGGCAGATTCAGCCGGCTGGTCAGTTTTCCGCCGAAAAACGCGGCGAGGATCAAGAATCCCAGAACCATAGGCGCGTCGTTGGTCAAGATGGATTCGGCGGGGATATGCAGTCGCTGGACACCCCACATTGATACGCTAACTATCAGCAATATAATGACGCTGTTCATGGTAAGATACCTTTTTCTTATACTTTTTTTGGCTTCAGGTCTCTCACCTGCTTGAGTTTTCTGGAAGACCGAAGAGTCGGGGCAGATGTTTCGCCGGATTTTTGCAACGCCCATTTGAAGATAATGGGCCCTATAATCATATTAATTACGATTGCGGCGACGATCATATTTTTGACCACATTGCCGATTTCCGGGAGCTGTCGAGAGACGATAATGGCAAAACCGAGGCTCACTCCAGCTTGTCCGATAAATCCCGACCAGGCAAGGCGACAAATTTTTGGATCGTCTCCGGCGAGGCGCGCGCCGCTGTAGGTGCCGAGATAGATCGATATTAATCGAGAGAATACAATGACCAGAGCTATGGGCCACAGGGAGTAAAGGATCGGCAGATTCAGATTTGCTCCCGCTATCGAAAAAAAGACAAGATACACGGGCAACGAGCTTTTTTCAACGCCTTCCAGAAATTTATTTCCGTAATTTGAAAAATTTTCGACAACAAAGCCAACAACCATGCATGTGAGCAAAAATTCTAAATGAAATTGATGGGACAATGTGGTGATAAAAAAGCCGATTCCGACAATAAAAATAAGCAATTCCTGGCGGATATGTCGAAAGTATAAAATGATGATATAGCCATACACAGCACCGGATAGGATCGATAACGCTATTTCTACCAACAATGAAACCAAAGCTGAGATATTCAAGGAAGTGTCGGTTCCGGTCAGGGATTTGACAATATTTATAACTAACGTAAACAGGATGATGACCACGATATCTTTCAGCACAGTGACGCCAAGAACCGTATCGGTCATTATGCCTTTGGAGCGCGTCTCGACAATCACGGCAATGGTCTGGGAGGGGGATTTGGCGACTGATATAACGCCGATGATCAAGCCGATGCCGAAGATCAGAGCGATAGGCTGGTTTGCAAATGGCTCGACAAAGGGTTTTATCAGAAGAATGACCACGGTTGTCAGAGTGACCGTAACGATCGTCTGCATCAGGATGATAAGCACAATGCTCCGAATGCGCTTTTTCAGCCGGTTGATGTTCAGCTCAGCACCCGCGTTGAACGCGATCAAGGTAAGTGCCAGATCGTCGATAAGCTGAAATTTTTCCAGATGTTCCGGGAGGATGAACTTGAGTATCCAGGGACCGACGTAAGAATTGATAATTAAAGAATTATATCTTTTTTGCCAAATTTTCTTCAGGAAAACCGATCTTTTGCGCGCATTTCACTATATTCGCAACAGAGTCACAGAGAGCGCAGAGTCAGCCCAAATAAGGGTTCTGAAATCCTCATAGAAGCTGAGTTCTCTTGGAAATGTCGTTAAAAATAGACTTTAACCCATTAAATATCAAACATCTGATATCTCTGGTTCTTCGAGGCTTATGAATAATGCAGGCTAAGAAAAAGTTTGATGGAAGAATATTTTCGCCACCTCGACCAGGAGTTTCGGCTCATGTTTAAGAGCAGTTTTAAAAACCGTTCCGAGCGTCAATTCTTTGGGGTCAATCTTCTGTAAGAGCGTGCATGTTCGGTTAAATGTTTCATCATCTATTTTTTCGACCGCTTGTGCCAATCGATCGTACCGGCGCAATTTTTTACCTTGCACTTTTTCCCATCGGTCATGGTAATTAGAGAGCCGGCTGCATGATACGTCATCCTCGATCACAGCTTCCGCGGCGATTCTGCCGGCTTCACGACCTCCGAACATCCCGCTCGCAATGCCGCCGCCGGTCATGGTGTTCACCTGGTGAGCCGCGTCGCCCGCCAACATAATGCCGTCGGAAACCATACGCTTCATGAAGAGCGCGACCGGAACGCCTCCGCAAATCGCGCTGAGAATCTCGGCTTTTGGGAAATGAACCGACATAAATTGATCCAAAATTTGCTTGGCATTCTTATTGAGATCACTCTGTCCCCCGCTTATTCCCAGCCCAATATTGGCAATTCCCTTGCCTTTTGGGAATACCCACGCGTATCCCCCAGGAGCGTAATTTGACCCCACATAAAACTGACACAGATTTTCATTAATATCGGGATGCGCCGCGGTATATTGATAGCAACTTTCCATATCTTTTGGACGGAGCGTTGTTTTCAGTCCAGCCCAATAGCCGATTCGAGACTCGACACCGTCGCAACCGATCACAACTTTTGCCTGGATCCGTTCGCTTTTTTTCCCACGGCGAATTCGGACGCCGGATACAAAATTCCGCTCGTCAAACAACAGTCCATCCACTTCGCAATTTGTTCGGACATGCGCTCCGGATTCCGCTGCCAATTGCGCCAGATACCGGTCGAATATCCGCCGTTCCAACACGTACCCGATGTGGTCGTCGAATATATCCACATAATGACCATCTGGAGCGATCAGCCGAGCACCTTGTATCTCCTGCCCAATCCATGCCCGGCTCGAATTCATCGTCGGATCCACGAATTGACGCAGACTTCTGCCGCTGATCCCCTCTGCGCATCGCACTGGGACTCCGATCTCCCGATCTTTTTCCAGCAATAAGACGGAAACATTTTGTTCCGCCGCGCATTGAGCCGCGGTAGAGCCGGCAGGTCCCGCGCCGACAACGATCACATCATAATCCATTTTCCGATTCATTCGGACGCCTCCCGTTGTTCAAGACAGCCGATGGGGCAGATCCGAACGCAGATCTGACAGTCCACGCAGGTCGATTTGATAAGCAATTGATATTGACGAAGTTGGATTGTGTCAGCTGGGCAGACAGCCACGCACGCGCCGCAGAGATCACAAAAATTTTCATCCACAAAAATCATGATGTTTTCGCCATGTGAGGAAAATCGAATTATTCATAAGCCCTGTTGGTGCATTCCGTAGAATAGGTCCCTTCCGTGCTGGGTTCGACCATATTATACCGCCCATATCCGTTCTCATCGACAAAGACAAAGCGGTATCCGCAACGGTAGTATAGCCATATCTCATAAGGGGCAGTGTCGAAATTGAAGGGATGCCGATCGATCTCGTCCGGCTCGCCAAATTTGATATAGATTCTGCCCATGTCGGTTCGCCAGCCTGGGATCGTTGAGCCGAACGCTTCGTTTGCATATTGGAGACGGCGGAAATGTTCTTGCATATATTCATTTTGAGGCGTGCGAGGAATTGGGTCCCGCTTTGCCCAAAATCGAACCAAAAAATCGATGCGCTCCTCGTCCGTAGCGTCCTCTAATTTTTTAAATCCATCAAGTTCTTCATCACTGGCAATATAGAGGATTTGTCTGTATGCCTCTTTATAGTCTCCTCCCCAGGAGATCTGAGACCACACGATCGAAAATTCGTCGTGTGTAACAACTTTTTCGTGTTGTTCGTGGTCGGATAGATTTTCAGCGACCAGCGTCAACGTATAGGTTCCGTCCTTCAGGTTGGAGATATCTGCGGAGCCGGTAAAGGGCGTCACTGGATCGTTTACGGATATTGTCGCTCCATTTTCGACACACAGCGAATCTTTCTCATTCGACAGCCGATAATCAATCCGAAAATCGCCGTAGTTTTCGGGCGTTGAGAGCAGTTCGGAATAGAAAAAAAAGTCTGCGCGATTTTCCCCGAACGTGCGGTCTGCATTTGGCGCGATCCGATAGCCATGTTTGCTAAAAGGGGTTTCTATTGAATCCGGATCGATAAGCTCCGCAAATTGAATCTGCGTCAATCCAAATTTTTCTATGGGAAATGGGGCGATTTCCGTTTCCTCTTCGACCGCGTAGCTTTTTTTGTTATGCCGATCCTCCACCTTTGCTTTGATTTTATAAACGCCTGGCGGAATTTGAAATCTGACCTTTGACAAATTGCAGAGCCGAGTACGGCAGGCTATAATAGACTTCAAGCAGCGAAATCTCGGAATTTTCCCAGAACCCAGCCGCGTCTATGACAAAACCGCCGTTTTTTTCCCGAAAATCTTCCAATCCGGTCGCACAGGGAATTATTCCAAAACAGAAAATAAAAAAGCCGACTCCAATGAAGAGGGCTTTTTTAGAAGAATGTAACATGTTTGGCTCGCATCGGTTAAATCAAATAATTTCACGTTCTAAAAATTTGTTAATACTTTCGCGATTTCTTTCCGAAATCTTGATAAATTTTATCCCTACATCAAACTTTTTACTTCCCGGAATCGCTTCCACCCGTTTGACTTCTCCCATAGCGGTGACCAATTGCTCATGAGCAGCCACGACGATTTCCAACTGTGCGCAGATCGGAAAGTTTTGATTGCATTCCAGAAGAATACCGCCAGCACTCAGGTCTTTTGTCCGTCCGATGTTTTCATACACCGGAAATCCTTTCTCATCATAACGGGTAAAACAGACCAAGTTAAGCGACGCAATCCTCGGATGCTGACGATCTTGAAACGTGCCTTCCATAACTCCCTCCTCGTTATAGTGAAGACGTCGGACAGGAGCCTAAGGGTTTTCGAAAGCCCTTAAACTCTATGAGCATAGCTAAACAGTTACAAGTTATAAGAAAATATGACATCTTTGTCAAGAGAAAAAGTAAAACCACCTCACTTATGACAAATCGATCCGTTCGGCATGCTGTCTATTCGCTTAGCCTGAATAACCCACCGGTATTTGAGTAAGCAATTTTTCAACATAGAGATATCCCTTTCAGGTCTAATTTTCCTTGAAAGACCATTTTCGTGGGACCTGTCAGTTCGATCTTCCGATACACATTTTTATCGAGCAGGAACCTTGTCTGCAAAGAACTTCTGCCAGTCGTTGTGAATTGGATCGGCGAGGGAACATCTCGGACCGCATGGAGCGCGAGAGACGCGGCGACAATTCCGGTACCGCATGCCAATGTCTCATCCTCCACGCCTCTCTCGTAGGTTCGGATCGGAAAAATCGATTGTCCGTCGAGTCCTTGCCGCGGCTGTCCGACCAGATCAACGTTTATACCTGCGGGCTCAAATTCAGGATGGAAGCGAACTCCACGCCCAATTTTTTTGAGATCGACAATCGAGTTGCTAAAAAAATCTGAAAAATCCAACAAATTTGGATAAAAAATGACGGCATGAGGCACACCAGTATCCAAAACATGGAGCTTGATCCGATCTCCGTCAACAACAATTTCCTGATTCATGCAGAATTGAGCCACGGGCGGCAGAAAAAGAGAGACCAGACGATTCGTATGAACTTCGGCTCGATATACTCCACTTTTTGTGGCAAACGCGTGGGCTTTCCCCGCGATACCTCGGCGAAAACTGTATTGAGCCGCGCAACGACCCGCATTTCCGCACATATCCGCCTCGGAACCGTCCTGGTTATAAAAACGCATCCGATAGTTGGCCTGGTCGGGTTTATCCGACGTCTCAATTAAGAGTGCTCCGTCCGCGCCGACGCCGAAGTGCCGGTCGCAGAGATTTCGGATAATATCGGGCAAAATCGACTCCAGCCGATTATCTCGATGATCGATCACGATAAAATCATTGCCTGCGCCGTGCATTTTGCTAAATTCGAGCATGCGCGGCGTCATGGATAAATCTCCTGCCAGAAACTGTCGCCCTGTCCGCGATAGGGGATACCAAAAAATTCTCCCACGCTTGCCCCCACATCCGCGAACGTTTTTCGGATTCCCAAATCGATCGCTTTTTGACCATAGACCAATAGCGGGACATATTCTCGTGTGTGATCCGAACCGGGAGCGGTCGGATCCACGCCATGGTCAGCGGTCAAAATCAGCATGTCTTCCGACGATAAGCGAGAGATGAGGTCTGGCAGCGCGTGATCGAATTTCTGCAAGGCTTGATAAAAACCGACCGGGTTGCGCCGATGTCCCCATAACATATCGGTTTCGACCAGGTTGACAAAAATTAAGCCGCGATCCCGATCCTCCAAGCTCTGAATGGTCTCCTCTATTCCCTCCTTGTTGGATGCGGTATGCCGAACCTCGCCCAGCCCGACCCCGGCAAACAGATCGTCAGTTTTGCCAATGCCATACGTGGGGATACCTGCTTTTTGCGCGGCTTCCAGAACGGTCTCATTGGGAGGCGGCAGAGAAAAATCCCGACGCCGAGATGTGCGGACAAATCCGCTGGATTCCGAGCCGATAAATGGCCGTGCGATCACCCGACACACCGCGTGATCCCCAGTCAAAATACGTCGGGCTACCCGGCATATTTCGTATAACTCACCAACCGGATAGACCTCCTCATGCGCCGCGATTTGGAACACGCTATCAGCGGACGTATAGACAATCGGCTTACCAGTCCGGCAATGCTCTTGTCCCAACTCCGCTATAATTTCTGTTCCCGAAGCGGTTTTATTTCCCAGAATACCGCGTCTGATCGCTTCTGAAAAACGGGTGACGATTTCTGGGGGAAATCCTTCTGGATAGACCGGAAATCGCGTCGCAGAGATCACGCCGCCGATCTCCCAATGTCCTGACGAGCTATCTTTTCCTTCTGATCTTTCCGTCATTTTTCCATAAGCCGCTTGAGGATTTTCCGAAGGAGGCATGCCTTTTAATCGGTCGATATTTCCTAATCCGAGAGCTTGGAGATGCGGAAGTTGTAGGCCTCCAACAGCTTCAGCCGTGTGCGCCAGCGTATGGGAACCCGAATCTCCATATTGATCAGCATCCGGCAGCGCGCCGATGCCGACTCCATCCAATACGATGATAATGCAGCGTTTATCTTTCATTTTTTTGATATTCCAGCATTAGATTTTCATCTTTTTAAAAATCGATTCTGGCATATTTCGGACAGCAAGCATAATATAACGCCAAAACCAGAGAGTATAAACCGTGTTTTTTTTCTTTTGATAGGCTCGGAAAATGTCTCGAGCCGCCTGCTCCGGCAAAGCAGTTAGAAGAGGAGGAAGTTGTATCCGCTCGGTCATTTTTGTGAACACATACCCGGGTTTGACAGTGATCACATGCACGTTAGACTTGCACAATCGATTGCGCAACCCGTCCAGGTAGATGGAAAGCGCGGCTTTTGCGCTTCCATAAATATAAATTTTTTCTCGACCTCGATCCCCCGCCACAGAACTGATCCCGATAATCGTGCCGAACTTACGCCGCTCAAAATCGTTGGCGATAATATTTAGGATCGATACAGCACCCTTATAATTGACGTCGATAATTTTTTGCGCTTCCGAGAAATCGATCCGAGCCAGCGTATGGTCTCCGAGATAGCCGAAAACAGTGACAACAACTTCCGGCTTGGGATCGATCTCCTGGTAAAATCGCTCATGGCTCTCATAGTCCAAAGCGTCAAACTCCAGCAGACTCGCCTTAGTATGGCAGGATCGCTCGATATCGACTGCGATAGACTTCAGCCTATCCACGTTTCGCGCGGCTAAGATTAAGTCGAAACCCGCGTAACCAAATCGCTTTGCCAGAGCCTTGCCGATGTCCGCGCCCGCGCCGAGAATCAAAGCCCTTTTCATGGATGTCGCTCCTATTCGTTGTGATTGGATTGAGTTAAATTTTTTTTTCGGATTCACCTTTTTCACGATCTCGATAAACCGATCGGCTTGGGGATAGCCGCGAGAAAAAGTTTCTGCAGACATGCGCGCGTCTTTTGTTAGATAGAGCCGACCTCCGCGTTGCAACACGATTTTGTCCAGTTGGTCTAACAGCGCGAACGTATTTTTTCGGATCGGGAAATCTAAAGCTAAGGTGTATCCCTCTTGTGGAAAAGAGATGAGGTTTTCTTGCGGTCCAAAGAGCTTTAAAACGGCAAGGAACGAGCCTGCTTTCGCGTCTTGAATTTTTTTCAATATTTCCGTTAATCCAGACCGACTTTCTTTGAGCGGCAACAGGAATTGATATTGGATAAACCCCTTTGCGCCGTAAATTCGGTTCCAATGACGAACCGAGTCCAATGGATAAAAAAATGTATCGTAATCGACGATAGAACGCAACGAGCCCGCGTGATGGCGGTGATAATAAAGATAATTAAATGCATTAACTGTCAAAGAGTTAAGAAAAAATCCTGGGAGATAAAAACGCGCGGTCAACTTCCGTTTTTTCTGGATCGACAACGGATCAAAACGCGCGGAATGATAGCTCAGATCATCCAAATCCGCGTGCTCGCCCCGAAACATGACGCTCCGTCCAGTTGCGTCTCCGGTGGAAAGACAATCGATCCACACCATGGAATATGTCCAATCCGCTGAGGTCTCGAAAAGCTCCATAGTCTGGTTCAGATTATTGGACCGGATAACCTCTTGTTTGATATACGCGGTCTCGATCCGTTTCATACGGAAAGTCGCTGTCAAGATCAAGCCGGTCAGACCCATTCCTCCGCGAGTCGCGCTGAAAATATCGGTGTTTTCCTTAGGCGAGCAGCAGATGACGCGCCCATCCTCGGTCATCAATTCGATATTCAGGACATGATCGGAAAAACATCCTTCTTTATGATGATTTTTGCCATGCACATCCGAAGCGATCGCGCCGCCAATGGTGACAAATTTTGTTCCGGGTGTGACCGGCGGAAACCATCCCTTTGGAACGAATTCGGCGAGTAGCCGCTCGAACGTGGTCCCGCTTTGGCAAGTGACGATACCCTGTTTCTCGTCAAAAGCCAATATCTGGTTAAAATCAAGCGTGGAGATCACGACTGGAGCAAGCGCGGAATCTCCATAACACCGACCCATTCCGCGCGGTATGCAAGACTGAAATCCATGCATAAGTTGCTTTGCTTCATCGACTTCCTGAAACGGGACGGAGATGGCTTCTATAGTCGGATAATTTCCCCAATTCGATACTTTTGGCATATCAACCTCTATTCTCAATTCCCAATAATTTTTGCAGCAATCCAACTGCCCGCGATAAAAGTGCCGAACATGCTTCCCAGATTGGAGAGAGACGCTACCAGAAGAATGCGGCTGACTGGATTTAGCCAAAAGCCTCTCAAAGTCAAAATATCGTCCGGCAGATCGTTCAGGTCTTTGACTGTCGGCTTTTTTACCCATGCCTGAACCAAACCAGAGACCCATCCCGCGGCGATCATAGGGTTGATGCTGGTCAAAGGCGCGGCGATAAATGCGGAGAGGATCGTCAGGGGATGTCCTATTGCCAGCGCGGCTCCCAGCGCGGATAAAGCACCGTTGACCCCGATCCAAATATAGATCGACTCCATAGATTTTTCCGCCCCGCCCACAATAAATCCATAAGCAATGAGACCAACGATCAATATCGGTATAGCCCATTTGAGAATGCGAGGCAGGATCGAAGGCGGCGGGATTTCTCGAAATTGCGACAGATCATGATCCCGCTTAATATCTTTAATAATCCCTGACACATGACCCGCGCCTACGATTGCCACCACTCGGTTTCCTTTTACCTCTCGGATTTTCTGCGCCAGATAGGTATCTCGCTCGTCGATCAGATACTTTTTCACATTTGGAAAACTTTCGCCGACCATCTGCATGGCGTCTGTCAAATGCTGTTCCTTCTTCAGTTCTTCCACGGTCTCCTCGTCGATGTCTTCCTTGCTCACAAAAAGCCCGCCGAGCATCTGAAAAAGCATCTTGAATTTGCTCCACAAACTTAAATGCGCCCAGGTGCGTTTCAATGTGGTCTGCACATCTCGGTCGGCAAGAACCAGTTCCGCGCCGATCTCCTTTGCCATATTCACGCCTTCCATCATCTCAGCTCCGGGTGTCACGCCCAGCTTTTTTCCGATCTGCCTTTGGAAAGAGGTCATAATCAGGGAGCTTAAAAGCAGCATGGCCTTGCCGCCTCGGATCACCTTGACAATATCCATTTTCCCCCACCGATCCGGATCGGTCAGATTCTCGTATCGACTTTGGCACAGCTCCACGCAGACTGTATCCGGCTCGACTTTAAGAATTGTCTGTTTGACATCCTCGACGCTCTGTTTCGAGACATGTGCAGTCCCCACGAGATAGATAACTTTACCCAGCACATCGATTTTTTTGACGGTTTCTGGAAGCCCGTATCGGTCAGAAACCGGAAAAGAAACCGGTTGGTTGTTTGTACCCATAATCAAATCCTTTCTTTTAAAAAAAAAATATAACTCTATCTCGCCCAATTAACAACCTGATAAAGCTCTTGTCAATGTTTTTCGAGAGCTTTCAGCGAATTGGCGAACGCGTATCATATTACAGAGATATGTATTATCGGCGTGGACCATCAGTTACTAATCATAAACAAAAAAATCTCCGACTTATGCTGGGGATTTTTTTTTGCTATGGGACGCCTTATGGGTCAGATCATCTGTCGACAGCGATCTCTGTCCAATTTTCCACTGTCGGTTTTGGGTAAAAATCTTACGAAGCGCACATCAGTCGGCAGTTTGTGCAGGGGTAGAAGTTCCGCGCAGCCGCGTAACAATCGGGATCGATCGCAGTTTCTCTCCTTTGGGGAGACGATCGCTACCAACCGAGCACCTTTTAATGGGTCTGGTTCGCTGAACACAAAGACTTCGATCGCTAAGCCGGTTGCCATGATTCCCTCCTCCACCTCCTGCGTGTTGATCCGGTGCCCTCCTATTTTTACCAAATCGTCGGATCGTCGGACTGCATACAAAAATCCCTCCTCATCTCGATACCCCATATCGCCGGTATGATACCGACCAAATCGGTCAATTTTTTCCGCTGTGGATTTTTTATCTCGCCAATAGCCCAGCATAATATTCTCGCCAGACGCGACCAATTCGCCTATTTCTCGGATGCCCGCCTCACACCCTGTTTCGTCCAGAACTGTCATTGTCACGCCGGGAATTGCCTTCCCGATAGAATCGATTTTGTCCATGAAGCGAGACGGGTCCAGATAGGTCAGACGCGCGGAGGCTTCGGTCGCGCCGTACATGATCACAATCTCCGTATGCGCAGGCAGAGCTTCCCGCAGTTCCAATTTGATCCGCCGGGACATGTGACCTCCAGCCTGGGAACAATAGCGCAGATTTGTCAACCGGTCCCGATGTTTTTTGAGCGGGGATCGGTGCAATAAATGCGCAAAATGCGACGGCACTCCGGAAAATGCCGTTGCTTTTTCCTCGATCATTTGCTTTATCACCGACGCGGTAAAGGCAAAGCTGTTGTTGATCAGAATCGTGCCGCCAACCGCTATATGCGTATTCAATAGAGACGTGCCCATTACGTAATGAAAAGGCAGCGCGCACATCTGGATATCGCTATGTGACAGCTTCAGATATTGACAGATAGAGTCGGTATTGGCAACAATATTTCGGTGCGTCAGCATTGCGCCTTTCGGTTTACCTGTGGATCCGGACGTATAAATAATGCTCGCCAAATCATCTGGAGCCACGAGAGAGTCAGGGTTGGCAATCGATTTGTTGTTCACCGCGCTTTGCCAATCAATGACTGGAAAAGAATATTGAGACCAGTCAGATTCTGGGTCGATCAACACCAATGTCTTAAGCTCCAATTTATCCAATCCTGATCTATGCAGAGTTTCTTCGCATTTGCGAAAAGAGAGAATAGCGGAAGGATCCAGCTCTGCCAATAATGGGATCAAACCTTCTGGCGTGATATTGGCGTTGATCGGAACCATGACCGCGCCTATCTTCAGCCCGGCGTAATACCCGACCCCATATTCTGTCTGATTTTTCATCAGAAGAACGATCCGGTCTCCCTTTCCCACGCCTTTGCCGATCAAATACGTGGCGAGCCGATTCGATTCCTGATTGAGACTCTCGTAGCTCACGCGTGATTGATTATATACAATCGCGGTATGCGTCGGATATGTGAGAGCACTCTGCTCTAATAAATTGTGGATTAATCCTTTTGAGGTAAAAATAGTTATCGCCTCCTAATTATCGTGTTATCGGCTTCTTTGTATCCCATATCCAAAAGCTCATGTATATTCATGTAGCAGTTAGATACAGTTTCTATATATCATCCAAACGTAACACATTTTATCTTGACACACAACGAAAATTTCCATTAATTATACTTCTTTTCCGGGTCTATGTGTGATCTGAAATATTTTAGGAATTTCAAAATAAATTGCTTTTATTTTGAAAAATTTAAAAAGTTTACGAAGGAGGTTTTCAATATGAAAACGCGCACTTATTTTCTGTTAATTTGCATCTGGTTTGCACCTGTCTGGGGTTTGGCGCAGGAAGAGTCGTGGGACGATCTACTCAGTGATGTGGAAGAGTTTATCATAGTAGTCACTGCCAGCAAGCACGAACGAAAGATCAGCGAAACGCCCGCCTCTGTTTCTGTCCTGACCGCGGATCAGATAAAGCGCAGCGGTGCTCGGACAGTTCCGCAAGCACTTCGTTTTGTCGTGGGTTTGGATGTGGCAGTGAGCAGTTCGATGCTCGGTTATGACCTCGCTCCGCGCGGTTTGAATCGGGAACATTCCAACAGAGTGTTAATCATGATCGATAATCGACCGATTTATAACAACGCTTTTGGTTTTACAGAATGGGACTTCCTGCCGATTTCATTAAATGATATTGCGCGGATCGAGGTTATTCGCGGTCCGGGTTCCTGTCTATATGGTGCAAATGCGTTTGCCGGGGTAATCAACATTATCACCAGGTATCATGATCATCTCCACGTCATGGCGACTTTTGGGGATTTGGACACCCAAAATTATTCACTTTCTTACGGGGGACGCTCCGGGAATCTACAATATAGCGTGACCGGAATTTGGGACGCAACCGAGGGCTGGGGAAAAGATGACGACAGATTCGACAACGATTATAAATTTATCAAAGGCAATTTTAAGCTGAAGTATCACTTTAGCAAAACAACAACATTTTCCATCGAAAGCGGTTTATCAGATGGAGAAGGCGCGGACGGCTGGAGGGCACTAAGTATTGCGGCTGAGGGTCTTGATTATACCGATCAGAATTATTTTGTTCAGTCTACCTTTGAAACAGAACTGCTCGGAGATGATCAGCTAAAAGTACGCGGTTTTGTTTACGATGACGATCAGGATCGCGGTACTCAACGAGAGCCAGAATTTAAGTTTCATACCACTGAAATCGAATTGCAATATGCCCATTCGCCGTTATCTCGCCATTATCTGACCTATGGCGTCAACTATCGAGAATTTAGCGGAGAATCCCCTGTCTTATCCGAGAAACGTATTCAGGAACTCAGAGCCGGCTATGTTCAGGATGAGGTTCAACTATCGGATCGATTGCAACTGATTGGCGGTTTTCGCTACGATGACAATTCTGAATTTGGCTCAAATATCAGTCCACGGATTTCGCTTCTGTGCCAACCGAAACCTCAAATGAGCGGCTGGATGAGCTATAGTGAAGCCTTTCAGGCTCCAAATATGATCCATTCATATCTTCTGGTTGTCACGCCGCGTCCGGCACCAGATGGCGGGACGCTGACAATCGTGACTCATGGCGATAAAGCAAACAAGCCTGAATTGCTGAGGTCGATTGAATTGGGTCTTCGAGCCTACAACAGTCAAAAGCATAGCTTAGAACTTGTTCTCTATTACAATCGAATAACCGACTTGATCGCCAAAAAGCCCGTCCAGCCCATCAGTGATGTGGGTCTGCAATACAACGCAGATGCCGAGTTCACCTATTACAACGTCGACGGCGTATCGAAAACATACGGTCTGGAAGTTGAGGTTCGCAACCAATTGACAACCCGACTGACAACGTTCTTCAATTTTACGCTTCAGGATTTTACGGACAACGAAGGGAATCATAAGCAGCGCATGTACGACCCAAAATACAAAGCCAATTTTGGTCTGAATTGGAATGCGCCCGCCAAAATATCAGCCGATATTTATCTTCAGTACGTGGATGAACGTTGGGGAACAGTCCGCGAAATGCCGGTCGATCTCAATAGCTATTTCACGACTGATATACGATTGGGTAAAACATTTTCCATAGACTCGATCAACTTTGATCTGGATTTTACTGTCTCTAACCTGTTTGAGGATAAGCATTACGAAGTTCCATCTTATGCTGAGGTGGGCAGGCAGTGGTGGGTTCGAGGCGCGCTTCAATGGTGATCATACTCCGACTCGATTTTGTCAATCACAGCTCAGGCGTCAGTATGGAAAAACTAAAAAAGTCGGACTAACTACGCGAATGGGGATCAATACGTTATGTCGCCTATTTTTAAAATGTGTCTTGCATTCACCCTCGGAATGCTCACGGCTCCCATTTTTAGTCTCTCAGCGGATTGGCTATTTCTCACTCAAGGGTTGATCTTATCGTTTATTTTTCTTTTCTCCTTGATTCCAAAATTTCAACGATTAACCGGTCTATTCTGTTGGGTATTGATACTGATCTTCGGCGCGACATGGTATGAACTTCACAGTCTTGAAAACTACTTAGACCGCTGTATGTTACTACCGAGCGATCACATTGGTTTCTATGCCGAACTGGATTTAAGCCGCGTCCTCGAACCAGAGGAAAAAGTCAAAATCAGCGGTTTGATCATAGACGACCCAGAGGTCAGTCTGCACAACACCCGTTTTTTGACTCGGGTGGATACACTTTATATCCGAGGGGCGGGATTTCCGGTCAGCGGCACTGTCCAGGTCACGATCCAAACCCCAACAACTCGGCTGCAAGTGGGAGACGTGATCACCGCGAATGGAGAACTTTTCAAGCCGGATTTCGCGCGCAATCCAGGAACTTTTGACTACCGAACAATGATTGAGCACAAAAAAATCGACGCCCTACTCACTGCAAAGCGATCCGGATATATCCGTCGAATCGGACGCCAACCGCCCTCATTTTTCCAGGAGAAAATAATTCTTCCCTTGCGCATGCATGTCATCCGTTGCATCTACGCGGGCGGTGGAGCCATTGATATCAACCCGCCCATTGGCTTTCTGAAAGCAATGCTGCTCGGCGAAAAAAGCAACATTTCCGATGATGTCAAGAACGCTTTTTCCAACACCGGCACGATCCATATCCTGGCAATATCCGGGATGCACGTCGGCATGATCGTCATGCTTTTCCTCTGGCTCTGGGCGAGTTGCGATATCCGATACTCTCCAATATTTCGTTTATTGATGGATAAAACCATTGTTTTTTTTTCGGACAAGTCAGAGGAATCGGAAGAATTAGAAGGACCATCGATCATCATTTTTCCGGAGCCGATTTCCTTCACGGAACGTGTGAAAAAAATAAGTGAATTTATGCCTATCACTATAAGCTGCATTATCTTACTTGTAGTTTTCTCCAACCTGACCGGGTCGCTTCCACCAGTGATCCGCGCGTCGATCATGGTCAGCATTGGCATGCTCGCCTCATTGTTCAAACGAAAAATTACGATCCCATTTGTCTACAATGCTCTGGCAATCGCCGCGCTCACCATCTTGATTTTCTTATCGCCCCGAAACATTTTCTATATCGGGTTCCAGCTCTCATTCGGCGCGACGCTATCGATCCTCTATTTTACGCCGCTTCTTATGTCTTGGGTCCCAAAATTTCTCAAATCCTCAGAGAAGGGTTCCGAGGGATTCCTGGTAAAATTACGGGATTGGACGATTGGTCTATTTGTCGTATCAATTGCCGCGCAGATCGGACTCGCCCCGATTATTATAACGAATTTTGGCAGAATCGCCCTTATCTCGCCTTTTGCCAACTTGATCGTGGTTCCCTTGCTAACAATTTCTCTGGGATTCGCTTTCCTTGCCATCCTCCTGACCTTCATAAATCCCGTGTTCGCCAGCCTTTTTATGGGTCTGAACTATCTCGTCACTCATGCATTGCTCAAAATTGTCGCTTGGATGTCGCTTATCCCTTTTTCTACGACCAGAATGCCCGCGCCGGATTTTATCGAAATCATTCTATATTTTTTCCTTATCATCACTGCTTTAAAGATGAAAACCTCGGTCCGAGCAAGAAAATGGGCGATTATTTTCTTTCTGATATTTATGAGCAAACTGACCTGGAATCAGATTTTGGAGCAGGAAAATAAACATCTGGGGTTGACCTTTCTTGATGTCGGCGCGAGCGATATTGCTTTTGTGGAAAGCCCAAACGGACGTTGGCTTCTGATGGATAGCGGCAGCCTCTCCGGCGACGTCGATAATCGGTATAAGCGAGTTGTCGCGCCTTTTATCCGTTATAGCCTCATAGATCAGATCGATTTTTTGATCTTGTCCGGATCGGACGATCCGCATGAAAGATTGACCGAACTGCTCTCTTATGTCCATGTGGAGAGGGTCGCTCTCATCGGCAGACCTCCGGACGAAATCTATCGGCAATTCCTATTGCTTCTGCAAGAAAAGGGGATTGCGTATTCACCCGTGAGCCGAAATGACCGAATCGTTGGCTTTGATCCGCTGGAGATAGAGATCGTTAATGGGGACAATCTTTCTTCGGAGCCATCCCTTTGGGTACGAGTCAGTTATGAAGGAACCGTCTGTATGCTAACAAGCGGATCCACGCCGGATTTTTTATCCAACCCATCCGCTCCGACGAGAACCGATTTGCGTTGTCATATCCTCAAGATGGGCAATCAAACGCCTCGGTTGCTCGATATCGAGAAAGTTGTGGAGGCAACAAATCCTCGCATCGTGTATGTTCCAATGGAAAAAAATTGTGAGGAGGCCGGCTTGACGTCGGATATGAAGCGGATATTCCGTCTGAACCGGACGCGTGTCTATTCCTCCGACGATTGTGGAGCACTCACCATTACTGTCGCCGAGGGGAGGATAAACGCCTGCTCAATGATTTCTCCTTAACCCGTTCTCTGACCACATGAAATAAAGCGAAAGATTTTTAAGATCTATTTCTTAATAAAATCCGCCATTTCTCTGACTGCGCGCTCCATACCGACCATAATCGCCCGTGCAATGACGGAATGACCGATATTCAGCTCGGCGATCTCCGGGATAGCGACGATAGGCTTGACGTTATGATACGTTAAACCGTGACCTGCATGAACGCCTAACCCGACTCTCTCAGCCATCTTACACGCGCTTTCAACACGGTCTCTCTCGATATTTAACTCGTGATCGGTGCGCGCGTTGGCATATTTTCCGGTGTGAATCTCCACTGCTTTTGCTCTCATTTTCACCGCTGTTTTTACCGTGTTAATATCTGGATCAATAAATAAGCTGACGTTAATATCCACATCCTGCAGAGTGTTGATAGCGGTTTCCACAGAATGCTTACTTTTTCTCAGATCCAACCCACCTTCGGTTGTGACCTCTTCCCGGCTTTCTGGAACAATACAGACCCAATCCGGCCGAATAGCCAGGGCAATGTCGATCATTTTTTCCGTAGCCGCCATCTCCATATTCAATTTTGTCTGGACGACTTCCCGTAAAATCTTCAGGTCTCGATCCTGAATATGTCGTCTATCCTCACGAAGATGGCAAGTAATCAAATCCGCCCCGCCCATCTCCGCCAGGAGAGCCGCTGTGATCGGATCAGGTTCGCTGGCTCGTCGAGCTTGACGCACTGTTGCCACATGATCTATGTTTATACCTAAACGAATTGGTTTCATATAAATTTCATACCTCCAAGTATCAAAATATCAAATAAGTATCAAATAAATAGCATTTTTTTTGACAGGACGAAACGATCAGACGATTCAATCGCCAAAATTTCTGATTCACTATCGGGGCGCGACGTATCGAAGTGCGAAGCACTCGCAATCAAAATCAAACAGGGCAAATATTTTCTTGCTCATCCCGCCAAGAAATGCTGGGAAATCGACTTTCTTATTTTGTCAAAGCCGTTTCCAGACTGTTCCAGACCAGAGCGGATTTTGCCGCCAAAAAAAATCCGAGCGTCTCCATGATAAAAGCCACTTCGCTATCGGTTTCAAAGACCAAATACAATTTTGTCGGTTGCTTTTTCAGAATGCTATAGAATCGCATCAAAATAGCCGCTCCGATAGAGTTGATGTATTCCAGTTCTCTGAAATCGACAATGATTCTCTCTCTCGGTTTCGGAGGAGCAAGTACGAATTGGGTATAACCCGGCTCTTCCTTTGTATCCAGCAATCTGTTAGAAAAAGAAGAAGCGATTCGCCCAGCCAAAGAGATCACCAATTTTTGCCCGTCATATTCACGAAATACAACATCTAACTCATTGTTTTTCAAGTGTTTTAATATTTTCACCAAAACCCCCAGCTCTATGAATTACATTTCAGGTTATTTTGATCTTTATGAATATAGAATATTTCTTTTATTCTGTCAATGGAACTTTGTAATTTCCGTCGAAAAGTTCTTGCCTTTCACATCAATTTTTGCTAAACTGAACACGTTGTTTTTTTTTGAGAACCCATTTTTTTGTTTGACCGACTGTTACTTGGAAATATCGAAAAAGGAGTCTGAAAAAATGTCTACAATAAGCAAAACATTGGCTGAGTTTACGGAAAAACTCGCTTATGGCGATCTGCCGGAAAAGGTTGTTTATCAAGCCAAACGCTTTTTGCTCGATTCGGTAGGATGCGCTATCGGAGCAACTCGCGTCCACGATACGCAAATATATCGTCAAATTTTGTTAGATCAAGGTGGGACGCCTGAGGCTACGATCTTCGGATGGGGAGATAAAATGTCCGTGACAAACGCTTCGTTGTTGAACGCGTTGTTGATTCGTGGTATGGATTTCAATGATATTTATTGGAAACAAGACCCCAGCCATCCGTCAGACTTAATCCCTGCGGCTCTGGCGATTGCCGAACGCAAAAGGCTTTCAGGAAAAACCCTTATACTCGGAATTGTCATCGCTTATGAATTTGAGCAACGGCTGTGCGAGTTTGCTTTTCCCGGCATCCGAGAGCGGAAATGGCACCACGCCACATTGACCCAATTTGCCAGCCCACTTGTCGCTGGCAAAATGCTCGGTCTAAATCCCGATCAAATAGTGAACGCGATGGGGATTTCGGCTTGTCATAATTACACACCTGGAATTGTTGCCGCTGGGAAACTTGGCATGATGAAAAATACCGTGGATCCTCTGGCTACACAAAGCGGCGTTATTGCCGCGTTATTAGCGGAAAAAGGATATGATGGTCCCAGTGTGGTGTTTGAAGGCAAGGAGGGTCTGTTTGAGGTGTTGGGCGATTCTGGATGCGAGTTTAAGCCGGAAATCCTGACGGACGGATTGGGCGAGAGTTTCCGAATCATGCAGTGCAGCATGAAAGGATTCCCAACCGAGGCTCTGACCCATACTTTCATCGGAACCACGCTATCTTTGGTCAGAAAATATGATATTCGACCCGATGACGTGGAGGAAGTCACGGTCAATACGATTTTCCGCGCGGCCGACATCTTGGCTGACCCTAGCAAGTACAAACCAGAAAATAAAGAAACCGCAGACCATAGCCTCCCTTATGTGGTCGCCGCGGCGATTGCCGATCGAAAAGTCACTCCTGCGTCCTTCAAGATGGAAAAAATCAAGGACCCGGTTATCTGGGAATTGATGCCAAAGATCAAGGCGGTCGCTCTGGATGAGTTTGAAGACGCCTTTCCGGCAAAACAGATGTGCGACGTGATTATCAGAACAAAAGATGGAAATGCGTATAAAGAGCATGTGGATTACCCGAAGGGCGATCCGAGAAACCCGCTGGATGAGCAGGATTTAAACGACAAGTTCGATAGCTTAACTCAAGGTATGTTTGATGAGAAGTCACTGGCGCGTCTGAAAGATTCGATCTGGAATGTCGATGATTTCAAGACCGTCAACGCTTTTATGGCAACAACCGTATCTGATTGTTAATATTATGAATAACGCGGGCGTTGCTTCATAAGCGGCGTCCGCCTGAATAATTATATCGGCTCTAAAAAAGGTCAGATTAATATGATAAAAATGAAAATAGTGCTTTTACTTCTCCTTATGCCGATCATAAATATCAAATACGCCTACTCAGAGCCAGACTCGGCCGTGATCGCAGAGGCGATGAAGGAGGGCAAACTGGTTTGGTATAGCTCCGCTGTCAAGGACGCTTGCTGGAGAATTTTATATGAATTCGAGGAGACATACCCGTTTATTGAGACCACCCTGTTTCAGGGAGGAAGCAACAAAATCCAGGATAAATTCGAGGAAGAGATCAAATCCGGCAACATCGAAGCCGATGTGATCCACGTATCTCTGCCAACCGCGTTCCACAGATGGAGAGATGGGGGAAATTTGGCAGAATACCATTCCAAAGAATACGCGGCGTTTCCTCCGCAATATAAAGATGATGGGTGGTGGGCGTCCGCTCGAAATATTACCGTTTGCATTGCTTATAACTCCCAAACTCTCCCAAGTGACAAGGCTCCAAAGACCTGGTCAGACCTGCTGGATGAAAAATGGGATGGCAAACTGATCGTTGGCAACCCACTTCTGTATGGCACAAGACAAGTGCAATATTATGCCTTGCGGACAGAATTCGGCAAGGAATTTTGGCACCGGATCAGCGAATTAGCTCAGAGGGTTGAAAAGCCCCGAGAATTGAAAGAGTTTTTTTTAGACCCCAAGTCGCAGGTTTCTGTCACATATCTCGGTTATTTCTATGATCGGTACAGCATAAAACTTGGGGAGCCGGTTCGGGCGGTCTGGCCCAAAGACGGGGTTCCGCTCGTCCAAAGCCCGGTGGCGATCGCCAAAAATTCGCCACACCCGAACGCGGCTAAGTTGTTTCTTGATTTCATTTTATCAAGAGAAGGACAGGCACTCTTTCAGGTATTGGCCGGGGACTATTCTGTTCGAGACGATGTCCCGCCTATGCCGGGAAAATTGCCTTTTGACGAACTCAATATTATCCCAATTGATTGGGATGACTTTGAATATAGAAAACAGGAATATTTGATGGAGTTTCAGGAACTTTTCGACAAACAGTTGCAAAAAAATTTGTTAGAAGAAACTGAAGGAAAATAGACTCGACCAGAGGATCCCATAAAAAATGAATAGAGCAAAAGCAGATATTTTTCATGGATTGGAACACGCGCTTTTTTTTCTCATTTCAATCCTGATAGCGATATCCCTCTTTTTGACCGTTCAACCCGGAATCGACATCTGGATTCCTCTATTCCAGACCCTATTATCTGCTTCCTTGTTGATCGTCTCGATATGGTATATCTCAGAAAAGGGATCGTTCAACTGGTCCCCATCCCTTGTCATTATCGCGCTCTTGTTGACATGGAGCCTGATTTCTCTGACATTTACAATTCATTTCGTCAACACGAGACGGCTTGTTTATCTGCAATTTTTTTATTTCGTTATTTTTTGGGCATCACTCCAAATCGCGGGGACATTACACCGCCTCAAACTTGTTAAGATATTGATTTTTATGACGTTGGTCGTCTGTTTATACGGGATTCACCAAAAATGGATCGGCTTTCCGCTCACGCTTGAAGCCGCTCAGGGGATGGAAAACAGCCCAGTCGGAATTGAGCGAATCGCTTCGGGTCGCATCTTTTCCACCTTTCGGCATGTCAATAGTTTTTCCGGATTTTTGATCATGCTGATTCCCATAACCGCTTACGCGCTCTATCTTTCTATAAGAATATCAGAAAAAATTGGATATGCTCTTGCCCTGATTGGTGAACTGCTGTGTCTCTATTACACCCAGTCCATGGGTGCCTTTTTGACCTTAGCCGTTATGATCGGTCTAACAGCGATATTTCTCTTTATAAAAAATCGGCGCAGGCTCTCCGCTACGAAGTGGGCGACAATTTTGATTACCATAATTTTTCATATCGGGATGGCACTCGCGGCGATAAACAAGGCGCGACCCGACGCTATATGGAGTCTCGAAAAAGGCAGTTCCTTATCCTGGCGATGGGAAAATTGGAAAATCGGTCTCTCTATTTTTAAAGATCATCTATTGACAGGCGTGGGCGCGGGATGTTATGGATCAATCTATCAAAAATATATGACTGTCGCGGCAAATGAAACTCAATACGCGCACAATCTGCCGATCCAACTCTCGGCTGAGTTGGGCGTCCTGGGACTGCTACTGATATCTCTATTATACGGGTGGCGGATTTATCAAATTCGACAAAAAGTGAACGAATCAGGGTGGACGACAATTTTTGAGCTCTCTCTCTTTGGTTACTTGATTCATAATTTGGTCGATTTCGATTTTTATTTCAGCAGTCTATCGATTCCCGCGTTTATGCTGTTCGGTCTGAGCGGTGCGGAACGTCGGCAAGAGATCGCCATATCCCCCCTGAAAAAAAAGGCGATTCTTGCCGGGGCCATAGCAGTCGGCTTTCTAACGATTATCTCGGTATTTCCACCTGTTTACGCGGAATATCAGGCTGAGCAAGCACTTGATCGATTCATTGCCGGCGATGAGTCCGAGGCGTATATGTATCAAAAAAAGGCGGTGCAGACCGATCCAAAAAACAGCCTCTTATCCGCAGATTTGGGAAATCTCACGATTCGGCGGGACATGCCTACCCCAGTAAAATTAGGAAAATCGATTGCCCTATACGAGCAGGCGGTTCGGTTTGACCAATGTAACCCTGGGTACCATCTCCGTTTGGGTCAGCTCTATCAAGCCCAAGGCGACACAGTTCTGGCGGATCGATATTTCCAAAGTGCTTCTGATCTTTCCCAAAAAAATTGAATATAAAAAAGTATAACTAATTCTGAGGACTCACGTAATTTATAGAAAGGACAAACGAATGGAAGAAATGACTGGTTTGATGCAACGACGGCGGGACGAACTCGAAAAAATAATTGAATCTGGGATAAATCCCTATCCCTATCGATTTGAGGTAACCCGCGATAGTAAGGAAATTATTGACGCGTTTGAGTCGCTTTCGGAATCTGGAAAAGTGCTGAAATTTGCCGGACGGATCATGTCTTTTCGGCGTATGGGCGGATCTACGTTTGCCCATTTGCAAGACAGGAGCGGCAAATTGCAGGTTTATTTTCGTAAGAATTCGATAGGCGTTGATTCTTATAAGATATTAAAATTATTGGATATAGGCGATATTATCGGTGTAACGGGGACACTTTTCAAAACCCGTACCGGCGAGATTTCTGTTGGGGTGGAGAGCTATGAAATTTTGGCAAAATCGCTGCGTCCTCTGCCCATTGTCAAGGAGACGGTGGATGAGCAAGGCAAAAAAATTCTCCATGATCAGTTTGCCGATAAAGAAACGCGATACCGACAACGGTATGTGGATTTGATTGTCAACCCGGACGTTCGACAGGTCTTTATCAAGCGGGCGAGAATTATTCGAGAACTGCGCAATTTTCTGGATACGCGCGGTTTTCTGGAAGTGGAAACGCCTGTCCTGCAGCCTTTATACGGCGGCGCGACTGCTCGTCCTTTCACGACCCACCACCACAGACTGAATATGAAGCTCTATCTGCGGGTAGCGGACGAGCTTTATCTGAAGCGACTCATTGTTGGCGGATTGGAGCGGGTATATGAGATCGCCAAAGATTTCCGAAACGAAGGCATGGATCGCAATCATAATCCAGAATTTACCATGCTGGAATTTTATCAAGCTTACGCGGATTATTTCGACATGATGGTCCTTTTTGAGGATATGATCTCTACAGTCGCTGAAAAAGCGACCGGTTCCATGCACATTCGATTTAAGGGACATGAGATTGATCTGACTCCGCCGTGGGATCGGTTGCCGCTACTTGAGGCGATACAAAAATACGCGGAAGTTGACGTATCCGACAAATCGGAAGATGAGTTACGCGAGATCTGTCGAGAAAAAGATATCGAAATATCTCCAGAAATGGGCGGGGGGAAATTAATTGACGAGCTGTTCAAACATTATGTGGAGCCGAATCTGATTCAACCAATTTTTATTATAGATTACCCGATCGAGTTGTCGCCTTTGGCAAAAAAGCATCGTGACAACCCCCGCCTGACAGAACGGTTCGAGCCGTTTATTGCAGGAAGCGAGATTGGGAACGCGTTCTCCGAGCTGAACGACCCAACGGATCAACGACGACGATTTGAGGCGCAAGCCGCGCTGCGCGCGCGCGGCGATAAGGAAGCGCAAGCACTTGACAACGACTTTTTGCGAGCGTTGGAATATGGTATGCCGCCCACCGGCGGAGTAGGGATCGGGGTGGATCGCTTGGTTATGCTGCTGACCGATTCTCCATCGATCCGGGACGTCATTTTTTTCCCGCAAATGCGAGAAGAAAGCTGACAAAGGCTGTAAGAATGTATGCTATTTGGAGGGAAATTCGGAAATTAATTGTGCAAACGATACGAAAAATGGAGACGAATCATGCTTAAAAAGATGGTGTTAATTCTGATGATGCTTTCTATCTGGACAAGAATCGGCAATGCCCAAGAGCTATATATCAATGAGTTTTTGGCGAGCAACACCGCCTGTTTTCCCGATGAAAACGGCGAATATGACGATTGGATCGAGATTTATAATGCGGACGATCAGCCGGTCAATATCGGCGGAATGTATATCACTGACGATCTTTCCGACGCGATCGCGTGGCAGATACCAGACACGGATCCGAACGCGACCACGATACCCGCCCGCGGTTTTTTGATCCTGTGGGCGGATAAGGAGAGCGAGCAAGGACCGCTTCATGTCGAGATAAAGTTGAGCGGGGACGGCGAGCAAATTGGGTTGTTTGCCGATGATACAACCCCAATTGATACGCTGACATTTGGTTCTCAAACAACGGATATTTCCTATGGGAGATTGACTGATGGCGGTGAAGAATGGGGATTTTTTGGATATCCCAGCCCCGGAGAAGGCAATGAAAATGGCGAGCTGGGTATTGAGGAAGAAGAGGTCACGGAGAGAATCGGCTTTTTTCTGCGCCAAAATTATCCCAATCCAATGGCGGATCGAAAACAACCAGGGACCGCTATCGGCTTCTATCTCCCACGGGCTGCGAAAATTGATCTGTCCGTTTATAACGCAACCGGTCAGAAGGTGGAATCGCTTTGGAAAGGATGGCGACCAGCCGGCGAAGGCACAGTTCAATGGCTGCCGAGCGAGCATCACGCCAACGGAATCTATTATTATACGCTTCGATACGAAGAGAAATTGCACACAAAAAGAATGCTGCTTCTCCGGTAAGCAACGGTAAATCAACAGTCCAGATCATCGGGGTTTGGACTGTTGCACCTCCCTAAAAATTCTCCTACTTTCCATTCGTATGCATAATAAATGGATTTTCCATCAAAAAATCGTCTTCGATACCCTGGTTTGGCAGGGTAAAAATAAAGCGCGACCCTTCTCCCAGCTTACTTTCCACTTGAATGCGCCCGCGATTTTTTTCCACAAACTCTTTGCAAATAATTAATCCCAAACCAGTGCCTTTTTCTTTCGTACCACCGGTCACATTACCGATTTTAGAATAATTGGTATCGATCCGGAATATTTTAGGCAGGTCCTCCGCTCTGATGCCGACGCCGTTATCTATGATAGAAATTTCCGTAGACTTTTTCATTTTTTTGGAAACGATCCGAATCAATCCTCCTTGATCGGTAAATTTAATCGCATTAGAGAGCAGATTTCGGATCACCGTCGCTATCATATTCTCATCTCCATACACATAGCTGTTTTCTCGTATCTGGTTATGGATACTGATTCCCTTGCTATCCGATCCAGGCTGCATGGATCGGATCGTATTGGCTACCAGCGGCTCTAAGTCCAAACGTATCGGTAGATAATCCATTTTTTCCGATTGTGAAAGCGACCAATCGAGCAAATTTTTTAACAAATCGCTCAGATGTTTTGCTGTAAAATTGATCCCCTCTGCCGACCGGACGATATCTACCTTGCTCAGGCTATCGACGCACTGAACCAACACTTCGGAAAAACCGATTAACGGCGTCAATGAATTTCCGAGATCATGGGCGATAATAGAAAAGAATTTATCCTTTGACGCATTCGCCTTCCGCAAATTTTGGTTTAATTCTTTCAATTTTTTTTCTGAATTCCGCAGTGCTTCTTCCGTCTTTTTTCTCTGAGAGATATCCTCAATAATAGCCAAAGAGCCGCTGATAACTCGATTTTTGTCGAATATTGGGGTGAGATGATAACGGATGTAGGTTGTCTCCCCAAAATTATTCACATAAAGTCGCTCTGAGATCACGGTGTCGCCTTTCTCGAAACATGTCCGAAAATCTTCGGATATTCCCGACTCCACCATACTGGGAAAAGTCAACACATTCTTCCTAATCATTTTCTCGATTGTCAACACGCCGAAAATTTTCAGAATTGCGGAATTCATATCCAATATTTGACCATTGGTCGAGACCGAAATAATTCCGATAGGCGCGCTTTCAAATAGGGTACGATAGCGAATTTCGCTCTTTTTTAATGCGTCTTCCGCCTCTTTCAGACTGGTCACATCAAACACAGACGCAATGCGCTCCTTTGATTCGGAGAGCATGGTGACCTTAAGGAGCATTATTTTTTTCTGAGACCAGCGATCGACAAATTCAAATTCATATTCCTTTGGAGGGTTTCCAATACCCTTGGATCGGGCTTTATGATACCCCATCATCCACGCCTGATCTTTCTTCGAGACAAATTTATACCAGCGCATCTTGTTTTCGACCTCATTTTTTGAATATCCGCTTAATTCCTCAAATTTGCTGTTACACAGAGAGATCAAATGGTTTTCCTGAAAAATAACCGTCGCCGAGCTGGTATTCTCGAACACGCCACGATACTTCTCTTCAGCAAAGACCTGATCGGTCATATCTTTGCATGTGGTGACGATTGCAATAGGGTTGCCGTCTGGATTTTTTACGACGTCCGAGGTCAAATAAACAGGAAACAACGATCCATCCTTTCGGAGATTCTGACTCTCTCTCGTCAAGGCCTGCATCTGTCTGATCTCCTGAAAGCTCATTTTTTTCTTCAGAGAAGCTGGCGAAAATATTTGTGAATTTTTCCCGATAAGTTCTTTGGCTTCATAGCCATGCATTTTGGCGTCTGCCGGATTTACATACAAAATTTCCCCCTCTATATCGGTAATAGTCAAACCGAGCGGCATGGTTTGAGCCGCCTTTCTAAATTGTAGCAGATTGTTGTCGATTTGTTTGCGATCCTCTATATCTCGAGCAATACAAACCGTGACATAAAAGGGGGAGGTAGAAGAATTTTTTTCCGATCGCTGTTTTTCTAAATGCACTTGCATTATTTTTGAGCGAATCTCAAAAAAAATAGGCGTTCCGTTTTTGTGAATCAGACGAATCTCAAAATTTTCGGTCCAGGTATCTTCTTTAAACAGATTCAACCAATACGAAAGTTTTCTCTGATCTTCGGGATAAATAAAATCCAGGATATTTTTCCCTATCAATTCAGTCGGTTTATAGCCATATTTTTTTACAGAGTCGTTTATAATAGTTATTATGTTACTTTGATCCAATTGACAGAAAATATCCGGTGTGGAGGAAAGCAGCAGGTCAAATCGCTGTTCTGAAGTAACCAGAGCTTGCTCCATGTTATGAAGTTGGCGACGAACCTCTTCAAATTTTTGGCTTATACCTACCATCCGCATTTTGCGCTCTTCTATTTCCTCTTCCAACTCATCGACGCGAGTCTGTAGCAAAGTATTCTTTTTGCTCCGTTTCATCAACTCCTGTTCCAATTTGTGCATTTGACTCAGTAATTCGTTCATCGTAGCGTCTTTTTTTGACATAGTTTCACCGACCCTCTTCTTTTACCAAACGTTAAAATATGCTAAAATTTTATGAGACAAAAAAATGAGCAAAGGGCTTGACTTTTTATACAAATTGACATAATTTCGACAACTGACAACAGCCTATCTTACGTGTATCGACGAGCGAGGATTCGATACGCAATCGGAGTGATATGTAAAGTCAAGATAATAGTAATATAGCTTAAAAATCGAATCTTGTCAAAGCGGATAATAAAAAATCGAATAAAATTCGGAAATATTTATCTGTCTAAATTTTTATCGGAGGAGATATATGACGAAAAACCAGACAAAACAATCCGACATCCCGACCATTTACGACCACCAATCGACTCAGGAGAGGATGTATCAACGCTGGTTAGATTCCGGAGTTTTTTCCGCGGTTCCAGACGATCGCGAAGATCGCTATGTGATTATGATGCCGTTGCCCAATGTCACCGGCGCGCTGCACATGGGTCACGCGATGGACAACGTCATGCAAGACCTGCTGATTCGTTGGCATCGCATGATGGGCAACAACACGCTTTGGATGCCCGGATCCGACCATGCAGGAATCGCTACCCAGGCGGTCGTAGAAAAACGTCTCTATGAATTGGAGGGGAAAACCCGACACGATATCGGACAGGAGGGTTTGGTCGCCCGTATCTGGAAATGGAAGGATCAATATCAACAGAGAATCATGACCCAACAACAGCAGATGGGATGTTCTTGCGATTGGGACAGGCAGCGATTCACTATGGATGAGGTTTGCAGCTCCGCGGTGCGTGAGACCTTTTTCCGCATGTTCCGAGACGGACTGATCTACCGCGGCAACCGTCTGGTCAATTGGGACTGCCAGCTCCAAACTGCGATCTCGGACGATGAGATCGTATATGAGACTGTTCAGGGATATTTTTGGCATCTCCGCTATCCCGTCGTGAACCCGAAGCCGGGTGAACCGGAATATGTGGAGGTCGCAACCACTCGACCGGAAACCATGCTTGGAGATACAGGGGTTGCGTGCCATCCACAACCCGAGAAATCGTTAGACCGCCGGATCGAGAAGCTGAAGGAACGGTATAAAAACGCTCCTGGAAAGGAACGACCCGCTATCCTGGCAGAGATCGAACGGATCGAAGCTCGGAAAAAGACGCATCTTCCTGTTTTGGAACAACTTGTCCAGATGGCTGAGCAGGGTCGCATGGTTATGTTGCCATTGCAAAATAGAGAAATTCCTCTGATCACTGACGAGTGGGCAAAGCCTGAAATGGGCTCTGGTTGCGTGAAGATTACTCCGGGGCACGACCCAAACGACTACGAAGTCTGGCAGCGGAATCAAGATCGAATCGAGGCTGTCAATATCCTAAATCCAGACGGACATCTCAATGAAAATGGCGGGGTGTACGCAGGATTGGATCGGTTTGCGGCGCGAGACAAAGTGGTCGCGGATCTCCAAGAAAAGGGGTTGCTGAGCGACAAGGTCAAGCATGAGGTAGAAATCGGTCACTCGGATCGCTCTAAAACGCCAATTGAGCCGTATCTCTCCAAGCAGTGGTTTGTCAAAATGGACGATATACAGGGAGGGATCACATGCGGTCGGGGAACGAAAAATGAGTTCCGAGCCGCTGGTTTAGCGCAAGCCGCGATCGACGCTGTACGCGGAAATTGGCAATCCCCCACTGGACGCAAGCTGACTTTTCATCCAGACGCGGAGCGGTATGGTGCCACCTATTGCAATTGGTTGTCGGAGAAGCGAGATTGGTGTATCAGCCGTCAATTGTGGTGGGGGCATCGAATCCCGATCCGTTCTGTGACGGCAGACGCAGAGAAATTAACCGAGTTGGTCGAGCAATTGGGCGAGATCAATCACAAGGAAATTTGTGTGATCGCGGTCGATCAAGAGGGCGATCCGGTAAATTTGGAAATCATACAAAAAAGTGATTTTTTAAATAATAAAGCACTCTTTGAGCTGTGGGTCTGCCCGCGCAATAAAGAAGTCGATGAGAAATATAACGCCAAATGGAAAAAAATGGGGCTAATACAAGACCCCGATGTATTGGATACATGGTTTAGCAGCGCGCTCTGGCCTCAAAGCACGCTCGGTTGGCCCGATCCGGACAAGGCAAAAATTCATGAGGGACAAACTCCGCTTGCCGGTTCGGACGACAAGCCGTCGCCGCTCTCTTATTACTATCCGGGTTCCTGTCTCGTCACGGCTCGGGACATCATCACTCTCTGGGTGGCTCGCATGACTCTTGCCGGTCTATATAATCTAGGCGACATTCCCTTTACGGACTGCTTCATCCATGCCAACATTCTCGACGGAAAGGGCGAACGGATGAGCAAATCTAAAGGAAATGGAATTGATCCGATCAATATTATCGACCGATATGGCGCGGACGCAATGCGCTATGTCTTGTGCGATATGCAGACTGGAACTCAGGACATCCGCCTACCTGTTCAAGCGATCTCGCCTTATACCGAAGAGCTGGTCGATCTGGCAACGGCAAAGCATGGGCAGAGTATTTTTACGTATATCTGCCCGAAAAGCGGGAAAGAGTTCGATGTGTTGGGCGCAATGAAAAATATTCCATCGGCAAAGGTTATCAGCGATCGATTTGACGTGGGCAAAAATTTTTGCAATAAGCTATGGAACGCGGCTCGATTTTCTCTACTGAATTTGGATGAACGGCAAGATTTCCGCCCATTGACCCCGGCTGAATTGGAGCCGGAAGATCGATGGGTTCTGTCTCGTTTGAACCACGCTATCACCGAGGTGACGAAGCAGTTAGAGGCGTATAATCCTTCTGCCGCTGTCGGCGCGGCGCGCAACTTTTTTTGGTCGGAATTCTGCGATTGGTACTTGGAATTGATCAAACCGAGAATAAAGGACCAGGATCAGTCGTTCGTGGCTCGGCAAGTCCTGGGCGCGGTCATGGATCAGGCGTTGCGACTGTTTCATCCATTTTTACCCTTTATCACGGAGTTGATCTGGGAATTGCTGCATGATCGCATGCCGATACGCGGGATCGGTCGTCCTTTTGCTTTCTCCGATAGGGATCGCCTGTTGATCTCCTCTGAGTGGCCCCTGTCAAATCCCGATTGGCAGGATCAAGATTTGGAGCGGAATTTCGATATGATGCGAGAGACAATCCGATCTATCCGCAATGTGAGAAGCAAATATCAAACTCCCCCGTCGAAAAAATTGGTCGTGTGGATCAAGGCGAGCGGCGCGACGGCAGAGAGGCTTGATAGGCTACGACGTCATATTGTCAATCAATCGGGTCTGTCCGAAATGCGGATTGGCTCGGATATGGTTCGCCCCGAGCTTTCCACAGTACAAGTGGTTTCCGACTTTGAGATTTACATTCAGGGCGCGCTGGATCCTGTGAAGGAAAAGGCTCGATTGATAAATCAAATGGAAAGACTAAAGAAGCAGAAAGCAGGGTGTGAAAAAAAGTTGTCGAATGAAAATTTCATCAACCGAGCACCCGCGAAAGTGGTTGAAACGGAAAAAAATAAATTGAAGGACATCTTCGCGCAACTCTCTGCGATCGATAAAAATTTTAAAATATTTGATTGAACCTTAATTCTGTATAAAATGCTTATAGATAGGTTTTACAATTTGTGAAACCTATCTCAAATTATATAAATTAGCGGGAAAATTGGGAGGTAAATGTGACAAGTGAAGAGCTGAAAAAGTGGGTAGCTGAATCATCGGAGTCATACGATAGAATCACAAGTATATTAGAAGAGATCGCTGGTATGCAAAAAGAGACGGATCTTAAAATAAAAGAAGTCGCTCGTATGCAAAAAGAGACGGATCGTATGCAAAAAGAGACAAACCGTCAAATGAAAAGAACCGATGAGAAGATAAATAAGTTGGGGGGTCTGGGCAGTAATATCGGCGAGTCAACTGAGATTTTCTTTTACCATGGTTTCAAAGAAAATCCCTCGCTTAACGGAGTCTCCTTTGAAGAGGCTGTGCATAACATTCGGGCAAGAAGAGGTCAATATGATATTGTGCTCTATAGCCAGAACTGCGTCGCTGTCATTGAGGTAAAACATAAATTTCATCCCAGAGACGCGCAAATTTTTGTCGATGAAAAACTGCCCAAATTCAAAAAATTGTTTCCGGAACATAAAAATGATCAGCTATACGGAGCAATTGCAGGGTTTATTATTCCCCAGGATGCAATCGATATTGCCGAAAAAGCTGGGCTGTTTGTTTTTTGTCAATCTGGAAGTAATATGAAAAATTTAAATGATACGTCGTTTATACCGCGTATTTATTGAGGATGGGAGAATCCGAAAAACGTCGATTTGATCCGCGCCAGGGATTTGTCTAAACACGTCAAGCCTTTTATTTGTCAGGAAAAAATGTTTACCTATGAAAAATAAACTCATGAATCAAAAAAATCATGCTATATTCTTGAGTCGACTATTCCCTGCAATCCTGACGTACCAGGGAAAGCACCAAATTGGTTGAATTCTGTTATCGAAAAAATTACGGAGGTTAGAAATAATGAAATTGGTTGAATGCGTACCGAATTTTTCCGAAGGTCGAGACAAAGTTGTTATCAAAAAAATTACCGACGAGATCGAGAAAGTCGAAGGGGTCAAGTTGCTGGATGTGGACCCTGGAGAGGCGACAAACCGCACGGTAGTCACCTTTATCGGCGAGCCGGGTCCTGTCAAAGAGGCGGCGTTTCGAGCTATCAAAAAGGCGTCGGAAGTGATTGATATGAGCAAACATCAGGGCGAACATGCGCGTATGGGCGCGACTGATGTCTGTCCTTTTGTGCCGGTATCTGGCGTGACTATGGAGGATTGCGTGAGGTACGCGCACGATCTGGGCAAGCGCGTTGGGGAAGAGCTGGAAATCCCGATTTATTTTTATGAACATGCTGCCACGTGCCCTGAGAGACAAAATTTAGCCGACGTCCGCGCCGGCGAGTATGAAGGTCTGACAAAAAAATTGGCGGATCCCAATTGGAAACCAGACTGCGGACCCGCTAAATTTAATCCGCAAATTGGAGCCACAGCGATCAGCGCTCGAGAATTTCTGATCGCTTTTAATATCAATCTGAACACGAAAAATACGACGTCCACGCAGATCATCGCCTTGACCATGCGGGAAAAGGGCAGAGTGAAGCGGGGTAAAAAGGGCAAAAGGGAACTCGATAAAGATGGCAATAAAATTTTTGAGCCCGGTTTGCTGAAAGCCACGAAAGCTGTGGGTTGGTATATTGAGGAGTTCGGTTTTTGTCAAATTTCCATGAATCTCGTCAATTACAAGATCACACCGCCTCATATTGCTTTTGATACCGCGTGTGAGTTGGCAGAAAAACGGGGACTGCGGGTGATTGGCGGCGAGCTGGTCGGATTGATCCCCAAAGAGGCGATGTTGCAGGCTGGACGACATTATCTGCAGAAGCAAAAACGCTCCCCGGCAGTGTCGGAGGAAGAGCTGATCCAGGCTGCGGTACTCTCTATGGGGCTGGATCATCTCGCGCCGTTTGATCCGAAGAAAAAAATTATCGAATACACTTTTAAGGACGACGGTCCCCTGGTCAAGATGAATGGGCGAGAATTTCTGAACGAACTCGCCAGCGAATCTCCCGCTCCGGGCGGTGGAAGTGTGGCGGCTTACGCTGGAGCTATGGGCGCGGGTCTGGTCTCAATGGTCGGAAATCTGACCGTGCATAAACGGAAGTTCAGAAACTTGATGGAAACGTTGGTGCCAATCTCCGCAGAAGCGCAGCAAATAAAGGATGAACTTCGGGACGCTATCGATGCAGATACCGAGGCGTTCAACGATATTTTGACGGCTATGCGTTTGCCAAAATCAACTGACGAGGAGATCAAGGCGAGAGATAAAGCGGTTGAAGACGCGAATAAAGGCGCGGCTGATGTGCCTTTTATCACGGTCAAGCAGGCGCGGCGCGTCCTTGATCTGGCAAAAGTGATTATTAAAAAGGGCAACCCCAATTCGATCACCGACGGGGCTGTTGGCGCGGCGGTCGCTTACGCCGCGGTGAAAGGTGCTGAGTGGAATGTACGCATCAATCTGCAATCGGTTCAGGACGAAGCCTACAAAAAACGAATCGAGGAGGAATTAACGCGTCTTGTCGCGGAATCCAAAAAACTCTTTGACGATGTGGTCGCAAAAATGGACGAAGTTTTATAGCCTGAATAATTGGCCGCAGAGTCCGCTCTAAAAATTAACGTAATTTTGCTAAATTGACGTGTTGTAAGTCCAACAATATCAACAAACGTTTTTCAGCAATTTTTATAAGAATATCCTTTTTAGAGTGGACTCATGGATTATTTTGAAAGACCTTTCAACGTCATAGACAGCTCGATTTGTCGTCCGTTCCGTTCCACAATGCAGCGCACAGAATCGCCGACCCGTTTACCGATAAAAGCCGTATCCGCATCTTCATACGAATTGACAGGAACGCCATCAATTTCTCGAATCACATCAGCGGGTTCAAATCCGGCGTCATGGGCTGAACTACTTTTTTCGATCCGAGTAACGATCAATCCACGTTTGGTCTGTAAGCGCAAGGAGCGTACAATGGCAGGAGATATTGCCTGTACCTCCAGACCGATCCAGACGTCTCGTATATTCCCGTATTCATTAATTTCGTTAAATACTTTTTTGGCATGGTTGATCGGAATGGCAAAACCAATTCCGATGCTGCCTCCGCCTTGAGTGAAAATAAAGGTATTGATCCCGATCACTTCACCCAGACTGTTGACTAAGGGGCCGCCACTGTTCCCCGGATTAATAGCGGCGTCGGTCTGGATCATATTCCGATAAGACCGATCATCTGACTGTTGCGGTTTAAAGTCTCGATTCAGGGCACTGATCACGCCGACTGTCACTGAGGGGTGCGTATCGCTGAGAAGATTGCCGAACGGATTTCCGATAGCCATAGCCCACTCGCCGATAAGGAGCTCGTCGGAGTCCCCCAGAGTGACGTATGGTGGATTTTCCACGCTGATTTTTAGCGCGGCAATATCGGATTCGGGATCAGAACCGACCAGAACGGCTTCAAACTCTCTCCCATCGGTAAATATTACGTTAATCTCATCTGCATGAGAAACGACGTGTTCATTGGTCAAAATATAACCGTCTTTGTTGATAATAAATCCGGATCCAAGACTTGGAATTTTTTCCTGATAGACTTGAGGCGGAACCAGGTTCCTAAAGAATCCGCTAAAAAAATCATTGTAAAAAGAATCGTATGACCGGACATAACGAGTCTGGATGGCGTTGATCGTGACCACTGCAGGACCGATCTGCTCAGCCGCTTGGACAATTGCATTGCGACGGGAATTATCGATGTTGGAGTTGTCGTAGGAGACCGGATGGGCTGACCCAGATAATTTCTCTTCTTGACGGGAAACGGTTAATCCAAAAAACGAATCGGGCAACGAGGTTATGTCATAGTTGAATACTCCCCATACCAACGCGCCGCCGAATAACCCGGAAAAAAGGGAGATTGATAAAATCCAGATAAATTGAGACAGAGATGATCCTTTTCGGGAATTTATTTTCATTTTTTACCTTCCTCAACGCCGCGTAACCGGTTAAAATCCGAAAAATCAATTCAATAACGTGGATTTTATTTCCAAAATGCCCTCTTTGGATAATCCGGTCACTTTTGAAATGAAAAAAATATCCAAATTTTCCAAAAGCATAATTTTGGCAATTTCAGATTTTTCTTTTCTTATTCCCTTTTTCACCCCTTTCTCAATTCCTTTCTCATAAATTTTTTTCCTCTCTCGTTCTAGAGCCGCTATTAACATCTCATTCACCTCCTCTTCATTTTTATAAACACGTCTCAAATTTTCATAATCTCCTTGTGGAATTCGTTTATGCTCTGATAGCTGTTTGAACCAATTCAAGAATAAAGAAACAGCCTCTTTGTCTTCTTCCTTATGAAATAATTCCAGGAATTCTCTTTTTAGCAGGTCAATATCGTAATAGGATTCAGCTAAAAATAAGGTAGAGACGATGTTTCGTATCTTCTGCAGTTCATTTTTATCATACTCATTTTCAATGATTTTGAAATATTCAAAATTCAAAGAAAATTTGCCCAAAATCGCATTATTTTCGATCAGATCGGCAATATTCGCGCTTGCCGTCCACTTTGCGTCTCCATTATAAAGCATGATCGGGAAAACTGCAGGAAGTGTTTTGACTCCTCTGTGCGACTCAATATAGTCCATGTAAAAATTGGTGATATAATTCAATATCCGCAACGCCATGAATGTGTGAACCGTAGACTGAAACTCAATAAGAATAAAAATATAGACGTCTTTCCCTTTCAATTTGACTTTATAGACGATGTCGCTTTCAGTCTCCTTGTAGTGATCAGAAACAAAGGACTTTTTAAGGGTCTCGCACGATTCAAAGTCAATATTTTTAACCCAATCCTCATGAACAAATGTCTCCATTAACTCACGGAATATAAATCTATTAGAAAATAATTTTTTGTAACCGCTGTCATGAATTTTTGACATTCTAACAACCCAAGAACTTTGAGGAAAAAGTGTCCATAAGGACGGCGAAAATCATGTGGTTTTATTCTTTTTCCAATCATTCAGAAATTTTTCCAAACCGATGTCGGTTAAAGGATGGTTCAACAATTTTTGTATGACCGGGAAAGGTATGGTCGCGATATCTGCGCCGATCATCGCCGCCTCAACGACGTGCATGGGGTGGCGTATGCTGGCGACCAGGACTTCGGTCTCAATATGGTAATTGGAGAAAATGATTTTTACTTGATGAATCAACTCCATACCGGTCTGGCTGATATCGTCCAAACGCCCGATAAAAGGACTGACGAAGGCGGCTCCTGCTTTTGCGGCCAATAAGGCTTGAATCGGTTGAAATATCAGAGTCGCGTTCACCTTGATTTTTTCGTCGGATAAGGTTTTGATCGCTTTCAATCCCTCTTGAGTGATCGGAATTTTGACGCAGATATTGTCATGGATTTTTGCTAAAGCCCTGCCTTCGACGATCATTTCCTCCGCTTGGACAGCGACCACCTCACCGCTGACTGGTCCGTCTACCACTCGACAAATCTCATGCAGGACATGATCCCGATTTCCGCCGACCTTGGCAATCAGCGAAGGATTGGTGGTGACTCCGTCTAACAAACCCAAACGCGCGGCTTGTTCAATTTCACGAATATCGGCAGTATCAATAAAGAATTTCAATTTTTCCTCCAAATTTGAGTTCAATTCAAGTATATTTCAGAAAGGGAATATAATATAATATGAAGCGAGTTGCAAGAAAAACTGATTTTGAGCGGGAAATTATCGGGATCGAATGCAAAAAGAAGCGAGAATCCTCTGACACCCGCTTCTTTGAGTTTTGACAAATCACGTTGCAATTTTATCGCTTGATGGTTCGCAGAAAATCTTCCACTTCAGGAATGCCGCCTTGATAAATCAGATAGCCGTTATATGGCTCCCGCTCAGTGATCTCTCCGGCAATGGGCGTCAACATGATTTCCTCTACTTTTTTTAGGTCGTCCGTCTGTCCTAACGCCCATCCCAGCTTGACATAAGCCGCTTCTGGAAGCATGTTTGCCGCCGGAATCACGCCGAGTTGCATCATCTCCCGTCCGGTCTCGTACACATACATCTGAACATATCCCCACAACGTCTGGACAGTCATATAAACCGCGATTCCTTTTTCATTTGCCCGTTTCAGCGCGGGATAAAGCGGCTTGTTGACATGCCCCAAACCTGTGCCCGCGATCACGATACCGCGGTATCCATTATCGATCAGTGCTTCGATAATATCGGGTCGCATATTGGGATAATAGTACACGATCGAGACCTTTTCCTCAAACGCTGTATTGATTTTGACATTTCGATCGTTACGACGTCGTCGGTAGTCAGATCGGAGCGGCGTGATTTTTTCCCGATTTACCATAGCCAACGGGATATCGCCCACAGTGCGAAAGGTCGATCGGTAGCTGGAGTGCATCTTTCGCACTCTTGTCCCTCGGTGCAGTAGTCCGTATTGATCCGAGGTGGGACCGAACATACAGACCATGACCTCGGCAATATCGCTTTCCGCCGCGGTCTTGACAGCGTGAATCAGATTGAGCGCGGCGTCCGAAGAGGGGCGATCCGACGAGCGCTGCGAACCGACCATGACAATCGGCACGGGCGAATCTTGAATCATGAAAGAGAGAATCGCCGCTGTATGGTGCATGGTGTCAGTGCCGTGTCCGATCATAACGCCACGCACACCTTTTTTGATTTCTTCTCCGATCGCCTTAGCCGTGCGGATATATTGCTCGGGTCCCATGTTCTCGCTGAACACCCCATACAATTTTTCAGTGCTGAGATTGCAGTAATCTGCGAGTTCCGGCACAGAGCCGTACAACTCCCCGGGCGAAAATGCAGGGATCACCGCGCCGGTGCGATAATCCAGCCGGCTGGCGATCGTGCCGCCGGTGCCTAACAGCTTCACATTGGGCTTTGTCGGATCGCTAGGAAATTCTTTTTCTGGGATTTTATAATGCGCCTCCTTGCGACCGACCTCGACAATTTTCTCGACCGTGTCCACAGCCAAGCCGACATTATAGCCGTTGTGCAACTTCAGCACGATATGACGCGCGTCCGCAGTCTCGGAGCGCGGCAGAATAATCCCCTTGAACGCGCCGCGGCTTGTCTCCATCTCCACATCGCTCCAGACCTGAACGCCCTGCTCTTTTAATTTGCTCAGCGTCGGTTCTCGATATCCTTTGTAACGATCGCTCATTCCTTTTCTCCATTTTTTTGGATATATTGCCATAGCTTATGGTTCACAACTCGACCGAGTATGTGACCGCGACATTTTTTCATTACCAGGCCCATAAAAAAGCGACATTTTTTTTCGGGAGTCTTTGGAATCGCGTCTGCCTGATCGTGAATTGTCTCCCGAATCAGACCCGTCAAATCGTCCAATTGAATCCGAGCGGGAACAACCTCCAGAATTCGTTTTTCTAAGTCGATATCACTGCCGTCTAAGAATGATCTAAAAAGATCATCGCCCAATTCTAACAGAGCCGGCTGTTGAGAGGCATAGCTGAAAAACATCTCCCAATTTTTTGTGGTTAGTTGCTTGACCGGCAACCCATCCCTTCTCCAAGCTACTTGCTTTTCAAATAGATAGATAGCTATCCAAGTCGGCGGAACCGAGAACTTATTCGCCAAATTTTCAAACAAAATCGCTCGTGGCGTGCATGCTATCCGGGTGATCAAGTGTTCTGGGATTCCCATATCCCGATACTTTTTCTCACGGTCCCAGAGAGATTCCGGCACACTTTTCCGAATCCGTTCAATGCGATCGTCCGTGATCTCCAAAGGCGGAAGATCGGTATCGGGATACATCCGATCTGCCCCGGGCAAAATGCGCTCAAAACCATTTGTACCATCGGAAAGTGCCTGACGGGTTTCGCTCGGAACGCCCTGAGTCGTCTCTTTTGCTCGGATAATAATCTCTTGGATCGCGACTTTCACATCTTTTTGATCGCCCCAGACCAAAATTAACGAGTCCTGATCACCGGCGTTTATCGCCTTGCGAATTTTGTTCCAACTGAAGCTGGTGACCGTCTCTTCCTTACTCTCCGATGTGAGAATGTTGGGCAGGCGAGTCAAGCAGGCGACCACTCGCGCCCGATCCGAAATTTCTTTGGAAAAGACTTTGCCGATCTGAGTTGGTTGGCTCAAGATGCCCAGAAATCCCTTTAGGTTCACACAATGCGCGACTTCGTTATTTTTGAGAGCCGAGGCTATGGGTTCATACGACGTTTTCGACAAAATATGACTGACGTCCACGCTATGCGCTTCAAAAGTCTTTTCTGTAATTCCTCGACGATGCAATTCCGCCCGAATCCGTAGCAGGGAGTATTGTCTCTGCGCCTCGTTGTAGACCAGCAAGGGGATCATGGGTATGCGAGAAACGCCCTTGATTTCGATGCGCGTGCCCCCGGCGATGCTGACATTGACATCCTGACGAGCCGCGCCAATACCCGTGCGCACATTGCCCATACTGCGCACAGACCAACGGATGATATTCGCGACCTCGGCGACTTCTTGCGGCGTGCGCATTGCCGGTTCTGTCACCACTTCGGTGAGTGGCATGCCGAGTCGATCCGTGATATAAATCCTCTCATGCCCGATGTCGGATATCTCCCGACACGCGTCTTCCTCTAAGCCAAGTTGAATCAAGCCAATTTTTCGGTTTCGATAGGACAGCCATCCGTCTATGCCGACAATCGTGGTGCGCTGGAAGCCGGTAGGAATGCTTCCGTCGAGATATTGCTTTCTGGCGATATGAATTTCGCTTACAAGTTTGTAGTTGAGCAGCATTGCCATCTTCAGAGCAATATCTAACGCGTGGGGATTAATCTCAAACGGTGGAGTGTCGTCCATCTCGTAAGTGCAAACCGTCTCGTGGTTTATCCGATAAATAATATTCTTCTTTGTCTTGAATTCCATGAGAGCCGTGCCGTCGTATTCCCCCAATTCCGACAACGTGGGACGCATGTGACGCAATATCTCAGCGTCATATTCCAGATTATAGAGGCCAGCGGGGCAGCGGCAGAAGAGCTTTTTTTCTGTCAGCAATTGCTGATGAATTTCTAAGCCCGCCTTCAGCCCCAACTCGGCATAGTCCTTTTCCGTCATATCCTCAAACGATTTTAACAATGGTATCATTATACTTTTCCCGATCGTAAAATATTGAATTCGATTTAGATCCCTATCCTGAATTATTCATCATCACGGAATTCGATCCGCAGATTGCGCAGATTATCGCAGATTAAGAATTGATAATTAAAGAGCTATATATTGAATTTTTGCGCGCATGACATTCAAAATCCTATTATAGCTCTTCTCCCTATTCTCTGTCTCTTGTGGTGAATTATTCAGGCTATATCCATAACGGCCAATCTCTAAGATAAATCCTTGCCTTTGTCAAAGACTAAGGTTATATTTCTGAGTCCGCTCTAAAAAGGGTCTTTTTGCGAAAATTGCTGAAAACGTTTGTTGATATTGTTGAACTTAAGACACGTAAATTTAACAAAATCACCTAAATTTTTAGTTTTTAGAGTGGACTCATTTCTACATAAGCGCATCCCATAACTTTTTCTCAAGAGATAGTTCTATATAAGATATAGATTCGATCGCTAATTGTCAAGAATTGTCAAGTTCTGGTGGGTATTTTTCGGGAAAGTAAACGGAGATATAAAGGGGTGGAGATGACGATAAAAGAGGCGATAGAGAAATTTTTGAGCCATATTAAAAACGAAAAAAATTTGTCCGATCATACCTATAAAGCTTATGGAACGGACCTGACTCAGTTTCAACAGTTTTTGGCGTCAAATTATTCAGAAACGATAGAAAATACGCGCCTGGTGGGTCGGCTTCAGATTCGCTGTTTTTTGGCGCATCTGTTTCAGAGCGGCTTGACAAGACGTTCGATCAACCGAAAACTTGCGGTGATCCGATCTTTTCTGAAATATCTGGTTCGGCAGGATATTGTCAAGGTCAATCCCGCGGATCGGATCACTTCCCCGAAAATTGAAAAACCGCTGCCTATGTTCCTATCAGAGGATGAGGTGGCGCGGCTTTTAGAATTGCCCGACAAAAACAACCTGATGGATATCCGCGCGCTCGCCATGATGGAATTGATCTATTCCACCGGGATACGCCGAGGAGAACTCATCAGTTTGAATGAGTCGGATATTGATTGGGAAGTGGAAACGATTCGCGTCAAAGGGAAGGGGAAAAAAGAAAGGGTCGTGCCGGTGGGGCAACCGGCACTGACCCAGGTGAGGCATTGGTTAGAGAAAAAAAGGAAAGGGTTTACGTTTAAAGGAAAGAAAATTCAAGATCAATATGCTATTTTTATCAATCGCAAGGGGGAGCGAATCAAAGGCGGAACCGTCACTCGCTCGATCAGTCGCTTTTTGGAAAGGATCGCGGGACGGAAGGGAGTCAGTCCGCACACGTTACGTCATTCGTTCGCTACGCATTTATTGGATCGCGGGGCAGACCTCCGAGCAGTTCAAGAACTGCTCGGTCATTCCGGTCTGCGTGCGACTCAGGTTTACACACATGTGACGGTGGATCGACTGAAAACCGTCTATCAACAGGCGCATCCACGCTCTGAAGATTCATCTTAATCACAATCACATCGGAAGCGTGTTGCACGGATAGGGCAAGTTATTCCGATTTCTTTTCAGCCAGTTCTCGATAACCACCATCAAATTGCCGCCGGAATCTCGATCCAGCACTTCCAACAAGCTATCATACAAAGTCTCTCGATTGGCGAGACCGTATTCCAGACATGCTGAGGCTTTTTGGGACGCTTGGTATTCGTTCAAGCCTTTTTTTCGTAAATAGTCATTTAATAATTTATAAATATCCACCATATATCTCCGATCTGATGAAAATGACGTAGCGGCTTAGCGCGCTGCCGTGAAGGAGTCGGTGTATTCAATATTACCGTCGATCCAGGTATAGGTGATGTCCTCGAATCGAAAACTCAGTTTGACGTAATGATTCCAGTTGTCAAACTTCGGATCTTGGATATTCGGCAACTCAAATTGCATATCCGTGATTTTGACCTTTTTCAATGTGGTTCGGAAATACTCGATTTCGTTCCCCTCCGGGTCAATCTGATACCACTTAACAATCACCTCGCTTAGCGTCTCCCCATTGCACATACACTTAAACAGGATCGGCGTCGATTTGCTGTAAGGGGTTATCAGCACAACCGGATCGTGAACGCGGTTGCCGGCAAGTCTGCCAGTGCTGCGTTCGGTGGGGATATGCAGATGATGATCAAAGTCATAAACCGGGTCTGAGTCTTCACGCCCGGCAATTGTGTTTACGCCCGGAATCGGACCTGTCGCTTCGCCAGTATACCATACTGCGGATTCGTTAGCCATGAGATAAAACCTCCATAAGAAACAAAAATTATATGTTGTAAACCAGCTAAATCGCTGATTTGATGTTAATTCACGTATTAAATCTACGCTATATTCATGCCAAAAATTTTAAGTAATTGTAACATACTGATATATAATGCATTATATAAAAATTTAAAATTTAAGGAGCATTACATAAATGTAACGACAAGGTTACACGCATTTTGGAAGATAGGGTGCATAATCAAACGTATAGAATGGCTATTTTCATTTAATTGGAACATAACGTATTGATTTATTATAAGTTGAATTCAATTTCAAAATAAGATAAATTGCCTTCTCAGGAAGGGTGTAACGAGAGAGTTACACGTAACCGTCTGGTAGCTTAGGAATATTATTTGATTTTTTGTACCTATTTTGACCGCATAATTTTGAGAACACATGGGAAATTGATGCAACAACTTGAGCATGCATTTCGTTATGTCAATCATGGTGGGAGATGTTCTCGGAATGCAAGCGCAAGTCTCTTACAATTCTATTTTTGTTATAATATCGTCGCAAAAAATATGTTTTTGTGATGTCTTTATGGTTCCGGCTTGTCCGGGTTAGGTTTAAGGAGAGGTTGAAAATAAGCATTTTCGGAAAATTTAGAGTACGTTTTATACTTTTGACGATGGTAACGTTGCTGTGTCTTTTTTCTCACAGTGCTGGGGCGGCGAAATTGGAGCTGGTCAAGGAGGATGCGTTTTTGGTCGCCGAAGGCGGAAACTTGATCATAGAATCGTCGGGGGATGTGTGGGTTACAGTTGTTAAGAATTCCAGAGTCAAAATCGCTATTTTTGCTAACGATCGGGCTGTGAAAGAATTGGATTTTAAGGTAGAACAGCGACTCAATGATGTGAAGATATGGACGGAAGAGAAAGACGAGGGCGGTTCGCTTAATTTTAATAAGGTTGCCATCAAGTACAAAATCGAAGTCCCTGAGAAGTACAATATAGAGATTGATACCTCGGGCGGCGATGTGGATATAAGCGGTTTGGCTGGAAATATTGATATAGAAACAGCGGGCGGCGATGTGGATGTTCGAGAGATTATCGGGCAGATCAAGGTGCAATCAGCCGGAGGAGATCTTCTCTTTAAAGAGACAAAGGGCGATATCGAGATTAGCTCGGCTGGAGGGGATGTGCATTCTGAGGATTTTGATGGCGATGTCAATATCTCGTCAATGGGCGGCGATCTCAATCTATCCGGGAGCAACGGCAAGATCAAAATATCTACGGCCGGCGGCGATGTGGATGTGCTTTATTTCGGTAGGAATAAGGGGATCAGTATCAGCACGGCAGGGGGCGATGTGACCCTTGAGATACCGCAGGATTTCGAAGCCGATGTGGTTTTGCGGGCGGTTGTCGGCAGCATAGAGAGCGAGTTTGATCTGGAGACCAATCAGAATAATTGGCTACCGACCGGCAGCATGGAAGGGGAGATTAACGGCGGCGGAGCTGAAGTCACATGTCACACCGCGGCTGGAGACGTGACTCTGAGGCGTCTAAGCTCCTAATTTTTTCCATTTCAGCCAATTTGGTTACTTTTCATACGCGTCAAGTAGTTTTTTTACCGCGGTTGTCGCGGGCATCTCGCCCTGGACAACCGCGTTTTCGATCTTGGGGCGTATCCTGACGATCTCGGGATGGTTAAAAAATCGTTCTTGCAGATGTTCTTTGATCATTGAGCGCGTCCAGTCAATCAGCTGGCTCCGACGTCGGCGACCAAATACCCCAGAGTCAGTCGTTCTCTCATTAAATTTTTGGATAATCCGCCATATCTCCGAAATCCCCTCTCCGGTCAGCGCAGAGCAGGTATAAGCTGATGCGCTCCATCCTTCTGTGACAGGTTGCAGGTAATGTAACGCCCGATTATATTCATTCTTTGCCGCCTCGGCTTTGATTTTATTATCCCCATCTGCTTTATTGATCACCAGAGCGTCTGCCAGCTCGATCACCCCTTTTTTGATCCCCTGCAACTCGTCTCCGGATCCGGACAGCATCAATAACAAGAAAAAATCGACCATAGAACGGACTGTGATTTCGCTCTGTCCCACGCCGACCGTTTCGACCAAGATCACGTCAAAGCCGGCTGCCTCGCAGACCCATATAGTTTCTCGACTTTTTCGAGTCACGCCGCCCAGAGCACCTCCGGTAGGGGAGGGGCGAATAAAGGCGTTCGGATGCCTCGCCAATTTTGTCATACGTGTTTTGTCGCCCAGGATACTTCCCCTGGTGACGCTACTGCTGGGATCTATCGCCAGCACAGCAACCCGATGACCCTGTTCGCACAAGTCATAGCCCAATCTCTCGATAAAGCTACTTTTCCCCACTCCAGGAACGCCAGTGATCCCCAGGCGTATCGAATTTCCGGTATGAGGCAAAAGTTTTTGCAGAGCTTGTTGAGCCAACATGTTATGAGACTTGGAATTACTTTCTACTAAGGTGACGGTTCGAGCCAGTATGACCCGATCCCGATTCAACACGCCCTGCACATAGTTATCGACCGATAGTTTCGTCCGTTTACGATACCGCTTTTGCGTCTCATCATGTCCGCTTTTTTGTCCATCAATCATGCTTCTCTCGCTATTTTTTCGGCGAATGTCCGCTGAATTCTTTCAGATAGGCATGAATAAAACGGTCAATATCGCCATCCATCACCGCTTGAATATTGCCTATATCGACCCGAGTCCGATGATCTTTAACCATTGTATAGGGTTGGAATACATAAGATCGAATCTGACTTCCCCACTCAATTTTTTTCTTTTGTGACTCCAGCTTATTTTTCTCCTCTTCCTGATCTTCTCGATATTTTTGATAAAGACGGCTACGCAAAATTTTCATCGCGGTCGTCTTATTTTTATGCTGGGATCGTTCATTTTGGCACTGAGCCACAATGTTGGTCGGCAGATGCGTAATTCGCACAGCGGAATCTGTCTTATTGACATGCTGGCCCCCCGCGCCGCTTGCTCGATAGGTATCGATTTTCAAATCTTTATCGTCAATCTCAATTTGGCGTTCGTTGAGATCCTCGCCGATATCGGGATAGACAAAAATCGAGGCGAAAGAGGTATGACGTCGTCGATTCGCGTCAAAGGGCGAGATACGAATCAGCCGATGCACGCCCACTTCTGCCTTGAGATAGCCATAAGCGTTCAGTCCTTTGATGTCGATGATCACGCTTTTGATGCCGGCTTCTTCCCCGGACTGAAAGTCCAAATACTCGGTTTGGAAACCATGCCGCTCCGACCATCGCAGGTACATGCGCATCAACATTTCCGCCCAATCCTGCGACTCAGTGCCGCCCGCGCCGGAATGAATGGTCAAAATAGCGTCCCGGTGATCGTCCTCATCGTTTAACATGATGTCCATCTCAAACGACTTGACCTGTTCCTCAAATTGAGCCGCGTCGCTCTCGACTTCTTTGATCGTGTCCTCCTCCTCCTCCATGAGCGCCAGTTCCAGCAACTCAAAAAGATCGGCAAGCGTCCCAGAGAGCGCAGACCACCCATTGACCCACCGCTTCATCTCGTTCGATTCCGAGATCACCTGTTGCGCGGTTTCATTATTGTTCCAAAACTCAGGCGCGCTCATCTGTTTTTCCAACCGCTCAATTATTTTTTCTTTTTGATCCAGGTCAAAGATAACCTCGCATTTTAGTGATTCTTGATTGATATTTTTCCAATAATGCGTTTAATTCTCCAGTAGCCATAGATTTATCCTCTTCTAATAAATTAATATTAATTATTTCGGTTTTTAATAATATTCTATTTGTACGTTCGAGACATCCCTAATGTATGACATTTTTCTATGGCAGGCAATATTTTCTCTATCGATCTATAAAATCAGGCAATTTTCTTGACAAATTCCCATAAAAACCATTAAGATTAAAACTCATAAGCCTCTTTTCAAAATCTATCTGCACAATCTGTGGATTCTTCTTACCTCTTTTTCGACTTGGAGGGCGAAAAAATGAAAAAAATCGAACAATCGAACAATCTTAAATACTTTCCCGATTTTAAAACCTTACCGGAAGCTGTGATCTCCTCAATAGAAAAATTTCCCGATAAGATCGCTTTACAGATCAAGCGAGGAAAAAGTTACGACGAATTCACATACACCCGTATCAAAGAGACAATTGACCGCATGTGCGCGGCTCTTGCGGGGATGGGATTTGCTCCTGGAGACCATGCGGCTGTGATCGGCGAAAATCGTCCGGAGTGGGCGATTTCTTATCTCGCGATACAGTTTGCCGGCGGTGTTGTGATCCCTATCGACGCCCGAAATTTTTCATATTCTATTTGACTCCGAGTCTAAATTTCTTTTTACCGCGGGTCGATTTCTCCAAGATATTACGGAAATTCGACCCAATTTAAAAAAATTGAAATATGTGATAAGTATGGATGTTGAGGAGGCTTATCAGGAAGACGCCATGTTTTGGGATGACTTTTTGGAAAAAGGGAAACGATTGCTTGAGTCCGGTGCTGACGCGTATCAAAAGCAAAATGTCAGCGAGGACCATGTCGCGGCGATTCTCTACACGTCTGGAACCACCGGTCAATCCAAGGGAGTGATGCTCACGCAGAAAAATATCATTTCCGATGTGAAGGGGGTGCCGTCTCGGGTGACATTTGATCCAGAGGACAATTTTATCTCGATTCTTCCGTTGCACCACAGTTTTGAGGCGACCGCTGGGTTTATTACTCCTATTTGCACCGGGTGCACGATCACCTACTCGCCCAGCCTGAAATCGAAGGAGATTGTCGGCACGATCCGTGAGAAACGCTGTACCATCATGCTCGGAGTGCCGCTGTTGTTTGAGAAGATGGGGCTGGGTATCAAGCGAAAAATTAATCAGGCACCCTTCACAAAAAGGACTCTGTTTTATACCAGTATGCGTATCGTCAAGACGGCTCGAACCTTGTTCGGGAAGCGGATCGGAAAAAAGGTGTTTGCCGGGATGCGGAAAAAAGCTGGCTTGGAAAGCGTCAAACTGATGGTCTCCGGAGGCGCGGCACTGACGCCGGAAGTGGGACAATTTTTTCAAGACTTGGGGTTTGACATCACGCAGGGATACGGTCTGACCGAAACCTCTCCGGTTATCTCAGTCAACCCGGTGGAGAAGGTCAAGATGGACTCGGTCGGACTGCCTTTCCCCTCTGTCACCGTGAAGATTGATCAGCCGACCGAGGAGGGCGTAGGCGAGGTGGTCGTCAAGGGACCTATCGTGATGAAAGGGTACTATAAAAATCCCGATGCGACCGCGGAAATTCTGAGAGACGGCTGGTTTTTTACTGGCGACCTGGGCCGGATCGACGAGGAGGGCTACCTCTATATCACGGGTCGATGCAAAAATCTGATCGTTACCAAAGCCGGTAAAAATGTCTATCCAGAAGAGGTGGAGTTTGCATTGTTAAAAAGCCCCTTTATCTTGGAGGCGTTGATAGTCGGTCGGATGGTCGGAGACAGAGAAGTGGTGCAGGCGATTGTGGTGCCGGATACCGAATATTTCGATACGCACGCAAAAGAGAACAATATCTCGCTTGATGAAAAGAAAGTGAAAGAGATGTTGAAGGTGGAAATCGCTAAATATTGTGAAAAATTGGCGGATTACAAACGTGTGAGGAATTTTGAAATTCGAGACGAAGAGTTTCCAAAAACATCAAAAAAGAGTATCAAGCGATACCTATTCCAGAGTAAGAGCGTTAAAGTGTAATTAAAATGTATCCGCTCCACCCTTTGGGGGCGATCGCAGAGAATTGGAGTCCACGCCATGATAAAAACAAGATTTTTTTTGATGATTTTCGCGCTGTTTTTATGCTTTGTTTGCCCGGCTTATGGTCAGGGCGGAGATGGAGACCTGCCGCTTAGCGTGTATGGACCTATTTTGAGCGGTCTGCATATCCCCAACTTTCAGGATCCAGACAGCGATACAGAAGACTTACGCGTTTTCGGAGATGGGCATCCATTGGCGCGGGACAGGTTCGGAAATCTTCATCTGATCTATTCCGATTTGCTGTTTACACCAAACGATACCCTGATAGCCGTGTACTATATGGTCTTTAATCCAGAGGAGATTCCGCCAGATTTTGAGCCGGTATTACTGGACAGTTTCAGCTGGTTTGGGGTCGCTCCAGACCCGTCGATCCAAATAGACAACCAGGACAATATTCATCTGTTATGGCTCTCACAAGAGGAGGAAGAGGATGGGGAAATTGTCTTTGGGATCATCTATTTTGGGGGGAAATATAACCCGAATTCGGAAAACTGGGACTGGATACCGGAGCCGATAATACTTCTGGACTCAGAGGATGACAATTCGGGTATCAACTCTGAGGCCAGGAATTTGTCGTTTACTTTTTATCGGGAGGGCGACGTTTATCATTTTTATTGCGTAAATTCCTCCAATTTTTTTTCGGATATCGGTGTGGTGATCTGTTTTCGAGTCGGCTTCCGTTTGACTGACCAGGTCGAGATTCTATACAGAGAGGGCACCCCGATCAGCGCGATTTTTTCATCTTCCATTCAGCCAAAAATCGCCCTGGATTCGAGAGGCTACCCCCATGTCGTATGGACTGATAGCCAATTTGGAAATTATGAGATCGTGCGCCGACGCGGACCTCGCCACGACGAGCCTTTTGTCTGGTCTGATCCGGTGCGTAATGTCTCGGAATCTTCTGCCGGCTCAGCATTTCCGAAATTATCGATCGACTCCAACGATGTGGCGCATATTATCTGGTCGGAATTCGACTCTCCAGGAAATTTTTCCCCCAGCCTGAAATATCGTACCTTGGACATCCTCAGAGATGAAGCATCCTCAATTTATACGATGCAGGAGGGGGGCTATTTTAGTCACGATTCCGATCACCAAATAGCGATCTCCGGTCGGGGGGACGTCCATGCGATCTGGATATCTTTTGATATCCAAAGTGACGGTGCCTCTCTCATATTTTATAATCGACATGAATACGGCACTGGCTGGCAAGTGACCTGGAACCCGATTCTCTCGGATATTTTAGACCCAGATTATATCGATAGTGGGGTTGTGACCCGAGCCGACGCACACGATGAATTTGATTTTGTCTGGCTACGCCAACATAGGGAAAATCCCGATAGCAATTTCATTATGTATGGCAATATCACCTTTAATGACAGCCCTAACAATCCGGATAAAATCGAGTTTACCGTCTTGATCAACGACCCTATCCCTACGATCTCGGATTCCCTCAACGTGGAGGAATTGAGCTGGTGCTATGAAGATGTCGAGGGGGATTCGATGCAATTTTTTCATGTGCAGATAAGCGACGATTCCAGTTTTCAGAGTTCGCAATCGCAATATAACTATATCGGCGCAAGTGAACCGGCCTCTCCTTCCGGAGAAATCGCTCGCATCGTCGATTTCATGGATGAGTTGCCCTCCGTCGCGAGCGACGGAATCTATTATATCCAGATTCGCGCAGCGGACGGCTTTCGGTATGATCAATTGGGAGAGTTAAATTTTAATTGGGGCCCCTGGTCCAGAGAAAGAATTGAATTTCGCATCGATAACTCGTCCCCTTCAGACCTGCTCCTCACGATAGGCAACAGGCAATTGGGAACCCAGGACGCTACCGTCACTTATGACAGAGAGGTTGATCTCTATCTATCCGCTACGGATAGCAGTTCTTACAGCGTGCGTCTCTGGGGCATGGAAGGCTACCGAACCCGAGACCAGGCACTGCGCATCGAGGCGACGGATCAACTTGCCGCTACGCTCCCGTCCGGCGACGGCGTCAAGAGGGTCTACGCGCAATGTGAAGACGCGTTGGGGCATCTTTCTTTGATTATGTCCGACTCGATCCTGCTGGATCAACATCATATTGTCTATCCGGATCGGGACAACTGTATATATTTGCCAGAATTTTGGGACGATCATATCCCGAACAACGACACCCGGCTTTGCATCCCAGCCGGTTCGGTCTCCGACACACTCATCATCACGCCTCTCACCACGGAAAAACTCTCAGAGGAGAGCGAATATCTGAACTCCGACAATATCACATCTGTCAGCGACCATCCCCGTATCGATTCTGAGATCGTGGGCAGTATCCGCTTTACTGTTCGAAATAAAACCACCCACGAGTTGATCCATAATCTGAGGTTCCAAACAGCAGACGATCCAGGCGAGTCGGTCGAGCTTTTCTTTCATTATGATTCGCTCTCGCTTGTCGAAGGAGATGTGGACGAGGATCAGGCAGACGATCTCAAAATTTTTTATTGGGACGGGATAAACTGGGTCTATCTCGGAGGACTCTCTTATCCAGATAAAAACTATGTGCTGATAAAGAGTCTCGAATTTTTGCCATCTTCACCTCCTCCCGGACCCATGCCTCAGCCGAACCTAAATTCGGAATCGCCCAGCCCCTATCTGCCGGACTTTGGACTTTTTAAGGTGGAAAGCGGCTTTTTGGACCCTTTGTCCAAACTGTCGGTCAGACCCAATCCTTTTACGCCAAATGAGGACGGCTATAACGATCTTCTCTACTTTGATTTCGGCATAAACCCCGCTTTCGACGCGACAAGCGGTCCCCTCACGATTAAAATATTTGATGAAAGGGGATACCAGATAAGAACGTTGCGGGATGGCAGCTATCCCATTATCTGGGATGGGACTGATAATCAGGAAAGACCTGTGGAAGGCGGACTCTATTTTTATCAAGTCCAAGTGCATGATCGGTTTCACAGCGGAAGCGTTGCGTTGATACGATGAATTGTATCTGGCCTAGATTATTCGTCATCACGGAAATCGGTCCGCAGATTACGCAGATTATCGCAGATTAAGAATGGATAATTAAAGAATTATATCTTTTTTGCCAAATTTTCTTCAGG